>JANLVJ010000081.1:0-3873 GCA_031363945.1 bacterium | reverse complement strand
GTTCGATGTCAGTAAGTGCCAGAAGCACTTTTACTGCTCCCTATAATGAACTACTCTTTCACGTTGAGTTCATCGATATTCCTGTAACCCGCGAAGAACAGGTGATTTTTGAGGCTCAGCTTGATGATTCTGTGGCGGCCTTTATTTTTGAACCCCTCATTCAGGGGTCTGGGGGCATGCATATGTACCAACCAGAGACATTGAACCAGATGCTCGAAATTTGCCGTAAAAAGGGAATTTTAACAATTGCAGATGAGGTTATGACAGGTTTTGGGAGAACTGGTAAACTTTTTGCCGTTGATCACCTGATTCAGAAACCAGATATAATCTGTTTATCGAAAGGTATTACGGGTGGCACTATGCCAATGGGTGCAACAACTTGTACATCGTCTATTTATGATGCATTCCTGTCTGATGACAAGGGTAAAACGTTTTTTCATGGTCATTCATATACGGCCAATCCACTTGCCTGCTCAGCGGCCATTGCTAGTCTTGAATTGTTGCTGAAGCGCAGTTCTCAACAAAATATTTCAATAATTTCTCAAAAGCATGCAGCTTTTGCCCAGGAAATCAGTGGTCATCCTAAAGTCAGCAACTTACGCCACCTTGGAACCATCATTGCCTTTGACTGGAATACAGGTGAACAGACCTCTTATTTTCATGATCTTCGCAATAAAATCTATCATTTTTTTCTGGAGAAGGGAATTCTTCTCAGACCCCTCGGGAATGTTATCTATATCATGCCACCGTATTGTGTAAGCATCGAAGACCTGGATTATATCTATGAAAAGATTCAGGAAGCATTAAATACAATTTAAATCTATGGAAGATCTTTTAAAAAAAATAGTTGCCGATAATACATTACATGCAAAGTGGTTAAATTCTCTTTCTTTTCTTGAAAACACTGGCGCAAGAAAGATTTCTGCCTCTGAAAATACCATTTCTGTTAACCTGATGATCTTAAAGCATGCAGCTGAAGAAGCCCGTCACGCCTATTATTTAAAAAAGCAAATTGAAAAACTGGGTTTTGACGCATGTCCAGATTATTCTGAAGACTATTTACTGGCTCCGGGTCATAGTTATACTTACTTGAATCTTCTTGATGTTTATGTGAGCAGGTATCTTAAAAAGACACTCGACCTAAACGGCTCTGCCCTGCGTTTTGCCAGTTACCTGCTTGTAACCTATGCTATAGAATTACGTGCTGATATGCTATATCCGGTTTATCAGTGTGAACTCACACTTCAGGGAAGTAAGGTTACTGTTAAGTCAATCATACTCGAAGAAGAGGGACATTTACAGGAAATGATTGTTCAACTCAGGCAATTTTCACCTGATTGGGAAAAGCATGCCGGTCTGGTATGTGCAGTAGAAGAAAAGCTATTCAAGAGTTGGATTGAAGGTATTAAAAAAAGTTTATAGTTTGACTGCCCTTCAAAAAAGTCGATACTTTTTGGGGGCAGTTACATATTAGTAAGGCTTTGCCAAGGTATTGAACAACTGGGTAACGGGGGTTAATTTAAATCCGGAAGGCTGAATAAAAACGGAAGGTTGAAGCTGGCTTTGCTCAAGGTTCTTTATTTTAATCTGCATATTGACACCTTGATAATTCTCACTGATTTCCATAATCAGACCCGGAACACTGTTAAAGGCTAAAGTGTAAATGGTTGGTAAGAAAGTGAAATCGGGAGTGTAATAGATGGCTGCATCCTGAATGGCTTTATTGTCGAAGTGTGCAATCAGTTTTAAACAGGTATGCCCTTGGATAATGCGGGTAATAGTGGTTTTTTCAAGATGATTGGGCGTTCTTTGGTATGCCAGATAGATAAGGCTGTCTAAATTTGATTCAATACTTACTTTTTTTGCTGGCAATTCTAGGTAACTCAGCGTTTTCCGAAGATTAAAGTTGGTAAAATCAGTGCTGTGAACATATAGACTGACTATCTCTACTTTAAGTTGTGGGCCTTTTGAAAACACAGTTAATTCTTTTGGAAAAGCATAACCGCTTACCGTACTGTTCTCTGAAGTATCAGGGTAGCTAATATGATAAAGTAATTTGCCTTCAAAGGCCGTTTTGGATTGGGCCGAAATACCTACACCAAGTAATGTAAGGTAGCCAAATAAAAGGATTTGTATTGATTTCATTAATTCGAAATTAAAAATTTTTCCAGTCTTATGGGCTTATTCATTTTAACGTAATTGCTAATGCTCCCTGGTTATTTACAGAATACATAGGCCAGGATTTTTTATCAGTAAATGCATAAAGGCTTACAAGTATCGCCCTTCTCATATTGCTACCAGCAATTATTAAAGTTGGATCGAAATAATTAATTTCTCCTGAATCGCCAGCCCTGAAATTAGTAATATAAAGTAATCGGATTCTGTTTTTCTTGGTGTTGGTTAAATATTTCCATTTCTTGTCGGGGCTACCAGAACCTACGGTATTTTTACTAAGCCGGGTTTTAAGAATCATTAATTCTGCCGAATAAAAACTGATCATGTTTGAATTTATCAACAGGTGGTCATTTTTAAAATTTGAATTAACTAACACGACCTGCTGTATTCCCCGGCTAGCCAGAGTAGGCCTGAATACACGTTGGTAAACAGTTGAATCAGGAAGGTTGGGATTGATAATGAATGCCTGGGTGCCATCCAGAATACAAATTCCAATAGGCTCTTTTGAATTAACGAATACTATTTCATGCTGCTTAAGGTGATAGAGGGTAAAATAGAAGTTTTCAGCCAGAAGCAGACTAACCACAACCATCAATGGTTTCAAGGTGGTTATTTCTTTAAATTCTAGATACCTGAGAACTAGAAAAACTCCCATCATGATTAGTATAACTGTCATTATATCTGGATATATATTATCAATAACCGCCCCAGGCAAAGTAGAAATTTTATTGAGCAGGTAGTTCATTAATAGATACAGGATATGATACAGGCTTGCTATCATTCTTCCTATAACAGGGATAAACGAAAATGTCACAAGAGCCAGACCTATATATAATATAAGGCCTG
This sequence comes from bacterium, assembly GCA_031363945.1. Taxonomy (GTDB): domain Bacteria; phylum Bacteroidota; class Bacteroidia; order Sphingobacteriales; family Sphingobacteriaceae; genus JANLVJ01. The sequence goes on along the minus strand of JANLVJ010000081.1, from coordinate 852 downwards.
TTAAGGGTATGATCAACAGATTGGCGAGTAAAAAGTAAACAGGAAACTGATGAAAATAATACAGGCATAGCGGGAATGTAAGTAGTTGAGCTGCAATAGATGTAGCACAAAGATTCCAGATTTCTCTTAGCAGACGATGATTGAAATAGATCAGCTGTCTGATGGTAGACTGAAATAAATGCAGGCCTGCAACAGCCATATAAGAAAGCTGAAATCCCATATCTGCCAGGAGCCAGGGCTGATAAAGCAACATAAGAAATGCTGAAAGAGATAGCATAAGCGGACCCGCAACTTTTCTATCCATATTTTCAGTAAAGATCAACAGGGTAATGGCCAGGGCGCAACGGCAAACCGCAGGAGAGAAACCGCTGATCATTGCATAAATCCAGATAAGGACGGTCAGAAAAAGTTTTCTGAATAAAATCAAACCCCTGTTTTTAGTTTTTCTTATCAAAAAGATCAACCCACCAAGCAAGAAATAGACAATTTGTACATGCATGCCAGAAATACTGATAATATGCACTGTACCGGTTCGGCTAAATGCGGTGTATAACTGAGGTGGTAAATTTGTTCTTAACCCAGCGATCATGGCAGTCAAAAATGCAGCAGCAGATACATCAGTGATGTAATTACCAATGATTTGACCGCAGACTGCCTGTAAACCAAATGCCCAGGAACGCAAAGAATGTCTGGCAGGAAGGGGTATAAATTCACCTGCCGATAAAGTACACTGATAAAAAACCTGATGAATTCCTTCAAAATACTGGTAATCAAAGCCTGCCAGATTTTTGGGGCCTGAAATCAGGTTTGCCGAATCAGGAATGAGAAAGACATCTCCATTATTAACGTGCC
>JANLVJ010000078.1:0-132857 GCA_031363945.1 bacterium | reverse complement strand
CACAGACAATTCTTTTTTACATTGATTCTATTTCTCAAACGAGTAATTTTACCGGATAACTTCAGAGAACATTCAGATCATCTTCATACTAATTAGAGAATGGAAAATACTAAAAAACCAGTCTGATTTATAACTGGCTGTTCTACCGGCTTTGGCCGTGAACTTCCAAAATTAATTCTTTCAAAAGGTTGGAATGCTGTTATAACTGTCAGAAAAACTGATAAGATAAGTGATATCGCAGAGGGCTATAAAGATTCAGCTTTGGTACTTGAAATTGATGTGAATAAAAAAGAGGAGGTAGCATCTACTATAGCCAAAGCTCAGGCAGGGATTTAGCGCCTTTCTACAGTAGATTTCATAAAACTGTTTCTGAAAATAACTGGAGTACTACCCTGTACTTTTTTAAAAGCCCGGCAAAAGTAGTTCAGGTCTTGAAAGCCTGCTTTAAAACACGCCTCTGAAATACTATTATACGGGTTTTGCATGTGTTGTTTAGCAAGCTCAAGCCTTTGCCTGATAATATATTCAACAGGTGACATTCCAAGTTCAGCCTTAAAAGCTCTGAAAAAACTTGCCCGGCTCATAAGTGCCAGCCTTGATAAGATATCAACAGTTAATTTTTCTGTAAGATGTGACTTAATATACTGTAAAACATACGCAAACCTGTTACTGCCTGCCATTGACTTCATATCTAACCTTATTTCCTGCATATTTTGCATTTGCATGAGTCTGATCAGCAATTCTTTTAACGTAAGGTTGGCAAGCACATCTTTGCTCAGATTGTCTCCAGTACTGATTCTGATAAGTTTGTTTATTAATTCGGCCAGCTCAAAATTATTAAAAAAATGAAACTGCTTATAATTAAGCTGCCATAATTGCCCGTCAGTACGGGGATGATATTCATTTAGGTAGTCGAGCGTTTTTCCTATTTCAACCTGATTAATCGCAAGGGCTGTACATTGTGATGGGTGGTTAATTGTGGCCTCAGGAAAATCGATACGCATCGTGATATTGGGTGGCACAATAACGGTTTCACCGGGCAGGTAATCGAAACCCGGTTTATCAAACAGGTGCATAACTTTTTTCCCCCTGAGCATACTCGTAATCACCAGATCACTAAAAGTTAAGGGAACAAGTTCACGAGTCTCATACGTTTCAAAAATATTCAGCTCACACTGATTGAGTGAATAGGTTTTACGATTTTCTACCAGTGTATGCAGTTCCCTGCCTTTTGACAGAGCAACAGGCGATAGTAAGCTTCTAGTATTCACAACGATGAATTTTTAATCAAATTAAACAATGTTAATTCAATTAACGCTTATTTGAGATTATTGTGCTATATAATGAGAGCATTAGTTGAAGCCTTGGGATGCGTTCTGGTTAACTTGGTTTACCAATTAATAAATCAATCAGCTATGAGTATTGCTTTAAGGCCTTCTTTTAAAGAGAAGTATGAAAATTTTATTGGTGGCAAGTTTGTGCCACCTGTTAAAGGTGAATATTTTGATAATATATCACCTATTGATGGTAAAGTATTTACCCGGGCTGCCAGGTCTACCAAAGAAGATGTAGAACTCGCACTAGATGCTGCACATGAAGCTTTTAAAACCTGGGGCAAAACCTCTGCAGTTTACAGAGCGACGATATTAAACAAGATCGCAGATGTAATAGAAGCAAATCTGGAACATCTTGCGGTCATTGAAACAATCGACAATGGAAAAGCCATACGTGAATCAAGGCTTGCTGACCTACCACTGGTAATTGATCATTTCAGGTATTTTGCAGGTGTCATCCGAGCTGAAGAGGGCAGTATTTCTGAACATGATGAATTTACAGTAAGCATTGCATTATCTGAGCCTCTGGGTGTTGTAGCTCAAATCATCCCATGGAATTTTCCTTTATTAATGGCAACCTGGAAACTTGCTCCTGCTCTTGCGGCTGGTAATTGTTGTGTATTAAAGCCCGCTGAACAGACCCCGACCTCTATTATGATTTTAATGGATCTGATTAAGGATATCATTCCGGCAGGAGTCATAAATGTAATCACTGGTTTTGGAACAGAAGCAGGTAAACCCCTGGCTTCCTCATCAAGGGTAGCAAAAGTATCTTTCACTGGTGAAACGACAACAGGAAGGCTGATTATGCAGTATGCCTCAGAAAACCTTATTCCCGTTACCATGGAATTAGGCGGTAAATCACCAAATATTTTTATGGAGTCAGTTGGTGATGCCGATGATGAATTTTTTGATAAATGTGTTGAAGGTGCAGTAATGTTTGCCCTGAATCAGGGTGAGATTTGTACCTGCCCGTCCCGGATTTTAGTACATGAAAATATTTATGATAAATTCATAGAGCGGGTGATTGCCAGAACCAAAGCTATAAAGATAGGTCACCCGCTAGACGGTACCTCTATGATGGGCGCACAGGCATCAAATGATCAATATGAAAAAATTCGTTCATACCTGAATATCGGTCGGGAAGAAGGTGCCGAGCTACTTTGCGGTGGTGAGATCAATTCATTAGAGGGAGAATTGTCAGGAGGATATTATATACAGCCTACCATTTTCAAGGGGCACAATAAGATGCGGATTTTTCAAGAAGAAATTTTTGGGCCTGTAGTCTGCGTGACCACGTTTAAAACAACTGAAGAAGCTATCGCTATAGCAAACGATACACTTTATGGGCTGGGTTCTGGTTTATGGACCAGGGACGCACATGAAATTTATCAGATTCCGCGTGCAATCCAGGCCGGTAGGGTTTGGGTAAATAATTACCATGCCTATCCGGCACACGCACCGTTTGGTGGTTATAAGAAATCAGGCTTTGGCAGAGAGAATCATAAAATGATGCTTGCTCATTATCGTCAAACAAAAAACATGCTTATTTCTTATAATAAGAATAAACTTGGTTTCTTTTGACATGGTACAGCGCATTTTGATAAGCCCTGAAGCTACTGAGCTAATCAGTAGATTAAAACAGGATTACCCTGAGCTTATGTTTCATCAGAGTGGCGGTTGTTGCGATGGCTCATCACCGATGTGTTTTGAAAAAGGTGAATTTAAACTTGGCGAAGTTGATGTTTGCTTGGGTATGATAGATGGCTGTGAGTTCTGGATGAGTAGAGACCAATTTGAGTACTGGAAACATACCCAGCTTACACTTGATACAACAAAAGGCAGAGGAGGGGGTTTCTCACTAGAAGTTCCAACTGGTTTTCGTTTCATGATTCATTCAAGGGTCTTTAGCGAATCAGAGTACGTTAATCTTGCAGAAGTACATTTTTTTAGTGAATGATATTGCGGTTATGAAAGCGGCTGGTCCGGGGGGACCCAGCGCAATCCAGCAGACAGTTTTCAGACTGTCTGCTGAAACTGCATTCCCCGCTGTTTAGGCAGGAACCAAGCTGTGATACCAATTAATGGTAGAAAGGAACTTAGCATAAAAACGTATTCTATTCCCTTATGATCAGCTAATATGCCCATTAAAGCCGATCCGATTCCACCCATACCAAAAGCAAATCCGAAAAACAAACCAGATACCATACCTACTTTGCCAGGTATTAATTCCTGGGCATAGACAAGTATGGCTGAAAAGGCTGATGAAATTATTAGGCCTATTGGTATAGTCAGCATAGCGCACCAGAAAAGATTCGCATGTGGCAGTAGCATTGTAAATGGGGCCACGCCCAGAATTGACACCCAGATAACATATTTTCTCCCATACCTGTCGCCTATCGGGCCACCCAGAATGGTTCCGGCGGCAGCAGAAATCAAGAACAAAAATAAAAAGAGTTGTGATTGGGCAATGCTGATATGAAATTTTTGGATCAGATAAAAGGTATAATAACTACTCAGACTTGCCAGGTAAAAATATTTAGAAAACACCAGCACTAATAAAATCGATATGGCCACTGTAACCTTACCTCTAGTAAGGTTTGTCTCAGATTTCAGGGTTGAAGTCAGGTGCTTTTTTTCTGTCATTAGCCGGTGAGCTTTATACCAGACCCCCAGATAATATTGGATAAATATGGCGATGAATGCTGCAAGCGAAAAATAGAACAATCCATGCTGACCTAATGGAACAATAATAAAAGAAGCCATTAACGGTCCCAGAGAACTTCCTGCATTGCCCCCTAACTGGAATACTGATTGTGCAAGCCCCCGCTGCTCACCTGCCGCCATATGCGCTATTCTGGATGCTTCAGGATGAAATATGGATGAGCCAATACCCATCAGGCATACTGCCAGTAATATATAGCCAAATCCAGGCGCAAAACCTAGCGACACTAACCCGATAAGGGTAAAGCACATACCTGCGACAAGAGCAAAGGGTTTTGGATTTTTGTCACTGTACATTCCCACGAACGGTTGCAGCAAGGATGCACTCAACTGAAAACCCAGGGTGATAAAACCAATCTGAGTAAAGTTTAACCTGAAACTATTCTTCAGTATCGGGTAAATTGCTGGTACAAGTGACTGAATGGTATCATTTAAAAGGTGACAAATACTAATTGCAAATAAAACAGGGTAAACTGTTTGATTTGCCATATTATTTACCACATCTTTTGTTAGCGTATTTGACTCAGCCATATATTTTTATCTTGTATCTGGCTAAAAAACCTTGATTATCGAATTGATCTTTCAGCGTTTTCAACCGCCATACGCTCTTTAAAATCCATGTATTTCCCCTTAAACTGCGTTTTTAAGAAACTGTCAAGCTTACGCATCACGGTTAGATTATATAGCCCATTGATCTTTGTAGCAATTGAAGAATCCCAGGCTCTTAGTGAAATGGCAAAGCCTCCTTCGAGGTATTCCATATAATGCCAGACCCCACTTGGAATATACAACATATCACCATGTTCAACAAAGCACTCTGTTCCTTCTACTCCGGCAAGGGCTGGGAATTTTTCTATATCCGGATTGGCAACCTCATAGTCTTCTAGAGCATATGTAGAGAAGGGTAATCTGTAAAGGCGTTTTGACCATTTTTGATCAAATAATATAACTCTTTTCTTGCCATGAAACTGAACCTGAAAAATATGCGGCAGATCAATATCATAATGAAGGAATACCCGTGAACCCTTGCCACCAAAAAACATTGATGGAAATTTGTCCAGAAAACCACTCATTATTTCAGATGGATTTTCATAATCATTTAAAAGCTGTGGAGCTTCTTTAAAGATTTCAAAAAAGAAAATTCTTAATTCACTTGGTAAAGAGCAAATCAAGTCTATGTAGTCTCTAAACAACATTGAGGTTGCTGAAGCATTAATAGGTTTTGAAGGATCTGCTTTTGAATTATCATATAAAGGCACTGTCTTTTCACCACAAATTGACTTTAAATACTCAGGGGTCCATTTTTCATAAGCCTTCCACCGCTTCGCATATTGCTTGATTAATAATGGTCGCCGGGGCTTTACATATTCTTCCTGAAAAGTACGTTTATCAATTTCCTCAACTGTATCTACCCCGATAAGATTAAATCCCATGTTTAAAGCTTTTTTATAAGATTTGGCTAAGTTAATAAAAATTTAAATGCGTGATTTAATACCTGCCAATTTGGTACTCAATGAACCCTACGGTTGAAACAAGATGTATGCTACACAAATCAACGGCTTAAAATTCAAGCTCGCAGGCGATCGGTAAGCATTCACCGAATTGCTTGTTTAAGAAAATAATTATGCCGTTTATTTGTTTCGTAGTTAGGTTATTATCTCTTGAAAAAGTTATCATAACCCTACTCATCAGTTTAATTCTTTGGCATAATGATTGTATAATTGTGAGAAGAGGCTAATACGTAAGCAAACTTCAAAAGTTTCAATTTACCTGTTTCAGGTACATTAAAAAGTTCCGAATCACAATATTATAGTCTCTAACATACAAAGCTGATTTCACTTCGTATGTACAATGAAAATAGTAGAATTAACGAACTAAAGCCTTTCCCTATGCAAATGTTGTCTACCCCTACCCTTAAGTATTATGATCATTTTATGATGAAAGAAGTACCATCCTTTATTTTTGAGCAAAATGAAGGATCGAAAGAAGTACTTTCTTTGAAGAAGGAAATTAATTCCCAGATAAGAAATCTTACGAAAATAAACCTTTTAAACTTCGGGATGTCTATTGCTGAAAAATCAGTTTTTTTGGTAAAAGTGCTTAATGATTATATCTCTAGTATTAATCTCATTCAAACAAAGCTTGCCTTGATGAAAGCTCAACTTCGTTCAAGCAAAATGACCGATGAAGATTTTAGAAAAAATTATAAGATTTCTTATAAAGCTGCAATAAGGGAACTCGAAGATTTAATTATAGAATTAGACCCGATAAAACAAGAAACTCAAACTTTTATAGATGCGGTTTTAGTTGTCACTCATAGCTTTGCGCCTGCAAAACAAGTAAGTAAATTAAGTTTTGATTTTGTAAGACCTTTATCTTTTGTATTTTATCCAATAAGAAAACTGGTTCAGTACAGCCAGTCTTAAAACACGCTCATAAAAAATTTATATGAGCCATTTATAATCCGAATAGCTCTTTATTTTTATTATACATCACAAATTTTAACACATTCAACGAGTCTGTCGATAGCTGGCTTTTTTGATGGTATGAACTCTTGAGCGACACTGCCTTTATAACCAGTCTTGATAATAGCCCGCATAATTGCAGGATAGTAAATTTCCTGCGATTCGTCAATTTCATGCCTTCCGGGAACACCCCCTGTATGATAATGCGATATATAAGCCGCATTTTCTGTAAGGGTTCTAATAAGATCACCTTCCATAATTTGCATATGATAAATATCGTATAAAAGCTTGAATCGATCTGAACCTACGCGCTTACACAATTCGACCCCCCAGGCAGTATGATCGCATTGATAATCGCGGTGATCAATCTTACTGTTGAGGAGTTCCATGGTAACAGTTACCTTATGCTTTTCAGCCAGAGGCATAAGCCGTTTTAAACCCTCTGCGCAAACCGTTAACCCAGTTTCATCATCTATACCTTTTCTTGCCCCCGAGAAGCAAATGATATTATTGAACCCATAAGATGCCAGTACAGGAATCAGCTCTGTATAATTCTCAATAAGTTTTGGGTGGTGTTCTCGGTGGTTGAAGCCTTCATATAATGAAATTTCAGCTCCGTTAGCCATTCCACAATTAAGACCGTATTTTTTAAGTGTTGCCCAGTCGTTCTTTCCTAGCAAGTCGACAGCTTTAAGTCCGATTTTTTTAGCTTCCTGACAAAACTGATCAACAGTAAAATCTTTTTGATACACCCAATAACAGGCAGAATGATTAATATTTCCTTTTAGCAATGGATATTTTGTATTTCTGGCAACCCCGCTGTCAAGCTGAAAGTTTGGTAAATTATTCGTGCTTACCAGTCCTGCACCCATTAACATTGATTTTAACACATTTCTTCGACTTGCCATATCTTTAAGAGTTAGAAGTATGGGTACACCTGAATGAAGAAGCAGATGAAGACCAATAAACGTTTACTTTAGGGTTAAAATAAGAAAAAAAAAGAGGGCCAACCCCATAAATAAGGCTTGGCCCAAAATCTTGGATAATGAAGGTTTACATTTTGCTTGTTGAATCTTTCATTTTCATTTTCTTCATATGTTTATGATGTTTGCGGTGTTTAACAACTACTTTTTTAGTAGTGTCCTGGGTAACAGGCGTAGCGGCCATAGCAGAAACGGCAAAAACTGAGGCAAGAATTAGTGCTGCGATTTTTTTCATAATCTAAATTTTTTCGGGTTTTAATTAATTATAATACTAATATAAAAAGAATTAGCAGATCAACCTTATTATGAAAAGTATTTTTAACACCTGTTTTTAGAATACAATTAAAGTGTTGTTTAAGTAAATAAGGAACTGGTCAGGCAGCTTAATTTGTCAGAATTTGTAGCTCTGTTCTACGGTTCAGCCTGTTTTGCTCGACTGAACAAGGTTTTCCGGGATCGCAGGGGCTAAATGGCTTATGATCACCATAACCTTTGGTTTTGAGCCTATAACCAGGTATTCCCTGGCTCAGTAAGAAAACTTTGATGGTATTTGCCCGATTTAAGGAAAGAAGCATATTAGATTTTTCATTGCCTGTAATATCAGCATATGAATTTATCTGTACCTTCATAGATGGCGATAGTTTCAAAAGCTGATACACGTGATATACAATTCTCATTGCAACAGAATCAAGATTAGACTTATTAATGCGGTAGTGAATTTGTGGCAGAATTAAGACCTTACCTATAAGGTTATCAATTCGCTTGATCCTGAAAAATGTTTTTACAGTATCTATGGCCGATAATCTGCTGATATTTAAATGATTTAACTGAGATATACTGTCTTTTTCCCTGGCCAAGGCAGGGAGATAGTCGAAGTAATAAATATCATCGTCACCCATACCCCCCTCCCTGTTACTAGAAAAATATCCCTGAATCGAAGGACCCTGCTTGAAAATCAAAGAAAAGTCATCTTTTGTAGAGTTTATCGGGGCTGCCAGATTTTCTGGTCCTGACCAGTGACCATTTACAAACTTACTGTTAAATATATCCAGACCCCCCATTCCTAGCCAACCTGTAGATGAAAAGTATAAACTGCTATCTGGTCCAAATGTGGGGAACATCTCGTCGCCAGGGCTATTGATAGAATCACCCATATTGACAGGGGTTCCGATATTGCCATCAGGAAATATTTTTGCTGTATATAAATCTGCTCCTCCCTTACCGCCAGGCATATCAGAAGCAAAGACAAGTACTTTTCCATCAGGCGCGAGTGCTGGATGACTTACTGAATAACGCCTGGTATTATTTAGTGTTGTACCCATTGCCTTTCCCCATATTCCACCCACTTTGTGAGAAGTGTAAATACCATTGTGATTGAACGTTGTATTGCTCTTACGATCCTGTTTATAAAAAAGTTTTCTATCGGGCACCTCAGCTTTTGAAAAATAGATAACATCACCTGCCCTGTTGAAGGTTGCAGGTCCGTTATTAAAGGCCGAATTAATAACCGGACTAAGTAAGTTAATATGCAACCCCGGCTTGATTGAATCAGTCTGGGTTGCAAATAATTTCCAAAATGGTTTATCAGTCCAGCCATAAAGTTTTTTGTATTCCCTGTTAATAGTAATCTCAACTGCTGAAAGGGGCCTGTTTGATACAAATACCAGCTCATTCTGACTTATATCAGCTCCGAAATCAGAATAGGCAGTATTTAATACTTTCTCATTTCGAATTCTGAACACAGGGTCTTCTGTGACTGAACTTATTGTTTTCTGACAAGAATTAATCAGCAGATTTTTCATATCGCTAAAGTGCTTATCGGCTGGAACAAACAATTTAAGTACTTGTAAGGCCGCTTCAGGTTTACTATTTTCCTGTAATGCCTGTGCATAATAAAGTCTGGGAAGACCTGATTCTGGTGCAAAGCCTAATTGTTTTTCAAACCATAATTCTGCATTTTTTGAATCCCGAATCTGTCTGTAACTCTCTGCCAGCCTGACAACATACAGTAATTTGACTTTCTGCCTCATAAGACTATTGTATAATGGAATAGCTTTGGCATAATCATGATTTTTATAGTAACGGTCGGCAGCAATAGTCCGATCAGGTAATTGCTGAGAAATACAAAATATATGCAAACTAACCAACATCAGGGTCATTATCGCAAGCCTGATTTTGAATGTTAAGGTTGTAAGTTGTTTAGCCATTATCACGCATATTATTTAAAAAAACCGCGGACATACAGCATTCGTGAGTCTTGGTTGAAATGAATATCCTATAGAAATTTCGTGTGATCCGCTACTTACATTTCTCAGATTCGTCGTTGAATAATCAAAGCTATAGCCAATTCTCAAACGCTCGTTAACGTAGTATTCAACAAGAGCACTGATAGCATCTGTTGAAACAAGCCCATGTTGAAGCCTTGCATTCTGAAAGATTTTCATTGACGACTGATAACTCATACCCAGCCAGAGCCGGTCAGAAAAAAGTAAAAAGGTATTTAAATCTACATTCGTTGGTCCGTGAAAGTCTTCTTTAAAAATGATAGATGGCTTCAAACGAATGTTTTCATTCAGATTTATCAGCGCCCCGGTTTGTAAATAATAATGACGGTTTCGTCTGATCACCAGATATGAAGGGTCGGTGCTTCGGTAAGCAGCAAAAAGGTCAGTTACAGAAAGTGCCCCATAATAATGTTCATCGGTGTAGAATATTCCTGCTTTCATATCTGGCCCAAGCGTACTTGATTGCAGATTACTTAATGCCCGGTCACTGTTTATAGTGGTGAGTTTAGTTCCATCGATAGTAAATTGATTGACACCACCAGCAATACCAAAGCAAAGTCTGGCATAATTACCCAGTAAAAGCCTGTATGAATATGAAATATCGGCATTCAAACTGCTTTGGGCGCCTAGCTGATCTTCAGTAACAGCAAACCCCAGTCCCATCTTTTCACCATGTAACAGGCCATCAATTGAAGCTGAAATAGTTTGAGGGGCACCTTGAAGACCTGTCCACTGAGTTCGGTAAACAAGATTAAGATTGGTTACTTCTTTGTATCCGGCATATGCTGGATTTAAAATAAGGCCATTAAAAACGTACTGACTGAACTGTATATCTTGCTGGGCATCAGCATGTATCACAAACATTGAGAGAGAAAACATAAAGCACGTCAGAAACTTAAGCATAACCCATTATTGGGCTTTCTGTACGGTCTGAATAGGACATTGTTACAACGTAATTCTTATGTTACAACTACATAGAAAACTATAATTCCTTTCTCAGACGAGCTACAGGAATGTTTAGCTGTTCCCGGTATTTAGCTACGGTTCTGCGGGCAATATTATACCCTTTGTCTTTCAAAATTTCAGTTAGCTTTTCATCTGCCAAAGGCCTCACCTTATCTTCGGCTCCGATACAGTCTTCCAGGATTTTCTTAACTTCACGGTTAGACACTTCTTCACCATTTTCAGTTTGAATAGCTTCAGAGAAGAATGATTTTAATAAATATGTACCGAATTCAGTCTGTACATATTTACTATTTGCAACCCGTGAAACAGTCGAAATATCCATTCCAATCTGATCAGCTATATCTTTCAGGATCATTGGCTTGAGCCTGCGTTCGTCACCCTCCTGAAAATAATCATATTGAAAGTTCATGATCGCATTCATCGTCTTGATCAGGGTTTGCTGACGCTGCTTGATTGCATCAATAAACCATTTTGCAGCATCTAGTTTCTGCTTTACAAACTGAACGGCTTCTTTCATCTTCTTATCGCGGTCAGTTGCCTTATCATAAGTCTGGAACATTTCCTGATAAGACCGGCTAACTTTTAACTCAGGTGCATTTTTGGCATTTAAGGTAAGTACCAGTACATGATCGTTATTAATAATATGGAAGTCAGGAATTACCTGAAGTTGCTTTGAATTATCAGCAAACGAATCTCCAGGCTTGGGATTCAGTTTCAAGATCTCATGAATCGCATTTTTTAGCTCCTCAGAAGTTATACCGAGACTTTTCTCTAGTTTATCATAGTGCTTGCGGGTAAATTCATCGAGGTAATATTCAATAATTTCGGTTCCCAGTTTTACAGAAGGATTATGCTGATCACGCCGTTTTATCTGTAACATGAGACATTCTTTAAGATCTCTGGCACCAATACCCGGCGGATCAAAGTGCTGTATGACGTCTAGCATTCTTTCGACATCTTCTTCTGAAGCTTCGATGTTACGTGAAAACGCAAGGTCATCGGTTACAGAGCTTACGGGGCGTCGTAAATATCCATCATCATCAAGGCTACCTATGATTTGCTCAGCAACCAGGTAATCATGGTCATCTAGCGCAATAAGGCTTAACTGAGACTGTAGATTATCATAGAAAGTTGATGTAATGGCAATTGGCATTTCTTTCTTGTCTTCTTCATCATCGTTAGAATAGTCGAGTTTCGTACCATAGTCAGATTCAGAGTCAGGCTGCAGGTAATCTTCTATATTAAATTCATCAGTATTACTTTCCTGTTCGTTGCTTTCAGCCCCACCATCTTCACCGTCTTCTTCAAAACTATATTGATTTTCAACCTCATTATTAGCCAGACTATTATCTTCAAGAGCAGGATTTTCTTCAAGCTCTTCTTTTATCCGCGCATCAAGCATCACAGTAGGAACCTGTAGCAGCTTGATGAACTGTATTTGCTGCGGTGAAAGCTTTTGGAGTAATTTCTGCTGGAGATTTTGTTTTAACATATTCACAGTTTGGTACAATAGTAATGAATCTCAAAGAATATTCGGGGTACGATACTGATAGTGTAAAAGCTATGTTGCTCAGGAGGCACAATTAATTAAAAGCCCGTTTATTTTTATTAGTATTAAATTATATATAACAGGGTTATGGGTTTCATAAAAGAATTTAAAGAATTTGCCGTTAAGGGTAGTGTACTTGACCTGGCTATTGGTGTCATTATTGGCGCTGCTTTTGGCAAAATTGTCACCTCCCTGGTGCAGGATATCATAATGCCCCCTATTGGGCTGGTAGTCGGGCGAATCGATTTTAAAGACCTTAAACTTATTTTAAAGTCAGCTGGGACCGATGGTATGGGGAAACTAATACCTGCTGTGAGCATTAACTATGGTAATTTCATTAATATTTTAATAGAGTTTCTGATTATAGCATTCTGTATATTTTTAATGGTACGTGCAATAAATCAGCTAAAAGCAACACCAATAGAGGTCATAGTTGTGGCCGAACCAAGTCGTGAAGAAGCTTTACTAACAGAGATCCGTGATTTATTAAAATCAAGATAATTCAATTTGACTTGGTTTTACAAGTTGGAAACGCTAGTTTTGCAGTCCTTTAAAAAAATATCAGGATGAAAAGAACTTTTCAACCCTCCCAGCGGAAAAGAAGAAATAAGCATGGATTCAGGGAAAGAATGTCGACTGCCAACGGACGACGTGTTATTGCAAGCCGCAGAGCAAAAGGCCGTAGAAAACTTACTGTCTCGGATGAAAAACGTCATAAATCTTAATTGGCTGGCATTATTGCCTGCCAATCTTGCATGTGACAAGCCTTGCTAACTTTAAGTAAAGCTGAAATCCTGAAGGGTAAAAAAAACTTTGAAGAACTCATACATAAAGGTACTTCCTTTTATGTGTTCCCATTCAGGGTTGTTTTTATGCTGAGTGCGAACGAAGCTGAAATTGATGACAAAAATGAAACCAAGGCTACGTTGTGCGTACGCCTTGGAATCAGCGTTCCTAAAAAAAAGTTTCGTTCAGCTGTTGATCGAAACAAGATTAAACGGCAATTGAGAGAGGCATATAGGTTAAACAAAGAAACCTTGTTGTATCCTATACTGTGTAAAAAAAACTTCAGGCTAAACCTGTTGTTAATTTACACGCATAACCTGATTCTTGATACTCAGACAGTAGCGTTAAAAACTGTAAATGTTTTAAAAAAGCTGGAGCATGAATTTATCTCTCCTCTTTAGCAGGTTCTTTATTGTTTTGATCAGAGGATATCAATCCTTTGTTTCGCCACTGCTGAAACCATCGTGCAGGTTTTTTCCGTCTTGTTCAGAATATACCATTCTGGCCATTGTAAGATACGGTCCAATTAAAGGATCTTTTTTGGGTATTAAACGAATTTTACGTTGTAATCCCTGGGGTGGCCATGGCCATGACCCAGTTCCCTAGCTTATATGGCACTTATACTTCATATTGAGACAGCAACCAGCAGTACTTCAGTTGCTATTTCTGATAATGGTAAACTTTTAGGCCTTGCCGAGCGAAATGAAAAGAATTTACATGCTTCGGTAATCACTGATTTAATCAGTGAAGCCGTAACCGGGGCAGGTATTAATCTTAATCAGCTAAATGCTATCTCTGTAAGCAAGGGTCCCGGATCATATACCGGATTACGTATTGGTGTGGCAACAGCAAAAGGGCTTTGTTATGGACTTGAAATTCCGTTAATAGGCATCAATACCCTTGAAGCCATGAGTATTGGCATGCTGGCCAATTTGAAATCTAATGACCATCTATTAATAAATGAACCCATTTTCACAGTTTGCCCTATGATTGATGCCCGCAGGATGGAAGTATATACAGCCCGGTATAATCAGTCAGGTAAATTGACAGCTGGTACACGTGCAATGATTATTGATGAAAACACCTTCTTTGAAGAACTTGCCTCAGGGCCTGTGGTTTTCTTCGGTGACGGATCTGATAAAATTAAAAAGCTGTATGATTCATATGGGAATGCATACTTTCATAGCAATTTTCTGAATTCTGCAACCTTTCAAATCGTTCCTGCAACATCTGCATTCACAATGTCTCAATTCGAAGACCTTTGTTCATTCGAGCCTTTTTACCTGAAAGAGTTTTTTACCACACAAGCAGCCCTTAAGCCCAAACAAAATTAAATACCTATTTATTGCATCCCTTTTTCTTCTAACAGTTGGTAGATTTTTACCTTTAAAACATGGTTCAAACCGTGATTTTTAAAACAGGAGTTGGCTTCGGACTAACTGCTGTTATTCTTGGCGCTTTTGCTGCTCATGGTCTGCATGACAAGCTAAGCCCCTTATTAATTGAGGTCTGGAAGACTGCCGTTCAATATCAGTTTTATCATGCATTGGTATTACTGGTTTTAGGTTTCACAGGAAATCTGAATCAGGGAAAATGGTTGGGTCGGGCGGCATTATTTTTTATAATTGGAATCATCCTGTTTTCTGGCTCATTATATGCTATTGCACTGGCCTCACTTATTCCTGCTAATATTTCAAAAATCGGGGTATTAACCCCGCTAGGAGGATTATTTTTTATAGCCGGATGGATTCAATTATTGATTGCACCTATTAAATCATATGCAGGAAACTGAAGACACTGCCCTTGCCTTCTTTGCCGAATTAATTTTACCCTTATCAATTGAGGGTACTTTTACGTACCGGATTCCACTTGATTTACGAGCTGAAGCTCTTCCTGGCACACGGGTAGTAGTTCAATTCGGAAAAAACAAAATCTATTCAGCCCTGATCCTGAAACTTCATTCTATTGCACCCAGTAAATATGAAGCACGTTATATTCTTTCAATCCTCGATAATAAACCCTTAATAAGCCCTTTACAACTCAAATTCTGGATATGGTTAAGCAGTTATTATCTGTGTAGCCTGGGAGAGGTAATGAATGCGGCTTTACCTTCTGGCCTAAAGCTTGAAAGTGAAACGAAGGTGATTTTTAATCAGGAAATTCCTATTGAAGAAAATCAGCTCAGTCCGGCTGAATTTCAGCTTGCTGTTTTATTACAACAGAG
Source organism: bacterium (assembly GCA_031363945.1). Lineage (GTDB taxonomy): Bacteria > Bacteroidota > Bacteroidia > Sphingobacteriales > Sphingobacteriaceae > JANLVJ01. The sequence goes on along the minus strand of JANLVJ010000078.1, from coordinate 117,541 downwards.
CCCTCCAATGACAATCTCTGAAATCTCACGTCTGACTGAACAAAAAAATGTCTTACCCCTGATAAAATCATTATTTGTAAAAGACCTTGTGTTGATTCATGAGGAATTAATTGACCCCTACAGGCCTAAGAAAATAACCAGTATCAGGCTTGCCCCTTTCTATGAGGAAAACGAAAATTTAAAAATACTGTTCACTGCATTAGAAAAGGCGCCCCGTCAGCTTGGAGTATTACTGGTATTTTTGAGCCATTCAAGAACTGGCAAAGAGGTTACGAAAAAACAGCTACTCGACAATGAGCATGTTAATGAAGCATTGCTCACTGCCCTATATAAAAAAGGAATTCTTGAGGTCTATTACAAGGAAGTAAGCCGTCTAAATTTTCCTGCTGAAAACAATTTGTCTGATACAATTCTTTCAGCGGCACAGCAACAAGCACTAGAAGAAACAGAAAAATGCCTGGATGAAAAACAAGTGACCTTATTACACGGCATTACCTCATCTGGTAAGACCCATGTTTATATCAAACTGATAGAAAAATACCTTGCCACGGGAAAGCAGGTTCTTTATTTATTGCCAGAAATTGCGCTAACGGCCCAGATCATTGAAAGGTTGAAAATGCACTTCGGTAATAGCGCAGGTATTTACCATTCAAGGTTTAATGAAAATGAACGTGTCGAGACATGGAATAAGGTTACGGATGGCAGCTATAAAATAATTCTGGGAGCGCGTTCAGCCATTTTTTTACCCTTTAATAATTTAGGTCTGGTCATAATTGATGAAGAACACGACAGTTCATTCAAACAATATGATCCTGCACCCCGCTACCAGGCACGTGATGCTGGCATTTATCTCAGTCATCTGTATGGTGCACCCGTCTTACTAGGATCAGCTACCCCTTCTATCGAAACTTATTACAATGCACAAAGCGGTCGGTTTGGGCTGGTCGAATTGAATGAACGGTTTGGAGGTGTTTCAATACCAGAGATCAGCACGATCGATTTGCGAAAAGCACGCTTAAAAGGAAAAATGCATGAGCACTTCAGTGAAGAACTTCTTACTGCCATCATGCAGACCCTTGAGAAAAAAGAACAAGTAATTCTTTTTCAGAACAGGCGGGGCTATTCTCCGGTAACGAGCTGTCAAACTTGCGGTTATGTTGTAAAATGTAAGAATTGTGATGTAAGCCTTACCTATCACAAATTGAGTCACAGGCTTAGCTGCCACTATTGCGGCTATAGCACCGCCCAGCAGTATCAATGCCCGGTATGTGGCAGTTTGAAGATGGAAGAAAAGGGTCTGGGTACTGAAAAAATTGAAGAAGAAATACAGGCCCTTATACCAGAAGCAAGAATTGCCAGAATGGACCTTGATACGACCCGCAAGAAAAATGCTATGACTGTTATCATGAAAAGCCTTGATGATAGTGAGATTGATATTTTAGTAGGCACCCAAATGGTTTCAAAAGGCCTTGACTTTGCCAATGTTAGCCTGATCGGGGTTTTAAATGCAGACACAATTATAAATTTTCCCGATTTCAGAGCATTTGAGCGTAGTTTCCAATTACTTTCACAAGTAAGCGGCAGAGCTGGAAGAAGAGCTATACAGGGAAAAGTATTTATTCAGAGTAGTTTCCCTTCTCATCAGGTATTACAAAGCGTTGTTCAGCACGATTATCTTTCGCTTTATAAGACAGAGCTGCTAGAAAGGCAGGTTTTTCATTATCCTCCATTTGCAAGGCTTATACGTATTGACCTAAAGCATAAAGATCGTCAACAGCTCGAGCTGTCAGCCTCAGTATTTGGTAACCGGGCAAAACAGTATTTTGGATCTGTCATCATTGGCCCTGAAGATGCGTTGATACCAAAGGTTCGAAACTGGTTCGTTAAAACCATGCTCATGAAAATTGACCCTCAGAAACTCTCGCTGGCCAAAATAAAACAGCAATTACAATTACTTAAAAAGGAAGTTTACACAAGTAAAAATGCCCGGGGCTTACTGATTCAGATAGACGTAGACCCAGCCTAATTAATTTAACGCCCCAAAATTATAATGCAGGCCTATCAAACTTACCGGGGCGAGTAAAAATTCACCCTTGTTAAAATGACTTACTTGCTTTATGCCATCATTAATAGTCTGCAACCGGTTGTAGGCATAAATAAAATCTATAGCAACCTCAGCACTCAGATAAAGACGGCGGATAAAATGGTATTTCACGCCCAGAAACGGTGAAATAAGAAATCCATTTTTTTCAGTACGCAGGTTGTTCACCGTTTTATCATTAAAATGCATTTTGAGCCCTGAAAATTCACTGTGAAGGAACCCAAGATCTGCACCAAAATATGGCTTGAAATTAGTAGCACTTAAATCACGCTCTACCCCCATTTTTAATGAATAATCGAGATAAGTACCATGTACAGACGCCGAATCATCTTCAGAAAAACCAAAATTTGAGTTTCTATAGAAATTTAGGGCGACCCTGTAAGCAAGTTGATTATCATTAAATTTCAAAATAATACCCGGAAAATACCTACCTGTTTCAGGATTTACCCGCTGATTAAAATTTACTTGTGGAAATTGAGATAATTTATAAAAGTTTACCCCGATATTATAATTAAAGTCGGTATTAGTTTGAGCAGTGGCAGATAGAATTGAAAAGAAAATCAAAAAATAGAAGATTAAGCTTTTTTTCATGCAAATCGAATAAAACCAAATATAAGTTAATTGAGCGTTTATCATAAGTATGCTTTAAAGAAATTCAGTTAAGTTTGAAGTTGGAACAAATTTAATTTTGATAGATAATTACCGACATAAAGGACTGAGAAAACAGCTGATCACTGAGCTGAAAAAAAAAGGAATAGAAGATCACGCGATTCTGGCGGCAATGGATAAAGTTCCCAGACATTTCTTCTTTGATGCTGCCTTTCTTGAGCAGGCATATACCGATAAAGCCTTTCCGATAGGTGAAGGTCAAACCATCTCACAACCATATACAGTTGCTTACCAGTCATCACTTTTGCAACTAAAAAAAGGTGAAAAAGTGCTGGAAATAGGAACAGGTTCTGGTTATCAGACTTGCGTCTTGCTTGAATTGGGGGCTAAAGTTTTTACAATTGAGCGGCAGCCAGTACTTTATGAAAAGGCGAAAGAAATGCTGGTAGAAATGGGTTATAAAGCCAGGCATTTTCTGGGTGATGGCTCTAAAGGTTTATCATTTCATGCACCCTTTGACAAAATTCTAGTGACTGCCGGAGCACCATCTGTTCCTGATACACTTTTGCGACAGTTAAAAATAGGTGGGCTGATTATTATTCCCGTTGGAGATGAGAAATCACAAAAAATGTTTACTGTCTTAAAAACAGGGGAAGAAAGCAGCGAAACCATAGAGCGCGACACTTTTCGATTTGTACCTCTGGTAGGGGATAAAGCCTGGTAAATATTTTCGGGCTGATGATAATTTAGATTTTGAGGATTTACAGGTTACTGCTCTGGAAGTTGGCGTTGATTTAGACGATGCGACTAGATCATAAGCTTCAGCTGATTTACAGGTTTCGGCTGATCTCACGGGTATTGTCGCGGGCTTTGATACTTTCGCGTTTATCAAAAAGTTTCTTACCCTGGGCAAGGGCGATTTCAAGCTTGGCAAAACCCCTGTCATTGACGAAAAGATAAAGTGGAACCAGGGTCAATCCTTTTTCTTTCATTTGAGTATGCAGCTTCTTTAACTCTTTTTTATTGAGCAGCAAAATCCGGTCGCGCTTGGCTTCGTGATTATAAAATGAACCATGAGAATATTCAGAAATATGTAAGCTACGAACATATAGAATATCACCTATGAAGACACAATATGCTTCATTCAGGTTGATTTTTCCGTCACGAATAGACTTGATTTCTGTACCCAGGAGTTTTATACCCGCTGTATATTTATCAAGCACAGTATACTCAAAATATACTTTTTTATTTTTTATATGGATATCACTCTTCGAATTCATACTCTTATTCTAAACTATCAGCTCAACTGTATCTGATTTCCCATTTATAGCAGGAAAGGTAAATTTAAAAAAATACATTAAAAAAATGACTCGTTCAGAAGATCAGTTGTTTTCCTGTTCACTTAAAACTGCCTGCTGTTTATGAATCCTGGGTTTAACAAAAGGTTCGATAATCAGATAGACCAGTAAAGAAACTATAATAAGGGCGACAACTACTATTCCAAAACGGTAAAAAGAATTTAGTGAATGGTCAGTATACCAGGAAATTGTCAGCTCAAGAATATATTTGCCATTCAATGCAATCAGCATAGAAGCCGAGAGCCAGGCAAGTAATTTAACCATGGTTGTATTTCTGTATTCATTCATCCAAAAACTACTATTGGTAAAATGAATCAACGGAATCATCGCAAAGCCGAGTTGAATACTCAGAATTACCTGACTTGAAACCAGTAAACTTCCTAATCCTCTATCTCCAAAATAAATAATACATAGCAAAGCTGGAATAACAGCAGTAAGTCTAGTAATCAAGCGCCTCAACCAAGGTTTAAGCTTGATATCAAGATAGCCTTCCATAATTATCTGGCCTGCCAGCGTTCCTGTGACTGTTGAACTCTGACCAGAAGCTACCAGGGCAAGTGCAAAGAGTTTCGGAGCCCAGGAGCCAAGAAGGCGGTTAAGTAATTTATAGGCATCTTGCAGTTCGGCAACATGCTGATAACCGTTTTTGTAAAAAGCAGAAGCTGCAAGAATCAGTATTGCCATATTTACTACAAAGGCGATATTTAAAGCAATGCCTGTGTCTATCAGATTATACCGCAGGGCTTCTCTAATGCCTTTTGGTGAGCGCTCAATATTCCTTGATTGAACCAGTGATGAATGCAAGTATAAATTATGGGGCATTACGGTTGCCCCGATAATGCCAATGGCGATATACAGAGATTCACCATTCAGGCTATGTGGAATAAAGCCTTGTAAGATTGGCAGACCAGCAGGCCGGCTGAGTAATAATTCTATCAGAAAAGAAAAACCAATAATGAAAATCATCGTGACGATAAAGATCTCGAGTTTTTTAATACCTCTATTCATCAGAAATAACACCAAAAACGTATCAAAGAGACTTATCAGCACACCCCAGATCAGTGGAAAACCAAATAACAGGTTAAGGCCGATGGCCATACCAATTACTTCAGCAAGATCACAGGCAGTAATGGCAATTTCTGCGAGAGCATATAGAAATACATTCATCACCGGTGAATAATATCGTCTTGAGGCCTGAGCAAGATCAGTACCTGTAACCACACCAAAACGGGCACTTAAAGTTTGAAGTAATAAGGCCATCAGGTTAGACAATAATAAAACCCAGATCAGTGAATAGCCAAAAGAGCTACCCCCTGCTATATCTGTCGCCCAGTTACCAGGATCCATATAGCCGACACTAACCAAATAAGCTGGCCCAATAAAAGCCATTAATTTTTTAGCTGGGTTTGAACCTTTATGAAGTTCAACTGATGAATGTACTTCACTTAATGAATTCAGCCCTTTGGGTTTCATATTTACTCAAATCTAACTATTTTTTTAGAGTAACCTAAATTTAAGGATGATCAAAAACTTTCACAACAAAATTTTGCATTCTTTAATCAGCATATTTGATATATTGTATTGAATTTCTTCTAAAAACAATTTATGAGCATCCACCTGGATAAAATCGATTTGCAAATTCTGAAACTATTGCAGGAAAATGGTCGAATCACTAACCTGCAACTTTCAACAGAAATTGGCCTATCCCCTGCCCCAACTCTTGAGCGGGTACGGAAACTTGAAAATACAGGTCTTATAAAAAGTTACCATGCCGTTGTTGATGAAGAAAAGCTTGGCTATGGCATAAAAGCTTTTATGCTTGTCAATATTACTTCACATCAAAGTGATTATATCTCAAAATTCACGGAACAGGTTAATCAGATCGAGGAGATAGTTGAATGCTACCATATCACAGGATCTTCAGATTTTATGCTAAAAATAGTGGTCAAAGACATTAAAGCCTATGAGAGCCTGGTGGTAAACCGTATTGCAAAAATTGAGCAGATGCGCAACCTCAAAACAATGATGATTATGTCGACCGTTAAAGATTCTAAGTCTTTCCCAATACAGATTGATTAAATGAGTCACGTTTGAACCTCCCAATCTATTGGTGTTTTATTCACCGACAGCAATAATTCATTTGTCTTTGAAAATTGCTTTGATCCTAAAAAACCTGTATGGGCAGAGAAGGGTGATGGATGTGCTGATTCAAGTATAAAATGAACAGACTGATCAATTAATTCCTTTTTTGCTCTGGCATAGGCTCCCCATAACAAAAACACAAGACCCTGACGGTCAGTTGATAATTTCGAGATGATGGTATTAGTGAACTGTTCCCAGCCTTTCTTTTGGTGTGATCCGGCCTGACCGGCACGAACGGTAAGGGTTGAATTTAACAGCAAAACTCCTTGTTTGGCCCAGGAAGTAAGATCACCGCTCATGGGCTGCCTGATATTAACATCCTCTATCAATTCTTTGTAAATATTTTTTAGTGAAGGTGGAATGGGTACTCCGGTGGGAACTGAAAATGACAAGCCATGTGCCTGCCCTGCACCATGATAAGGATCCTGACCGAGAATAATTACTTTAACACGGTCAAAAGGGGTGATATTCATGGCTCTGAAGATTGAATCGGCTGGGGGGTAAATCAATTGCCCTGCTCTTTTTTCTTCTTGTAAAAAACTCTTTAAACCTATCATATAAGGTTTGGTAAACTCTTTTTCAAGTACGCTTAACCATGATTTCTCAAGAGCAATTTCAGCCATTAATTGTGTTTTAAGTTTAATAGATTACAATTCATTACAGTTCATTACTTTACAGTTCAGTACAGTTCAAGACTGATTCATTATTTTCTGTTCAGTACTGCCCGGTATTTTATTTTTATTTAAAATTCCATTTTTTTCTGTTCAAATTTCAGCATGTAATTCACTCAAAAAAAATAATCCAAACGGGTAAGGGAATAAGGATGAATATGTCTGGTACACCAATTAGCCTGTAGAAATACCAAGCAATTGTAAAAGGAACTTTAAATAGAAATTGTTTGGTTGGGTAGTTTGAAAGCTAATCTGAGGGAAACATGGTAATCTATTTGAAAGCTCATTTCATACGAAAGGCCTTCTGGAATTTGATTGGGAGGTCATTAAGCCTAAAACTCATTTCGACCCAAATTACGGGCAGACTTGAGTTGAAATGAGCTTAAATGACTTATTTGAAATGACCTTAAGTGATTTGAACTGAGCTTGAATAACTCATTTAAAATAAAAATTACAGATTTACTTCGGCCCTCATTTGAGGAAAGAAAAGTACATCCTGAATTGAATGCTGATTTGTCATAAGCATGGCAAGTCTGTCAATGCCAATACCAATACCAGAAGTAGGGGGCATGCCATATTCAAGGGCACGCAGGAAATCCTGATCGATAAACATAGCCTCATCATCGCCACGCTCGGTCAGAGCTAACTGCTCTTCAAAACGTTGACGCTGCTCAAGTGGATCATTTAATTCACTATAAGCATTGGCGATCTCTTTGCCATTGATCATAAGTTCAAACCTTTCAACAAGTCCTGGTTTCGAACGATGTTTTTTAGTAAGGGGCGACATCTCAACGGGGTAATCGATGATGAAAGTCGGCTGAATATAGTGACACTCACAGCAAGTACTGAAAATCGCATCAACCAGTTTGCCTTTACCCATGGTAGGGTTGACGAGAATGTTCAACTCAGCACAAGCTTTGCGTAAAGCAGCTTCATCTTTTCCTTCCAGATCAAGACCAGTATGTTCTTTAATTGCATCATAAATACCGATGCGTTTAAAGGGTGAGCCCAGATCGATTTCTATACCAGCATAGGTAATGGTTTCAGTTTTATACAGGTCAAGGGCAATCTTACACAGCATTTTTTCGGTGAAATCCATCATCCAGAAATAGTCTTTATAGGCTACATAAAATTCCAGAATCGTAAATTCAGGATTATGGGTTCGGTCCATGCCTTCATTTCTAAAATCTTTGGCAAACTCATAAACTCCATCAAAGCCACCTACTATCAGGCGTTTTAAATACAGTTCATTGGCTACCCGCAGGTATAATGGCATGTCTAAGGCATTGTGGTGAGTGATAAACGGGCGGGCTATAGCTCCTCCTGGAATAGTCTGAAGAATTGGAGTTTCGACCTCAAGATAACCCTCTTCATTCAGGGTATTACGCATTGAAGTAACCATACGGCTTCTTTTGATGAATACCTCTTTAACTTCCGGATTTACAACCAGGTCAGCGTACCGCTGACGATATCTGAATTCAGGATCGGTAACCGCATCATAAATTTTTCCGTCGGCATCAGTTTTAACAACTGGCAGAGGCTTCAATGATTTACTTAGTAATGTTAGTTCGCTAACATGAATACTTAGTTCACCTGTCTGGGTAATAAATCCAAACCCTTTAATTCCAATATAGTCACCAATATCAAGCAACTTCTTGAAAACTGTATTGTAAAGCGTTTTATCTTCAGTGGGGCAGATTTCATCACGTTTCAGGTAAAACTGCAAGCGCCCATGGGCATCCTGGAATTCAGCAAAAGATGCCGATCCCATAATACGCTTACCCATAAGTCGTCCTGCGATACTTATTTCCGAGAATTTTTCTGGATGATCAGCAAATTGACTTTTAATTTCTGCTGTATTAGTAGTAATTTCGAACAGCGCTGCCGGATAAGGCTCAATTCCTAAACGTATTAATTCCTGCAAACTATCGCGGCGAAATCTTTCCTGTTCATTTAATTCAATCATGCACTTGATTTTGGATTTTAAAATTAGCAGGAAGATCTGAATTCAATTCAACCTGCGATATGAGCTTCTACTATTTTCGGAACGTGCTACGAAATTACCAATTCTTACGCCTTAAAACTTAATGACAAAAAAACTACCAAATCTAACCCCTTAAAACATAATGCCTAGATTTTTCTCCGCTTTTTTTCCTGGGTTATCATCGTCAGTTCACGGCTCATCTGACCGGCAATGGCGGTATTTTCATTGGCCCGTCTGAATAAATAAGGCATAACAGAAGCGATGGGGCCATAAGGAAGGTATTTGGCAACATTGAACCCTGCGGCAGCAAGATTAAAACTCAGGTTATCGCTCATACCTAAAAGCTGAGAAAACCAAATATGCGGGTAGTTTTCCGGCAGGTGTTTTTCGGCGAGATTTTTAATCAGCAGTTCGCAACTTAACTGATTATGCGTGCCTGCAACCATAGAAATGCGATCGGTATGATCAAGACAAAAACTAACAGCCAGGTTATAATCAGTATCGGTCGATATTTTGTCTGGTTGTATGGGTGAGGCATAATTAAATTCCTTTGCTCTTGCTCGTTCTTTTTCCATATAAGCACCACGAACAAGCTTCACTCCAAGAAAAAATCCGGCATTCTTAGAGTTTGTATAAAGCTGCTTCAGCCACTCAAGACGGTCATGGCGATAAAGCTGTATCGTATTAAAAATGATCGCACTTTCCTTATTATATCTTTCCATCATGGCGATGGCAAATTTATCAATGGGCCCTTGAATCCATGATTCTTCGGCATCAATCATAACAGGTATATGAAGATTATAGGCTATGCTGCAAATTTCATTTACACGCTCACTGCTACGCTGAAACTCTGCTTTTTCGAGTAACGTAAGAGCTTCAGCAGTCTGAACTTTCGCCAGCAAAACATTTTTAATTAAACCTGATATCTTAAAAACTGAAAAAGGAATATGCTCGTTATGGGCAGCAGCTTTTATAGTCTTTATTATTTCTAACATTGTCAGGTCGAACATCTCTTCTTCATCATCAGCCTCTACTGAATAATCAAGTATTGAAAAGATATGATACTTACCAAGTTCTGCAGCAACTTCTACTGACTCTTCAATTGTTTCTCCCCCACAGAACTGCGCGAAAATGGTCGATTTAATCAACTTATTAATCGGCAATTTCATCTTCATAGCCAGCATAGTAAAAAACGGGCCAATTTTAACCAAGAAATTATTATTCATCAGGCGAAAAAGCAGCAGGCTTTTTTTTAAGGCTTTATCAGACTTAGAATTGAAAGCAATCTCTGTATTATCAAATGAGAGTGCTTTTTTATGGTGCGTCTGTATATGGTTATCTATCATTTTATAGTTGAAATCTGCTAGAATTCTTTGTAACTGTTTACTAATTTTATTGCAATTTTAAGGAATTTGGAAGTCTGCTACAAACTGTATCAATCTTTTTGTAAGCAGAACCGATAAAATGAAAGACATATGCTAAAAAATTATCAGGGTGAAATTATAGAAAGTCTAAAATATTCAATTCTGTTCGGCCCCGTAGCTGTTACCCTGACTTTATTGATCGAAGAATACAAGCCTTCAGCAATTTTTATATTGGTTGATACCAATACTTCAACATACTGCTTGCCGCAGTTGCTGCAGAATATACCGAGGTTAAAACATGCATTGATTTTGGAAATTAAAGAGGGTGAGCAGCATAAAAACATTAGTACTACCACGCTCATCTGGGAATTCCTGATGAAATATAAAGCAGACCGCTCTTCACTACTTTTAAATGTGGGTGGAGGAGTACTAACTGATATGGGGGCTTTTGCAGCTTCAACCTTTAAACGTGGTATTTCGTTTATTCAAATTCCTACAACCCTGCTTTCTCAGGTTGATGCTTCAGTTGGTGGAAAAACGGGTATTGATTTTCACGGTGAAAAAAATATGATTGGCACCTTCACCCAGCCTAAAGCTGTCTTGATAGATTCTGTATTCTTAAAAACTCTCATGCCAAGAGAGCTGGTTTCAGGGGCCGCGGAACTTATAAAACATGGGCTGATTTCTGATGCTGTTTTCTTTGAATCTCTTGCAAATTCTTCATCAAACTGGCTGAAAACTGAATTTCCTGCCTGGGTTATCCAGAAATCGATTGCCTTAAAAAATCAGGTAGTACTAAAAGATCCATTTGAAAAAAATATCAGGAAGATTTTAAACTTTGGACATACAATCGGGCATGCTCTTGAAACATGGTCTTTAAAACATGATGAAAACCCGCTGCGCCACGGTGAAGCCATCGGGATCGGGATGATCTGTGAAGCATATCTTTCAATGTTGAAAGCAGGTTTGTCAGTAGTCGAGCTTGAAAGAATAAATTCTTTCTTATTTAGCCTTTATGGTAGCAAATCTATAGAGGCTGCTAATTTCCACACCCTTTATGATTTGATGAAGAATGATAAGAAAAATGAGCTCGGTCAAATAAATTTTAGCCTGCTTAAAAAAACAGGGCTTGCGTGGATCAATTATAGCTGTTCGCAGGAGGAAATTTTTGCTGCACTCAAATTCTATAATAAAAATTTTGTTTTTTAGTGCTTACGCCATATATTTGAGACAATAAATGAATGAAAAACAAATTATGAACCTATTTACGACATTCGATTTTTATTATAGTATCTCACGAGCGGGAGCCTGATAAGATTCTTTTGTTTAAAAGATATATCCCTCCCGCAACCCGGGGGGGATTTTTTTTATACCGATGGCAGAAAAAAAGATAAGAGTAGCGATACAGGGTATCAAGGCTTCATTTCATGATGAAGCCGCGTTTAATTATTTTGGTGCCAATATTCAAACCATTGAATGCACGAGCTTTCGTCAAACTTGTGAAGCATTGCTGAATAAGGAAGCAGACTATGTGGTAATGGCAATAGAAAATTCAATTGCAGGTAGCCTTCTGACCAATTACTCGCTGCTTCAGGAATATGATTTTCAAATCTGCGGTGAAGTAGCTATCCCAATCCAGCTACATTTGCTTGCCCTGCCAGGCGTAAAGTTTGAAAACATAAAATATGTTCAGTCACACCCTATAGCTATCAGGCAATGTGTTGATTTCTTTCAAGATTATCCACAATTACAAATTCTTGAAAAGAATGATACAGCAGCCTGTGCCAAGGAAGTCAGGGATAAAAATTTGCTTGATACTGTTGCCATTGCCAATCAGCAGGCGGCCCAGTTATATGGACTTGAGATTTTAGAGCGCCGGATAGAAACCAATAAAAAGAATTTCACGCGCTTTTTAATTCTGGCTGATCATGCTGCTGAAGTGGCTGATGCCGATAAGGCATCACTCGTTTTTCAGGTAAGCCATCAGATTGGCTCACTGGTAAGAGTTCTTGAAATATTTGCCAAAAATGACCTAAACCTGGTAAAGATACAGTCGATGCCAGTTATTGGAAAACCCAGCAAATACAATTTCTATGTAGACCTTACCTGGACAAATTCAGTTAAGTTTAATGAAATTTTACCACAGATACTCAAATACACTTCTAACCTGACAGTGATGGGTGTTTATAAACATAAGGCTCTTCCTTACTAATAACTTACACACTAAACGAAAAATTAAATACAACGCCATGAAACTTGAACTTGAAATTGCCCCCCTGAGCAGCTGGGTAAAAACAAAATCGCAACCACTGGTTATTTCGGGCCCTTGCAGTGCAGAAACTGAAAGACAACTGATCGATTCATGTGTCGCCATTGCCGCTAGTGGTAAGGTAAGTATGCTCAGAGCAGGTATTTGGAAACCACGTACCCGACCAGGTGAATTTGAAGGTATCGGAGCAATTGGTCTTGATTGGTTAAATTCAGCGAAGAAAGAAACAGGTTTACCGACCGCAGTAGAAGTTGCGACAGCGGCCCACGTTGAGCAGGCTCTCAAGCATGGTGTTGATGTATTATGGATTGGCGCCCGCTCTACTGCCAACCCGTTTACTGTACAAGAAATTGCAGATTCATTACGTGGCGTTGATGTTCCGGTGATGATTAAGAATCCGGTAAATCCTGATCTGCAATTATGGATAGGTGCGCTGGAACGCATCAATAAGGCTGGAATAACCAAAATAGCCGCCATACACAGAGGTTTTTCTTCTTATGAAAAGTCAGCTTACCGGAATGAGCCGATGTGGGAGCTTCCTGTGTCTTTAAAAACTCATTGCCCAGAATTACCTATCATCAATGATCCCAGTCATATCACCGGAAACAGAGAGCTGATTGCATTTATTTCTCAGAAAGCCCTGGACCTTGACTTTCAGGGTCTGATGATTGAATCCCATATAGACCCATCAGTTGCCTGGACAGATGCCAAGCAACAGGTTACCCCTGCACGCCTGGCGCAAATCATTGATGAACTAGTAATTCGCAAAAGTGATGTTCAAAATCAGGAATTTTCAGATAAACTGGCGGTTTTACGCCGTGAAATTGACGGTATCGATGATGTAATGATTCAAAAGCTTGCTCAGCGGATGAAAGTTGTTGAAGAAATCGGTCGCTACAAAAAAGATAATAAAGTTACTGTCTTACAAGTCAACCGTTGGGATGAAATCATGAAAAAGCGTACTGATTATGCTGAGTTATTACAGCTTGACCGTGATTTTATAGAACGTTTTCTTGAGCTTATTCACAATGAGTCAATACGCCAGCAGACAGACATACTGAATGCATCTACTTTGAAAGTATAGTTTAAATTTGTCAGGGGTAATTTTACTTGGACTGCAACTGGAAATCATAACCCGATTACAATCATTTTTTATAAACCAATCCAGTATTTTAATTAAATGGATCTCAAGCAGCTAAGCCTGTCAATGCCTATGAAAACTGTTACCGGATCAATACCGTTACCAGGGTCTAAAAGTGAATGCAACAGGGCGTTGATTATACAGGCATTGGCAGAAGAATCTATATTGGTCAAACCCATTTCAGCTGCCGAAGACACGCAGATTCTGCAAAATCTGCTGGCTCAGGTGGGTAGTTACCAACTAGCAGGTAATTTTTCTTTACCTCTGACGCTTGATGTTGGTCCTGCAGGTACGGTCATGCGTTTTTTGACAGCTTTTTTAACTGTTCAAACCGGCAGCTATATTGTTACTGGGTCAAAACGGATGAAAGAACGGCCTATAAAGATTTTGGTTGAAGCGTTGCAAAGCCTGGGTGCTGATATTACCTATCTTGAGAATACGGGCTTCCCCCCAATTCAAATTGGAGAAGCAAGACCTCAAAAAAATATAGTGTCAATCAAAGGAGATATCAGCAGCCAGTATATTTCAGCACTGCTCATGATTGCCCCCTTGTTCAATGACGGTTTAACCCTTGAAATAGTCGGTGAACTTACTTCAAAACCTTATGTAAACATGACACTTCAGATGATGAATCTGGCGGGTATCAATTATCAGGCAAAATTTATAACAGAACAAACGGCTGATATTGAAAGTTATACGAAAATAATCAATAAGGGCAACAAAGAAATTGCTGAAGTTGGATCAGCTTCTATACAGATTGACCATCAAAATTATAAGGCAATTACACTTGCTGTAGAACCTGATTGGAGTGCTGCCAGCTACTGGTTTTCACTTGTTGCTCTGTCAGAAACTGCCGTGATCATACTTCCAGGATTACTGCCTGACAGCCTACAGGGCGACAGTGCAATTGTTAAACTGATGAAACCCTTTGGGGTAAGTGCAAGCTTTGAAGAAGGCGGACTGAGACTGAATAAATGTGCAGTAAATTTCAGTTCCGACGTTATTGATTTAAAAGAATGCCCAGATCTTGCCCAGACGGTTATTGTATGTGCAGCTGCTCTTGGTCAAAATCTTTCTTTCACCGGGCTTGAGACCCTGCGCATCAAAGAAACTGACCGTATTGCCGCCATACAAATTGAACTGGCAAAGATCAGCGTAAAGCTTTTTGAGGAAAATGGAATTTTTACCCTAAATACCTCAAAGTTAAACTTTCCATCAGAAGCTTCGTTTGAAACCTATCATGATCACCGTATGGCAATGGCTTTTGCACCCCTGGCACTCAGGATTGGCAAAGTCAATTTTGACAATGCCGAAGTAATTATTAAATCATATCCATCTTTCTGGAATCATCTTGAAATGATCGGTTTTCAAATAAATTAAAATGGCAGGTAATAGCTTTGGTCAGATTTTTCGTATCACAACTTTTGGTGAATCACATGGGCCTGCAATTGGAGTGACGATCGATGGCTGCCCATCGGGGATTATTATTGATGAAGTCTTTATTCAATCAGAACTTGACCGGCGAAAACCAGGGCAATCACGTATCACCACCCAAAGAAAAGAGTCAGATACAGTAACTATATTATCAGGAGTATTTGAAGGAAGAAGTACAGGTACACCGCTAACCATGCTTATTCCAAATGAAGATCAACGTTCGAAAGATTATGACCATGTTAAAGCAAGTTACAGGCCTTCACATGCAGATTATGCTTATGACCAGAAATATGGTTTCCGCGACTACCGTGGCGGAGGCAGGTCTTCTGCACGTGAAACTGCAGCCAGGGTTGCAGCAGGTGCTATTGCAAAGCTGTTTCTTAATGACAGGGGGGTTAGGATACAGGCCTATGTAAGCCGTGTTGGCGCTGTTCAGCTTGATATTCCTTATAATAAGCTAGATTTAAGCCTTGCCGAAGAAAATATTGTCCGCTGCCCTGACACTGAAACAGCCGAACGTATGATCGCACTGATTGATCAGACGAGGAAAGAAGGTGATACAGTAGGGGGAATTATAAGCTGTGTGATTTTTGGTGCTCCTGCAGGGCTGGGTGAGCCTGTTTTCGATAAGCTTCATGCAGAACTTGGTAAAGCTATGCTCAGTGTAAACGCTGTTCAGGGTTTTGAATATGGTTCGGGTTTTGAAGGTGCCTTTAATAAGGGTTCTGAAAATAATGACGCCTATTATACAGATGAAGCTGGGGCTGTGCGAACACGAACAAATAAATCAGGGGGAATTCAAGGCGGAATATCAAATGGAGAAGATATCTATTTCAGGGTAGCTTTTAAGCCGGTTGCAACAATCATGCAGGTGCAGGAAACTGTTGATCAGAATGGAAATAGTGTCAATGTAGTAGGGAAAGGCCGGCATGATCCATGTGTTTTACCGCGTGCAGTACCAATTGTTGAAGCTATGGCTGCTCTTGTTATTACAGACCACTTTCTCAGAAATCAAATGTATAAAAGTTAGATTTTACGCCTCAAGAAATTTCTACAGAAATATTAGAACAGAGGAGGATATAGCTCTTTATTCGATTCCTGCATCATTGAATAAACCATTTCAAAAATATCTTCAGGATTAGGCTTTGAGAAATAATCACCATCAGTGCCGTAAGCAGTACGGTGATCTTTAGCACTCAAAATCTTCGGTGCGGCATCAAGATAAAAATAGGCCCCCTGGGTCTCAATCACCTGTTGCATCATAAAGGCAGTTCCACCACCCGGGATATCTTCATCTAAGAACAAAACCCTACTTGTCTTTTTAATCGAATCAAGAATGACATGGTTGATGTCAAATGGTAATAATGTCTGAACATCTATCAGTTCAACTTGAATACCTATCCCCTGAAGAAAAACGATGGCATCTATGGCAACCTTACAACAGGCACCATAAGTAACAATTGTCACATCATTACCAGTAACAAGAATTTCAGGCTGACCCAGAGGAATAGTATATTCTCCGATATTATCTGGTAATCTCTCCTTCATCCTATAAGCATTCAGACATTCTATGACCATTGCCGGTTCGTCTGAACGTAAGAGTGTATTATAGAAACCAGCAGCCTGAGTCATATTGCGTGGCACAAGTACATGAATTCCACGTATTGAATTCAGGATCATACCCAGTGGTGAACCTGAATGCCAGGTACCTTCAAGCCTGTGACCTCGGGTTCGTACAATAAGCGGGGCTTTCTGCCCACCCTTGGTTCTGTATGAAAGTGTAGCCAGATCATCACTGAGGGGCTCAAGACCAAATAAAAGATAATCTAAATATTGAATTTCAGCGATGGGTCTCAAGCCGCGCAGAGCAAGCCCTATGCCCTGACCGATAATAGTAGCTTCCCGAATACCGGTATCAATCACTCTGTTTTCCCCGAACTTTTGCTGTAAACCTGCGAAGCCCTGGTTGACATCACCAATTCGGCCGACATCTTCACCGAAGGCAAGTACTCTTGGATCACGCTCAAGAGCTGCGTCAAAACAGGCCTGTAATATTTCACGGCCATCGACAACCCGGCTCTTACTAGAAAAAATCGGGGCGATAACCTCAATCTTTAGGGGTGATTCAGCTGTTTCAGTGAATAAATGAGAACTGTAACGGGCTACATTTTCAGCAATTAACCTGGCATGTAGTTCTTCAAGCTCGTGTTTTGCCGTAGTTTTTTCAAACCTGCAAAGCCAAAGTGCTCTTCTAACGGCTGAGAAAACATCTTTATTACTAGGGTCTACGGCTGAAAAAAGCGCATCGCTTAATTCTTCGAGCCCTTCTCCATCCGTGATTTCATGTTTGAGATTTTCCAAACATGCCTTTACTGCATCCATGTCTGAGAGAATTGTTGTACCATAATCAGTCCATGCCTTTTTCTGAATATCACGTACAGTAATTCTGGCTGTATATTCTACTAACTCAAGTTCTTCTTCTGTGGCGATGGCTGATTCAATCATCCATTCACGCATTTTTTTATTGCAGTCGTGGGCAATTTCCCAGTCTAGCCGCTCACGTGATTTATAACGCTCATGTGAACCCGAAGTTGAATGACCCTGGGGTTGAGTCATTTCACGAACATGTACAATGACAGGTATATGATTTTCACGGCAGATCTTCACTGCCTTCTGGTAGGTTTCGCATAGAGCTGGATAATCCCAACCATTTACCTGAAAAATCTCAAAACCAGCCACTTTTTCATCCCGTTGAAAACCTTTTAAGGCCTCAGATATATTTTTCTTGGTGGTATGAAATTCTGCAGGTACTGAGATGCCATATTCATCATCCCAGACTGAAATGAGCATTGGTATTTGTAAGACTCCGGCGGCGTTTATAGCTTCAAAGAATAAACCTTCTGATGTACTGGCGTTTCCAATTGTACCAAAGGCAATTTCATTACCATTAGAAGAGAATGTGTCGAGGTATTTAAGGGCCGGATTTTCCCGATATAATTTTGATGCATACGCCAGGCCTACAAGTCTGGGCATTTGCCCACCTGTTGGAGAGATGTCAGCACTGGTATTTTTCATCTGCATAAGATTCTTCCAATTACCAGCTTCATCAATACTCCGTGTAGCATAATGACAACTCATTGCCCGACCTCCTGAATGAGGATCATAGGCAATATCTGTATGGGCATAAAGTTGAGCGAAAAACTCAGCTACATTAGAAATACCTGAGGCAAACATAAAAGTCTGGTCACGATAGTAACCAGATCTAAAGTCTCCATTTTCAAAAACCTTTGACATGGCAATCTGAGCAAGCTCTTTTCCATCTCCAAAAATGCCAAATTTTGCTTTACCCGTTAAAACTTCTTTGCGACCAAGCATACTTGCCTGCCTGCTTTCTAAAACCAGCCTGTAATCGTTAACCACAATTTTTTTAAATTCTTCAAATGAAAGTTCAAAGCCGTCTTGTGCAGCGATGTTAGGGTCGATAATTTCCAGCATCTAAGATTTAAGTTAATTGGATTGTTAAAATTAACAATTACTCGCCAAATAATGATTTCAAATAAAATAAGCTATCATGTAACTTTATACTAATATATCCGTTGAAGAGTAGTACTTTAAAAAGTCTAATCTTATTAACTCTATACCCTCAAACGAATCAAACACATGAAAAAAGTATTTTTGCTAGGCGCAATTCTGCTCGGTTTTACCTCTTTAGGCATAGCACAAACTACGCCAGTTACAGCAACGGCATCAGCTGCTGTTGATCCAAATAAAGCAGAATTCAAGTTCGATAAAGAAGTGCATGATTTTGGAACTGTCAATGAAGGACCAGCGGCAGTTTATGAATTTAAATTTGCAAACACTGGTAAAGAGCCTTTGCTTCTTACCAACGTGGTAGCTTCTTGCGGTTGCACAACTCCTAAATGGTCAAAAGAGCCTGTTGGTCAGGGTAAAACCGGAAGCATATTTGTTTCATATGACACAAATGGCAGACCAGGTGGTTTTAACAAAGCAGTTACTGTTTCGTCAAATTCTAAGACCCCTGTTAAAGTCTTGTATATTAAAGGTGTTGTAGACAAGAAAAAATAAGCCAAATTATATTGGTTTTAGTAATTTTGAATCCCGTCATCAGCGGGATTTTTTTTATTTACGATTATGCCAAAAGTATCAAATAAGGGTATTGAAATGCCCGCCTCACCTATACGTAAACTTGCAGTTTTTGCTGATAAGGCAAAAAAGCTTGGAAAACATGTCTTTCACCTGAATATCGGTCAACCTGATATTGAAACTCCTGAAGGCATGCTGCAGGCGATTAAGAATATTGATTTCAAGGTTTGGGCATATACTCCGTCTGAAGGTTTGCCTTCTTACAGGAATAAACTGGCTTCTTACTACCAAAAAACGGGTTATAATATCGTTGCTGATCAGATTATGGTTACTACTGGAGGTTCAGAGGCAATAACTCTCGCCCTGAATAGCTGCATGGATAATGAGGATGAACTGATTATTCCTGAGCCATTTTATGCCAACTACAATGGTTTTGCATGGATGTCAGGTGTAAAGGTTGTTCCAATCAGATCATATATTGAAACTGGTTTCGCTCTGCCTCCTATTGCAGAATTTGAAAAGCTGATTGGCCCCCGTACGAAGGGTATCATGATCTGTAGCCCAAATAATCCTACCGGCTATCTATATACCCCTGAAGAATTAAACCTGCTAAAAGACCTGGTCATAAAACATGATCTGTTTCTTTTTTGCGATGAAGCCTATAGAGACTTTTGTTATGATGGTGGAAATTTTATTTCTCCCATGCAGCTAGAAGGTCTTGACGAGCATGTAATAGTCATTGATACCATTTCAAAACGGTATTCTGCCTGTGGTGCCCGTTTAGGTGCATTAATCACCCGTAATAAAGAGGTGCTGGCAACGGCTATAAAATTTGGACAGGCCCGTCTTTGCCCACCTCTGGTGGCTCAGATTGCTGGAGAAGCTGCTGTTGATACCCCTGATTCATATTTTGAAAATGTTATAGCCGAGTATACCAGCCGCCGTAATACAATTATTAAGTTACTGAATAAGATGGAAGGTGTTTACTGCCCTAATCCGGGTGGTGCTTTTTATGTGATGGCAAAATTACCAATTGATAATGCCGACCGCTTCTGTAAGTGGATGCTTGAAGAGTTTTCAATCGATAACCAGACTGTTATGATGGCACCTGGTTCTGGCTTTTACTCTACTCCTGATACTGGTAATGATGAGGTGCGTATGGCCTATGTTTTAAACAAGGGCGACCTGGTTAAAGCTATGCACTGCCTTGAAGAAGCCTTAAAAGTGTATCCCGGAAGAACTGAAACATTACAACTAGAGGCATTAAAAGCATAGGTGGAATAAAAATTTCCTTATATTTGCAAAAAGTATTTATGGGGCTGACCGGATTTGACAGGGTGGACGATAAGTATGTAAGCACGCCGAGCATTGTTGATCTAGCTCGTAAATCTGAATCTTCACACTTTTAAATGGCGAAAATACATACGCTCTTGCTGCTTAATCTGACTATGTTAGGTTAAACTTAAATCCCGGTTAAGAATCGGGAAGCGAGATGTCTCCCAGAGGCGCCGACCGGCCGCAACTGATAGTGAGGCACCATAAAGTCGGGATAAAGCCATGGAGTTCCGCGATTGGCCCGAAACTAAGGAACTAAGGGAATGGTAGGCCGTTTACAGTCAGCCCTTCAACGAAAATCAACTGTAAAATAAGCGCGTAGAAAGCATATCTGATCACATGTTTGGACGAGGGTTCGAATCCCTCCAGCTCCACAAAACAAAAAACCCGCTATCGCGGGTTTTTTGTTTTCAAGTGCAGGGTTGAGTTTATCTACTTTTGACAAATCATCGCAAACCATGCAATTGATTATGTTTTTGAGATCGTAATGATAATTACATTGCGGCATAAGCTGCTACCCAGACTTATTCAGGTGTAACCTACCCTTTAATGATGAGTTGATTTAGGGCAGAATCATGTCATTCCCAGAAAATGAGGTGCTTTCTTTAGATCATTGGCTGGCTTTTAACTTGTAATTTTAAAATACCTCATTAAATTTACATTTTTGGAATTAATTGTGCTTGGCTAAGACGTGTTATATTTGAATATGCCATCAATCAGCGAGATCATTATCTACCCTATAAAATCGCTTAGAGGCGTTAATGTTAACTCAGCTGAATTAACGGACCGGGGGCTAAAACATGATCGTCGTTGGATGCTTGTTGATTCTCAGAATCATTTTCTTACCCAGCGTGAATTGCCTGAAATGGCGCTGATCCAAGTAAATATTCTTGCTGACGGGCTAGAGGTCAAATCAGCTGATACCCTGAATTCACTCTTCATTCCATTTAACCCGGCAGAAATTCTGCCGGTAGAGAATTCTGAAACCGGTTCAACTATTGAAGCCTGGGTCTTTAATGACTGTGTGAAAGTTGTTCTTTGTGACCAGCTTGCGCACGACTGGTTCTCCAAAGTGCTGGATGTTAAGTGCAGGCTTGTTTATATGCCTGACCATAGCAGGCGCGAGTTGAAACTAAAATATAGCGATAAGGCAGAGATCAACAGCCTATCAGATTCTATGCCAGTACTGCTTACAAGCCAGTCTTCCCTTGATTTACTGAACGAAAAACTTGCGGTTGCAATTGAGATGAATCGCTTTAGACCAAACCTGATAATTTCTGGTGGAGCTGCATTTGAAGAAGATCAATATAAACAGGTCAATATAGGCAACCTCAACTTTAAAGTTTCAAAACCCTGTGCCAGATGTACAATTACTACTATCGATCAGTTCACTGGCCTAATTTCTAAAGAGCCCCTCAAAACTCTCTCCAAATTCAGAAGTTTTGATAATAAAGTGTTATTCGGGATTTATTTAAAGGTTGGCTCACAAGGGGCAGTACAAGTAGGTGATTGTCTGCAACTTAATTAAATGACACACCTAAATTAGGAAAAAAGACCTAAGACAAGTTACAAACCCAGGATTGACACCTATAATTAAACCGTTTTTTTAAAATTTAATAATAGGTTTTCCATATATTCGTATAAAAAGGTGAATGAGGCGGTCGTTTAATATTTTTTACATTCAGGCTCAAATCGTTGCCAAATTTAACCTTGCTGTTTACCTGAATTAATCAGGCAAACAGGTCACATTCAGAACCGGTTTCAGGTTGTGGCATTAAATTTCAATCAATAATCTTTTATATAGTTATGAGTAACCAAGTTTATGATGCAATTGTAATAGGTTCAGGAATTAGTGGTGGTTGGGCGGCGAAGGAATTAAGTGAAAGAGGGCTCAAAACGATCATGCTTGAACGGGGAAGAGATATAAAGCACATTACAGATTATCCAAGTGCTACAAAAGAAGCCTGGGATTTTCCTCACCGCGGTAATCGTACTCAGGAAATGATCGCAAACTACCCTGTTTTAAAACGTGATTACCCATTGAATGAAGCAAATTTGGACTGGTGGGCAAGCGATAAAGACAGCCCATATACAGAAGTAAAGCGCTTTGACTGGTTCAGGGGATATCATGTAGGTGGAAGATCACTGATGTGGGGACGCCAAAGTTACCGCTGGTCTGATTTTGATTTTGGTGCCAACGCGAAAGATGGTATCGCTGTAGACTGGCCTGTCAGGTATGATGAAATTGCACCATGGTATGATTATGTCGAGAAATTCGCAGGAATCAGCGGGTCAAATGATAATTTACCACAGTTGCCAAATGGTCAGTTTCTGCCACCTATGAATATGAACATTGTTGAAAAAGATGTGGCAGCCCGTATGAAAAACTTGTATGGAGGCAAGAGATCAATTATTATTGGCCGTACAGCCAATATTACTGCTCCACATGAAGGTCGTCAGCAATGCCAGTTTAGAAATAAGTGCTGGGTAGGTTGTCCATATGGAGGATACTTCAGTACCCAATCGTCTACCTTACCTGCAGCCATGAAAACTGGTAATCTTACTGTACGCCCCTGGAGCATTGTTACCAAAATCCTGTACGATAAAGACACGAAAAGAGCAACAGGTGTAGAAGTTCTCGATGGTGAGAATAATCAGACCTATGTTTACAAAGCAAAAATTATTTTCCTGAATGCTTCTACCCTGAACAGTGCATGGGTTCTGATGAACTCCGCAACTGATGTTTGGGAAGGTGGTTTGGGAAGTAGCAGTGGTGAATTGGGACATAATATCATGGACCACCATCTGGGTATCGGCGCCGGCGGCACGATCGAAGGTTATGATGACAAATATGTTTTCGGTCGCAGGGCAAATGGAATTTATATACCCCGCTACCGAAACCTTTTCGGTGATAAACGCGATTATATCAGGGGTTTTGGATATCAGGGTGGCGCAAGTCGTCAGGGCTGGTCAAAAGAGATTCCAGAATTACAGATTGGTGCGGGCTTTAAAGAAGCACTAACCGAACCTGGTCAGTGGACCATGGGAATCGGTGGGTTCGGTGAAACCTTGCCATACCATGAGAATTTTATTTCTCTTGATAAAACAAAGAAAGATAAATGGGGACTCAACATTCTCTCTTTCGATGTTGAGTTCAAAGAAAATGAGAAAAAAATGCGCATCGATATGTTAGAAGATGCCAAAGAAATGCTTGAAAAAACAGGGGTTAAAAATGTTGTAGGACATGTTGGTGACGGCACTCTTGGCCGCGGTATACATGAAATGGGAAGCGCCAGAATGGGTCGTGATGCTAAAACTTCTGTTTTGAATAAATTTAATCAGGTTTGGGATGCACCTAATGTATTCGTGACTGATGGTTCATTCATGGCCTCGGCAGGTTGCCAAAATCCATCATTAACCTATATGGCATTCACTGCACGTGCT
Source organism: bacterium (assembly GCA_031363945.1). Classification (GTDB taxonomy): domain Bacteria; phylum Bacteroidota; class Bacteroidia; order Sphingobacteriales; family Sphingobacteriaceae; genus JANLVJ01. Next base: position 93,585 of record JANLVJ010000078.1, on the reverse strand, counting down.
GTTGATCATGCGGTAAGTGAATTGAAAAAAATGAATATCTAGTTTACAATTAAATTTAAGTCGTTTTAAGGCTTATCTAAAAACGTATAAAGTTCCAGTGTAAATGCACTGGGACTTTAAATGTTTTATCAACATATTGACCTTACTTAGTCTTTTGTTCTGCTTCAGTAAAGCTTCTGGTTCAGTAAAGCTTCTTGTTCATAACGACCAGGATGAAAGTCTAATCGATATCTCCCTGAGTCCATAACCGGTAGCCACCATGTATACCATCAATATTTGATACGAGCTTTACGTTCTCATCAACCTTAAACCTGATTTTTGATGAATTGCCCCCTCCTACATATAGAAAATCATAGTTGAATACTGTTTTTAGTACGGCAAGTACCTTTTCTATTCGCAGATTCCAGCGTTTGTCACCAATCGTGTCAAGTGCCTTCTGACCAATATACAGGTCGTACGTTTTTCTCTTGGTGAATGGATGATGCGCCAGTTCAAAGTGCGGTAGCAGTTTACCATTATAGGTAAAAGCCGAACCGAACCCTGTACCCAGGGTAACTACCATTTCAAGACCCTTACCCTTTACTATTCCCAGTCCCTGCATATCTGCATCATTTACGACTTTTGCGGGTTTACCCAGAGAAGTCGTCAGATTTTTGCTAAAGTCAATATTTTCCCAAAGCTTCGTTCCCAGATTCGGGGCAGTTTTCACAATACCTTCCTTGATATAACCAGGAAAACCTGCAGAAATAAGATCATATGCAGGGAAATCAATAGTAAGTGTTTTAATGGCTGTCATAATTGCCTCAGGTGTAGCCGGGCTAGGAGTATCAATTTTTTTATAATCAAAAAGTAAATTTCCATTTTCATCAACAATTGTTGCTTTTACATGAGAACCGCCAATATCAATTGTAAGAACGTGGGCTGTTTTTTGAACCTGTGCCATAGTGCAATAGAAAATTTAGTACCCTGCAAGATAGAAATAGACTTTTTATGGGAGAATTTTATTTGAAAAATACCAATCAATTCTATTCATTTAACAATTGCATTACAATAGATATTTTTCAATAGTAAAGGGAATAGATTTACGAAAAAGAACGTTTTACTTACTTAATAGAATTTATAATAATGAGGATTGCAATTCAACGTACCGATGTAAAGGTTTACCCTGATTCAAAACGTGTTCTTTCGCGTTTCTTTTTTAATGGAGAGGAGCGCTCAAAAGGGGTAATTGAAAGGGTCCTGAGTATCCCCGAAGATCAGGTGCTTGGCATGATCTCACCGATCTTACAAGAATTTTCAAAACGTCATCGTAATATCACCAAGGTTTTTCTACGAAATGCTGATAAAATCTCTTATATTTTTAAGGAGTTAAACCTTGATTATGAAGCCCTTGATTTATACCGAAAGTTACTTTTAGGATCCTATTTTACCCATGAGTACTCTATAGAATCAGCAGCATTTTTCAACCCATCAATTGTTGAAGATCCTGATCAGACTGAACTTGAACAGGGCGAAAAAAGACTGATCATGAGTTTTAGAGCCGTTGGAGAAGGTCATATTTCATCAATTATTTTTCGTAGGGCTACAATTGGAAAAGAGCATCAAATTGTAGTTTTACCTGCGGGTAACTACGTAGATGAGGCCGACATTATTAAGAATGCTACCTATAAAAAAGAACTATTTTTTGAGAAGGCAGCCTTGACCAATGTTGATAGCAGGGTACTTAATGATGTAGGCAGCAAACTAAATGAAAATTTTGATTATTCAAGTTTGAGGCGTATTGTCCAGGAATCTCAGAACCTGCAGGAAGATGATATGCATAAGCTTGAATATGAAAAAGTTTTATGGCTATCTGACTCTTATCATGAGATTGCCTTTTCACTTGATACTGATATTTCTGACAGAGTCATTTTCCCGATTTCAGAATTCGAACGTAAGGGTATTGAAGATGCACGCTTTGTAAAGTTTACTGAAGATGATGGCCGTGTTATTTATTACGCAACCTATACAGCCTATGACGGGTCACTGATTATGCCCAAACTACTTCAGACCCATGAGTTCTATAATTTTCAGGTTAGGCCTCTTTTTGGCAAGGGTGCCCAAAATAAAAACCTTGCTTTATTTCCCCGGCGTATAAACGGTCAGTATGTGATGATGTCCCGAATTGATGGGTGGAATAATTACATTATGTATAGTAAGAACCTGAATGTCTGGGATAACCCTATAATGTTGAGCGGGCCCAAGTACCCATGGGAATTTGTGCAGGTTGGAAATTGTGGTTCACCGATTGAGACAGAAGCAGGCTGGCTGGTCATCACCCACGGTGTTGGCGCTATGCGCAGGTACTGCCTGGGGGCCAGTTTATTAAAACTTGACGATCCTTCAATTGAAATCGGGCGTCTTGAAGAACCACTTTTAGTTCCGAATGATAACGAGCGTGAAGGTTATGTGCCTAATGTTGTGTATTCTTGCGGCTCTATCATTCATAACGGGAAACTTGTATTGCCTTATGGACTGTCTGATTATTGCTCTTCTTTTGCCCTGGTTGATATGAAAGAGCTTCTAGACAAGCTGCTTTCTGGTAACAGATAAGAACTTATCTGACAGGCATTCGCCTTTAAATTCATGATACTGATTTATTCATAAGGTAATCTACGATTTGATTGTCGATCAGGGTTACAGATCAGTTCAGGGATTAAAAATGCGCTCATAGACCTGCTCATAACCAGCAATCATTTCCATAGTTGAAAATCTTGAAGTTGCCCAGGCAGTGCAGTCAGCCCGGTTAATAGTTGAAATAAGTTCTATCTTTTCAATAGCCTCAGCACTAGAAGTTACCAGAAAGCCTGTCTTGCCATCAACAATCAGCTCAGCCATAGACCCTCTTTTGAAGGCAATAACAGGAGTACCACAAAGCATGGCCTCAACAATACTCAACCCGAAGGGCTCATTAAAGAAAATTGGATGTAACAGGGCAAAAGCTTTACCCAGTAGCTGGGCTCTTTGATCAGGCCCTACATGACCAATAAACTGGATATCATCATTCAGCCATGGCTCAACCTTTTCTCTGAAGTAGTTCTCATCCTGTACTATGCCTGCAATTATAAGCTTACGGCCCGCTCCTACTGCAATCTGTATGGCCTCATAAGTACCCTTATCAGGATGTATTCGACCAAAAAAAAGCAGGTAATCATCAGGGGTATCCTGAAAAGGAAAGAGCTCAGGGTCTAGCCCATTGTAAACCGTTCTCTCATATGACAGCAAGGGAGATCTATCAGAATCTGAGATAGATACATAATGACTTGTATCATTGTATTTTTGGTAAACAGGCAAAATACGCACTGAAGAAAATCCATGAATTGTAGTAACAATAGGGGTTTTTATCAGTCTTGAATACGTCAGGGGAAGAAAGTCAAAATGATTATGGATAATGTCAAATTCATGAGCCCGCTCCATAACCCTGCTGATATGCAAGCATTCAAGGACCTTAGCATCCTGCATTTTATCTTCTTCATAACCTTGCTGACAAACAGACTGCAACCTGGATGAAGTAATTGAATCACCCGTAGCAAATAAGGTTACCTGATGACCTTTTTTTACAAGACCCTCGGTCAGATTTGAAGCCATTTGCTCCCAGGGGCCATAATGCCGGGGTGGAGTGCGCCAGGCAACAGGCGATAAAACTGCAATCTTAAGCATTTGAATAGTCTTTTTCAGGCTTTTCATACTGATATTCCAGCTCTAGAGCCTGCAGTACTGTAATATGAGAAATCATATAGGCCAGGGTACTTTCAGCACCCTGATTTCTATTGATACCGCTTTGTTCAAGACCATCACAACAGCCTTGAGTTTCTCTGTCATATAGGGGAGCTCTTAGTGTATTTTCACCAAGAAACCAGCGGTAACTGAGGTATGTTTTCTCAATATACCGGGTTTCCTGAGTTGAAAGGTACGCCTGGAAATACATAAGTACCATTGCCATGGCTTCTATTGCCTGCTGGTCATACATGGCCATTTCTTTACCACGACTATACCAGCCGTTATTACCTACCGGCATCAGGCAATCTTGCTTGAAACAGGTTTTATCTAAAAAAGTTAATGCCTCCAATGCAATGGCTTGTACCCTGTCATCAGCATTAATTTCACATGAGTGTAGCAGAGCCAGAACCAAAATGGCATTATCATAGGTCAGGGTTTCTTCGAACCATTTCCATTTTTCATCACTCGATTCATCATAGGCCCTGACTAGTTTTGCTGTCAGGTAGTTTAGTTCAAGTAACAGGCTCTCATCACCTGGGTTCACTTTCAAATAATAGGAGATTCCAATTAGTGCATTTGCCATACCCCGAAGATCACTCAAGTGACTGAAATGTGGAACTGACCGGTGAAATAGTTCCTGAGCAAATTCACGGTAACTATTATTAGGAGCGTGTTGTATAACATAACCAAGGGCCCAAACTGTTCTTCCGAATGAATCTTCAGAACCGATTTCATCCATATAAGAGCGGTTAAAATGAAGAAAATTTCTAAAGTTTCCATCATCCCGCTGCATATAATGTATAAAGCTCAGATAAATAGGCAAGAGATCAAGCGCCTCCTTACTTTTATTCTGTTTGAAGGCCATTAAGGCCATAATCAGAGCCCTTGAATTATCATCAAGACAGTAACCTTCTTTTAGATTAGGTATGCCGTATTTAGCATGCTGAACAATACCCGTATCATCGGTAAGTCTTTTAACATGATTCAGACTAAAAGGAGGTATTAATTCAGGATCAATTATCCTTTTCTTAGCATGTTGTTTTAAGACCGGACGGGCAAGAGCATTCTTTGCCATGCTGATATATTGAGCCCCTATGATAGGCCATCTGGTTGTCAGACCATGGTTATAAGCATTTGATCTGATCTGGGAGAGTTCTTCAGGATTATCGAGCAGACCAGTAACAAGCCACCCCAGCTGTTCATAATCTTTAAATTGGAAAAACTTTCCTCTGTTATCAGCAAGCAGCTCGCTTGCATGCCAGTAGGGTGTTGATAAAACAGCAGCTCCTGCTCCTACTGCATAAGACAGTGTACCACTTGTACTCTGAGCTTCATTCACATACGGGGTGATATAGATATCAGCTGCTGACAAGTAGTTAACCAATTCGTCTTCAGAAACAAATTTATTGATAAAACTTATATGTGTTTCTACTCCGAGTTTAATAGAAAGCTTTTTTAATTCCTCCCGATACTCTTCACCTGAATTTCTGATTACCCCTGGATGTGTATTACCAAGTACAACATACATAACTTCTGGGTGTCGGTCAACGATGAAGGGTAGTGCCTTGATAACTGTCTCTAGCCCCTTATTACGATTGATAAGGCCAAAGGTCAATAATACCTTATGATCCAGAAAAGCTGACAGTTGCTTAACCGGATTAGGTACAGCCGCCTCACGATCGGGCACGCCATGCTCTATCATGCTGATTTTGTCACGTGACAGCCCATAAATATTGACAAGACTTTCAACCGAGCGTTTACTCATAACAACGACGAGCTCACTTTGCTGGGCAATTTCCTGGATGATTATTTTTTGAATAAATGACGGATGGTCAAGTATGGTATGAAGAATTGATATCAGGGGTTTCTTCAAACGATGCAGCATTGGCAATATATAGATACCACTCTCACCCCCATAAATACCGAATTCATGTTCTAAAATACAGATATCTGCATTGCCTGTATTCAGAAATGCTGCAGCTGCTGAATAATCACGCTGCTGATTCTGCCTAATGACAAAACCCACATCTTTTGGATACTTATACTCGAAAGCATCGTCTGAATCATTAAGTGCAACCACACAGCCCTCTGAGCTGCATGCACCACCGGGCATATTACTATCGATGGCTTTCATCAGATTCGAATTAAATGTAGCTATACCACATTCTCGGGGCGGATACGTAGAAATATATGCAAATTTCAATTCTTACTATTTTAAGAGGTAAAACGTGAAACCCGTAACTGATTAATCTGACTATACGAGTGGAGCCAGTATCTGAATGCTAATCATTAACTTTCCCAGTCTCCGAAAATGCGCCTCAGCAAAATTATTTCACCGGTATGGTATGATGTATGATCGGCGATCACCTGAGCCTCATTGAAAAGATTTTGTCCTTCACCATGGGTAAATGGGGTGAAGAGATCAAGCTGCTCATTTTCTACCAGATTAATAAAGGTACGACGATCATCAGAAATCTGCTGTATGCAACCTGTCCATTCGGCAGCGCCTTTTGGGCCATCTGATTTGTTCCAGTAATCTTCAGGCCATTTTGGTGACTGATAGCGGCTATTGGTGCAAAAACTTAAGATATCATGCTGGGCTATTCGAATATGATCTACCAACTGCCAGATGGTATAAGGTACATTTTCAATCTTCTTACTTCTGAGTTCAGGAAGCAGATTTTTAATTGCTACCTGAAAGCTTACGTGAGCATTGCCACCCTTCAGGAGTGCTGATAATTCTGCTCTTAGACTTTTAATTATTGCAAGGGGAGTTAAATTGGCCATTTTATTTGGTTTATAAATCATTCAAGACGGTCGGCCTGACGTGCTCATAAATAATGCCATTTTGTAAAAAAAGAAATTACAGAGGTGTAATTAAATACTATACACCTTCAAGTCCATACTGCTTTACAATTTCAGGTGGTACACCCAACCAGACATTTGGCTTATTACCAACATATCCGAGGTCTTTAATACCCATTTCGGTGGTAAAAAAACCAGTAGCTACCAAACCGCGAATATGGTTAAAAAAGGAAACTCCCTGACTAACCTCAGGTTTTGATTTTTCTGGCCAGGCAATTTCTTCAACTAAAGCGATGCGCTCGGTATCTGTGACTGAAGCAAATGATTTATTAAAATGCTTCAGTGAGCGCAGGTTTAACCAGCGCAGACCACCCCGAATAGGCACCTGATGCTCGGGCATATCTTTGACAATAAACTCGATAAACGCCGGTACCTTCGCATCTGATGCATTGCCAGAATGGGCATCTCTAGGAATGATAATATCTCCCAATAAAGTTATACACTGAAGCTCATCAGGGCTAAAAAAAGTTTTAGCATTTAATTGCCGGTCACGTTCAACCTCAAACGGTTCCCTGCCTGGCACTGCTACGGCCACATCGGCAGAGACCGCAGGTGTATCATGCACATCACCTTTCGGGGCACAGGCTTCAAGTAATAAACCTGCTGATAGAGAGCCCAATGTCAGGGCTTTTAACGATTCACGTCTGTTCATAAGGGTTGATTAAATAGTACTCTTCTTTTTTTGATCAATAATATATTCAGCTGTGCGCATTGACAGGGCAAGAATTGTCCAGGTTGGGTTTTTATCACCCTGTTGCACGAAAGATGAACCATCGGTGACAAATAAGTTTTTGACTTCATGTGACTGACACCATTTATTCAGTGCTGATGTCTTTGGATCATCACCCATTCTCACTGTTCCGACTTCATGAATGATAAGGCCTGGTCGTTCAATACCCCAGTTATTTTCAGCCGTATCAATACCACCTTGAATTTCAGCACCCATGGCGTGCATCACCTCCTGAAAAGTTTCCTGCATATGTTTAACCTGTTTGATTTCTTCATCACCCCATTTATAGTTAAAGCGAAGTACCGGAATACCGAATTTATCTACAACAGAAGGGTCAATTTCGCAATAGTTGGTTATCCGTGCCAGGGCCATACCCCTGCCAGCCATACCTACATCTGTACCAAAGAAACGGCGGTAATCATCTTTTAACGAAGCGCCATAACCTCCAGCCTCTTTCTTCTCACCGTTACGGCCAGGCTGCTTGCCATTCATTCTTTCCATTCCCATCCCAAACCCGTAACCAGGCATTCCCATGCCACCGCCGAATTCAATATGATATCCTCTGGGAAAATCTAATTTTTTATTGTCTTTGACCCATGGGCCATAGATATGCAAGCTGCCAACACCATCTTCATTATAACGCTTACGATCTATCAGCTGGGGCAGATAACCCCCCATATTTTTACCCGTTGAATCATGAAGGTATTTGCCAACAATGCCACTACCATTGCCAATACCATTTGGAAAAAGGGTTGATTTTGAATTAAGCATAATTCTGGCTGATTCACAGGAGCTGGCGGCAAGTATTACCGTCTGACCCATGACCTCGAATTCTTCGAGGGTATTTCTATCGATATAAGAAACCCCGGCGGCCAGCCCGTCTTTACCTGTCAATACCTCACGCACCATGGCATTGGGTATGATTTCAAGGTTACCCGTCTTTAAAGCAGGTAATACTAGGCAGGAAGAAGCAGAGAAGTCACCATAGATCTTGCAGCTACGGCTACACTGGGCACAATTAAAACAAACACCACGCTCGGTATTACCAGGCAGAGCCTCTGTTAAAACAGAACCCCTTCCAGGGATCACCTTTACCCCAACCTTTGCCGCTGCCTTTTTTATAAAAAGCTCAGGCAAACGGGGAGCTGGTGGTTTTAGAAACACTCCATCGGGATTATTTTCAAGACCCTCTACCGTACCATAAACCCCAATAAGTTTATCTACCCGGTCATAGAAGGGTTTTACATCATCATAAGTAATGGGCCAGTCATCGCCTATCCCGTCGAAAGTTTTACCTTTAAAATCATGCTGACCAAACCGAAGTGCTATACGGCCCCAGTGATTGGTTCTGCCACCAAGCATTCTTGATCTGAACCAGCCGAATTCTGATTTATCTTTTTGAGTATAAGGTTCGCCTTCTATTTCCCAGCCCCCATAAGCCGCATCAAAATCACCAAAGGCTCTGTTCGTGCCAGCCCCTCTACGGGGCGATTCCCAGGGCCATTTAAGCTGCTGTGAGTCTTTTGCCGGGTCAAACATAGGACCAGCCTCAACCATCAATACTTTTACACCTGCCTTTGCCAGGATGTAACCAGCCATACCCCCACCTGCACCAGATCCTACAATTACTACATCATAAGTTTTTGCTGATTTCTTAATTTCAAAATTGCTCATCCAGAATTTATTAAATTGATTTGGTACGTAGGTGCAGCATTATAAGTCAGCGCATTATAAAAACAACAAACTCATGTTTTTAGCTGTTTAGAATCTACAGAGTTCAAGTATAACGAAATTAAAAAATGCGTAAGGCCTGTATTTGAAAATTATTTCAATCTTTAATGTCTGATTATATCACTAAAAATACGGAGCCCTTGAAACAAAACATGATCATTGGAATAATTGGCCTCGGAGATATGGGCAAATTATACGCTAAGGCGCTAGCCGCTGCTGGATATTCTGTTTGCGGTAGCGATCTGCCTTCAGAATTTATCAGGTTGAGCAGTGAGCTGTCGCCATTCGGGATAGAAGTATTTGAAGATGGAAAAGAAATTTCCAGAAAATGTGATTTGATTATTTATTCCGTAGAAGCCGAACTTATTGGTAAAGCAGTCAGAGAATATGGGCCTTATACCCGCACAGGTGCTGTCGTTGCCGGACAAACATCTGTCAAGCATCCTGAAATTGCAGCTTTTGAAGCCTTTCTGCCAAAAGATGTTGAAATAATCAGCCTCCATGCCCTACATGGTCCAGGTTTCGAGCCCCGGGGTCAGAATATTGTCATGATACCCTATCGCAATAGCCAGACGTCATATGACGGAATTGCAACTATTTTTGAAAACCTGGGTTGTGAGCTGATACATATGCCTGATTTTCATACACATGATAAAATTGTTGCCGATACTCAGGCTGTCACCCATCTGGGTTTCGAAAGTATGGGTACAGCATGGAAAGAAGGAGGCACCTACCCCTGGGAAAATGATGCTTATACCGGTGGAATTGATAATGTTAAAATACTGACAACCTTACGTATATTCAGCTATAAGGCACACGTTTATGCAGGACTGGCCATTTTAAACCCCTATGCGCGTACACAAGTCAGAAGATATGCTGTTTCAGAATCAGAGCTTTTCAAACTGATGATTATGGAAAGAGAAAAAGAATTTCGTGAGCGCCTTTACAAAGCCCGGGATTTTGTTTTTCATGAAAGCCGAAAGCCTGTTTTACTGGATGATGAAATTATGCGTGAGTTTTCAATGGCAACTAATAAAGCAGCTTATAAACCAAATTCACACCTGAGTCTGCTCAGCATGGTCGATGCCTGGACACATCTGGGAGTTAACCCCTATGATAACCTGGTTTGCCAGACCCCACCATTCAGGCTCAGACTGGGTATCGCAGAATATCTTTTTAAAAATGAAGATTTACTTGAAGAGTCAATACAGACAGCCTTATTTGATAAATCAATCAGGGGTGATGATCTCGAGTTTCATTCAGCCGTAAGAGAGTGGTCGGCTATTATCGGTTATGGAGATATGGAGGGATATAAAGCCCATTTTAATCAGGTGAAAGACTTTTTTAGTGACCGGCTCGAAGAGGGAAGAATGAAAAGCACACAACTGATCAAGCGACTCATCTAGGCAGGTCATCAGCTAATAAAGTCTACTAGTTAATAGCCGTAGATTGCCGCCTTATGAGGTTAATCAGTTGATAGTTGTAGTTTGCCCACTTATGCTTTTACCAATTTTGATTTTTGCTAAATCAATCATAGATGTTATTTAGAATATTATTCGGGGTTTTAATTTTTCAGGGAGTTGTAGGGGGCGTCTTCCAGATGCAGGCACAGGTTAAAGTTCCTGTTAATGCTGCTCAGGTCCAAGTCAGATCACCTGCACTAACCCATGCCAGAACACCAGCTCAAACCCAGGCATCAAAGTCAAATACATCAGTTTACACCCATAAAGTTGCTGATCCTGATGGAGTGGGTAAAGTGTATATGGGACGTGAAATTGCCAAAGTTATGAGTTTTGACGGAGCCGACTGGCTCGAACGTGATTACAGGCAGAAGGAAGAAAAAACCTTACAGGCGATACAAAAGCTCCCTATTACAAAAAATAGTATCGTAGCTGATATTGGCGCAGGAACAGGATATTATACCTTTAAAATTGCCCCTAAATTATCAGGAGGAAGGATCTATGCTGAAGAAATACAGGATGAAATGCTGCATTATCTCGCCAACCGTAAAAACCAGCTGGGTTTAAAAAATGTAGAAATAGTGAGAGGTACGGATAAGTCAACAGGACTTGCTCGTTCAAGTGTAGATGTGGTTTTGTTAGTTGATGTTTACCATGAGTTGCTCTACCCAAATGAAATGCTTGCCTCGGTCAGAGAATCACTGAAACCCTGTGGCCAGGTAGTTATACTTGAATATCGGGCTGAAGATAAAGAGGTACCTATACGAAACCTGCATAAAATGAGCGCCGTTCAGGTCAATAAAGAATTTTCAGCAAATGGTTTCAAGCTTATCAGCGACCAGGAATTTTTGCCATGGCAGCATTTTCTGGTATTTCAGCGTGTTGAAACCGGGCCTCACTAAATTACAGTTGTATTATTTATAAATTGACATAAATGCACCTAACCAAACCCACTAACTGCACCTAACCTTAGTCGCTTAGGGTATTATATAAAAATAAAAAACCCCGCTGAATTTGATTTCCACGGGGTTTATTTAATAAAATCGTGTTACTTATTTTCTGTTTCCAAATAAACGGAGCATGAATAAGAACATGTTGATAAAATCAAGGTACAAACGAAGGGCTCCCATAACGGCAACCTTGCGGCTATCTTCTCCACTGAATTCTATTGACTCAGACATAAGCTTGATTTTCTGAACATCATACGCTGTTAAACCGGTAAATACAGCTACCCCTAGAAAACTGAGTAGGTATTCAAGGCCTGAGCTATGTAAGAAAATATTCACTACCATTGCAATGACAAGACCCACAAGTAGCATCATCATAATAGAACCGAACTTACTCAGGTCAGTTTTTGTGGTATAGCCTGTAATAGCCATAGTTCCAAAGGTAACAGCTGTTATACCAAAGGTCAAAGCAATTGATGATGAGGTATAAACCAGAAAAATGAAACTTAAACTGATTCCTGTAATTGCCGAATAAACCATAAAAAGGCTTATCAGCAGCGGAAAAGAAAGTTTATTATACCCAAAAGACATCAGTAATACGAAGGCCAGTGGTGAGAACATAACCAGCATACCCAGACCTGTAAGACCTTTCATCGGATTTACCAGATACCCGAGTAGAACCTGATTTGAAGCAAACACAAGAGAGGCAACGGCTGAAATAATAAGCGCAAGAAACATCCAGCTAAATACATTGGCTAGGAAAGTTTTAGACGCATTTCCTAAAGCAGATTTTTGCGAGGAAAGTACATAATCAATATTCGTTTTGCTATCCATATATAAGTTTAATAAAGTACAAAGATACTGATTTTCAAGTAGACCTAAAATCAGGTGTTTACCATTTAATAATCGTTAATTAATAAACAAATAGAAAAAATTTAAGTTTGCTCTTTAATAACCAAGCTTTAAGGCAAGAATGCTCATAAAAATTACACTGCTTTTCGTATTCATTTCTTTTTGTTGCAGCATAGCTAACTGTTTCAGCCAGCAAAATCTTATTAAAAAATACGCTCTTCATGGTCATATTCGGAGTAATTCAGGTGAGCCACTTGCTGGAGTCGCCTTAACTATTAAAGAACTTCATTTAAGCATCAGCACCAATAGTGAAGGTTATTATAGTTTTAGCTTACCTGCCGGAAAATATAAAATAGAAGCTGCTTATCTGGGTTTTACAACCCTTGAACAGCAGGTCTCTATAGACAACCGTACAAGCCTTGATTTTAAGCTGCAGGAAAGCTATCATGAAACAGCAGAGATTGTTGTCAAAGCAAATAGAAGCCGCAATCTGGTAAAAAGCATGGATATGGGCACCCACCGCCTTGAAATGAAAACACTGAAAAAACTTCCAGCATTATTTGGAGAAGTAGATATCATACGAAGTGTGCTAACGCTACCAGGTGTTAGTACTGTTGGTGAAGGGGCTACTGGTTTTAATGTCAGGGGCGGTGGAGTAGACCAGAATCTGGTTTTAATGGATAGAGAGCCCCTATTCAATAGTTCACACCTCTTCGGTTTCTTTTCTGTCTATAATCCGGATGCCGTTCAGGATGCAACATTGATAAAGGGGGGTATCCCTGCTGAGTATGCTGGCCGCCTGTCATCTATTCTTGATGTCAGGTTAAAAGATGGTGATCCTGATAAAATCAGTGGTTCTGGAGGTTTGGGGACAGTTTCAAGCCGTTTAGCCCTTGGCGGCCCAATTCAGAAAGGAAGTAGCACATTCTTCGTTTCAGCCCGAAGGTCTTATGCTGATTTATTTCTTAAACTATCACATAACCCGGTTACCCGTAAATCATATGCCTATTTCTATGATCTGAATGCAAAAGCATCATTCAATATGGGCAATAATGACAAGCTTGAAATGAGCTCATATTACGGGCAGGATGTAGCAAATTTCAATGGACAGTTTGGTTTCACCTATGGTAATGCCTTGGGTAGTCTTAACTGGAAACACCGGTTTTCACCGAGATTTCAGGTAGATGGCACAACCGGAGTTAGCAATTTTACTAATTCTTTAGGCATACCTTCTGGCACGAACGGCTTTACATATCTGACAAATATTTTAAACAGTCAGGTAAAAACAGACTTCAACTGGGCAATTGATAAATCAAACCAGGTAAAATTCGGTACCAGTATTAACCGTTACGATATAGAACCCGGTAAAGTTCAACCTCAAGGGAGTACTTCTTTCTTTAATACATTGAGTACCCCTTTACAGCGGGCCTATGAATATGGTTTATATGCTCAGCATCAATTAAACATAAGTAAGGCTCTCTCTGTACAATACGGCCTGCATATGTCAGTCTTCGATTATGTTGCTGCCGCCCGTGACAGCATATTTTCATACGCTGGAGCTTTAGGTCAGACTAAAACAGCTTTTAACGGACGTTTATATGCCAAAGGTTCAAGTATAAAAACATATGCAGCACTCGAACCACGTATTTCGGTAAGGTACCTTCTAAACGATGAAAGCTCTATTAAAGCAAGTTATAACCGTACAGCTCAATATATTCACCTGATCTCAAATACAAATGCCGCTTCACCATTTGATATCTGGGCCAGTACCTCTAATAATATTCAGCCTGAAAAAGCTGATCAGGTCTCTATAGGGTACTTTCAAAATCTGTACAAACAGGCTTTTGAAACCTCAGTCGAACTGTATTATAAAAAACTTTATAACCAGATTGATTATGTAAACGGGGCGCAAACTTTACTGAATAAGAACCTTGAAGGAGAGTTGCTTTATGGCAATGCAAGGTCATATGGAGCAGAATTTTACATGAAAAAGAATACTGGACGATTACAGGGTTACCTTAGCTATACCTTGTCAAAAACCGAACGAAAAATACCTGGCATCAATGATGGTAACTATTACCCAGCCAAATATGATCGTACGCATAATTTAAGTACTGTTGCCACATACGAATACTCTGCACGCTGGAGTTTTTCGGCAGATTTTACCTACCAGACAGGGGTAAGTACGACATTCGCCAATAGCCGCTATATTTTTCAGGGTATTGTAATTCCATACAATACCCAGAATTCAAGAAACAATTATCGGTTGCCTTCTTATAACCGGCTCGATCTGGCTGCTACACTTTATGGCAGGAAACATGAACATAGCAGGTATCAGAGTAACTGGGTGTTTTCAATTTATAATGTGTACAGAAGAAAAAATGCCTATTCAATCTATTTTCAAACTGATAAAAACAATCCAAATATCACGCAGGCTGAACGATTATCAATTATAGGGACGGCAATACCGGCTGTGACATGGAATGTAGAATTTTAACGGCCAGATTTAAATCTGACCAATTTTATGCTTGAGATATGTATGTAAAGATGTTTAATTCTTTCAGGGTAATTTTACTATTGCTGATTCTAACTAGTTCATCATGTACCGATACCGTAAAAATTAATCTTCCATCGACAACCCCTATTCTGGCTGTTGATGGTTCAATAACCGATAAAACAGCTCCTGATACCATTTTTCTTTATAAGACCCAGAACTATTTCAATAATAATCCGAATCTGGTCATCAGCGGGGCAGTATTGAGAATTGATGCTGATAACGGGCAAACTGAAAACTTGATTGAGGTTCAACCCGGAAAATATGTCATCAGTACTATTCGCGCCCAAAAAGGTGTTACTTACACATTGTCGATTAATTATCTCAGCCAGCAATATAGTGCCAGTACCCTGTGCGCACGTAGTTCGCCCCGAATTGACTCAATAAGATTCTTATACCTTGAAAAAGGATTACGTGTTGATACCACTGGCTTGTACACAGTTCTTTATGGGCAGGAGCTACCTGGCCCTGGTGACCATGTGCGGTTTGTACTTTTTAGAAATGGGAAACTTGCCAACCGGGCGGCTGATTTAAATATTTTGGATGATCGGCTTATTGATGGTAAATACCTGAAAAAATTACAAGTCTTGCAGCGATCACCCTTTAAAAGAGGAGATGTCGTTGAACTTCAGGCTTTATCTTTAAGTCAGGCGTACTATGATTTTTATGCTGACCTAAGGACAGAACTTATTAATGGAGGAATTTTTTCAAAAACGCCAGTAAATGTGAGAACAAATATTATAAACCTGAATACCGAAGGAAGTCAGGCTACAGGGTATTTTGGAAGTTCACTGGTAACACAGATTTCATCTCTGGCTTATTAGGTGACAGGGAGTATCAAAACAATAAAGGCCTTGGCATAAGTCACTTTTATCGGTAATTAATTGTGTCAGAAGGCATAACAACCACGTCAGTCTGTTCAAAAGGTTGGGCAGTAATTGACTTACGTATGAAATGTATTCCCTCTTTAGCGCTACCCCAAACTAATTTGCCGCTGGCGTCCCATCCCCTATCCCAGAAATCTAATTGCAATTGAGTCAGGTTAAATACATCTGAGAAAAAGACAGCGTTTTTATAATTATTGGGACATCCATTTTTTAAGCTGCTACCCTTGAAGTAAAATTTATTGACACGGGTAAATACCAGTTCACAAAAAGGAGAACTCGCCAGATATTCACTGCTGAGCTGACGTAAACGGTCTGCACTCTTCCAGGCGCCCGTAAAAAGCCAACCTTTTTGAAGCAGGTATTGATTGGCAATTATATTACCCTCAGGATCTGCTTTTAAGGACCATACTAGCTGCCTGAATACCTGATCATTATGGTTGACGAAATTAATTTCTTCATAAACCCATAATGTGCTGTCATCAGACTTCCATGATTTTAAAACCAGGTGATGAAGATTTAAAGCGTAAGATGAGGTATCAACAAACCCCTTACTAGTAACCGTATTAAAATCGCCAGCAAACCAGCGTGAGAATGTTTCTAACAAAGTACTTCTATTAGAACTCTGAGCTTTCGATGAAGCTGGAACTAATGCAAGAAAAAAAAACATACAAGCTCCTATAAAAAGATTTTTCATGTGCTTGAGCTCAACAATTACTCGTCTCATTACGAGGAGCACAAAAAAAAGTTCACCGATCTATGCCACAATTTGAATAGGAACGTAGATTACCAGATTTTTTAATTGTAGCACGATCAAGTATGCCTCTGAATTTATCAAAAAAGGCAGCCAGAGCTGCCTTTTTTGATAAAAGTTAAACGTATATCTATCAGTGCCGTCCGATTAAAACCGGGTACCAATGGTTACTGTACCGCTTGTACGGATATTATATTGCTTCAATGAAGGTCCTGTATTATCGTTCAGTGTGTAGAGATTTCTATAGCTACGCGAGAAATCACGAACACCACCAAAGTCAATATAGAAATTGCCTGATCTGATGCCAAAGCCTCCGGTCAGGATTCTTCTATCAGCATCGGTAACTGAGTTTGAAAGTGGACTAGACGCAAAAACATATCCACCTCTGATAACAAGAGGCCCGAATTTCAATTCAGCACCAGCTTTGTAATTTATCACAGCCTTATATTTGGTTTGAATCTGTGAATTAATGTTCATATCAGCACTACTATTATCTGAAGAGAACCTCATCTGCCGATAGTCAAGATAGTCTGCCTCACCAGTCAGCAACATAAACTTGCCAAGAATAAGGGAAGCTCCTGCTGTATATTTATAAGGTGTACGAATATGGTAGGAATTAGTAGCGCTAACAGTCGGATCATAGGTACCTGCTGTGACTTTACCCATATTATCGGTATTATTTACAGAGGGACCAATTAGTTGATTGCTCTTGAGACCGTAAAGCGACATATCTGAGGTCTCATACATGCTGTAATTGGTAGGGCTCTGAACATAGCCACCTATATGAAGGGCATTTGCCAGATTAAAAATAATACCAGCCTTACCATTTATACCAGTTCCATATTGAGAAGTAAACTTACTGTAGGTAATGCCATCAATTTTCATGGCCGGATCTACAATACCTGTTTCATTGAACTGTGTCAAACGCTGATAACTTAGGTTATCAAAATTAACACCTGCTCCAACATACACCACATTTCCAAAATTTGTACCAAAACTAAAGTTACTTTCGTCTGAATACCCGTTTTCCTGCATACTTCCATTCTGGTCAAGATTAGCTGCCTGAACTGGCGCAAAGGTTGTCATTGCCTTATTTGTTGGATTAATCAGGTACTCATCAAAGGCAATACCTCCTAGCGTACTACCATAATCCTGTCCAGTGATACCAGAAGCGTTCGCCTGATCACTTAATAAAGAATTAAAACTTCTGCCAGGGTTATGTCCTGAAAAAGTAGTGTTTCTGTTAAATGAACTGTTTCTTGAATAGCCTGCCCCGAAAGCAAAAGAAATTAACCGATTATCTGTAGCCAGACCCCGATCAGCTTCAGGTGAAGAGTGAGCGAATACAATTCCAAAATTACCTACATTCCAGCCTTGTTTGCTATCGTTTACTTTGTTGTAAAAATAGGACGATTGTAATGATGAATTACTATACTCAGGAGTAAAAGAAATATCTGATTTCCGGTAAAAACCTAAACCTGCAGGATTAGAACTCAGAACACCAATATCACCTCCAAGAGAACTAAAAGCAGCTCCCAGTGATTGAGTTCTGGTTGAACCTCTTAAAACTGGTTGAGAAATTCGAAGGGCATCATCAACATAGCCCTGTCCGTAAGTTTGTGAACTAAACGCCGTAATTGCTGCCACAGCAATAAAAAAACGTAACTTTTTCCATTTCATAATTGATTTTATTAGCCTTTTGTAAATTTACTAGAGATGTACGATTTAAACAAGCTATTAACTACATGTTAACAGGTAAAGACAAAAAAATTACACGCCATTTTTTTGTTTAGCCCGACTCAGAGATAACCTTTAGTTAAGTCGTGCCGGGGACGTGTCAGAAATACCGGCTCATAAAAATTAATGGCTGAGTTCTTGTGCCATGCTAAATAGCCATTTCTTTCTGCCAAAGGTTTCTAGCTTGAATCTCTACGATACCAAAATCGATCCTAAATCTACTATGTCACATCATCAATATAAATCAGGAATTATTGGCAACTGTGGCTATATCGCTCACATCAACACTGATACTAATATTTGTTGGCTCTGCTGGCCCAGATTCGATAGTAGTTTTATTTTCGGTAATCTTTTAGACAGTAAATCAGGGGGTGAATTTTCGATTTTGCCCCGTGACGAATATGCAGTAGAGCAATACTACCGTGAAAATACTAACCTCTTATGTACTAAAGTTAGGTCAGGTGATGATGCTTATTTAATCACTGATTTTGCTCCCAGGTTTAAACAAAATGACAGGTACTTCAGGCCGCTCATGCTTATTCGAAAAGTTGAGCCTCTTTCTGGTAACCCCTTGATTAAGGTTGTTTGTAAACCCGTCGGGCAATATGGCACACGTAACTTAAAAATGATGCAGGGTAGCAATCACCTAGAGTATGAAGGTCTTGAAAGCCCAGTAAGGCTCACCACTAATATTTCAATTAATTATATTAAAGACGAATGTTATTTTGTACTGAATGAGATAAAATACCTTGTGCTTACTTACGGGGCTCCTCTTGAAGCAACACTGGAAAATACCGTTGAGATTTTTTTGAATAAAACAGTACAGTACTGGCGCGATTGGGTAAAAAACACAACCATTAGTAATTTCTATCAGGCAGCGGTCATTCGTTCATCACTGGCCCTAAAAATTCACCAATATGAAGATACCGGAGCAATCATCGCTGCCAGTACAACCAGTCTTCCCGAATTTGACCAGAGTGGCCGAACCTGGGACTATCGCTACTGCTGGCTTCGTGATACTTACTATATTTTACAAGCCTTTAATAATATTGGTCACTTCGAAGAGATGGAAGGGTATTTCAGCTTTATTTCGAATATTTCAAGAGTTGCTACAGAAAGATTTCAACCCTTATACAGCATTACCGGAGAAAGTAAACTACTTGAGAAGATTATTCCACTAGCCGGTTATTTAAACAATAAACCTGTACGCATCGGTAACCAGGCGTACGAGCATATACAGAATGACGTGTACGGTCAGGTTCTGATTGCCTTGCTTCCCTTATTCATTGATCGCCGATTTGTAGATGCCGAAAGAACAGGATCTGCAGTATGGCTGTCAATGATGCTCGATAAGATGGAAGCCACCATACATGAAACAGATGCCGGGCTTTGGGAATACAGGCATATCAGTGGACATCACTGCTATACCAAGCTTTTCTACTGGACAGGAGCGTCAGCTGCCATAAAAATCGGAGTCGCCCTGAAAGAAGATAAACTGGTTTCAAGAGCGGTTAAGCTTAAACGTATTGCAACCCATTATATTGAACAATGTTATGATAGCACCCAGCAAGCATATACTGACTCAATTGGTTCAACTTATATGGATGCCAGCACGCTTCAGCTCATCATGATGGGGTACCTGAATCCTAAATCGCAAAAGGCCAAAAAGCATTTAAAGGCTGTCGAATCACAACTTCAGGCAGATAGGGGATTATTTTACCGGTATATTCATGAAGATGATTTTGGACTGCCACAAACAACGTTTTTAATTTGTGCTTTCTGGCATGTTGAAGCACTGGCTTGTGTTGGGAGAATGAAAGATGCAACAGAACAATTTATACAGTTGATGCAATATTCAAATCACCTGGGTCTGCTGAGTGAAGATGTATCACCAAGCGATGGTAGCCAGTGGGGAAATTTCCCACAGGCTTATAGCCATGTTGGCCTGATGAATGCCGCTTACCGGGTTTCAAAGAAACTAGATATGCCCCTATTTCTCTAAAGTCAAAGCTCTCAAAATTAGATAAGGCTTTTGCCAGGAAGCTGTAAAGGAGACAACTGAAATTATTTAAGAATCAAAATAGCCCAAAAATAAAAACCCATGCCCGGGACCATTTTGCATTTATACCCAATTCGATTAAATTTCTTTTTGGATTTTATACTTATCTTAAAATGACCCTGATTAATCAGCACTGTTATTCCCCGTCAATTCAAAATTAAATTTGCGCTTCTTATTTATTGGCCTATCTTTATTTCTATTGTCATTAAGAGAAGAGCATAGAATATGAAGATTATTGCCGACGGAGGCTCCACTAAAACAAACTGGTGCCTGGTAAGTAAAGAAGGTAAAAAGATTTATTTTAATACAGAAGGTTATAATCCTTACTTCATTTCTACTGAAGGAATTATTGCCTCTCTACACAATAACCTGCCCGATAACCTAGAGCTAGACCAAATCACTGAGGTGAATTACTACGGTGCAGGTTGTTCAAATGAAGATAAGCGGGAAATTGTTCAACAGGCCATGCAAGCAGTATTTACGAAAGCTCATGTCTTCATTGGTCATGACTTACTTGCCGCAGCCAGAGCCTTGCTTGGAAACAACCGTGGCTTTGCCGCCATTTTAGGCACAGGTACAAATTCCTGCATTTACGATGGTACAGGTGTTGAAACCTGCATTGATTCACTCGCCTATTTTCTGGGTGATGAAGGCAGTGGTTCGTATATCGGAAAAAGAGTTTTACGCGATTATTTTAGAGGCTATATGCCCGCTGGACTTGCTGATAGTTTTTGGGATACCTACCAGTTGACTGTTGAAGATGTGCTTGACAGGTTATATAACCAGCCACATCCAAACCGTTTCCTGGCGCAGTTCAGTAAATTTTTGTATGATAATAATAATTACCTGCCCTATACACGGGATGTAGTTTGTGAAGGTTTTGACGCTTTTTTTAAGAACCTCGTCATTCACTATCCGAATTACAAAGACTATACGTTCAATTGCATTGGGTCTGTAGGTTACAATTTCAGAGATGTCTTAGAAGAGGTAGCTACCAAACATGGTATGGCTACAGGTAAAATCATTCGTTCACCAATCGATGACCTGGTATTTTTTCATATGAACCTGGCAACACAGAACTAAGCCTTAAAACCCGGTTCCTGTCAGCATTTTCTCAAAATAATGCCATCTAACAAAATTCAAAAAATTGCTGTATTAACTTCTGGCGGAGATGCTCCTGGCATGAACGCTTGTCTGAGAGCAGTTGTCAGAACAGGTATCTTCTATGGCAAAGAAATACTGGGTATTTACCAGGGTTATCAGGGCCTGATAGAAGGGCGATCAAAGATACTGTCTTCACGTGACGTAAGTAATTGTATACAGCGAGGAGGAACTATTTTAAAAACCGCCAGAAGTGATGAGTTCAGAACAGCAGCGGGTAGAGCCCAAGGCTGGCAACATTTACAGGAAAACCATGTTGATGCGCTAATTGCAATCGGTGGTGACGGTACCTTCACTGGGGCTGATATTTTTTCTCAAGAATATAATACCCCTGTAATTTGTATACCGGGAACAATAGATAATGATATTCCAGGAACAGATTTTACTATCGGCTTCGATACGGCCAATAATACAGCCATTGAGGCAATCGATAAAATCAGAGACACGGCAGATTCACATTGCAGGCTTTTTTTTATTGAGGTTATGGGACGTCATGCTGGTTCAATCGCCTTATGGGCAGGTATCGGAGGTGGATCTGAAGCTGTCCTTATTCCAGAAATAAACTGCACAGTTGAAGATTTAATCGGACAGCTAGAATTTGGGGCCCGTAAACAAAAAACCTCCAGTATTGTCATAGTTGCTGAAGGCGCTTTTGAGGGTGGTGCTATCAGGCTTGCAGAGCTGGTAGAAGAGAAATTCAGTCATTATGATGTCAAAGTTGCAGTACTTGGGCATCTGCAACGCGGGGGTTCTCCGTCTAGTTTCGATAGAGTTTTAGCAAGCCGGCTTGGGCATGCGGCCGTAAAATCGTTACTTAATGGCGAATCAAAAAAAATGGTCGGGCTTGTAGGTAATGAGATAAAACTTACAGATCTTTCTTCTGTGATTGGAAATAAATTCAGCCTTGACCAAAGTCTGATCGATATTGTACATATTTTATCAATTTAATATTTATTTAAAATTAAGATTATGAAGGTTGCAATTAATGGCTTCGGCCGTATCGGACGTATTTCATTGCGTGCTTTATTAGCAAAAAAAGATGTAGAGGTGGTTGCTATCAATGACCTGACTGACACAGCTACTCTTGCGCATTTACTGAAATATGATTCAATACATGGTAACTTTAAAGGTGAAGTTTCTCATGATTCAGAAAATTTGATCATTAACAATAAGAAAATACCTGTTTATGCTATTAAGAATCCAGCTGATTTACCATGGGGCAAATTAGGAATTGATGTAGTACTTGAGTCTACTGGTTTTTTTGCTGACCGGGTTAAGGCTGAAGCACATATTCAGGCTGGAGCAAAAAAGGTTATTATTTCAGCACCTGCGACTGGTGATTTGAAAACGATTGTACTTGGTGTAAATGATGATACACTTGATGGTACTGAGACTATCATTTCAAATGCCAGTTGTACTACGAATTGTCTGGCTCCAATGGTAAAAGTACTTGAAGATAACTTCGGTATTGAAAGTGGTTTTATGCAAACAATACACGCATATACTGCTGACCAGCGTTTACAGGATGCACCACATAGTGACTTGCGTCGTGCCCGTGCAGCAGCCCTTTCAATAATTCCAACTAGCACAGGAGCAGCCAAGGCTTTAGGCCTTGTAATTCCAAGTGTTAAGGGAAAGTTAAACGGAGCATCACTTAGAGTACCCGTTCCGGCTGGATCAATTACCGATTTTACTGGTGTACTTACCAAACCTGCAACAAAAGAAGAAATTAATGCAGCATTTAAGAAAGCAGCATCAGAAGGTTCACTAAAAGGATATCTTCAGTATACTGAAGATCCTATTGTTTCTGCTGATATCGTTGGAAACACCCATTCTTGTATTTTTGATAGTGAGCTAACCCTGGTAATGGGGAAAACAATCAAAATCATGGGCTGGTATGATAATGAAAGCGGCTATTCTAACCGTATTGCTGATCTGATCGTAAAGGTAGGAAACCCTAAAGCTTAATCAGTTTAGGTTAGTCATATAAAATGCCACCTGATAAGTCAGGTGGCATTTTATATATTGAATTAAGAAATAGTAATCTGCCCTGTGTATCAGGCAAGAACTGGTTGGGAAAGAACTGGAACTGCCAATACAGGAAGCCCGTCTAAACCAATCTGTCCAAGTTTATAAATATGCATGACATGTGAACGAAGCGCTTTGGCAAC
This sequence comes from bacterium, assembly GCA_031363945.1. Classification (GTDB taxonomy): domain Bacteria; phylum Bacteroidota; class Bacteroidia; order Sphingobacteriales; family Sphingobacteriaceae; genus JANLVJ01. The sequence goes on along the minus strand of JANLVJ010000078.1, from coordinate 69,921 downwards.
AGTTGGATACTCCAGATAAACTACCCCAAATTCAAGACAAGTTTCCTTTACCATCTTATTGATCTGCGAATAGTGAACATGACTGATCTTTGGAAATAAGTGATGTTCAACTTGAAAATTAAGACCTCCAAGTAACCAGTTAATAACAACACTCTTTGTAGCAAAATCGGCAGTAGTTTCAACCTGATGAATGGCCCATTCCTGCTCAATACGGTTGTGTTCTTTGCTTGGCTGTGGAAAATGCGTTCCTTCAACGATATGAGCAAGCTGAAATACTACTGCGATGATATATCCACAGGTGATACCCATGATGAAGAAACCTGCCATGGTTTTGGCAAAGCCCAAAACCATGATCGGAACTACAAGGTACAAAATGACATACAGTGCTTTTGACACCCAGAATATGATTTGTTCATTATTAGCCAGTACTTTTTTCTCAGCAAGGGGATTAACTCTACCTGAAAAATATTTTAGAAAATCTTCATAAAAAATCCAGGCCATATATGAAAGACCGTAAAGCAAAAACCAGTATAGATGCTGATATTTATGAAACCAAAGATGTTCCTGGTTCTCATGAACCCTGAGCAGCTTTGTTTCTATATCATAATCCATATGCTGAATATTGGTATAGGTATGGTGATTTACAACATGCTTCAATTTCCAGAAATGCTGATTTCCACCCATTACATTTAATGAATGTGCTGAAACAGTATTTAACCATTTCCATTTTGAAAAGCTCGCATGAACACCTTCGTGCATAATGTTAAAACCAATAGAAGCCAGATTCAAACCCATTAAACCACATAAAGGAATAGCTATATACCATACCGGGGTAAAGAATACAAGCTCAACATATAAAGCAATAAGGGATACAGTAAGAATCAAACCTTTCAAGTGCAGCTTCCTGTTTCCAGACCGCTCTATGTTATTTGCTGAGAAATACGCATCGACCTTTACCTTAAGTGCTTTAAAAAAGGGATCGGGATGGTTATTAAATGAAAGCTTAGCCATAGATTATTTAGTTGACTTTGTTAAAGTCTTGATAGCCTGACTATAAATTTCAGGATTGCTAAACTTTATTGTTGGTTTTCTGATATATAACGTATAAAAGAGGTATATGGTTCTCTAAACTGATAAAAACCTCTACACTATTTTTACAAATATACAAGATAACGTTCTATCTCCTCATCTAAAAGATACAGATCATCGAACAGGTATTTCTTAAAAATGAAGATATAAAAAAACCCCGCTTTCAAGGGCAGGGTCGGGGAACTAAAATAGTTAAATATTGGGTTAGTTTATACGTTGATTTCCTGTTCCATCAGTTTGGTAAGCACCAATATCTTTGCCTGGCATGAAGCCCATATTGGTTCCGATAGCACTATTATAAGGAGCATTCGGATTACCTTTTCCGATGGCTGGTGAACCTGCCTTTAAATGTGGGTCATTTTGATCAGTGGGTGAGGTTGTAAACCCAGCAACATCTTTCGTAGTTCTTACGAAATTTGCAATCATTGGATCTTTATCACCACCCATCAACGAATAGATATCAGATGCCTGAGCTTTTCCCCATTCATTGGTACCATAAACCAGTTTTGCTGTTGAATCTAAAACAGCATATATATAGTTATTGCCAAATTTCCCTTTATTATAAAGCGTGTCAGAAGCAGATGTAATTCTGAGTCCGTTACGGCAATCAACTATCAGGTTATTATAAACTGAACTCTGAGCATTGGCATCAACCAGGATACCTGAAGATACTTCTCCTACTTTTCTCCAGCCACCATTGATGATCGTGTTATTGTACACATTTACAGTTGTACGAATGGCCAGATTCTTCAGGTTAGCATTGAGCTTGATTGAATTATTAGCTCCACTCCAACAGTAGTTGTAAGCAACATCACCCATTACACCGCCTTTGATATTTACACCATCACCATCATTTGATCCTTGCTTTTTAAAGACATTTCCCTTGATACTGACACGAAGACCGCCTTCTAAACGGGTGCAATCATCAACACCATATTGGAATGAGCTATTTTCAATGATTACGGGTGTAGTAGTAGTCGAGCTGCCATGAATATAAAAAGCGTACTGGTTTGTTTTGATTGAATCTGAACCACCTGTATAGCTGATATCTGTGTATTGCATGGTTACAGCCTTCGTGGTTGAATCACAGTTGATACCTCCCCAATACCCATTAGGCCAGAGTGGATTGGCAAGTGAAGTTGAGAATATAACATGACTGGCAGCTGTTCCCTGTGAAACAAAGGTTGCCCCCCCTGTCAGGTATACTGAATAAATGATACTGTCACCAGCCGCAGGAGCAGCAGCTACAACACCCAGTTGATTTCTTACCTTATTTTTCAGGCTGATATTTTTCTGAATCTCAGCAATATTAATATGCAGATCATGGTGTGTTGGGTGGTAACCCAAGTGAATTATCTGAGGCTTACCACCAAACAAAATTTTAGTACCTGCCTGAAAAGTCACAGTGCCTCCATTGACAATTATATTTCCCTTATTGATATTATAGGTATGGCCAGAGAGAAAAGTTCCGCCTGAAATAATGCCACCAGCATAGGTATCCTTGATTGCATCTGCAGGTGGGGGAATAACGATGGGTATAGTACCCCCGTTTTTAGTTGTTGTACAGGCTGAGATTCCTACTCCTAATACGGCCAGCATCAATAAGTTAAACAGTGTTGTCCTTTTCATAATCTTGCTTTTATTATTTTTTTCAAACATAGGAGATCAGAATTACCAGTAAGTAAATGGGAGTATACCATATTGTTATCAGGAGATTAGAGAATTCTAATAGTGTGCTGATTAAGCAACATTTCAGGCGCATTACTAAAGAATGCGAAAACGCAGACCAAATAAATAATCCTGGCCGAAACGATCTTTACGAACAAAATATCCATTTTGCGTACGCAATTCGAATGGTGAGTTATTGAGGTTATTGCACTTAGCAAAAACCGTTAGGCGCTTACCAATCTGCTTGTCAATGGCAAAAGAAAGAACCGTATAATTTAACTGGTATTCGTTCAGATAGAGGTAATCCTGGATACCATCAATTCGACGGCCCTGGAACAGGATATTAAAACTGGCATTTATTTTTGCTGCTTCACTTCTGAAAAGGAGAGATAAATTAGCCACATGCCTGCTCTGCCCGGCAAGTTGTCCTTTTTCCAATGGGTTTGTATTACTTATTCCCTGGTAAGAGCCATCAGGATTATAGATAATCTGGTAGTAGATTTTTCTTCGGGTTTCATTAGACTGGGTAAATGTATAATTACCACTAAACCCAAAATCACCGAAGTATTTGACAAAGTTGGCCTCAAGTCCAAAGTTTGTGGCAGTAGCACCATTAAGTGGAGTATAGGTTGTTTCTAGAGCAGTAGCCGTGACGCCCCGTTCAATCGGATCAAAAATACGCTTATAGAAAGCACCAAGCATAAAGGCGTCATCAGCATTCGGGAAGAAATCATACCTGAAATCGAGATTGTCTGCACGCGAATGTTTTAGACTAGGGTTACCCTTTTCGATACCACTGGAGGTTTGAATATCGGTTTGAACCAATTCAAAATACGCAGGCCTCGAAATTGATTTATTATAGGAAAACCGTAAATCCTGTGTCTGAGTCAGGGCATATTGTAGGTTAAGGGTTGGCAGGATATCATTATACCTGAAATAATGATAGATCTCGTTGAAAGGTGAATTTGCATTCACATTATGATTTGACTGCAATGTATTTTCATCTCTCAGGCCAATAATTGCCTTTAATTTACCAAGGTAGAATTTACCCATCAGATAGGCAGATGCGATATCTTCATTGGCAGAATAATTCGCAGGATTATGCTGGGGCTGACCCTGAGGATTATCAACGGTAAATGTAGCCGCATTAAAGTTTGGGGTAAAATAGGCTGCTGACACTCCCTGATTATCTATCGCATTAAACGAGTAGCTATTGTTGTAGTTCACCCTGTCACGGTGTCTGAACAAACCACCGAATTTTATATCAACCTTATGTGTTCCTATACCTGTTCTCCAGTTAAAGTTAAGGTAGGCCTGCAGGTTTTTATCCGAGTTTTTTTGCCAGCTATGGGTGGTTGAAAAAGGTGAGAATATATAACCGTTTGAAGAAGGCAGGGTATTATATAAAGGCATGGTGGCATTATCTGGAAAGGCTGCATTTGAACGCCCATAATTACCAGTCCAGTCGAAATCTAATTTATCTGTTAGCCTGTTATTCCCTTTCAATGAAAAGCTCACCAGATTTTGTATCAGGTACCGCGCCATAACAACACTATCTACACGGCCTGTACCTGGGCCATTACGACCTGCTCCCTGAAGCAATGTATCAGTTGAAAATCTGCTCTGCTGATCAGTGGTTCTGAGATAAATACCCAGCAAACTGATTTTATTATTAGCATTAAAAATATAATCAAGTTTCGTGTTTACTCCAGTATGGGTCGTAAAGAATGAGGAGCTACCATTCAATTCATCAAGAGCCTGAGGAATATTATACTTGTTTATCAGGTAATTATTAACATTAGTTGTCGTTTTTGAATAGATGCCCTGTGAAGAAGCTGAGATGATCAGACCTAGTTTATTCTTCAGAAACCGCTTGCCGAAAGTAAGGCCGCCCAAGGTATTGGGAATCAATTTCTGGGTTTTGAATTTCAAGATATCTGCCGGGAAATCTGAAGAGCCGGCATGGTAGCTATATCCAAACCTTGATGATGGATCATTTCTATTGACTAACTTTTGATTAAAGGTATAAAAGCTATTATTGAGCAGCTGCTGGTTAAAACCTGCTGCTACATTCACTTCAAGTAGGTCTTGTGATGGGGCATCTTTAAGCTGTACATCAACTGTACCTCCTATGGCATCACCTTCCATATCAGGGGTCAGGGTTTTGGAAACAACCAGGTTTGCTACCAGATCTGCAGGTATGATATCAAGCGGGATAGAACGGCTTTTATCATCAGGGCTGGGAATAGAAATTCCATTTATCAGGGTATTATTATAACGTGCACCCAGTCCTCTTATGATAAGAAACTCATCTTTACTATCACTCCCCTTATCAAGGGTAATACCTGAGACACGCTGAGAAATATCTGCAACATTCAAATCGGGTGACTTGCGAATAGCCTCAGCTGAAACAACGTTTATAAGTGCACTTGATCTTTTTTCACGCAGGCGGGCACTACGATCACTTTCTGTGCTCTTATGTCCCTTTACCTCAACTTCTGTTAACTTAACAGAAGATTCATGCAGGGTGAAGTTTTTTTTCTCATGTGCAGTATGATCTACGTGCATAGTTGATTCAAGCAGCTCATAGCCGAGCAGGTGCACAACCACCTTATACTCTCCTATCGGCAGGTTGTTGAATTCATAATAACCTGCAGCATTCGTTGAAACGCCAAGCCCCTGACCCTTAATTTCAAGGGTAGCACCAGGAAGAATTTCCTTACTCTGCTGATCGGTAATTACCCCTGAAATTGATTGCTGACCCTGGACCGTTGTTAAAAAGAAAAAAACAGGTATTAGAGGTAAAAAGATATGCTTTAGAAGCTGTTTCATTTAATGCGCTGATTGACTGGCAAAAAAAATGAACAGATTTTAGCTATGCCTGAAGTTAATGTTAATGAATAGTAAAGTTGAGATTAGAAATTACTCAGTTGTTGATACGTTCGTAATATTGTTCAATTACAACAGGTCCCCATTGGTGAGTTTCCTTTTCATGCTTAAGTTCAAAGCCATGGCGTTCATATAAATTTTTTGCCATGCCCAACCCCTTGAAAGTTAGCAGAAATATTTTCTTGAAATGCTGGGCCTGGCAAAATTCTAGGGCTTTATCCATAAGTTTTGCTCCTACTCCGTAACCGATATAATCATCATCCATTATAAACCAGCGAAGCTGGGCCTCACCTATATGAAGGTCACTCCCGTTTATACTGATTGACCCGATTATTTTTTCTTCAGTGAGGGCATATAATAAAATATCTTTTCCTGGTTTGTATTGAGACATAAACGTTGCCAGTTCACCAGCAACATTGATCTCATACTCAAGCCCAAATTTCCAGAATTTATGGTAGTATTTTGCCTGCATTTCGATGATACGTGACATCAGGCCAGGATAATATTCTGAATATGCGATTATTTCCATCAATTAGTTTGTTCTGATGTACAATATCGGATTTTTATAAAATAAAACAGGTATCAGGCCTGCTTTTCATTTTGTGAGAGTTTTTCAAAAGTTTGCCAGCACTGATACAGGGCTCTTGGAATATGGTAACAACCTTTCCATTTGCCACCTTTAAGTGATAGATTTACTTCACCCTGACGATTCAGGTAACCAAACCATTCTCCATGCTCTTTATCAGGAAAATGCTTCCAGGTATAATCATGCACTTTAACAAACCAGTTCCAGAATTCAATTTTTTTGGTAAGGTGAAATGCTTTCAATAAACTGATCAGCGCTTCAACATGCACCCACCACAGTTTCTGATCACCCTCAAGCTGTTGCAGTGGATGGCTTTTATAATCCATGAAATAATATAAGCCTCCGTATTCTGTATCCCAGGCATATTCCATTGTCGACAGTACTATTTTACTGGCTTTTTCAATTAATACCTTGTCGCCACGCTTATCAGCAAGATCCATGATAAACCACATACCTTCAACAATGGTACCGGGGCAAATCAGGCGCCCATCCATTGTATCAGAGAAGTTGCCATTCACATCAACATTCTCAAACAGGATGCCTGTATTATGATCATAAAAAGTTTCAGTAAGTTCATGAATACATTCATTATACAGTTCATTCACCAGCGTATTATCAAGCAAGGTTTCAATTTCCTGCAAGAGCATGCACATTATCATTGGCATTGATGAATTCTTTAGAATCCGCGTTGAACTGATACCTTTTGAATAAATACCCTTGGGATTGTCTCGGCGTGCGAGAATATTTTTAAAGGTATTTCTGGATATTTCAGCAAATTCATCTATGTCCGTGGCTTTATATATTGAACCAAATGCCAGGGCAGCAAAACAGTCAGAAAAAATACTGTAAGGCTGAACCAGTGGTTTCCCCTGCTGGTCGACAGAAAAATACCAGTTTCCGTCATGATCACGCCCATGTTGTTGAAGGAAACCTGAACCCTGGAAGGCGAAACCTAACCAGAGATCATTTGCTCCGACATGATTAAACATAAACGAAAAAGTATAGACCTGCCGGGCCTGCAACCAGATAAATTTATCAGTATCATACACCTTACCCTTACGATCAAGGCAGGTAAAATATCCCCCATGCTGCTCATCATTAGAGTTTTTAATCCAGAACGGGAGTATGTTATGTAATAATTCATCCTGATATTTTCTGCTGTATTCATAATAATTGGGCATATCGCAGAATTGTTAAGAATTTAAGTTCCAACCTTTACGGTACTCGCGCTTGACAAACTGGTTAGCCTCTTCGACATTCGTAATTTTCATACCCGGCCCATCCCAGTGGAGTCTTGTTGGGCCATTTAATACAGCTTTTCCATTGGACCCTTTAACATGTGCTGTACGAAGGGCAATATTTCCAAGCAAAATTGTCTCGGTAAGCGGGCCAGCATACGAGAATGGACTGGATGCAAAAGATGGATCATCTTTACGAATAGCTTCTATCCAGTTTTTTTCATGTCCGCCGGAATTACCAGCAATGCGGCGTAATGAAGCAGTAGGTTTTTGAAAGGATGACATTTTTTCAAAAGGTACCAATGTAGTATTTACTCCATAGCAACCAGTCATAGCTTCGGTCTTGCTACCATGCAGCAACACCCCACCACCATCCCAGCCTAGTGGGTCGGTATCTTTTAAACCCGCAGGACGGTCAAATATAATACCGCCATCTGTCCAGGTGAGCTTTACAGGGGGCATATTTCCGCGTGCCGGAAACTCAAAAACTATTTTACTCGACCCGGGAGCACTCTCTGAGGTTTCAGCAGCCGCATGAAAGTCCTGATCATAGAAGGTACTTGAAGATGCTTCAACTGAGGTAGGATAACCTAAATTCAAGGCTCTGAAAGCCGGATCTACGAGATGGCATGCCATATCTCCTAATGCACCAGTACCAAAAGGCCACCAGCCTCTCCATTTAAAATGATAAATCGCTGCATTAAATGCCCGGTATTCTGCCGGACCAAGCCATAAGTCCCAGCCTTCCTTGGTTAAACCGTTTGGCAGGGGCATTTCTGCTGTTGGATAAGGCAGCCCCTGAGGCCATATCGGGCGGTTTGTCCAGACTTCGACATTATTTACATCACCAAGAATTCCAGCTTTGACCCATTCAGCAAGTTCAATATTACTTTCATTTGAATGACCCTGGTTACCCATCTGTGTCACAAGCTTCTTATATTTTGATGCGGCCTCAGTTAAGGCACGTGCTTCAAAAATATCATGGGTAAGTGGTTTCTGAACATAGACATGTTTTCCCCTTTCCATGGCATGCATAGCTATCAGCGCATGGGTATTATCTGGAGTTGCAATAACTACCGCATCAATATCACGACCTTTTTTTGCCAGCATTTCTCTGAAGTCACGAAACTGCGTGGCTTTCGGAAAAGCCTGAAACGCCTTAGAAGCATACCCGAAATCTACATCACAAAGGGCGGTAACAGTAGCAAAATCACCAAGGTTTTTCATATTGTTAAAACCCATTCCTCCAACGCCAATACCGGCAACGTTGACCCTGTCACTGGGGGCGATAAAGCCTTTACCACCAAGAACGAATCTTGGCACAATCATAAAACCAGCTGCAACAGCTGTCGTTGTTTTGATAAAATCTCTTCTTGACTGGTTTTTTTCCATGCTGTTTACTCTTTATGTTAATGAAAAATGACGGGATAAATAAAAACTTACCGGTAATAGGGTTAGAATTATAATACCAGGTATAAAACCTGAAAATGCTGCAGCAAGGGCAGCATTTAATACGACTAATGACAGAATACCCCAGCGCACTGCAGTCTCCACGTTTTGAAGTGTAGGTAGTCTGAAAGCGATGGTGATGGGTTTAAAGGAAAGATAAAAAAGCACACCTATAAAAGGAATGGTTTGAAAAAACCTATTATTTATGACTGACATAGTAATAAGGTAGCAAATAACCAGAAAATATAACCACCCTGCGAGCTGAATACCTAGGCGGTTACCTCCCTGGGTTTCATAACGGCTCAGAGAAGTTATTGCTGCTATGAAAACAACAGGGATCAAAATAACGATGAAGTTAAAACCAATAGCCTGAGGTATAAAGCTAATGCCAAGCAGTAAATTTGCACCACGGCAAAGGCCCATACTCAAAGGACCTGTTACAGAATTATATTTACCATATACATTATAGAATATGACAAAAAATGCAACAGCCATAGAAATAAAGCCACTGACAACACCTGCAAAAAAGGCAAGTATTATACCCATCAAAACAAGAAAAAGCCCTAAAACCATTGCAGTTTTACGGGTAACAAGACCTGATGAGAGAGGCATCTCAGGACGGCTGAACTTGTTTAAATCTGCATCGAAATAATCATTCAGTACTGTACCTCCGCTATAAAGTCCAATCGTCGAAAATGTGAGCAGACCGATTTTTAAAATAATAGCCCTGATATTTTCGTCATGAATGAAACCTGTAAGCCCACCTGAAATAGCAATACCTGCCAGTGCTCCTGAAATAGCTATGCCAGCCCAGATATCTGCAATGGCCGTTAACGTATTAGCTGGACGAAGTAATTGTACTAGTGCGAATAATTTTTTCACAAATTTAATTTACAAGCAAGATGGGTTCATACATAGTTGTTTGTATGAATGAGAGCTTCCTTGCGGAAGCTCTGTAAAGAAAATTAAGAACGTACTCTGTCTATTTTCAAAAGATTTGAATAGCTGGTCTTCAGGTTATCGAATGGATTACGCCCGTAAGAATTATCCTGTTCAACAAAAAAATGCTCCATACCTGCTTGTTTGGCATGCGTAAAGATTTCTTTAAAATTAATGATCCCAGTGCCTACAGCGGCAAAATGCTGGTCGGCCCCCTGTTCCATATCTTTCACATGCCATAATTTAAATCTACCAGGATAGCGTTTGAAAAAGTCAAGAGGCTTTTTACCTGCCTTGGTTACCCAGTACAGATCTATTTCGAAATTGAAGATCGCAGGGTCAGTATGTTCAACCAGTAAATCATAGCCTGTTTTTGTACCAAATGGTTTGAATTCGAAATTATGATTGTGGTAACATAACTTCAGACCTGCAGCAGCGCTTTTCTTTCCAAGCTTATTGAATAATTCTGCCAGGTTCATAAAGTCAGTCTCAGTTTTATCATCCATGGTCTTGAAGAAATCAGTACCCGGTTTTACAGTTACAGGCGGCACAGGAATCACAAGATACTTTTGGCCGATCAGAGCAGCATCTGCAAGGGTCTGATCAAAATCTTTTTCTGAGTAGCCATGGTGCCCGCTTATAGCAGTCAAGCCAAGATCATCTAAGGCTTTTTTAAATTCAGCAGGAGGAATACCATAGAATTTACCCTGATAATAACCCGAAGGCTCAATTTCTTTATACCCAATTTCAGCAATTGATTTCAATGTACCCATCGGGTCCTTCATCATCTGGTCTCTGACAGTATAAAGCTGTACGCCTACTCTTGAAGGGTCAAACTTGAAAAAACCTGTGGGGTTAGTGAACAGGGTAATACCTGCGAGTGATGTTGTACGTAAAAAATCTTTTCTTTTCATATCTATTGATTGTGTTCGGCTGAACCTTAAATGTTCAGGTACGTGTTAAATTATATCAGACTATAGCAATACCATAACCACTGAGTATGCTAGTTTTTACCTGCTGCATATTGAATACCGCCCCAGACATGGTTTAAAAATAAAGGCTCTTCATAGGCACTTTTTAAATGTCCCATTGAAGTATAGAAGGCCCTGCCCCCGTCATAATTATGACACCATGAAACAGGATGATTTTTATCATCACCGATCACGTTTTTTTCTGTCTGTGTCGAATTATAGGTAGTCTGATCTATAGTTACCAGCATATGATCGTCTGGATTTACATACTTGAAATTATACCATTCATCGTTTCTTGAAAAGCTCATGGGAAGTTCATGTGTTGACAGATTATTTTTGTCTTCAACCTTCAGAACACCTACCAGGGGGCTGTTTGAAGGATGATTTTTAAAATAAGCACCTACCAACTTCCCGTACCATGGCCAACTGTATTCTGTGTCAGTAGCTGAATGAATGCCGACGAAGCCTCCACCGGCCTGGATATATTTCCTGAAAGCTTCCTTTTGAAGGGTATCAAGCACGGTGCCAGTGGTACATAGAAACACAACAACCTTGTATTTTTTCAAATTTGCTGCTGTAAAACTGCTGGCATTTTCAGAAGTATCAACTCTATACCCGTGCACAACTCCAAGTTTTAACATCGCCAATTTACCTGTCGTGATACAGTCGTGACGATAACCACCGGTTTTCGAAAATACCAGTATGGCCGGGCCCTTTTGCTGGGCCATAGTTGTCAGGCTTATTAAACAAATCAGCGCCGGAAAAAAACTGGTTATGAAGCGGTTATTAGAAGGATTCATCGTTCCTGTTTATGATAATCTGCGAATCTTAATGGCTCTGAAAAACACCTGATTCCCATGCGCCTGAAGTACAATTTTACCCTTAGTTGCGAGGCCAAATTCAGGCCATTGTTTAAACTTACTGCCGGCAACCAGTTTATTCCAGCTGGCATCATGCATCTGAAAACCATTGATTTTTACGCCATTCATAAAAAATGTATAATGACCCTTTTTCGAGAGTACCCTGATATGGTTCCACTGCCCTACTGGCTTTACTGGCTCTGATGTTGATTTAATCAGATCATATAAATCACCAGCCCGATGTTTCTCAATTTTTCCATCAGGGTGTCCGTCATTATCTAAAATCTGCATTTCAAAACCTGACATATACGGTTCTGCATACGCTGGGTTTTCAACTACATTAAATAAAATACCGCTATTTCCATTTTGAGAAATTTTCCATTCAAGTGACAGGTCAAAATCTTTGAAGGTCTCCTTGCTCACCAGATCTTTCGGTCTGTTGTCTGCATTGTTTTCTGGATTAAAAGAAATAACCCCATCTGCAATCTTCCATTCTGAAGGTACTTCTTCCCGGTTATAACCTTTCCAATTAGAAGTATTGAGCCCATTAAATAAAGAATGCCAGCCAGCAGCCTTTTCAGCGCCAGTAATTACCTGCTGCTGACCATGTGATAAATGAGGAATTAACATTGCAAGCGTACAAAGGCATATGAGCCTTGATAAATTTAGATAATTCATGTTTGTAGTTTTATAGTCCTAATACTTTTTTATTGAAATTATCATCCGATGCGGTTGCCGCAAAATCATCGAATGCTTTTTTAGTCACTTCTATTATATGATCCTCGATAAAAGGAGCGCCTTCTGCTGCACCCTGAGCAGCACTTTTAATGCAGCATTCCCATTCAAGAACGGCCCAACCCTGATAATCATATTGCGACAGTTTTGAAAATATGCCTTTAAAATTAACCTGCCCGTCACCCAGTGACCTGAACCTGCCCGGCCGGTCTACCCAATTCTGATATCCTCCATAAACCCCTGATTTGCCAGTACCATTAAATTCAGCATCCTTGACATGGAATGCTTTAATATGGGTATGATAGAAATCTATAAATTGAAGATAGTCTAATTGTTGCAAAACGAAGTGGCTGGGATCAAAAAGAATGTTTGCCCGGGGGTGATTGCCCGTTGCCTCAAGAAAGCGTTCAAAGGTAATTCCGTCATGCAAATCTTCACCCGGATGTAATTCATAACAGAGGTCAATACCGCAGGCATCAAATTCGTTCAGAATCGGGAGCCATCGTGAAGCTAGTTCTTTAAACCCCATTTCAACCAAACCCGATGGGCGTTGGGGCCATGGGTAAACTGTTTGCCAGAGTAAAGCTCCTGAAAAACTTGCATGTGCTGCCAGGCCCAGGTTGAGGCTTGCCCTTGCAGCATTTTTCAGCTGACTGACGGCCCATTGCTGACGTGCCTTATAGTCGCCCCTTATCGCAAATGGTGCAAAACCATCAAACAGCTCATTATAGGCGGGATGAACGGCTACCAGCTGCCCTTGTAAATGAGTTGATAGCTCTGTAATCTGGAGGCCATATGCGTTAACTTTACCTGCCAGCTCATCACAATAGGCCTTACTTGAAGCAGCTTTTTCAAGGTCGATTATTCTTGTATCATTTGTAGGTAGTTGTATACCCTTATAACCCAATGAAGATGCCCATTTACAGATCGCATCAAGTGAGTTAAAGGGCGCTTCATCACCAAGAAACTGGGCCAGGAAAATCGCCGGACCTTTAATTGTGTTCATAGAAAATGGTTTTTGCAATCAGGTTAAAATCTTTATTCAATTTTAAAATCTGTCCATTTAACAGTCGAACTGCCCGATTCTACTACTTTATCAATGAAGGCCATGCCACGTACCCCATCTTCGGCATTTGGAAAATCCTGATAAATTGAAGGTTCAGGTCCACCATCAATGACTGAACTTAGCTTCAGGCAAAAATTACGGTAAAGATTAGCAAATGCCTCAAGATAGCCTTCTGGGTGACCTGCAGGAGTACGGGTATTCAGGTGGGCAGCGTCAGACAAACCTGGCCCCCCGGTTCTTAAGAGCTGAGTTGGCTGGTCGAGCCATTTCATGATCAGGGTATTTGGCTCCATCTGGTTCCATTCTAGCCCCCCTTTTATACCATATACCCTGATTGTTAAAGGGTTTTCTTCGCCCGCAGCCACCTGCGAAGCAATAAGAACGCCAGAGGCCCCATTTTCAAATTTTAACAGCACAGCCCCATCATCATCAAGCTGACGACCCTCTACTACCTTATTTAAATCGGCGCATAATTTAATAATATTCAGCCCGCTGATATATTCAGCCAGATGAGCAGCATGCGTGCCAATATCACCCATACATCCACTTTTTCCAGACCTTGCCGGATCTGTGCGCCATGAAGCCTGCTTATTATTGCTGTTTTCTTCAGGCCGGCTAAGCCAGCCCTGTGGGTATTCAACGTAAATTTTACGAATCGGGCCCAAGTCTCCGTCAGCAACAAGCTTTCGTGCATGTTTTACTAGTGGATAACCAGAATATGTATGCGTCAGACAAAGAAGCAGACCAGTTTCTATCACTTTATTCTGTATCTGTATTGCCTCAGCCGTAGTAAAACTAATAGGCTTATCAATAACCACATGAAAACCGGCATCAAGAGCCATCATCACAGGCTCAAAATGAGCATTATTCGGGGTCACGATGGTAACGAAATCCATTCGAACATTTTCATCCAGCAATGCCTCTTGTTTGAACATGACTTCATAGCTTGAATAAATCCGGCTTTCTGTCAGGAATAAATCTTTCCCCGATTGTAAAGAGATTACAGGGTCAGAACTAAAGCAACCACAGGCCAATTCTGTAAGCCCGTCTAGGTTTGCAGCAATACGGTGAACCGCTCCGATAAAGGCATTTTTTCCCCCACCAACCATACCCATTCGTAGTTTGCGATTCATGCTTTATTATTAATTAAATTCTGCAGATAAAAAAATCAATTTGATTTGCCTGACCAGTGCTGGTAATACTAGTCATAACGCATAAACCTGTGTGTTACTTGTGAGTAAAAGATTATTTATACAAGACCCTGTGCATTTTCATGCATTCTACCTGTAGGTTCAGTGGTGAAATTATTGGTTAAAATAGGTTTAGGCCTGCCTTTCATATAAAAATAAAGAACAATGAAGGCTCCTATCAGAATGCAGGGTATAAAAAAAGTACGCATCAGAATATCTGGCCCGGCAAGACTTGTAGCCTGCGTCAGCATTTTACCCATGACTGAGTCTGGGGCAGCAGTATGGTAATCGTTAAGAATTGCACCTGCCGGTAGTTTGTTTGCTACTATACGGTCATAGACACCGCCCATGAAGAAACTATAGATGCTTATGGCAAACATACCTGCACCACCCATGAGGTTCATACCTAAGGCACCTGACTCAGGAATATTTTCAGAGATAAACCCTAACATGGTTGGCCAGAAATACGTGACACCCATTCCAAAAACAAAAGCGCCAAAAAATACTGTACTTCCTGTCAGATGAGCAAGCATATAGATACCAGTAGCTGATAATACAGAAGAAATAATTAATACCCCTGTAGGGCTCAGTTTATGCACAATCGGACCAGCAAAGGCTCTTCCCAGAATTTGTACCCCCGCTGTCAGTGTTAAAATCAGAATCGCATTATTGGTAACATTCTCTAATAAAAGCGGAATCCATTGCCCGGTAAATAATTCTGTAATGGCTGTACCCAGCATCAGAATAATCATAAAAATAAATAATGGACTCAGCACAGCCTTAAACATCTGCCCGGTTGAAACCCCTGATGCAACACGTTCAGTAGGTGGAAAGGAGAGACTGGCAAAATTATAGAGGTAAATGGCTGTAGGAATCAGCATTACTGCCCCTTGTATGCGCCAGTCAAGATTACCCAGTTCAAATAACCTGGCTACAAGGGTTCCAATAAAAATTCCACCTGGAAACCACAAGTGAAAATGATTCAGTTTAGTGGTTTTATTGCCTGAATAGATGGTTGCTACCAGCGGGTTACAGGCCGATTCAACAGTACCATTGGCTATACCTATTAATAAGGTTGAAATATACAGACTCCAAAAACCTCCGGCAAAAACCCAGAGTAAAATACCAATGAGATGAAAAATACCTGCCAGCTGCAGAATACGCTTCATACCGATTACATCAACCAGAAACCCTCCTGCTATGACGGCCAACGGGAAACCCCAGAAAGCTGTACCAGCAATCAGGGCAAGTTGTCTTGCATCAAGGTTAAAAATAACGCCTAGTCTGCCTAGTGCAGCGGCTCTAATGCCAAAAGAAAGTCCGGTTACCAGTAAGGCTATGCAACTCGAAGTAAATAATTTGTTTGGCTTTATTACAGATTCCATTCGTTCTTGATTAATTGATTGGTGGTAGATTTGAAACTAATTTAGCTAAATCGCTGCAAACCTCTTACAATTAATTAAAAACAGTTTAAAATGAATAATCACTCATAATGATAAAATAATTACGGTAAAAACACCTTGATCTACCAGTCAAAAATAGACTACACCAGCGGTTCCTGCTGGCTAAGGCAATGAAAACTACCCAAACCCCAAATCAGATCAACTGAATTTATACCGATAATTTCTCGATCAGGAAAAACTGAACTGATGATTTTAAGGGCATCATCATCATTCTGATCATCAAATACAGGTACGATAACTGTCTTATTGGCAATATAAAAATTCGCATAAGAGGCAGGTAAACGTACCCCTTCGTAAAAAACGGCACCTGGCATAGGAAGTTCTATAATTTTCAGTGGCTGACCGTTTAATAAACGCATGGTCTTAAGGGCTGCCAGATTTTGACGCAGGGCCTCGTAATTTTCATCACTTGAATCATTTTCGACCGCAGTAAGTACAGTATCTTCATTTACAAAACGGGTCATGTCATCGATATGCCCATCAGTATCATCTCCACAAATCCCATCTCCAAGCCAGAGTACCTGCTGCACACCATAATAGGAATATAAGAATTTTTCAATCTGCTCTTGACTGTACCCAGGGTTTCTATTTTGATTTAACAAGCATGCTTTAGACGTGATCAGGGTGCCGGCACCGTTGAATTCAACTGAACCACCTTCCATAATCAGGTCTGGATAGTAGACAGGTATACCTAGTTCTCTAGCAATCAGGGTTGGAATAATATCATCCAGATCAAAAGGAGGATATTTATTACCCCAGGCATTATACTTCCAGTCAACGATAACTTTTTTTACCTCCGCATCCGGGTTTATAAGAAAGGCTGGCCCATAATCGCGGCACCAGGCATCATTGGTAGGATTTAAAAAAAACTGCACATTACCCATATCTACACCTGCTGCTTTCAGCAGCATACAGGCTTCATCTTTCATGGAAAGATGTAAAACATTGAGGCATACAAGCTCGTTTTTAGCCAGTGTTTTGACAAAACTGCAGATAGCAGAAAATATACTTTCAATTTTACCTGGCCATGATTCTTCTTTATGAGGCCAGCTTAACCAGGTGGCACGATGTGGATGCCATTCTGCAGGAAAATAATAATTTTCAAGGGCGGGAGAACCGGGTAATATTTCTCTCATTAGTTTTCGTCTAGATAGCGTTGAGTTAAAGGGCTGTAACTGTCGATTCTGCGGTCTCGCAGAAACGGCCAGTGAACTCTGAAGTAATCTGACTTTTTAAGGCTGATCTCCTGAATAATGATTTCCTCAAGCTGATGTGACGACTGTTGTAAAATAACGCCAAAAGGATTTGCAATAAATGAACCACCCCAGAATTTGATACCATTTTCTTCACCAACACGATTAACTGCGGCGACATGAATACCATTGGCGATTGCATGACTGCGTTGCATGACTTGCCAGGCATCGTATTGTTGCTTGTTTGTGTCTTCGTCCTGAGCAGTTGACCAACCTATGGCAGTTGGGTAAACCAATAATTCGGCACCCATCAGGGCAGTAATGCGTGCAGCTTCAGGGTACCATTGATCCCAGCAGATCAACACGCCGATGGTTAAGAATTTAGTCTTGAAAACTTTATACCCTAAATCACCTGGAGTAAAATAAAATTTCTCATAAAAACCCGGATCGTCTGGGATATGCATCTTTCTATATTTACCCAAATAAGCTCCGTCGGCATTGATGACAGCTGTTGTATTATGATAGAGACCCTGTGATCGTTTTTCAAATAAAGAGGCAACAATAACTACTTCTAATTCTGCAGCCAGTATAGACAGGGTATCAGTCGTTGGTCCAGGAATAACTTCTGCCAGATCAAAATTGTCATAATTTTCAACATCGCAAAAATACAGGCTGGTAAATAATTCCTGTAGAATAATGACCCGGGCACCTTTACTGGCAGCCTCGCGAATTCTTGCTATTGCTTTGTCAAGATTCTGATCTTTAGATCCGGTACAGGTCATCTGCACCATACCAAGTTTTATCTGGTCCATTTAAGCTTTTTCGCCAATATAGTCTAATTTACCAAGAGCCCTGATCGGGACAATAAAAATTTGCTTATCAAAATCTCGGACCAGTTGTTGCTTATATATACCATAATTGTTGATAACTAGATATTAAAATTATGAGCGAAATAGCTTTAAAAGAAACTGAAAAAAAACATTCAGTCGCAACAAAAAAATTGACACCAAATATTGGAATACTTCCGGCACACCTGCAAGAAATGTCAGGATTGTTAAATATTATTCTTGCCGATGAGGCTGTACTTTACACAAAGGTTCGTAAAAGCCATTGGAATGTTACAGGCATTAACTTTCACGACCGTCATCTCTTTCTAGAAACCATGTATCAGGATATTCAGGAATATGCTGATGATGTTGCTGAAAGGGTTCGTAAACTTGGTCATCATGCCATTGGAACGATGAAAGACTTTTTAAGCATGACGCATCTGCTTGAAGATACTGATACTTCTGACGATTTAACAATTTTAACCGAATTGTTAAATGATCATGAAACTATTATTCGAATATGCAGGGAAAGTGCTGTTATAGCAGATGAAAAATTCAAAGACACAGGTACGAATGACTTTTTAATTAACCTGATGCAGAAACATGAAAAATACGCATGGATGCTTCGTTCAATGTTGAGCTAGCAAATTTACGTAGCATTCACTGAAATAAAATAACCTGCTACGGCGGGTTATTTTATTTTACAACCGGGAAATTTTATTAAATCCCCAGGCAAGAAAGACTTGAAGTGCCTTACCCCAGGTTTCCTGATTATGCTGACCCTTATCTATTTCATGATAAACCAGATTTTCAGCTGTAAAGCCCTTATTCTTTAATTCAATCATCAGATCGTGGATATCAGCAATCGCGTCGATGATACCACTTCCTACACGATCAGTTTTTTCATCTTCAGTACCCGCCTGTAGCCAGATAGATATTGCTGGACAAACAGGTGTTTCATTTATGCGCTTATGCATAATGCGATCGGCCTGTGTGTAACCATCGTCAAGCGCTTTCGAGCGCCACCAGAATGAGCCTGAAAATGCTGCAACAATACTGACCAGATCGGGATGTTGCCAGGTAAAATCAAGGGCTGACAATCCACCAAGAGAGCAGCCAGCCATAATTGTAAGAGATGTTTTATGTTTTAAACCACAAGAAGGGAAAATTTTTCCGATTAATTCGTCTCTTAAAAATAAATGATAAAGGTGTGCACGGCTACCCCGATCTGAATAATCAGGTATACCTGACACCCCATATTCATGAAGACGATCTGCTGCATGGATGGCAAATGTCACAAATGGTACGATTAACGATTTTTTAGTTCCGGCATCAATTGCTGAAAAAAAACTCAGAGCCGTCAAGTCTTGACCATCATTCAAAATCAATACAGGAAGGGTTAAATCAGTAAGATCTAAATCTCTGGGCGCAACAAAATCAATGAGCATATTTCTCCCAAGCCATTCAGAAAAATAGTGTAATCGGCTAATTGTATAAAATACTGTCGTAAAGGTTGATTCTGGCTTGATTATGGCAGTTTTATTTTGAAATATTTAAAATTTTCTAGTATTTTGTAGAGTTAAGTCCTTTGGGGTACTGGCATATTAAAGACTAAATAACTGCTAGTTGTTTTCAACTCTTCTGAATGAATTCTATTTACTCAAAAAATTATTCTAGTGCTCTGGGGTATGAAGTTGAAATGTTAAGTTTTGGCTACGATGGTCTACCATTGATTTTATTCCCCACCTCAATGGGGCATTTTACCCAATATCGAGATACAGGCTTGATCGAAAGTGCCAGTTGGTTTCTAGATCAGGGTCTTGTCAGAATCTATTGCCCAAATAGTTTTGATGCGTCAAATCTGTATAATAAAGGAGCGGCACCCCAGTCAAGGATTGAAAATTACCTGAAATATGAGAAAATGGTTGCAGATGAATTGCTGCCAGCTATATTATACGATACAGGCTACAACAGGCTTGGAATGGGTGGCTGCAGTTTTGGTGGCTATCATGCTGCAAATTTGGCATTCAGACATCCTAATAAAGTATCATATCTGTTTTCGATGAGTGGCATGTTTGATATCAAAAGCCAGCTCGATGGTTATTATACTGATTCTGTTTATTTTAATAATCCCGTTGATTATCTGCCAGAAATGAATTCAGCATCTTTGGAGCATATGGGTATTGCACTGGGCACTGGTGAGTATGATATCTGTCTAAACAGTAACGAGCAACTGTCATCAATACTCACCCAAAAAAATGTAAAACACTGGCTCGATATCGTTCCTGGGGCAAATCATGACTGGCCGGTATGGAAGCAAATGTTACCTAAATATCTTTCGCAAATTAATATTTCAGCCGCTCAGCACTAATACTTTAATTATGGATTCATCACTACCTGCAAAAAAAATCGGAATACTTTTTGGTCAGGAAAACTCATTTCCACAGGCCTTTGTCGACCGGATCAACGAAAAAAAAGAGACTGGAATCACCGCTGAATTTGTTAAAATTGACAAGATTATGCAGG
This sequence comes from bacterium, assembly GCA_031363945.1. Taxonomy (GTDB): domain Bacteria; phylum Bacteroidota; class Bacteroidia; order Sphingobacteriales; family Sphingobacteriaceae; genus JANLVJ01. The sequence goes on along the minus strand of JANLVJ010000078.1, from coordinate 49,232 downwards.
CCGAACCCCTTGATTATGCCGTCATAATTGACCGCATTTCTCAGGATGTGCCTTTTTACCGCGCAGCACTTAAAAACGCAGCAATCTGCGGTACAGCCGTAATCAACAACCCTTTTTGGTGGAGCGCCGATGAAAAGTTTTTCAATAATGCTTTGGCCGTAAAAATCGGAGTACCTGTTCCTAAAACGGTAATTCTGCCTTCATTTCAGCAACCTGATGATACGACAAACGAATCTTTTAAGAACCTTGCCATGCCCCTTGACTGGCCTTCAATATTCAGTTATACAGGCTTTCCGGCTTATATGAAACCTTTTTCAGGAGGAGGTTGGAAAAATGTGTACCGAGTTGAAAATGAACAGGATTTTTATAATTGTCATGCTGAAACCGGACAGCTGGTTATGATGTTACAGGAGGAGATTGTGTTTGATGATTATTTCAGGTGCTATTGTCTTGATGGGAAGGAAGTTCGCATCATGCAATATGAGCCCCGAAACCCCCATCATCTTCGTTATCATTCTGAAAAATTACCAACCGGACAAAAGCTACTTGAGACTATTACTAATTATGTAATCGCACTGAATCAGGCTTTGGGCTATGATTTCAATACCGTTGAATTCGCCATTCGGAATGGGGTGCCCTATGCTATTGATTTTTGTAACCCTGCGCCTGATGCTGGGTTGCAGAGTGTCGGGCAGGATAATTTTGATTGGGTAGTTGAAACAGCAGCGAATATGGCCATACGCCGCGCCAAAGTACACCGTACAGGTCACGATAACCTGACCTGGGGAAGCTACTTGAGAAGCGCAATTGCAGGTAATGAGGTTCCTTCTATTTTAACATAAAATATGGCATTGTTTACTTTAGGTATTGAAGAAGAGTTTCAGGTTATTGATCCCGAAACAAGAGAATTGCGCTCACATATGGAGCAGCTTGTTGAAGGTAGCCGGATGGTATTAAAAGAGCGGGTGAAGGCAGAGATGCATCAGTCTGTTGTTGAAGTAGGCACCAATATCTGCTATAACATTCAGGAGGCCCGTGAAGAAGTTACCTATCTGAGAAGAATGATTTCAGATTTGGCAGTCAAACAAAATCTACGGATTGCTGCTGCAGGTACTCACCCATTTTCATTATGGCGCGACCAGCCAATCACCAATCACCCAAGGTATGAAGAGATAGTCAACGAGATGCAAGATGCCGCCCGTGGTAACCTGATTTTTGGTTTACATGTACATGTCGGAATTGATGACCGTGATACGGCTGTAGAAATAATGAATGCAGCACGTTATTTTTTACCGCATATTTTTGCTCTGTCTACTAATTCTCCTTTCTGGGAGGGAAGTAATACAGGATTTAAATCTTTCAGAACGAAAATTTTTGATAAATTTCCGAGAACAGGAATTCCAGAATATTTTTCAAGTGCGGCAGAACTTGACCGGTATATCGATTTACTGATCAAAACAAACTGTATCGATAATGGGAAAAAAATCTGGTGGGATATCCGACTGCATCCTTTTTTTAATACCCTGGAATTCAGAATCTGTGATGTTCCGATGCGGGTTGATGAAACTATTGCACTGGCAGCCATTATGCAGGCAGTTATCGTTAAACTTTACAAATTAAGACGCAGTAATATCAGCTTTAACCTTTATAGCCGTGCACTGATCAATGAGAATAAATGGAGGGCAGCAAGGTACGGTCTGAGTGGTAAAATGATAGATTTCGGCAAACAGGAAGAAGTTGACACCCGCCTTTTGATTGCTGAGTTAATAGAATTCGTTGATGATGTGCTTGACGAGTTGGGTAGTCGTAAAGAAGTTAATTACATCTATGAAATCTTGAAAATGGGAACTGGGGCAGACCGTCAGCTAGCTGTTTTTAATGAAACAAAAGACCTAAAAAAGGTAGTCGATTTTATCATTGAAGAAACCAATTATGGGCTTAGCTAATAGAAGAAATTGAAAATAGCTATACTTGATTTATACGATAGTCACGCAAATGAGGGTATGCGCTGTATTAAAGAGCTCATATCAGCCAATTTAGACGCTATAGAATATTCCGTTTTTGACGTTCGGGGAAAAGGGGAATTGCCCGACCTCAGCTTTGATGCCTATATTTCTAGTGGTGGTCCGGGTGACCCTACCGAATATAATCAATTATGGTCTGATGCCTGGGCCGCCTGGATCACATCTCTTCTTGTTTTTAATCAGGAAAATAGTCATAAAAAGAAGTACGCCTTGCTGATCTGCCATTCTTTCCAGCTGATGTGTTGCCAGCTTAAAATTGGTAAGACTTCACTAAGACATTCTCCGTCTTTTGGGATTTTACCTGTGCATCTTACCAGTGATGGCTTAGCTGATCCAATTCTATCAGGTCTCAATGATCCTTTTTACACAGTAGACTCACGCAGTTTTCAAGTACTTGCTGGCAGTGATGAGATCGAAGAACCCTATAAAATTCTTGCGATTGAAAAAGAGCGTAGTTATGTCAGCTACGAACGGGCTATAATGGCTGTCAGGTTCAGTGATGAAATCATTGGCACCCAGTTTCACCCTGAAGCTGACCCGATCGGAATGGGCCTGTATTTCAAACAACCTGCTAAACAGGCACAGATTATTGCCGAGCACGGACAGGTCAAGTATTCAGAAATGATGAATTCACTCTATGATCCTGAAAGACTTTCAAAAACGTATAGTTCCATTATTCCCTCATTTCTTGAAATAGTTTACCAACATTCAGCAGTAAAATTATGATTCCTGAAATGCGGCAATGGTTTAATGTAAAATTCAGTGATATAGATTATACTTTCCTGAAAGCTGATCTTGAAAAAAGATATGGCACCAAAATACCATTCAGACTTGCTGAAACACCGCTTTTTATTCCCTTAGATGTAAAAAAACAACTAATTGAAGCAGGTAATGATGTTATCAGCTTTCTGCTACGGCCCGATTTCAAAGAATTAACCGACAGAGCAGTTCCACCCCAATACAAAGTGCCAAATGAAAGTGCACACCCTATGTTCCTAGCCATAGACTTTGCATTATCAAGCAATGAAGCAGGAGAAATAATACCACAGCTGATAGAATTACAAGGGTTTCCTTCTCTCTTTGCCTTTCAGGATGCTTTAGGCCAGCAGCATCGGAAAGTTTATTCTATTCCCGACAATTATACCTGGCTGTTCAACCATACAAATAGCGAAGACTATACACGTTTTCTTAACTCAGTACTTCTGGGAGGGCATGACCCCAAAGAAGTTATTTTGCTTGATATAGACCCTATAAATCAGGCTACCTATGTTGACTTTAAAGCAACTCAGGAGAAATCAGGTATCAGGCCTATTGGTCTTGAGCAGTTGATTTTATCTGGGAAGAAACTCTTTTACCGGGAAAATGGAATTAATATTCCTATTAAACGCATCTATAACAGGGTCATTGTTGACGAGCTTGACAGATGCCAGGCTGACAGATTCAAATTTCATCTTTGGGAAGATGCTGATATTGAATGGGCAGGACATCCAAATTGGTTTTACAGAATCAGTAAGTTTATCATGCCCTATCTAAAGGGGCCTGCCATACCACCCTCCTGGTTTTTGAATGAATTAAAAAATCTTCCATCAGACCTTGAAAACTACGTCTTAAAACCCCTATATTCATTTTCTGGAAGTGGTGTAATATTCAATCTTACACTTGAAAAGATCAGTACCATTGTTGATACTGAAAATTACATTCTTCAGAAAAAAGTACATTACCAGCCTGTATTAAAATCTCTTGATGGTTTAGTTAAAGCTGAAATACGCCTGCTCTATATCTGGGAAGAAGAAAGTAAATTACCATTGCTGGTTACCAATTTATGCCGGCTAAGTAAGGGGGATATGATTGGTGTGAAGTTCAACTTAAATAAATCATGGGTGGGTGGCACATTGGCACTATTTGAGTAAATCACGCGCATTCTTCGCTATTATTAATATTCTATGTTTTGAAAAGTCGTCCAAAAATTCTTGTGCTGGGTTGGGAATTTCCTCCCCTGCTTACCGGTGGTCTTGGTATAGCGTGTTACGGCTTGTCCAAGGCATTAGCTGAGTATGCTGACCTTACAGTTATTGTTCCCCGTAGTGATCCTGAATTTAAGATCAACCAATTTAATCTCATAGGACTGAATCATATTAAACTTGAAGATATGAGCAGGGAGCAAACTGAAATAATCCAGCGTCAGAATCAGAACCTGAATCTCGCAGAAATTAATCGGGAACGGGCAGATAATGATTACCATAAATTTGCTGCAGTTCATGAAATTTCTGCTGATTTTGATCCTTATCCTGTAAAAAGTCTGGGTAAATTGTATTCGGGTATGGTAGATTTTGACAGTAGCCACTCAGAAGGCTCAGGTTATACTACCATTACACATACCCAGCATAAAAAATCTATCGTGCTGAATGCTGCCGAGGCTGAAGCCCTGTTCAGTGATATGGATGTTTATGGGCCCAATATCATGCGTAAAGTGGCAGCCTATACCGAGGTTGTCTGTAAACTGGCAATGACCCTCGATTTTGATCTCATTCATGCGCATGATTGGATAACCTACACAGCAGCTGTTAGAATAAAAAAGCTTACTGGTAAGCCCATGGTTGTACACGTGCATTCATTAGAAACTGACCGGGTTAATACAAATGCCCGTAATACAGTATATGAAATTGAGCGTAACGGCATGCTTGCTGCTGACCGTGTTTTGCCTGTCAGTAATTTCACCCGTGATAATATTATAGCGCATTACGGTATTGATCCAAATAAACTGTCAACAGTTTATAATGGCATTGCTCCTGTAAAAGCCTACAAAACAGATAAGCCTGTCGTTATTAAGCCAGACTTACAAGCAGTTAACCCAGCTCAGGCAGATTTGATAAATACTGACTTTACCCCTACCGCTGCAAGAGGAACTGAAACAGCAGATAATCTGATAGACTTACCTGCAGAAATTTTTCATTCACGTTTTTCCCTTGAACCAGATTTCATTTACCGCTCAAAAGATGAAATTTATAAAGCTGCCCCTTATTTATCAACAGCAATAGATAAAACCAAATCAGGGACTGATCAATCTGAGAATGATCTGCAGGAATTACGTATCAGCAATAGTGCTATGCTTGAAACTGGTCAGCTAGATTCAGCATTGATTAAGCCAACAGATTTAGGGGTAAACCAGCCATTATATGATTTAAATCAGCCTAATAACGTTGATTCTCTGAAACCAGAAAAATGGGTAGTCTTTCTGGGACGTGTCACCCGTCAGAAAAGCCCGTTCATGATGCTCGAAACAGCTCGGAAACTAGTAAGGAAAATGAAAAATGTCAAGTTTTTTGTTGCCGGTACCGGTGATCAGCTGGGAAGTTTAAAACAGCAGGTAGAGCATGAAGGGCTGCAGGAATACTTTGTTTTTACAGGTTTTATTAGCAAGGCAGAAGTAGGTCTGTTGCTTTCAAGAGCTGATGTTTATTTTATGCCCTCTATCTCCGAGCCCTTTGGACTATCGGCAGTAGAGGCAGCACAGTTTGATGTGCCCTGTGTAATATCAAAGCAATCAGGAGTGGCCGAATTATTGACCCATGCATTGAAGGCAAATTTTTGGGATACAGATAAATTTTCCGATCTTTTGTATGCTGTATTAAACTTTGATGGCATCAAAGAAACCATTGTAGGGCATACCCGCAATGATCTTAATGCCATAACATGGCAAAATGCCGCCAAAACTGTTTCCGAAATCTATACCGAGTTAATTAGCTAGCCAATGACTTCTGTTTGTTTTTATTTCCAGGTTCACCAACCTTTCAGGCTCAAGCCTTATCATTTTGAAAATATAGGTGAAGATCATTTCTATGAGTTTACCCAGCAGAATTCAGACATACTTCAGCGCGTAGCAGCAAAATGCTACCTGAGAACAAATGAACTAATTCTTGATCTGATTGGCAAGCATAAAGGCAAGTTTCGTGTCTCTTACAGTATATCAGGAGTTTGTCTTGAACAGTTCGAACTTTATCAGCCAGAAGTAATTGAATCATTCAAAAAGCTGGTTGCTACCGGCTGTGTAGAAATATTGGCTGAAACCTATTACCATAGTCTTGCTTTCTTTTACTCGCGCAAAGAATTTGACCGCCAGGTCGCAAAACACAGTGATAAGGTATTTCAATTATTTGGCGTTAAACCCAGGGTATTTAGAAATACTGAGTTAATGTATAGCAATGATGTAGCTCATCATGTTGCTGGCCTTGGCTATGATGGTATTTTATGTGAGGGGGTTGACAGGATTTTGGACGGGAGATCACCCAACTTTATCTATAGCACACCTGCCAATGATAATATCGCCTTACTGCTGAAAAATTATTCGCTTTCAGATGATATTGCCTTTCGTTTTTCGAACCGCGATTGGGCCGATTACCCACTGAATGCCCCCAAATTTGGTAAGTGGATTCATTCAACCGCTGGTAATGCTGAGACGATTAATCTGTTCATGGACTATGAAACCTTCGGTGAGCACCAGTGGCCAGAAACCGGAATTTTTGATTTTCTTGAATATATGCCAGGTGAAATACTGAAACATGGTGATTTTGATTTTAAAACACCATCGGAAGTTATTGCTGCCTACCCAAGGCGTGAAGTTTACGATGTGCCCTACCCTATTTCATGGGCCGATGCAGAGCGTGACCTCAGCGCCTGGCTTGAAAACCGCATGCAGCAAAGTGCCCTGCAGGCAGTTTACAGTATGGAAGAAGATGTCATACGAACCGGTAATGCTGAATTAATACATACCTGGGGGAAATTACAGACCTCTGACCACTTTTATTATATGAGTACCAAGTTCTGGAGCGATGGAGATGTACATAAATACTTCAGCCCCTTTGATAACCCATATGATGCCGCTATTTTTTATATGAACATTCTGAGTGACTTTAAGATTACCGTACAAAAGGCTCTTGCAAAGAAAGAATTGGTGAAGTAATACGTTATACTAAAAATCAATGCACCGATAAAATGCTGGTATATCAGAAAAAATATACACGGACACTTAAACTTCTTAAAGCAAACTTACTATTATAAAGGACGCCCTGTTAACCCAAGGGATTCAGTAAGATCCTATTGTGTTAAAGTCTATTAGGTACGCTATTAGCCAGGGCAACTAAAATTCCTTAATCATTTTTAGATGCAGGTTTAGCTATAGGTGAAACAGAAGCTCGTGGCGAAATTGTAACTGCTGGCACAACATCTGTAGAAGCTGGAGTATTACCAGGAGTTGCAGCTTTACCAGGTAAAACAGTTTTAGTGGGTATAGCCGTTTTACCTGCTGGTATAGCAACACCTTTACCGCCACCCAGGCTATCTTTAGCTTTCTCAGCTGTATAGGATGCAAATTTATCCTTGATATACACCAGCATATCATATTCTTTTGCATTCTGGGTAAACTCAAAACTTGGCTTATTAGATGAAATAAAGGCCTCAAGTTCTTTCCCCTTCAGGCCTGTTATTTCTTCAACATTCTCACGGGTGAATCTTGAATCTATGTAGTTATCACGTTCTTCTGCGACAAGATGTGCCTGGAAATGCTTCAGCCTGCGGTTTTTACCCATATCTACCAATGACTGCAGGCTGCTCACCGGATTAAAAAAAGATCCCAGAATAGCCTTACCAACCGAGCGCCTGCGATAGGCAAAAAGGGCAGCATTTTCACGCCGGTTGTTCAGTGAATCTTTAGTGACATTGCGCCTGGCCAAAACCTCGACTTCAGGTAAATTGAACTTTTCAATTGTCAGGTACACATTTTTTACTACATCTGAAGCTGATGCAGTAACCTTGAATTTAAACCTTTTATAGCCTAAAATATATACCTCAATTGAGTCACCAGCACTGGCATTCACAGAATAAAATCCGAACTTGTCGCTCAATTCACCACCACCTGTGTTCTTATTTCTGATACTTACCCCTTCTATCGGGAGCTGGTTTATGTTTTCATACACTTTCCCACTAACAATACCCTGTGCTGCTATTTTATCAGCAAATAGACTTAAGATTAAGATAAAAAGAGGGGCAATGTATTTCAACTTATATAAAAATTTTTTTTTTCAGGAGATTAGGCATGCAGTTCAAGATTACGGAAATCTTTACTGCATGAGAACGAGATATTCCCAGCATCATCGGTATGAAAATCGTTAATTTCTTTACGGTCACATACTATCTTGGTTGTATTGAAAGGCAAACCACAAATCTGTATACGGTAATGCTCATATCTTGGAGTATGTAATCCCTCAACGTTTTGTTGAACCAATAAGGTAGTCTCAGACCCTGTAACCATGAATTTTTTTTCAAGATAAATATTCTGTTCATAGGCGTAATTGTCACCATGATCTTCATACATAAATGAATATACATCATAATAAGAGAAATAGATATTGAGCAGCTGCTCTTCCATTTCAAACTGATTGGTGTATTGCATGACCGGATATTCAGGTATGATCGCCCCAGCCTTAATGAACATCGGTAAAATCTCAAGTGGTGTTTGCACAGTATGCCTGCGTCCACCTTTCAAACGTTCACAAGTATGATACGAATACCAATCGCCTTCGGGCAGGTATACATCAACACTCTCACGTCCGGGCTCAAAAACAGGATAAACTAATATTTTATCTCCCAGGGTGAATTCATCCTGAATCTGATGATTTTCTACTTTACCCTGCTCATGCATGATCAATGGCCGTAGAATAGGGAAACCATATCGGTGATGCTCCCAGAAAGCAGAATAAATATACGGAAGAAGCTTATACCTTAACTCAATATAGGTACGGCAAATGTCTTCATATTTCTTTCCAAATGACCATGGCTCACGTTCAGGGGTATCACCTGCTGAATGTGCCCGCATTAGTGGAGAAAAAACACCAAGCTGTATCCAGCGGGTGAAAAGTTCTCCATCCGGCTCTCCAGTGAAACCACCTATATCAGAACCACAAAAAGAAATTCCTGATATACTCAGTCGCTGACACATTGTATTTGCCAGACGCAGGTGCTCCCAGGAAGCAACATTATCACCTGTCCAGACAGATGAATAACGCTGAACACCAGCATATCCTGATCTGGTAATGGTAAAGGGTCTTTTGTTTACCTGCAATTTTTTAAGCCCTTCGTACGTAGCCCTGACCATCTGCATCCCATATACATTATGTGCTTTACGGTGAGAACCACGGGTGCCATCATAATTATGTCGTACATCATTCGGGAAGGTACCCAGACCAAATACTGCAGGCTCGTTCATATCGTTCCAGATTCCGGCAACACCCATATCTACAGAATCTTTAAATAAGCCTCCCCACCATTTGCGTACATCAGGATTGGTAAAATCAGGAAACTGGCATCTGCCTGGCCATACATGGCCTTCCATTAAATAATCATCTGAACGTCGGCAGAAATAATTATTTTCTTTTCCTTCTTTATAGACGAAATAATTTTCGTCGACTTTAATGCCAGGATCAATGATAACAACTGTCTGAAAACCGTCAGCATGAAGTTCTTTAATCATGCGTTTCGGATCTGGAAAATATTTCTTGTTCCAGGTGAAACAGCGGTAGCCATCCATATAGTCGATATCCAGATAAATGGCATCGCAGGGAATATTTTTCTCCCGGAAAGTGCGTGCAATATCTGTTACTTTCTTCTCGGGGAAATAACTCCAACGGCATTGATGATATCCCAGGGCCCACATAGGTGGCATCGGATGAGTACCTGTTATGCTTGAATATCGCTTGACAACATCCATCATATGAGGGCCATGTATATAGTAATAATTTAACTCACCTCCATCTGCCCAGAAGCTGACCTGATCATTTTCTTCATGACAAAAATCAAAATAAGATCTGAACGTATTGTCAAAAAAGAGGCCATAACTGATACCTTTTGTAAGTCCCAAATAAAAAGGGATATTTCTATACAGTGGGTCCTGGTCTTTGGCAAAAGCATAGGTATCGCTTCCCCACATGGTAAAGCGTTTACCGCGGATATTAAATTCTGTTGGCTTATCACCCAGCCCGTAAAAACTTTCTTCTTTTTCTGCCCGTTTGGTGCAATACACATAATATCCCCCAAACTCGGTATTTTCTTCCCAGTGCATTGGTAATTCGTCTTCAAGAACGATTACTTCATCACGATCGCTGAAAGAAACCAGGAAATTGTCTTTTTGAACATGACAATTAACTGTATTAGTTGAGATAATATAAGAATCATCGTCTTCTGTAAAATCAATACGACTGATACGAAATTCTGATTGTGTTATTGCATAAGAAAAATCAGGAAGAAAAATTCCCTGGGGTGCCATTCTTACCCTTAAGATTTCATCACTTAATACAGAGATACAAACAGTTGAACGCCCATCGGTAAAGAAATACTGGTTACCTGAAATACGCACACTACTGACCGATTCGAGGTATTGTTTTGTCACAGGAGAGACCTCGGTAATGACTGTCTTGATGGTCTGTTCAAGCATATCATCACTCACATCACTGTCTTGCCTACGTGCAGCATCCTGTGCTGCCAGCTGCAGTGCTTGATCTTCCAGACTAGGTGCCGGATTTAATGGTTCATTGTGGTCAGGCATATGTTATGATAATAATTGGAAAATTAGGATAAAATATTCAAGGACGATAAAACTCTTTTTATTTTTACAATATATTTTCCATAAATTACTATTGATTAAGCTGTAAGGAATGAAATACCCCAGGTTTATTTTTACATTTTTACTAACATTATTACTCATTCTGTTGCTAAATGCAAAAATTCCTTTTCTTATCAGTACCCCTGCAGGAAGTTTACCCCCGATAGGTCGATTTGTTGATCCATTTCATGGTTTTTGGAACAATGCTGAACCGACAAAAATAAAATCTGATTATTTAGTGAAAATTCCTGATATCAGGCAGGCGGTTACCGTTTATTATGACCAGCAAATGATACCACATATTTTCGCCTCAAATAACTATGACCTGTATTTTTCACAAGGCTATGTAACTGCTAAAGACAGACTGTGGCAGATGGAATTTCAAACCCTGGCAGCGGCAGGTCGCATAAGTGAGGTTATTGGGGTGAAAGGCCTTAATTATGACAGGTTACAACGCAGACTGGGTATGGTTTATGGGGCTGAAAACAGCCTGAAAGCGATCATGGCTGATCCTGTTTCCAAAGAAATTATCATCGCCTATACTGCTGGTATAAATGCCTGGATTGCACAGCTTAAAACTGAAGATTTGCCGCTTGAATATAAACTACTCGATTATAAACCCGAATCATGGACCCCACTGAAAGTTAGCCTTTTGCAACGAAGTCTGTCTAAGGTTCTTACAGGAGAAACTGAAGCCCGCGCCCTTACAGCAAATCTTCAAAAATTTGGACCCTCTGTAATCAATGATTTATTCCCTGATTTTAAGTTTATTGAAAGTCCGGTCATTCCTACAGGAACAAAGTGGAATTTTAAGAAAACTGGGTCTGAATCACGTGAAAACAATGTACCAATGAGTAAGACACTGATTGACTCGAAAAAGACTTCTGCCAATAGATTACCACCTGTGCCTGAAAAATTTGAAATCACAGGATACGAACCGGCTATCGAAAATTCTGTAAAAGAACATATTGACGGTATCGGCAGTAATAATTGGGCGATTGATGGCACAAAATCGGCTGATCATCATGCTATTTTGGCAAATGACCCGCATTTAACACTAAGCCTGCCCTCAATCTGGTACCAGATTCAATTAAACGCCCCTGGGATAAATGTATATGGGGTTTCATTACCTGGCGCTCCGGGTGTAATTATTGGCTTCAATGACCATATATCATGGGGAGTAACCAATGTCGGAGCAGATGTGCTGGATATCTATCGGATCAACTGGCTTCCTGGTTCTAAGGAGAAGTATATGTATGACGGAAAATTAATGCAGGTAAGAAAAAAGAGAGAAAATATACTGGTACGTGGGGGACAGACTTTCACAGATCAGGTTTCCTATACGCTATTTGGGCCCGTAGTTTATTCCAGTACCGATTTTAAAAGTAACGGGGCACAATTTCCAGATGATCATGCTATCAGGTGGGTCGCCCATGATTCTACAAATGAAGTTAAGTCTTCATATCTGATAAACAGAGCCTCTAGCTATGCTGAATTTACCCATGGTTTAGAATACTTTAACTCACCGGCGCAAAATTTTGCCTATGCCGACGATAAAGATCACATAGCTCAGTGGGTCAATGGCAATTTCCCGATAAAGAGAAAAGATCAGGGAAAGTTCATACTTGACGGGTCTAAGAAAGAAGATACCTGGGGTCCTTTTATCTTACACGATGATTTACCGCATGTTCTTGACCCGCCCCGGCATTTTATAGCTTCAGCTAACCAGTCAAGTACTGATAGTACTTATCCCTATTATCTTAACTGGAACTTCGGAAATTCCCAAAGGTCGATGCGCATCGATGACCTTCTTACAAGAATGGTAAAAGCCAATGCTGATACCTTGAGATTGATGCAGACTGATATATATAACGGGTATGCCAGACTTATTCTTCCCGACTTATTGAAAAACCTCAGGCAAGACAAACTGACTATTATTGAAACAGCCGCTTTTAAAGCTTTATCGGGTTGGAATCTACAAAATGAGGCAGATGCCATTGCGCCATCAATTTTTGAAAGCTGGGCTAAAAATCTCAGCAGGGATATCTGGGATGAGTTTAATGATCCTGGATTGATGCGTCCAAGCAGAGATAGAACCATTCATCTGCTGTTGAACGATCCGGGGTCAATCTGGTTCGATAATCAGAGTACTCCCATTCGTGAAACAAAATCTGATATCATAAACTCATCATTTAAGCGAAGTATTGATAGTTTGATAAAAAATAATGGTAGGCAGATAACAGGGTGGAAATGGTTTGAGACCAAGAAAACGTCGGTAAAACATTTACTTAATATTGATGCTTTTTCATTCGAAAATTTACACCTCGGTGGTGGGTCCAATATTATTGATGCCCTGACTGAAAGAACAGGACCTTCATGGAGAATGGTTGTAGAACCCGGTCAGACTGGTAAAGCATTTGGAGTTTACCCTGGGGGGCAATCAGGCAACCCTGGAAGTTTTTACTATGATAACCTGTTCGATTACTGGTTAAAAGGAAAATTATTTACACTACTTTTTATGAAAACTGAAGCAGATAACCAGACAATTAATAGCCGCATGATTTTAAAACCTGGAATAAGATGAAATACATTTTTCTGTTTCTGATTCTTCTTATCACCCAGTATTATGGGCCCTGGTATCTGATAGCAATCGTGCCCTTTTTTATCTGCAGTATTTTTAAGGGTAAACCTGCAGCAGACTTTCTGTTTACCTTGCTCACAGTTTTCATCTTATGGTTTCTGGTAGCATTATTTAAAGATTTCAGAAACCAGTCATTGCTTTCAGGCAAAATTGCTGAGATGTTTCACCTTCATTCAACCTATCTGCTCATCGTTGTTTGTTCGTTAATCGGAGCAGTTATAGCAGGACTTGGGGCATTAAGCGGAAATTATTTCAGAGATTTACTTCGTGCTAAACAATGATGTAATTTTTAGTCTTGATCATTCATCCTTTGAACAAAATTGCCTGACAGTTTTCAGACAGCAATATCAAAACGTTTCAATTTACCGTAGGTATGTTGACCTGCTAAAGATTAATCCTGATAGCATTCATTCAGTTGAAGAGATTCCCTTTATTCCCGTTCAGTTTTTCAAATCAGACAATATAATTGCCGATCTTAGCAAATCGGAATTAATATTTACCAGTTCTGGTACAACAAGCGCCTTAACCAGCAAACATCTTGTCAAAGACATAGCAGTTTATAAGGAAAGTTTTAGAACTGGGTTTGAACTATTTTATGGCCCGGTGTCAGATTATTGTGTTCTGGCCCTCTTACCTTCATACCTTGAAAGAGATGGTTCGTCGCTTATTTTCATGGCTAATGATATGATAAAGAACAGCGGCCATGATTCAAGTGGGTTTTACCTGCATGAGCTTGAAACATTAAGCCGCTTACTGAATGATCTCAATACTAAAGGTCAGAGGACATTGTTACTTGGGGTGACCTTTGCCTTGCTCGATCTGGCAGAATATTTCCCTGTAAAATCACCCTTAAAAAATACAATTGTCATGGAAACGGGCGGTATGAAGGGTAAGCGCAAAGAGATGGTGCGTGAAGAAGTACATACCATTTTAAAAAAAGGGCTGGGCCAGCAACTTATTCATTCAGAATATGGGATGACAGAATTACTATCACAGGCTTATTCCCTGGGTGAAGGTATTTTTAAATGCCCACCCTGGATGAAAATATTAATCAGAGAAACGAATGACCCTTTAAGCTTGCAACAAGTTGCAGGGCGCTCGGGAGGAATTAATATCATTGATCTGGCAAATATCAATTCCTGTTCATTTATTGCTACCCAGGATCTGGGCAAGGTATTTTCGGACGGATCCTTTGAAGTTCTTGGCAGATTCGACAATAGTGATATCAGGGGTTGCAATTTACTGGCAGAGCTGTAATCTATGCCGCATGCTGTAATCTACGCTGCTTGCTGTAATCTACGCCTCATTCTCTAATCTACGCCCCATACTGCTTAATTTCAAACTAAACCCGTTAGATAACCTCTAGTAAAAAGTAATTCTTCTTTCCTTTTTGAACAACCATATACCTTGAAGCCAGTAAGTCGGCCTCACTTACCTTGAATGCAGGATCTGTCAGCTTGACTTTATTTAAGATCAGGCCACCGCCCTCAATTAATTTACGGGCTTCACTTTTTGAAGTGAATATGGCTGTCTTTACAGCCAATAGTTCTAAAATATCTGGCTGGGTTTCTAATTCAGCAGCCTTAATCTGAAACTGAGGCAGGCCTTCAAATAACTGGATCAGGTCAGCAGCATTTAGCTCTTGTAGAAACTCTATTGAGCCTCCACCAAAGAGAAATTCTGCAGACTTTATGGCTTTTTGGTATGCTTGAAGACCATGAATACGAACAGTCAGTTCTTTTGCAAGGGTCTTCTGCAAAATTCGTAAATGAGGAGCGTTTTGATGTTCGGCTTCAAGACTTTCAACTTCCGGTTGGCTGAGCAAACTGAAGTACCGAATAAATTTCGCAATTTCATCATCTGCGCTGTTTAACCAGAACTGATAAAATTTATAGGGGCTTGTAAGTTCAGCATCGAGCCAGACATTGCCCTCAGCTGATTTTCCAAATTTTGTACCATCTGCTTTTAAAAGCAGTGGAGAAGTCAGGGCAAAAGCTTCTGCACCAGACATTCTACGAATTAATTCTGTTCCTGCCGTGATATTACCCCATTGATCTGAGCCACCCATTTGCAGGCTAACGTCATGCTGCTGATTCAGGTGGTAAAAATCATAACCCTGGAGTAACTGGTAAGAAAATTCAGTAAAAGAGATTCCTGTTTCCATACGACTCTTCACAGAATCTTTGGCCATCATATAATTCAGGGTCAGATGCTTGCCTACATCACGTAAAAAGTCAAGTAATTTTATCTGTCCAAACCAGTCAAAATTATTAAGCATTTCAGCTTTTGAATCACCAGTACCAAAATCAAGAAACTTATAAAACTGTTTTTTCTGATACTCAACATTATAAGCAATCGTATCTAGTGACATTTGCTTGCGTTCTTCAGATTTCCCTGAAGGGTCACCAACCATACCTGTGGCCCCACCCATCAAGACATAAGGCTTATGACCTGCCCGCTGAAAATGAACAAGTAACATGATTGCAACGAGATTACCAACAGTCAAAGAAGGCGCAGTTGGGTCAAAACCTATATATGCCGAGCAACTTCTGTTTAGTAATGCTTCTTCTGTTCCAGGCATTATATCCTGGATCATACCCCGCCAGCGTAGCTCTTCTATGAAATTAACCTTCATGCTTATTTATATTTAACCGGCCGCAAAGATAACCGCTTATTACTTTTTTCAAGATATTGAAGATAAATTAGACAATGAGTTTTTAAATCAGGTCATTTGTATTGCACAAATGAACTATTTATCTCATTATTATTTTGATCAACAAAGCAATAACCCTGAACTGATTCTTGGAGGGCTATTACCTGATCTGTCACATTCTTTTCATAAGAAAGCCGCACTGAAACCAGGCAGACATATCATTGATCTACTACAAAATCCCGGGACCGCTTCTTTATTGAGGGGTTGGGAACGTCATAAAGCCATTGATAAATACTTTCATAACTCAAGTTTTTTTATTCAGGAAACCGCCTACCTGAAATCTCAGATCAAGCCTTTATTTCTGAATCCAGGACCATATACATTTTTTATGGCCCATATTTTATTGGAATTATGCCTTGATGGCATGTTACTTAAAACCAGAAAGGTAGACCCTGTCGTGTTGTATCAGCAGTTATCAAAAGTAGAAAGGGCAACTCTTGAAAAATTTTTCATCTTCTCAGAAAGCGATAATCCTACAGGATTTCCACTGTTTCTGGCCAATTTTATAAGTCAAGGCTATCTGAGTAGGTATATTGAACCTGAAGGTATCATTTATTCCCTTGACCGTATTTGTGAGCGGCTTTGGAAGACAAAATTCAGTAAAATTGAAAAAACAGGGCTAAAAAAAATGATAATTAAGTATATGCACCGGATTGAACCTGGATACCTTGCCATATATGATGAAATAGAAAAGTCAGGTTTGCCTTAATCAGATTGACTTAATCTGGTTCGTTCTGACAAGGGCTTAAACTTGATAAGTTTGTCTGAATCAGATTCGCCCTGACTAAGGCTTTGCCCAAGTTAGGTTTATCCTAAATATGGCTTTAAATGATCGCCAATTGGCTTTTTACTGATTCATTTTATATCTTTCTACCAATTTAAAAGCTGTATGATCACCAGAACCGATGCTATAGAGCGAATTACCTGGCTTACCAAAGAATTACAGCATCATAACTATGCGTATTATACCCTGGCCAGCCCATCAATTTCTGATCTTGAATTTGACATTCTATTAAAAGAATTGCAGGATCTGGAATTAGCCTATCCTGAGTTTTTAAGTCCTGATTCACCTTCTCAATTAATCGGAGGTGAGATAACAAAAGAATTTATTACAGTAAAACATACCTACCCAATGCTTTCATTGGGTAATACCTATAATGAACAAGACCTGATTGATTTTGATAACCGAATCAGAAAAATGATCGGTGATGATTTTGAATATGTCTGTGAATTGAAATTTGATGGGGCTGCTATCAGCCTTACCTATCAGGATGGGCAGTTTCAGCAGGCTGTAACCAGGGGTGATGGTACCAAGGGTGATAATGTGACCAATAATATCAGAACAATTTCTTCTATACCCAAGCGCTTGAAGGGTGATCACGTACCACCTTTGTTTGAAATACGAGGTGAAGTAATCATGCACCGTAAGGCTTTTGACTTATTAAATAAAGAGCGGGAAGAACTGCTGCAGGCACCCTATGCTAACCCTCGTAACTTTGCCGCAGGTACAATTAAATTACAGGATTCAGCTGAAGTTGGACGCCGCCCACTTGACTGTTTCCTATACTCAGTAATGGGCCCACGTCTACCGTTCAAAACACATTGGGAAAGTCTCGAAGCAGCACGCAGCTGGGGCTTCAATATTTCAAAGCACTCACAGATCTGCAACAGCGTTGATCAGGTGCTTGAGTTTATAGATCATTTTGAAAAAGAACGGTTCAAGCTGAGTTTTGATATCGATGGTATCGTACTTAAAGTAAATAGTTATGCCCAGCAAGATGAATTGGGTTTTACGGCTAAAACACCAAGATGGGCAATTTCTTATAAATACAAAGCTGAACAGGTTGAAACAATACTAAATTCAGTATCCTACCAGGTTGGACGTACAGGAGCAGTAACTCCGGTAGCCAATCTCATGCCTGTACACCTTGCCGGAACAACTGTCAAACGTGCAACTTTGCACAATGCCAACGAAATAGAACGACTGGGTTTGCGAATTGGTGATACTGTCAGATTAGAAAAAGGGGGCGAAATAATTCCCAAAATTACCAGTGTAAACCTTGATAAAAGACCGCTTGATTCAGTTGAATTAAAGTACCCTGAGATATGCCCTGTCTGCCATTCAAATTTGGTTCGGCAAGACGGTGAAGCTGCCTGGTATTGTAGTAATGATACTGGATGTCAACCCCAACTAGTTGGCAGAATGCAGCATTTTATTGGCCGCAAAGCCATGGATATTCAAGGTTTGGGCGATGAAACAACAGAACAACTGTTTAAAGCAGGAATCCTGCATAACATTGCCGATATTTATGAGTTGAAAGACAAAGTTAGGGCGATCTCGAAAATTGAGCGTTTTGGTGAACGTACAATTAGTAATATGCTTGAGGGCATAGAGAAATCTAAGGAAATGCCCTTTGAAAGAGTTTTATTTGGCTTAGGAATCAGATTTGTTGGTGCCACAGTTGCTATAAAATTGGGTCGGCATTTTAGAAATATCGACGCTTTAGAACAGGCAGGCTTCGAAGAACTACTTGCTGCTGAAGAAGTTGGTGAAAGAATTGCCGAATCTGTACTTAGTTATTTTGATCAGCCCGCTAATAAAGAGCTAATTGAAAAATTAAAAATTGCTGGGTTAAAAATGCAAGTTTTAAGCCAGGAAACAATCTTGGAGAGTACCAAATTAAGCGGTAAAACGTTCTTAATCTCTGGCACATTTACAGCGCATTCAAGAGAGGAACTTAATGAAATTATACTCGCAAACGGGGGGAAATTATTAACTGGAGTCTCTTCTAAACTTGATTTCCTCGTAGCAGGCGATAAGATGGGTCCGGCAAAACTTGAAAAAGCATTAAAATTAAATATCCAATTGCTGACTGAAGCTGAACTAATCAATTTATTAGTATGAATTTAGTAGACCAAGTCAAAAAAATATCTGGTAATCTTGTGCTCAAGCAGGCCATTGCTAAGGGGATGGCTGCTGCTGAGACAATATCTTTCGAGAAAGCTACCAAGTTTGGTATTCTGTTTTACGCAAGAACGGAGGCTGAAATGGTAGCTGTGACAGATCTAATCTCCTTTCTATGGGAACATAAAAAAACAAGCATAATTTTAGGGGCTACTATAGGCTTTCCTGTAGCCAAGTCAAGGCTTACTAATATGAATTTTACCCAGCTCAAAGAAGAAGAATTTGACTGGCGTAATATTCCAAGAGGCTACCGTATATTAAATTTCCTGGATAATGATTTTGATATATTAATAGATCTCACACAAGAAGACTACCTTCCAGTAACATATCTGCTTGCACTGTCAAAATCAAAAATCAAAGTTGGGCGCTATGATAGAAATAGCCATGGTTTATACCACTTCATGCTTGATACATGGCAAAAGCCAGATATATTTAATTTTACAGATCAGGTAAAGCAGTACCTGTTAAGCTTATAATAATGAATAATAGCCTATTAAGAGGTAGCGGGGTGGCTCTTGTAACCCCATTTACCTGTTCAGGAGAGGTTGATTTTGACGCATTAAAAGCACTGATAGAGCATATCATTGCAGGTGGAATAAATTACCTGGTTGCTCTGGGAACAACTGGTGAACCACCGACCCTAGATACAAGAGAAAAAAGAATAATTCTTGAATTTATTCTTGAGGTGAATAATAATCGGCTGCCTGTTGTTGCGGGTATAGGAAGTAATGATACCCGGGCTCTTGTTAATGAGTTGCGCAATTTTATGTCCATGGGTTTTACTGCAATTTTATCTGCAAGCCCCTATTACAATAAACCAAATCAAGAAGGTATTTACAGGCATTATCAGGCTTTGGCTGAAGTATCACCTCTACCTCTTTTGTTATACAATGTTCCAGGCAGAACAGGTTCCAATATCTCAGCAGAAACTACACTAAGACTTGCTCATGAGTATGACCATATCATTGGCATCAAAGAAGCATCGGGTAATTTTACGCAGTTCGATCAGATTCTAAAAGATAAGCCTGCTGATTTTCTGTTTATTGCAGGTGACGATGCAATAGCCCTGCCAATTATGTCAATTGGAGGAGATGGTCTGATCTCAGTAATTGCAAATGCCCTTCCTGCTGAAATTGCTAAATTAATCAGCCTCTCACTAAAGGGTAATTACTCTGAAGCCCTGCAAATTCATAAAAGCATTGCAGAAATAATCGGGCTGATTTTTGCAGAAGGAAATCCAGCAGGTGTTAAAGCAATGCTACACCAACTGGGTATTTGCCAGGATGAGCTCAGATTACCATTGGTAAAGGTCAGCGCTGGCTTATATGAGAAGATTCAGGCATTGCTATATATACTTCAGGGAACGAATAAAAACTAAATCGTCACCAACAGCTATGTGAGCATTCGATGAATTATAAGCAAATGAAATGTATTGAATAACAGTTAGAGAAATAGCTTGTTTACAGGCTATTTCTCTTAAAATGCATAGTTATATTGAAACTATTTCGTTTCGAGATTTTTCTTATCCTGTACTTCAAGGCGAACTTCCTGAGCAAGATTCTTCAGATCTTGAAGACCTTTTCTTACCCTGGTGCCAGCAGCACTATTGCCCTTATTATAAAATTTATCTGCGTCAGCCTCTAGTTCAGTGATCAGCGCTTTAATTTTGTTAAATTTTTCCATGTTGAGATACTAATTTTGTTTTTAAATAATTAATAATTTCCGTTACTAAAGTATAATGAATTTTTTGAATAACAAACTTAAAACAGTCTAAAATGCTTTAATTCAAGGCGAAACAGCCTTATTTTTTCCTTTTTTATGTATCTTTCTTATCAGCTTGCCTTTATCGTGTGATAAAGATGGTACACTAGAGTTACTGATGAGCTGGTTATCAAGTTTTATGATAGCTCCATTATTTAAACTTCCGGAGGCTATATACATCAATTTAAGATATTGATTATTTAATATTGCTGAAGAAATATATTGATCGGGTAATGAATTATTAATTAATGAAACGATAAATTTAGTTTTATTATTTGCTGAAACGATTGTTTTTGAAAACAAGGGGGTAGTTAAGTAAAAATTGCCATCAGCTAAATTCAGCGGATAAATTCCAATTGCATTAAAGACATACCAGGCAGATGATTCAATTCCCTGTTCAGCCGCTGGTAAGCCCCCGGCACTATTTTTATATAAGGCCAGATGTAGTTTTTTGAATGGATCGATAGACCTTACTGGCAACTGCTTGAAATCAGTGTAGGAAATGTTAGATGCGTTTAAAACAGGTACCCCCGATTTTAATTGAGGTTTACCTTTTACCTCATCAGCATGTTGGGATATGGCATATTGCCGCATGAAGAACTGGTAGTCTTCAAACTTATGAAGCATTTTTGCAAGCCGTGATGCATTGATATAGGTTGTTGGCAAATCGAAGGTATTATTTTCTGCTAGTAAAGCGCCCGTTTTAGATGCTTGCCAAACATGTGTAAGTTTTACAATTTCTTCATACACAGGCAGTGTTACCGTTAAAGGCAAGATTCCCTGAAAACAGGCATCAGCCAGAATTGAAATCTGTTTAATGCCCAGAGATGATTGAAGTTGCTGATTGGGCTGGGTATTTTTTTTAAGTTCCTGCTGGGATGTTAGAAGTGAATGAAAATAATCTATCATACGATCTGGAGCTATCAGATCAAGCAAGGCAAAATTTAAACGCTGATGGTCAGGAAAAGATGAAACATCATAATGGGTAAAATTTGCAGTATATATTTTGCCGTCCTTACCAAGATACCTTCGGTCAGCATCACAGTCTAAGGTTGGGGTCAGAAAGCAATGATAAAGAGCCGTGTAAAATAGTGTCTTAATAGAATCAACATTCCCTTCAGTTTTTATACCTGATAAAGCATGATCCCAATTTATTGCAGATTGATTTTTAAGTGAATCGAAGTTCCAGCCTGATAACTCGGCTTTCAAGTTTAGATCAGATCCTGATTGATCAACTATCGACAGTGAAAGTTTGGCCAAAACTGTTCCTGCTTTTCGAAAGATAAATTCAGCCCTGGTATCAGCCGCACTGGTTGCTTTCGACCTGGGCTTCTGAATCTGTCCATTGGCATACAAAATAGCTGACTTGTAGGGTTTTGAAAAAACCAGTGTGAAATAAACTTTATGCATGCTTAAAGGCAAGCCCACATATTCAAACCCTCTTACTGTTGTGTGGTTCAAGAGTTCAATATTCCCAAGATGAGCCTTATTTGAACCTGCTGAAGGCCCAAGCGTTAATAGTATATGGCCTATCGTCTTCACAGGAAAAGTAAATCGTGAAAAGCCGACTCTTTCTGTTGAAGTCAGTTCGGCTTTTATGCCGTAGGTATTCAGAAATACAGAATAATATCCTGCACTAGCAAATTCATCAGTATGTGAAAATGCTGAGCGGTATCCTAATAATTGGGTACTATCAGCCGTAAGATCGCCCAGTGAACCTATACCTGGCATAAGTGAAACTGTTGCTGACCCCGGTTTATCCGAACCAAGATGATGAATTTGGTTAAAACCGATAATTGAAGTATCTGTGTAGGTATAGGTCAGGCCCTTCTTTAAAATTACGCGGGTATCGGGGCTTACCTGGACCATACCAAAGGGCATACTAACACCCGGATAAACAGTATTATTCCCAGCTGTGCCGATAATTGGATTGATAAATTTGACGTACGAATCATACACAATCTGCTGTGCAATACCAGAATTGGTTTGCAGGCAGGCAAAAAGAAAAACTAAAACAGATTTATACTTAAATAAAGTGCTCATGGCTATATCAGCCAGCGTGCATATATGTTATGCTAGCAGGCGTGGGTTAATACGGCGCAAGTGTAAAATAAGTTCTGCAAACAGTATATTTTGATTAAATAACACTGTTTTTGCCATTACGCTGTTGACATCCAGATCGATACTTGGATCACCGACAAACTCTTTTACCTTTTTCAACTCAATACCAAGTTCATATTGGTCAACTGTTGTGAGGGCAGTTGACAATGCCGCATGAAATTTAAAAAGACTTGAGACTGCAATATCTGCATGCTGATAAAGCACATTCTGGTAACTCAGGCAAAATTTACGGGTCTGCTTATAAACAGGATTTACTAAATAAGTAAAATCAATTAAAGGAAGGGCAATCAGGCCTTGCAAGTCAATTTTTTCCATGCATACCGTATTGCCAGCCCTGTCTATCTCAGAAGCGTAGATAGTGCCAAAATTAGAGTGACTGACAGTTCCCCGGGCAATAATTGCTGTACTGATCTCCTGTTTTAACGCATTGCACCGCTTATAGAGATCCCGGAGACTCGTATCAATAGTACATAATTCAGCAAGTTTACCCAGACTTGAGGCTATTAAAATATTTGCAAAAATTCTGACTGACTGCATTTCCTGACAGGTACCAATAACATGAGACTGACCATTACAAGTCACAGGGAAAATTAAATCCTGGTACTTATATTTTGAGTCGTCAACCTGCATTAAAATTAACTTCACAACACTCAGCCAGTCTGAAGAAAGTAAATTCATATCTGCGCCTGATTTCCAATAGGCGTATAGCAGGCAAATAGGACCGCAAAGTATCGACTGATCCCAGATTTTATACGGCTGCAAGATTGAATGCTTAGTTTCAGTTGAGAAATCAGGTATTGAAAAATTCTCAGTACGAGCCCTATCGGCATAAAGGCACTTACCTTCGGGAATTGAAAATACTGCACGGTAGTCATTCTCCCTGATATGAAGCATCTGGCAGTTAATAATACCAGCTATTAATTTCTCAATACCTTTATCAATCAAAATTAAATCGAGATATAATAAGGCTTGACGAGTTGAATCATCGAGATGCATATACCCATCGTTTGCACTGATATATGCTAATGGGAGATTTGCCTGATTACTAAAAAAAACCCGCTCATCAAGCGTATTTGGATAACAGTATTCAAATGAATCAAGCCACCAAACAGCGGGTTTATTGCGCGCAATTTCTTTGATACGCAGTTCTACACCCTGACTTTGATATGAACGTTTGTCAAGCGCAATTCTGAGCCTGGGCTGCTTAAAAAAAAATCCCGGATCAAAAGGACCCGGGAATGATAATCGGTTATGAATATTAACAAGTTTAGACGCTATAAAACCTGCACCCAGCAGATAGCTTTGCTTAAAGAAAGCTCTCCGCTTAGTCGTCTTCAAGGTCTAGGTATCTGAAGCGGCAAGGGTTTGAAAAACCTCTCTTTCTACCTGATATTCACCAGCTTTGAGTTTTTCAGCAATGATGCTGAATGCTGATAAAGTTTGCTCTACATCTTCTAAATTATGCACAGCAGAAGGTATTAACCGTAAAATTAACAATCCTTTAGGAATGACGGGATACGTTACAATTGAACAGAAAATACCAAAATTTTCACGCAGGTCCATTGTCAGATTCGTTGACTCAGTTAGCGTACCATGAAGGTACACTGGAGTAACTGGACTATTAGTATTGCCAATATTAAATCCTCTTTCTTTAAGACCTTTTTGTAACGCATGCACAATTACCCATAATTTATCTTTGTACTCAGGATGAGCAATTAATAGATCAAGGCGTTTTTGTAATCCGATTACCATCGGTAGAGGCAAAGATTTAGCAAAGGTTTGGGACCGCATATTATACCGCAGAAAGTCAGCAACCATTTTTGTGGTAGCGACAAAAGCCCCAATACCGGCCATAGATTTAGCAAAAGTTCCGAAATAAATATCTATTTCATCTTGAATACCCTGCTCTTCACCAGTACCTGCCCCGGTTTTACCCATGGTACCAAAACCATGTGCATCATCAACAAGTAGTCTGAATTTATATTTTTTCTTCAGTGCTGCAATCCCTACCAAATTACCCTGAGCACCGGACATTCCGAAAACACCTTCTGAAATAACCAGGATTGCACCGGTTGTACCTTCAATTAGCTTTTGGGCTCGCTCTAATTGCTTTTCAAAGCTTACCATATCATTGTGAACATACACAAAGCGCTTACCCTGATGAAGGCGAACTCCATCAATAATACAGGCATGGGCTTCAGCATCGTATACAATTACGTCATGACGGTCAACAAGAGTGTCAATGGTAGATACCATGCCCTGATACCCGTAATTGAGTAAAAAAGCATCTTCTTTTGAAACGAAACTCGCGAGTCTTTCTTCGAGAGATTCATGATGAGAAGTATTACCAGAAAGCATTCTGGCACCCATAGGAGCGGCAAGCCCGAAAGCTGCTGCACCATCCGTATCAGCCTGACGAACTTCAGGATGATTGGCTAGACCAAGGTAATTATTCAAGCTCCATACTAGCTTTTCCTTACCACGAAAAAACATACGTGCTGAAATCTCGCCTTCAAGTTTAGGGAAAGCGAAATATCCATGAGCCCAAGCAGAATGCTGGCCTATCGGCCCCATATTTTTCTTAATCTTATCGAAAATATCCAAGTTGTCGAATGTTTATAATCACCAAGGCCAAATCACTGCTCAGGCTGTCAAAAATACATAATAAAGCGTGAATAAAAAGAATCGTGCGACTGATCACTGTCAGCAATAATACTCTTCTCAGATTTAATAATGAATTTAACCCCGCTTTATTAAGACATCAATATAAACGAGAATACCAGCGAACAGGTTTAGTCGATTGTTTGATATTTCAGTATTAATCTGCTGACACAAGCAGTTTTATCATTATCTTGATAAGTTTAACTAAAATTAATCAACGTTATCGTGTAAAAAAGTATTGTTTGGCCTAATTTCACCCCGATCATCGCTGGTATAACGAGAGATCTCTTCAGTAGCTGATGAAGCGGGTAATTTCTCGAAATTCATCTTCTTGCGCATATATGCAGGTTCGTTTTCAAGATCTTCGAGCCCTTTAGTAGTGCGAAGTTTCATACTGAGTTCTTTAAGCCTTGAAATACGCTCTTTAGTCTTTCGCATCGGATCATCATCTCCAGTATCAACAGGCTCAAGATGCACTATATGCTGCTGGTCGGTTTTAATAAAATTCAGCCTGATTTCATTTGCCGGAACCAGGGAAGGTAAAGGTATGGTTTGAGCCTGAACAGGTTGCTCACCAGCTTTATCTTCGGCATTATCAAAAATGCTCACCTGCCTTGCTTTTAAACGCAAAGCTTCACGGTCAACAACAGATTCTTTAAGAAACGGATCCCGGTGTATCTGCTCGTTTCTCCTGATAAAAGGCTCATAAGAGATTGGCTTTGTGCTCTCGCCTTCTTCAAAATGAGGTTCAGCTGTTGTATCAGAATGGATATTTACAGACTCATTAGTAAAAGCTACCTCAGACTCATCATTGTAAGAAAGTTCATGTCTGATAGTTTTGCTGGCTGGCTGTGAAAAATCATCACCCAACACAGTTACAATCTTTTCAGGTGCTTTCTGTCTGATGACATCTTTTTCTTTTCTGGTTTGAAAACCTGTAGCAATTATCGTTACACAAAGCTCATCGTCAAGGGTATCATCATTACAGTTACCCCATATAATATCTGCCGTCAAGCCGGCTTCTTCCTGAATATAATCGGTAATGATGGTTACTTCATCCATTAGTACTTCATTCTTGCCAGAAGAAATATTCAAGAGAATATAACGGGCACCTTCTATTTCATTGTCATTTAAGAGGGGGGAATTTAAAGCCCCCACTACAGCCTTCTTTGCCCGATCTTCGCCTTTAGCAGTACAAGAACCCATAATGGCAGCACCACTATCTTTCATGACGGTACGAACATCTTCAAAGTCTACGTTGATATATCCTGGTACTGTAATAATCTCAGCTATACCTTTGGCTGCTGTTGTCAGAATATCGTCTGCCTCACCAAACGCATTTGACAAGGTCAGATTACCGAACATTTCCCGCAACTTGTCATTTGAAATAACAAGAAGTGTGTCTACAGAGCGTTTTAACTCTTCAAGACCTTCGTCTGCCTGACTACGTCTTCTTTTACCTTCAAAAGAAAATGGGGTAGTCACTATACCAACAGTCAAAATACCCATTTCTTTGGCGGCATTGGCGATGATCGGGCTAGCTCCTGTACCTGTGCCACCACCCATACCAGCGGTAATAAATATCATTTTGCAATTTCTGATCATCGACTTTAACTGTTCGAGATTTTCAATTGCCGAATGTCTGCCAACCTCTGGTATAGAACCAGCTCCACGGCCTTCGGTAAGCGTAGTACC
The DNA here is from genome assembly GCA_031363945.1 of bacterium. GTDB lineage: Bacteria > Bacteroidota > Bacteroidia > Sphingobacteriales > Sphingobacteriaceae > JANLVJ01. Next base: position 21,998 of record JANLVJ010000078.1, on the reverse strand, counting down.
AAGTTGAACTTTATTCGGAATCGGGCTTAATTCAAGCGCCTGAGCATCGGTATTGCAAATGATGAAATCAACACCCTTGATTCCTTGCTTAAACATATGATTAACCGCGTTACCACCACCACCACCTACACCTATAACCTTGATGATTGATGACTCATCTTTTAACATGTCAAATTGCATAAAATATCTTTTTTAATGCCCTACAGTTACCTTCTCTCTGCTCCTAAGATCATAAAAGAAGTGCTAATTATATATTAATCTCCTCAGAGTGTTAGTAAAACACCTACTTGTTAATAATTAACGGTCAAACTCTTTAAATTCTTTCTCGTCATGGTGCAAATCACCATCAAAGAACTTAACCGTTTTTGTGAATAAGGTCTTCAACCAGGTTTCACGTTCATGCTTTTCACGAACAAGTACTTCGCTAACGGCCTTGCCACCCTTTTCATCAAGGTCTTGTAATCCTTTAATCACAAGCCCAATACCGGTAGCATACATAGGGCTGGCCACATCTTTCACATTACTTTTACTTAAATGTTCATTCGGATACCCAATTCTGGCGTCCATACCAGTAACATATTCAACAAGCTGCTTGAGATGTTTCAGCTGGGCCCCGCCACCAGTTAAAACAATACCAGCAATCAGTTTTTTTTCATACCCAGAGCTTTTAATCTCATAGTATACATGCTCAATTATTTCTTCCATCCGAGCCTGTATGATATAGGCGAGGTTTTTCATAGAGATTTCTTTTGGCTCACGGTCACGCAAACCAGGAATGGCAATAATTTCATTTTCCCTGTTTTCTTCTGCGAGTGCTGAGCCATACTTGATTTTTAGCTGTTCAGCTTGTTTTTTCATCACTGTGCAACCTTCACGTATATCTTCAGTAATGACATTACCACCGAAAGGAATGACTGCCGTATGACGAATAATACCTTCATGAAAAATGGCCACATCAGTAGTACCACCACCGATATCGACAAGCACCACACCTGCTTCTTTTTCTTCTGTGCTTAACACTGCTTCAGCTGACGCCAGAGGTTCAAGAATAAGCCCATCGGTATCAAGTCCGGCTTTTTTAACACATTTATAAATATTCTGAGCAGCTGTAATCTGGCCTGTAATAATATGAAAATTAGCTTCAAGACGTACCCCTGCCATACCAATCGGGTCTTTTATACCAGGCTCACTATCAACCTTAAATTCCTGAGGAAGCACATGTATAATTTTTTCACCCGGTGGCATAACCAGACGGTGCATGTCTTCAACAAGCTTTTCTATATCCTTTTTATTAATTTCATTGGTCGTATTATCGCGAACCAGAATACCACCATGTTGCAGGCTTTTAATATGCTGACCGGCTATACCAACATATACACAGCGTATTTCACAATTCGACTGCTCAGATGCCTGACTGATAGCTTCTAGAATACCTTGTACTGTTTTCTCAATATTAGATACCACTCCGCGGGTTACACCAGCAGACTCAGCTTTCCCAAGGCCAAGGATTTCAATTTTACCATGTTCATTCCTACAGCCTACAATAGCACATATTTTCGTGGTACCAATGTCCAGGCCAACAATGAGTTCTTTACTTTCCATAACTTAATGAGGGATTAATTTATTTTGTTTGTTAACAGAAGGCATCAATGCAAGTGCCCTCCCCTGATAGTTTATTAGTTTATTATTACTCTCTGCCACAGGCTTAAGGGTACAAACAACCTGGTCAGTATATTGCAAGTCAATCGTACTGTATTTATTCAGGCCCTCTCGCGGAAAAACTGTAGAATACATTAAATCAAGCTTTAAAAATTTCTCATCGAGGTGAGAAGTATCACCCAATAAAACGATAAAGGACTGTTTGGCTGGTAATAGTCTCATTTGATCCTGATCAGAGATCTCAAAAAACCGGTACTCATTTCTTTTAAAAGGTGACGTTTCAATGAAATTTGACAAATAAAGAATATTTTTCAAGATTGGGGTTTTAATGGTATCAGCCTTCCCAAGGCCTTCAGCAATATGTCCTGAAACACGGTAAAATTTATTAGTATCAGCACGTGAAAACGGCATTTTATTTCCTTGCCGGTCAATAAAAAAACGCTGCCCAACTGAATTGGTAACCATTACAAAGGGATGCTTCTGGGCAATCTTAACATTTAGCATACCACTCAGATCAACCGATAAACTGGCTTCAGCGATAAATGGATTTTTTTTAAACAGGGTTTCAAGACTGTCTATCTCTAACAGATTAATTTTTTTATGAATCAGTTTCTTTGTGTTCAGCTGATGCCAGATTTGGGCACTGCTGACAAATTTTTCGCTATCAAGCATCTGGATATGTACGCTTTTGCAAACCATTGCATTCTGCCTACGGCTAGCAAAGGCGTAAATAGAAATTAATGCCGCTATGACCAAAATCCAGAGTACACTTTTAGAAATAAGTATCCAGTTAATTTTGTGCATGGCTACTCCTTTCTGTGGCGAGAATTGCAGCCAGTGGTTGTACAAGACCATCAATATCACCAGCTCCGGCAGTTACCAGCAAACTGGGGCGGTTAAGTTCGATATATGAAATGAGTTCATCTTTCTGCATGCTATATTTTACAGGTGCCGTCGAATTTTCAAGAATTAGGGCTGATGTAATTCCCTCTACTGGCAGTTCTCTTGCAGGATAGATATCAAGCAAGATCAGCACATCAACTTTTGAAAGCACCTGGCCAATTTCACGATAAAAGTCACGGGTGCGGCTAAACAGGTGTGGCTGAAATACAAGGGTAAGAGGCTGATCAGGGTAAAGTAATTTAAGGGTTTGAATTAATGCTTTCAGTTCTTCGTGGTGATGTGCATAATCATCAATAAAAATTTGATCAGTTGTTTTTACCAGGTATTCAAATCTTCTTTTGACTCCTTTAAAACTCTCAATACCCACTTTCAAGGCTGAACAATCAAGCCCTGCATACCTGGCAAGTCTGAGTGCAGCCACCGCATTTTCTATATTATGTAAACCAGGGCTTTGCATAACAATATCTTTAATCTTACTAATTTCATCAGCATAGTCGAATATAAACTCACCCTTAACGATCCGGATATTAGAACCATGAACCTGAGATACCTCTACGTCTGATAGTTGACCTGGTGTGAAGTCAGTACCCCTGGCTTGAATATGCTGATTTGCAGCATTTGTATCATCAGACAATTCGCTGTCAGGGAAAACCGCCTCATACGCTGTATGTTGTCTTGAAACAGGCAAACCCTTATGAACAAGTAATAAACCATTATCATTTACCTGGGCTGCAAATAAATTATAAGATTCATTCATAGCAGCTATATTACCATAGATATCAAGATGATCGGCATCCATTGATGTGATTACAGCCGCCTTGGGAAAAAGGGTAAGAAATGAACGGTCATATTCATCAGCTTCAACCACTACCCATTCAGAATCACCATTGAGAAAATTAGTATTGTAATTAACGGAGATACCACCCAGAAAAGCTGAAACAGCAATACCTGCAGATTTCAAAAGATGCGCTAGCATGATGCTCGTTGTGGTCTTACCATGTGTACCTGCAACTGCCAGTACTGAGTGATTTAGACTGATAAAGCCTAATACCTGAGAGCGTTTATATAACTGGAAATGCTGGTGTAGAAAAAAAGCATGAATAGCTGCTGTTTTAGGAACACTCGGTGTATAAATAACCAGCAGGTCGTCAGCAGGCGTTTTAAATGATTGAGGAATTTCTTCAACTGCGTCAGTATAGGTAACGTTGATACCTTCGGTTAACAATTGCCTGGTCAGACTGGTTTCAAAACGGTCATAACCCATAACCTCGACAGATCTTGATTTAAAGAAACGCGCAAGAGCACTCATGCCTATTCCACCGATACCAATCAAATAAACTTTACTTATCTGGTTGAGTTTCATTGTTTATTCCTATATATACTTGCCAGTCTGATAATTTCTGCTGCAATTTTTGCGGCAGCATCAGGATATGCATAATCCTGAATATTTTTTTTCAATTCATGTTGTAAGTTTTTATCCCTTATCAATTCGATTGCTGTCTCAACAAGCTTTTTTGGGGCATCAGCATCACTGACCATCATGGCAGCCTTGCCACTGACCAGAGCCTGAGCATTACGGGTCTGATGATCTTCAGCTACATTGGGTGAAGGCACCAGGATCACAGGCCTTGCCGCCCAGGCGAGTTCACTAATAGTTCCGGCGCCTGCCCTTGAAATAATAATATCAGCTGCCGCATATGCTTCATCCATATTATTTATAAATTCAGTAAGCTGAACTCCCGCTACAGGTATTCCTACACGGGCCCTCAGATCGACATTATACCGCTTACCAGCCTGCCAGATAAGCTGGATACCTTCATCTTTTAGCTTATCAAGACCAGAGAAAATGCTTTCGTTTAACGTTCTTGCTCCAAGACTGCCTCCTAAAACAAGTAATACGGGCTTATCAGGGTCAAGACCCAAATTTTTAAGCGCCTGGACATGGGAAATCTGCAAATCAACAATAGACTTGCGAACAGGATTACCCGTCAGCATTAATTTTTCATCAGGAAAGAATCGTTCCATTCCGGGGTAGGCAACACAGATTTTGACAGCCCGGGAAGCAAGAATCTTATTGGTAATTCCCGGATATGAATTTTGTTCCTGAATCAAACAGGGAATTCGCTTAAGTTCGGCCATAAAGAGTAATGGACCAGAAGCATAACCTCCTACACCTACTGCAGCGTCTGGTTTAAATTGTTTTATGATAGCTCTTGACCTGAACAAACTTTTAATAAGTCTGATCGGAAAACGTAAATTCTGCAAGGTCAGAGAACGCTGAAGGCCCATAATATCAAGACCTTCTATGACATAGCCAGCAGCAGGTACTTTTTCCATCTCTATTTTACCCAGTGCACCCACAAAAAGGATTTTTACAGATGGTTCAAGCTTTTTCAACGCCTCAGCTATGGCTAATGCAGGAAACAAATGGCCTCCGGTGCCACCACCACTAATGACGATATGCAGATCAAGCTGTTTCATGCAGCACTCCTTTCTTATTTTCTTCTATATCACGACTTACACTCAAAATAATGCCAAAAGCAAAACTGGTGAACAGTATTGAAGTGCCCCCCATACTCACAAGCGGTAGAGGCACCCCGGTAACTGGCAATAAATGTGTTGCAACAGCCATATTCGCAAACGCCTGAATAACCAGACTGAAACTTAAACCTGTAGCCAGCAAGGCTCCAAATGCTTTGGGGCTACGGGTAATAATTTTAACGCACCTGAATAATAAAAACAGGTAGAGAAAGATCAGAAAGAAGCCGGCAAAAATGCCATATTCCTCAACAATGATGGCAAAGATAAAGTCTGAATATGCCTGTGGAAGGTAGTTGCGTTCTGTACTTCCTCCAAGACCCTTACCATGCCAGCCACCTGTCGCTATAGCCATCTGGGCATGATTTGACTGATAGGCCTTATCTGGATCAGTTCTTTCAGGGTGTAAAAATGCTTCAACTCTTGATTTATACACCCCTCTTCTAGGGCCCAGGGCGACAACAGCAAACAAGATAACCAGCCCACCCACACTTACCAGTGCAATCTGCCTGGCACTTACCCTGCCAATCAGCAGAATAAGAATGCAGGTACCAAATAACATCAGGGCGGTTGAGAGATTTGCAGGTGCGATAAGACCGAAAACAACCATTACGGCAGCAAAAATTGGCAAAAAACCCTTTTTGAAGTCCTTTATCTGCTCTTGGCGCCTGGTGAGTTCTCTGGCCAGAAACATAATCAGTGCAAGCTTTGCAAGATCTGAAGTTTGAAATGTCTGACGAATCAGCGGAATGGTAATCCATCGGCTAGCCTGATTAATCTGTGCTCCAAACTTAAGGGTGTACACTAATAAAGGTATTGATACTACCAGCATTACGGTTGCAATAGCTGAGTAATACCGGTAATTTATCTTATGGGCTATAAACATTAAAATCAGGCCTGAAACAACCATCATCAGGTGTTTGAATAGTAGAATACTTGTGTTACCATCGTATTTCTGGTATGCAAGGGCTCCTGTTGAACTGTATACGGCAAGCACAGAGAATATAGAAAGTGTAAACACAATCATCCATATCCAAATGTCTCCTTTAACCCGTGTAAGTATCCAATTCATAGTTTTATCCCTAATTATTTTATAATTCTTTCACGGCTGCTTTAAACTGATTGCCACGGTCCTCATAATTTTTAAATAGATCAAAACTCGCACAAGCAGGAGATAACAGAACTGTGTCACCTTTCTTGCCAATATGATATGCCATATTTACTGCTTCTGTGGCTGTAAATGTGTTCACAATTAATTCAACGCTGTCTTCAAAAGCATCGTGGATGCGCTTATTATCTTTACCAAGGCAAATGATGGCTTTAACTTTCTGCTTCACCAGTGCACTTAACATCGAATAATCATTACCCTTATCAACTCCACCAACGATCCAGACTACTGGGCCTGTCATACTTTCTAATGCATACCATACTGAGTTAACATTGGTAGCTTTCGAATCATTGATAAATTCAATGCCCTGCACTTTTGCCACATGCTCGAGACGGTGTGCAATATTTTTAAAATCACTCATGCTCTGACGAATAATATCATTGCGCATATCAAGTACCCGGGAGGCTATGCCCGAAGCCATAGAATTATAGAGGTTATGTTTGCCTTGAAGGGCAAGTTCTGAGATCGACATATTAAATGTTTGGTTATCTAACTTTATGATGAGTTCTTCATTTTCAATCCAACCACCCAGAGTCGGTTTTTGAAATATGGAGATAGGATATTGATTGGCAAGAATGTTTTTTGTAGGTAGGTTGTTCATTGTTTCAGCATCATCAAGTGAATAGATGAAGGCATCACCAATCTGCTGATTGTTACTAATTTTAAATTTTGAGTCTGCATAATTTTGCATGCTGAACTGATAGCGGTCAAGATGATCTGGTGTTATGTTTAATAAAACAGCCGTATTCGCCCTAAACCTGACCATATCATCTAACTGAAAACTGCTCACCTCTACTACATAATGACTGAAATTTTCGGTCGCAACCTGTAAGGCAAAGCTTTTTCCGATATTACCAGCAAGACCAATATTGAGTCCCCCCTTTTTTAAGATATGATGGGTAAGTAAAGCTGTTGTAGTTTTACCATTGCTACCCGTTATTGCAGTGATATGGGCACCAGTATAACGAGATGCAAATTCAAGCTCTCCGATAACAGAAGTTCCCTTTTTTCTAAGCGCTAGTATCAGATCGGTCGTATTTGGAATACCAGGGCTTTTTATGACCTCGTCAGCTGCCATGATACGGGCAACAGTATGTTCGCCCTTCTCAAATTCGATTTCATTGGTTAGTAATAACTGCTCATAAACGGCTCCAAGCTGACCTTTATCAGACAAAAAAACGTCATAACCTTGCTTTTTAGCCAGGATTGCTGCACCAGTACCACTTTCACCCCCACCAAGAATAACAAGTTTTCTGGCCATATCAGCGAAGTTTAAGGGTTATGATAGTGATTATTCCCAGCATGATGCCTACAATCCAGAATCTGGTAACAATTTTTGACTCATGGTAGCCGAGCTTCTGAAAATGGTGGTGTAGGGGTGACATTAAAAATATACGCCTGCCTACGCCAAATCTGTTACGGGTGTACTTGAACCAGGCAACCTGCATGATTACAGAGAAATTCTCAACCAGGAAAATGCCGCATAGAATTGGAATCAATAATTCTTTCCTGATAATAATAGCAAATGCTGCGATAATACCGCCTAGGGCAAGACTGCCTGTATCGCCCATAAATACCTGGGCGGGGTATGAATTATACCAGAGAAAACCAACTGTTGCCCCCAGAAAAGCACCCGCAAATATTACCAGCTCTCCCGAGTTCGGGATATACATGATATTCAGGTAATCAGAGAAAACAAGATTACCCGACAAGTAAGCAAGTATACCCAGAGTTGCCCCAATAATTGCCGAAGTGCCTGTCGCCAGGCCGTCTATGCCATCGGTCAGATTCGCCCCATTTGAAATAAAAACGATAATGAAAATAACTATAGGAATAAATGTCCAGAACGCATAGTCTCTGTAACCAGGGCCGAGAAAATTTAAGAGGCTGGCGTAATCAAATTCATTGTTTTTATAAAAAGGTACGTTGGTCTTGGTTGAATGCCGCTCTTCTGTAAAATGACTGCGAATTGCATTTTTTCTTTGCTCAAATGTCTCTTTAGAATCTTTTAATGAGCCAGTATAAATCTTTTTCTCCCGAACAACAATATCTGTATTAAAGTACATGGTATAGCCAACAATCAGGCCCAGGCCCACCTGACCTAAAACCTTAAAACTTGCCCTCAGACCTTCTTTATCTTTTTTAAAGACCTTTATGTAATCATCAATAAAACCAATCGTGCCTAGCCAGATCGTACTGACTACCATCAGGATTATATAAATATTGTCAAGTTTCGCGAATAGCAAGGTTGGGATAAGAATGGCACCGATTATAATCAAACCTCCCATTGTTGGGGTACCCTGCTTTTGGTTCTGACCTTGTAAGCCAAGATCCCTTACTGTTTCACCAACCTGCTTGCGACGCAAGAAATCAATCAAACTTTTGCCAAATACCAGGGTAATTACCAGTGAGGTAATTACAGCCATGGCTGTTCTAAAAGATATATACTGAAAAACCCCAGCCCCAGGGATATGGGAATGCTTGTCGAGATAATTGAATAAATAGTATAACATCAGATATCAAGGTTTTTAAATTCATTGGTCAATTCATCCCTGTCATCAAACGGGTACCGTACCCCTTGTATCTCCTGGTATTTTTCATGCCCTTTACCTGCCAGTAAGATAATATCGCCTTCGGTAGCCAGTTGACAGGCCGTACGGATGGCCGCCCTGCGATCAGCTATGATCAACACTTTACGAAGCTGGGTAAGACCCAAACCTGCTTTCATCTCTTCAAGAATTACTTCAGGATCTTCGGTACGTGGATTATCAGCGGTAAAGATTACTTTGTCACTCAGTTCAAAGGCAGCCCTGGCCATTTCTGGCCTTTTTGATTTATCTCTGTCACCCCCGCAGCCTATAATGGTTATAATTTTCTCTGTACCCTTTCTGATATCCCGAATCGTATTCAGCACATTTATCAAGGCATCAGGGGTATGGGCATAATCTACGATACCAATGATTTTACCAGGACCCATTACATATTCAAATCTGCCTTCAGCCCCTGTTAACCTGCTTAGAATCGTAAGTACACTCAGTTTATCCTGCTCAAGTAACATCGCAGTGCCATATACTGCCAGAATATTTGATGCATTGAAACTACCTACCAGTCTGAACCAAACTTCAAGTTCATCAACATTCATTAGCATGCCGCTAAACTGATTTTCAATTAAACGGCCCTTGAAGTCAGCCATGGTTGAAATAGCATATGTTTTTTTATGAGCGGCGGTATTCTGCAGCATGACCATCCCATTGCGGTCATCGGCATTTACTAAGGCAAAGGCATGACGGTCAAGTACATCAAAAAAAGCTTTTTTTGCTTTTATATATCCTTCAAAGGTTTTATGAAAATCGAGGTGATCATGGGTGATATTTGTAAAGACCCCACCTGCAAACTGCAGGCCTGCGATGCGTCTCTGCACAATCGCATGTGAGCTGACTTCCATAAAGCAGTACTCACAACCAGCATCAATCATCTGATTTAAAAGAAAATTTAAAGCGATGGCGTCAGGAGTCGTATAATTTGTCGTCAGCACCTGGGTACCAATGATATTTTCTATCGTTGAAATCAACCCACATGAATAGCCAAGAGCGGTGAACAGCTTATAAAGTAGTGTAGCACAGGTGGTTTTACCGTTTGTGCCAGTTATACCAATCAATTTTATTTTTGAAGAAGCATGCCCGTAAAAGTGGTCAGCCAGAATACCCAGGGCCTGATGGCTATCTTCAACCTGTAACCAGGTAATATTTTCGGCCCTCGATAAAGGCAATTCTTCTACAAGGATGGCAACAGCACCCAAGCTTATGGCCTTGTCTATAAAATCATGCCCGTCACTCTTCTCTCCCTTTAAAGCAATAAATACAGCACCAGGTACAATCTTTCTAGAATCGAACTGGATTGACTCAATAGCGATATTGGTATCACCCGATACTGCTTTTAAGGCCACTTTGTATAATATGTCTTTTAATACACGCATTATTTTTTAGCTACAACAGCATATGCCTGATGCATATCCAGTTGGGTTGAATAAATTTTATTTGCAATATCAAGGAATACAGGGCCGGCAACCTGGGCCGCATAATACTGCCCCCCTGTTGGATTATTCATGACGATAATCATACTATATCTTGGGCGGTCAGCAGGAAAATACCCACAAAAAGAACTCTGGTATTTTACTCCTCCAACATTGTAACCTGCAGCACCCTGAGCAATCTGGGCCGTTCCTGTTTTACCTGCAATCGAGTAGAGTTTATTATGCATGCTCTTGGCAGTACCTTCAAGAACCACCCCCTCAAGCATACTGCGAACTTTACGCAGTGTCGAACCCGAACACATTTTTGGATTGATCACCCGGCTTTCAAATTGTCTGACAGGTTTACCAAGTCGGTCGATTTCTTTAACAAGTAATGGAGCAATGATTTTACCATCATTTGCAACCCCATTATAAAGTGTCAGCATTTGCATCGGAGTCAGGACAACTTCATAACCATAGGCCATCTGGGGCAATGATAATTTTGACCAGTCTCCGCTCTTAGGAGTTTTAATTCTGGGTCTGGCCTCACCCGGCACCTGTAAGTTCAGGCGTTGATTCAGACCCAACCTGTAAAGACCAGCCGTAAACCGGGCAGGTTCGTTTTTGTACCTGTCGTTAATTAGCGTGGCAACTGCCACATTAGATGATTTTTCAAATGCCTGCTTTACAGTAATCTGATGATCGCCTGCCTCAGCATCCCTTATTATATGATTATAAAGCTTTGTTATTCCTCCATTCACATTTACCAGTGTGTTGGTATCAAGCTTATGATCATCAAGAGCCACCATATAACTGGCAAGTTTAAAGGTTGAACCAGGTTCAGCCGCCTCACCAAATGCATAATTAAATTTTTCATCGTATTTGCCTGATACATTCCTGGTCAGATTTGCGATGGCTTTAATTTCTCCGGTTTTTACCTCCATCACTACCACACAACCATGCTCGGCATTATGAATAGACATGTATTTAAGTAATGAATTCTGGGCAACATCCTGAATATTGACATTTATAGTCGATACAATATCACTTCCATCAACAGGCGTAATTTCAGCTTCATCACGAAGGGGCAACCATATGCCACCTGCAACCCGCTCAACAAGCTGCTTGCCATCTTTACCTGCCAGAAATTCTCTGTATGCACCCTCAAGGCCTACAGGCTGTACCGTTTTTGTATAATAACCAATCGTACGCTGAGCAAGATCACCAAAGGGTTTAATTCTTTTATTTAGCTGTATGGCAATAAGCCCGCTATGATACTGGCCCTGATTAAAAATCGGAAAGGTCTTTATTAGCTTGAGTTTGTCATAAGAAACTTTATTCATCAGCAGTACATACCTGTCTTTTCTGGCACACACTTTTTGAAGAAGTCTTTTGTAGTCTGATGCCTTGCGGTCATGAAAAACGCCAGCAAGACAAGCCGAAAGAGAATCAACTTTCTCATGAAATAAATCTGGATCATCAGCCATTACTCCGGCATCAAGTCTCAACTCATACTCAGGTAGAGAAGTTGCCAGCAAACTACCATCATCCGCATAGATATTACCGCGGTTAGCAACGATATTCATATACCTGGTTGAAAGACTATCAGCCATGGCTGTCCATTTTTTGCCATCAACAAGCTGGATCTTGCAAAGTTTAAACACGACACCAAAAGCACATACGAAAACGATCGCATACACCAGGTAAACCCTCCATAAGATGTCGGTTCTAATATTCATCGTTGAACAAGTATTTTTTTAGGAGGTTCTACGGCTTCTTTGATACCATATTTTAAGGCTTTTGCAGCTATCTCAGATTGCTTGCTCTGAAACATGAGTTCAGCCTTGGTACTCATATAATCCCATTTCTGTTCTTTAATATCTTTGTTAAGCTGGTAAAGAATTCTACCGTTTTTCTCTGAATTCAGGCGGTTTGAAATATAGAAAACCCCCAGGAGTCCGAGAAACAAAAAATAAGGTAAGAACGCCAGCGCTTTTTCAGTTGGCAATAAGTCAGTGGAAAGCAAGAGATGCAATAATGAACGCTTTGAACTACTGTTTTTCTCCTGACTCTTGTAAGGAATCTCCTGGTCTTCATCACGAAGCCTGTTCTGAAAAATCTCCTGCTTATCGTTTTTCACCAGCTCTTAGTTTAGCGCTCCTTGATCTGTTATTTTCTTCAAGCTCTGCAGCTGCTGGCATCTGAGCTTTTCTAAATACTGACGTATACGGTTTAAGTTCATTACCAAACAGATCTTTCTCAACTTCACCTTTAAATTTACCCTTGGCGAAAAAATTCTTTATTAAACGGTCTTCGAGTGAGTGATAAGAGATAACGACCAGACGCCCCCCTGTAACAAGCATTTCTGTGCTTTGCAGCAGCAACTCTTCAAGGGCTTCAAGTTCTTTGTTTACTTCTATGCGCAAGGCCTGAAAAACCTGGGCATAATATTGATTTTCTTTACCCCTGCGAACAAGGGGCTTGATAAGATCTTTAAATTGCTGGGTATGCAGAATTGGTTCCTGCAATCTTCCTATAATTATTTTCTGAGCAAGACCAGCTGCATTCGTTACTTCACCATAACGGCTGAATAGGTCTTGCAGAGCAGCAGCGCTATATGTATTAAGCACATGAGCAGCTTTGAGTTCCTGATCCTGATCCATACGCATATCTAGTTCAGCGTTGAAACGGGTTGAAAAGCCCCGGCCGGCTTCATCAAACTGATGTGATGAAACACCGAGATCTGCCAGTACCCCATTAAGTGTTAACAGGTTATTGATACGGCAGTAATTTTTTAAATACCGGAAATTTGCTGGTACAAATATAAACCTATCATCATCTATGATATGTGCCGATGCATCATCATCCTGATCAAATGCTATCAATTTGCCTTTCCCCATTCTACTCAAAATTTCACGTGAATGACCACCACCACCGAATGTTACATCAGCGTAGTTTCCATCTTCTTTAATTTGCAATGCGTCTATAGACTCTTGTAGCATTACCGGATTATGATATGTCATCTGCCCCTCCCCCAATTTTATCTCCCATCACCTCTTCGGCCAGATCAGAAAAATCACCCGGTTCATTTGTTAACATTTTATCATAAGCCTCTTTTGACCAAACCTCAATCCTATACCCAAAGGCCGATAATACCAGCTCTTTATCAATTGCGGCATAGTCAAGTAGCGGTTTAGGTAGCAAAATACGGCCTGTTGAATCAACCAGCAGCTCTGTTGCACCGCGATAGAAATACCTTACAAATTCTCTGTTTTTTTTATTGTAAACATTCAGCCTGTTAACCTTCTGACTTTCACGTTGCCAGTCTGGGTAAGGATAAAGTATCAAACAGTTTTCAAAACCCCTGTTTATTACCAGTTTATCACCCAGGTCAGGGGGCAGTTGTCTCTTAAGACCGGCGGGAATCATTAACCTCCCTTTCGGATCAAGACGGCACTCAAACTCTCCTAAAAGTTGTGACATTGACTGGCCTGAATTAGAATCAAGTGTAAAAGTATAAAACTCCTCCACTTTTTACCACAATTTACCACAAAAGTTTTCAACAAATTCGGGAATTTGGTGTTTTAATCGTCAAGCAATAAGAATGTTAAGAATATTACGCTTTTAGCATATTACTGACCTAATCAAACCATGGGCGCGACCCCGAGAAATAACCTGATTTAAATGAATTTCCATTATTTAAGATACATTTGCAGATTATATAAAATCGCCTAAAAGTCTTCATAATGTTACGCCCTGGATTTTGAGGTCCGTAACTAATCGTAGTTCTCGAAATTACGAATGCAGGCTGGCAAAACCCCGCCTATGAACTTAAATTCAGAGATACAGAGAAGAAAAACGTTTGCAATCATCAGTCACCCAGATGCAGGTAAATCAACTCTTACTGAAAAGTTTCTGCTTTTTGGCGGGGCAATCAATGCTGCCGCTACCGTAAAAAGAAATAAAGGCAATCAGTCGATCACCTCTGACTTCATGGAGATTGAGAAACAGCGGGGTATTTCTGTTAGTACTTCGGTTATGGCATTTGAATATAAAGACAAACGGGTCAATATTTTGGATACACCGGGCCACAAAGATTTCGCTGAAGATACCTACCGTACCCTTTCTGCTGTTGATAGTGTAATCCTGGTTGTAGATAGTGTTAAAGGTGTGGAAGAACAGACCGAAAAACTTATGCAGGTTTGCAGGCTGAGAAATACTCCGGTGATGATTTTCATCAATAAAATGGATCGTGAAGGCAGGGATCCGTTTGATCTGCTGGATGAACTGGAAGCAAAACTTAATATTAGCTTATGCCCATTATCATGGCCCATTGGTCAGGGTTATACCCTGAAGGGTGTTTATAATAAATACCTCGGTGAACTCAATTTATTCGAACCCGATAAAAAAAAAGTTGCCGAATCAATCATACAGATTTCTGACCTCGAAGATCCTGCTCTTGCCTCCTATTTGCCACAACCTGCAATAGAAAAATTGAAACAGGAGCTTGAGCTGGTAAGCATTGGCTATGACCCATTCGATACAGAACTTTACCGTGATGGCCTGCTGGCACCAGTATTTTTTGGTTCGGCTATTAATAATTTTGGAGTAAGAGAATTACTCGATGCATTTATTGAAATCGCACCCAGCCCAGATGAACGTGAGACTGTTGAAAGAACGGTTAAAGCAACTGAGACGCCACTTACAGGCTTTGTATTTAAAATTCATGCCAATATGGATCCAAAGCACCGTGACCGTATTGCATTCTTCAGAATCTGCTCGGGCACGTTTGAGCGTAATAAATTCTATTTTCACACCCGTCAGCAGAAAAAATTCAAGTTTACCAACCCAGTTGATTTTATCGGGAATGAAAAAAACCTGATCAATGAGGCTTGGCCTGGTGACGTACTGGGTTTATATGATGGGGGAAATTTCAAAATCGGAGATACGCTGACCGAAGGAGAAAATCTTCATTTTAAGGGAATTCCGAGCTTCTCACCTGAAATTTTCAAACAGCTTGAAAACCGTGATCCGTTCAGAGCCAAGCAGCTTGATAAAGGAATTCGCCAGCTCACCGAAGAAGGCGTTGCACAGTTATTCATTCAAAACCCAGGAAATCGGCAAATTATTGGTACGGTTGGTGAGTTACAGTTTGAAGTAATCACTTTCAGGTTAGAGCATGAATATGGTGCTAAATGTGCCTGGATGCCAGTTCATTATTTCAAAGCCTGCTGGATCACTTCTGAAGATAAGAATGAGCTCAATAAACTCATACAGCTGAAAGCTGCCTCTATTGGTTATGACAAAGAAGAGCGGCCAGTTTATTTCTCCCAGAATGACTGGGATTTAAGAATGACCAGTCAGGCTTTTCCGAAAGTAGAATTCCATTTTGCCTCAGACTTTGAAAGTAAAAACTCACTTACGGTACAACGTTAAATCTGATGATTCGGGGTTGCATGTCAGGTCTAAAACCGTCTGGCTATTGATGGAATTTTATACCGCCTGAGCCAGTTTAAAAATTGGTCAGGATCACTTGACTCATGGTAAACTGTTTTACCATTTTCAAGTCTGATACTAAAAACTCTGGTTGTTGAACAATATATATAGCGGGCAATTTCTGATGGCGAATAATTAAAGCCCTGTTCTTTATTTATATCCATACTTCATAAGTAAATATCAATTCTGTGTTATTTCTGAAGGATTGATCAGCTTTCTAATGGGCACTAAGATGTCACCGATATGATGCTATACGAACAGATTCGTAAATACTACCAATCTGTGTTTCAGTATTAAAAAACCAGTTTCCTGGAAAAGATTCATCTCCTATGTCTTTATTATTAAGCTTACGTTAAAAAATTACTCCTTCAGTATTTCTCCAGAATTTTAATTGATTTTTAAATATTAGTAGATCAGACTAAAATTTAAAAACCCATCATGAGATTAAAAAAACAGTTTTTAAGCCTGCTCGCAGTAGCCGCTTTTACCTCCTCTTCATTTCTAGTTCATGCCCAGGCAAAAGATGCCTACGTATATGATACGACTATTGCCTTACCTGGTGATGGTGGCTATGATTACATAAGTATTGACCAGCCAAACCAGCAACTTTATGTTTCACATGGCACAGCTGTCAATGTAATTGATCTGAATACAGGTAAGCTTAGAGGTACAATTGATGGTATGAAAGGCGTTCATGGTATAGCATTGGTAAATAGTATCAACCGTGGCTTTATCACTGACGGCCGTGCGAACGCAGTCGTTGCATTTGATATGAAAACATTAAAAATCATCTCAGTAATACCTGTAACTGCTAAAGGCCCAGATGCTATCATATATGATGCCTTTTCTAACAAGGTATTTAGTTTTAATGGAGAGAGCAATAATTCTTCAGTCGTTGATCCTGATAACCTGAAGCAAATCGGAACTGTTGATTTAGGCGGTGGTCCAGAATATGCTGTATCAAATGGTAAAGGTTTAATTTACAATAACCTTGAAGACAAAAACAGTCTGAATGTGATTGATAGCAAAACTATGAAAGTTGTAAAAAACTTTCCCCTTGCACCTTGTGGAGGTCCAACAGGAATCGCATTTGATGCAGAGACAAATCGTTTGTTTACAATATGCCGCGAAAATAAAGGAATGAGTGTGGTAGATGCACTATCCGGAAAAGTTATCACTACCCTACCTATTGGAGCCGGTGTTGATGCTGTTGCCTTTGATGCCGAAACAAAGCTGATATTTTGTTCGAATGGAGATGGAACAACAACTATCTTCCGCCAGAATTCAGCTGACAGTTATTCATTGATCCAAACACTTAAGACTCAGTTCAAAGCAAAAACGCTGGCCCTTGATACAAAAACGCATAAGATTTACCTGAGCGTTGCAGATGTGTCGGCTGATACTAAAAAAATGATACCAGGTACTTTTAAGGTATTGGTTTACAAAATGAATTAAATTCAATAACATTAAAATAAAAAAGGTGCTTTATGTACTGACCCCAAATTGCTGTAGAATGTTGGGGTAAGCATAAAAGCACCTTTTTTCGCTTATTTATTATTTGTATCAGTAAGAATCAATGGCTTATTTACAAATCTGAATAATCCATTGGAGTCATAAAATGAGCATCAATTTTATTTATGTTGTTTTGATATTCTGGCATTGATGATAATTTTTTCCATTCAGGATCATCTCTGAATGAAACCCATTTAGCATCATGATCAGCCATATTTTCAAAGGTTATCATGTACATAAGATTGGGCATTCTTGGTCCTGAAATAACACTTGCATAAAACACAGCATTAAAGTTTAATCGCTTGAATAATGCTACTTCATTACCCACATTAAACATTTTTATTTTATTCAAGCCCATCTCTTCAGTAGGGCTTTCATAGTTACGTAATTCATAAACCCTTGCTGATTTCACAGCTTTTAACAAGGGTGATTCGATGAATGGCATTTTAGGAAATGCGTCGAGTACAATGGTTTCTACCCGCTGATAAAAAGGGTTTTTACCATCGTACGTATTGAAGGTTTTGAAAGCATCAGCATATTTTTTATCCTGCATCAGTTTCTGATCAAATGAATTTAATTCATCAAGACTTGACATTGGGCTGAACAAGTAAATATTGACCCCGAAGGCAGGGCTTTTTTCAAGAAACACGCCTATTTGTTTCTGACCCAGACTATGCGCAGCAGGCAGATAGTGATCTTTCAAAAAATCACTCACCCTGCTTATTTCTGTAGAATCTTTCAGGTGATAAATTTTCAAACGATAATTGACAGCCTTACCTTTACCTGGTTGCTGTTTAGAAATTGCTGGCGCTGCTAGCATCATACATATGACTAGAAAAGTACTGATTTTCATGATTTTTAATTTTTTAACAAGATCCAAAATTACCGTTAAAATACGAAGACTCAAGCGGGATCGTTCATTCTTTTATTACTGAGCATATAACGAGCCAATGATTTCTATTTTTGGATTCTAAAAGATTTGAAAAAAAGATGCGTGAGAAAAATTGCATTATCATACAATGTATAGGTTTACAGGTAAATGCTTACCAAAAAGAACTCATTTCTGATTTGAACTGGGAGATAAGGGAAAATGATTTTTGGGCTATTTCTGGCCCGAATGGTTGCGGCAAAACAGTTTTATCAACCTTAATAAGCGGTAAAAGAATGCAGGTCAAAGGGATGATTCATTATTTTTTCCCAGAAACCACTTCAGATCTATCTGTGAACTCTGACAAAATTCATGCTGTACAATCTCGGTTTCACAAACCTTACCATATTAGTACTGGTTCAATGGAACCATTTCGTACAAATGATGAGATGAACGATCTTACCGCTCCTATTACCGCCTACAGGTCTGTAACCTGGCCAGATACACTGGCAACAGCTAAATCTTCTTCGATAAGGCCAGCCCGACCATCTGACCATGTTGCCGAAGTATCATTTGACGCCAGCGCTCTCTTTAGGGGTTTTCATGAAATGTACTATCAACGCCGGTATAATCAAAGTGAAGAAGCTGATTTGCCAACCATTGAAGAGTTTATACAGCTGAAATTAAAAGGATATGAACCTTTTAATTTCAAGACATTCAATTTAAAGCTTAACCAGTTTTTTAGCCGTGAGCTACTCAAAAGAAAAATCAATCAGCTCTCAAATGGTGAATCTAAAAAGCTGTTGATCATCCTTTCTTTAATCAAAAACCCTTACCTAATCATACTTGATCAACCTTTCACTGGGCTTGATGAAGAGAATCGCGACCTAATTTATAGTCTGCTAGCTGAATTAAGAAACCAGGGTATTAAAATCATTATCATTTGCAGACCTGAAGAAATGCCCGATTCGGTTACGCATATTTTAGAAATTGAGGCTTGCAAGGGGCAGTCGTATTCTCTAAATGAATACCAGAATAAGCAATTGTTCCCTTCTAAAAAACAGCAAGAGTTAGAAAAAACCAGTTCTCCAAAACAGCAGGAATCAGGTAAAATCAATTCGCCCTTGCAAATTCATCCTGACTCTGTAAATCTGACTACATTAAATTCCGGGTATTCTACCGGATTAGCAGATTTTACGCTGGCGGTAGCAATGAAAAATATTCACATAGCCTATGGCACTGTTAAAATATTGGAAGATATCAATTGGGATATCAGGAAAGGTGAGCGCTGGGTATTAACCGGGCCAAACGGCTCTGGTAAATCGACCTTATTAAGTCTTATTTATGGTGACCATCCACAAGCCTATGCCCAAAATCTGGTGCTATTTGACCGCAAAAGAGGAAGTGGCGAAAGTATCTGGGATATTAAGAAGAAGATAGGCTTCTTATCACCCGAGATGCAGATATTCTTTCCACGAGACCAGAGCACGCTTAAAACAATTCTGTCAGGCTTAAGCGATACAATGGGACTGTTTAGAAAAGCAAGCTATGAAGAGATTGATTTGGCAGAAAACCTGATGCATCGTTTAGCGATTACAAGCCTGAGTGAAATTTTATTCCACCAGCTCTCAACCGGAGAACAGCGCCTTGTCTTACTTGCACGTTCACTGATCAAGAACCCGCCTCTGTTGATTCTTGATGAACCCTGCCAGGGCCTCGATGACAACCATCGGTATCAATTTATCAAGCTGGTAGATGAGATCTGTTCAGAAGCTGATAAAACTTTGATTTATGTAAGTCATTACCGTGAAGACTTCCCGGCATGTGCCAGGCTTGAGTTTAGTCTGCCTGAAGGAAAGATCAAAGAAATTAGTAGGTAGTGGCCGCGATTTTCCTGTTTTTCATCCAGTTTTATATTCAGGTTATTAAATTCTTGTTGTAATAACCTGATAGCTGCGTCAAGCTGGGCTCTATTATTAGTTAAAAACGACTGATTGAACAATGCGTTAGTAAGGTCTACCCTACTATTAAATAATTCCTACGACTGGTTAGTTAATAGAAAACCCCGCCTTCTTGTAGGAGAGCAGGGTTGACTTTCTTAACTTACTAATTAATCTTTCAGTAATGCGGCTACACCTGGTAATTCTTTACCTTCCATATATTCAAGCAGTGCACCACCGCCCGTTGAAACGTAACTTACTTCATCGGTCATACCAAACTTGGCAATGGCAGCAGCAGAATCACCACCGCCAATTAAAGAAAAAGCACCATTTTTAGTGGCTTTTACGATTGCATCAGCTGTTGCTTTGGTTCCTTTGTCAAAAGCTTCCATCTCAAATACACCCATTGGCCCATTCCATAAAATAGTTTTTGACTCAGCAATGGTCTTTGAAAAAAGCACGCGTGTTTCAGGACCAATATCAAGACCCATCCAGCCATCAGGAATAGCACCAGTTGGGCTCAACTGTGTATTAGCCGTTGGTGAAAACGCATCAGCAATAACAGTATCGATTGGCAGCTGGAGTTTAACGTTTTTTGCTTTTGCCTTTTCAATAAGTTCAAGGGCAAGACCAAGCTTATCCATTTCAACCAATGAATTACCAATAGTACCCCCCAATGCTTTAGCAAAAGTATACGCCATACCACCACCGATGATCAGGTTATCAACCCGGTCAAGTAGTTTTTCAATCAACTCAATTTTATCAGAAACTTTTGACCCCCCCATTACTGCCGTAAAAGGATGTGCTGCATGATTTAATACATGCTCAGCATTTTTTAGTTCGGCTGCCATCAGGTAACCAAAGAACTTGAGAGCTGGAAAGAACTGGGCAATAACGGCTGTCGAAGCATGTGCACGATGAGCAGTACCAAAAGCATCATTGACATAAACATCGCCAAGTTTTGATAGCTTCTCAGCAAAACCTGCATGGCCTTTTTCTTCGTCTTTGTAAAACCGAAGATTTTCTAGTAGCAGAACTTCACCTGATTTTAATGCTGCTGCCATATGCATTGCCTGGTCACCGATGCAATCATCAGCAAACTCAACAGGTTTTCCAAGAAGTTTTGATAGAGCTTGAACAATATGTTTAAGCGAGTATTTATCTTCTGGACCACCCTTTGGACGACCCAGGTGCGACATTAGAATAACTGCACCGCCGTCTTTTAATATTTTATTTATAGTTGGTAAGGCTGTTGTAATACGGGTATCATCAGTAATATTAAACTTATCATCAAGGGGTACATTAAAATCTACCCTGATAAGTGCCTTGTGGCCGTGGAAGTTATAATCGTCGACTGTTTTCATTGAGAGCTAAAGTAACAATTCTCATTAACTAGGTTTAAGACTATTTAATGGGGAATTAAAAATAATTACAGAATCTGATTTGGATAAGAGAATTTTATTTCTACTTTTGCAAACTCCAAAGGGAAAAGAGGCCCGTTCGTCTAGGGGTTAGGACGTTAGATTTTCATTCTAGAAACAGGGGTTCGATTCCCCTACGGGCTACACAATAGAAATTAAAACCGCAAACAATTAGAATGTTAGCGGTTTTTTTATTTATGATTTATAATGTAGGTTGTAAAAAATACTTTCACATTTATAAATGAGGAATGCCTCCCAGCCAATTGCAACTGATTTGATGTTCTTAGCAAATAAATAAGCTATTGCCTTATTCTAAGTTATTTTGCTAACGGTTATAAAGCCGCTATTTTTCCATGTTGATTATTGTAAAATGATTAGGCAGGTTCTATGAGAATATAATGACCCTTCATTCACCCTATCTGCTACGTTTTTAAGAATTTACTCTGCTTTAATAAGGCCATAAGATGAATTACGGTAAATG
>JANLVJ010000068.1:0-2982 GCA_031363945.1 bacterium | reverse complement strand
CCAAAAAAGGACCGGCATTTAAAAGTCCGGCATGCAACAACGCTGAAACCGGAGTGGGTGTTTCCATTACCTCTATTAACCATCCGTGAGTAGGAAATTGTGCCGACTTTAATAACGCTGCCAAAACCAGGAAAGTCGCAGTCACTTCCAGACCGGCAACGTGAACACCAGAAGAGGACATACGTTTAAGTGTCATAAAAATAACCTCCAGATTGCCTGTATTAAACTGTTTATATAATAAAATACAGGCTACCAATAAGCAGGCATCTGCTAATCGGGCTAGAATAAACTTCTTTTTAGCAGCCACTTGAGCACCAGGCCGGTCGGGATAGAAAACCAATAACCGGTGTAATGAAATACTGGTCAGAATCCATGAAACCCAAAGTAGTCCGAGATTACCAGTAAGAACAAGTAATTGCACAGAACAGATAGTAGCTGCCAACCGGCCAATAAATATGCCTTGTCGCTTATCACCGTCTAAGTAATTGAGGCTAAATCGAACAACGATAAATCCAATCAAGGCAATCATAACGAGCATCACAACGCTGATTGTATCTAAACGTAAACTCAGGCCTATTTCCCGGAAGCCAATCATATCTGTCTGTAAGATGTCGTAACGGAATACCAAAACGCCGCAGATTACGGCTACCATTATGCTTATACTAGTTGAAGCTGTTGCCATTCGCTTTACCATAGACGGCCGTAACCCTGGATGAAACCAGGAAATCAAAGCTGTTACGGCAAAAACGGCAGGAGAGAACAAGGCGATGATCGCAAGAAATTTTTGAGGCATAATGTAACTGAATTAAATTTCGTTTAAAATAGCTCTATACTGATAGTTGATTTTAGCCTCAATGATTTCCCGTTGGCTTTTGCCATTTTTACCAATTCTTTAATTGATTCTCTGGAAATTTCGAGTTCTTGAATTCTTTTCAATGAGGCTTCATCATTAATGTTAAAGCGTATCTGTTTACTGAAATTTTGCAGATTGTGGAAGTTAATTTTGGTGCTGATCAAAAAACTTATAATTTCAAAGGCCTCAGCAGGTGTAAAATCTCCTTTTATAAGCTCATAATCGCCGCATACAGTGGGTTTGTTTTCATTTTCTATTATTGCCTTCATGATCGAAAATATTTGATGCCCAAAGCTGAATAATAATAAGTATAAAACTTAATTAATACTTTTTATAAATTGCATAAAATTAATTTATGGATTATACCATTCATCAACTGCAGATCTTTTTGAAGGTGCTACAAACCCGTAGTATTACAAAAACTTCGGAAGAACTTTTTATGACCCAACCCGCTATATCAATTCAGTTAAAAAATCTCCAAAATCAATTTAAAATACCCCTTACAGAAGTAATTGGCAGGCAACTTTATATCACTGATTTTGGAAAGGAAATAGCAGAAATAGCAGAGAGGGTAATTCAGGAATTAGAAAATATTAACTATAAAACAAAAGCTTATCAAGGTATTTTAACTGGCAAACTCAGTATTTCCTCGGCTTCAACAGGCAAATATGTTATTCCTTATTTTTTAAGCGGCTTCCTTGAAAAAAACTCGGGAATTGACCTGGTGCTAGACGTAACTAATAAAAGTAAAGTAGTAAAAAGTCTAAAAAATAACGAAACTGATTTTGCGCTGGTATCTGTATTGCCCGATAAACTGAATGTTGAAGGAGAATTATTGATTGAAAACAAATTATATCTAATGGGCAATCAACCAATAAGAGAGGAAAAAAAGCCATTAATTTATAGAGAAGAGGGATCTGCTACCAGAACAGCTATGGAACAGTACTTTGAAACCAGGGAAGGGAAACAAAGAAAAAGGATGGAACTGACCTCTAACGAAGCAGTAAAACAAGCGGTAATTGCCGGCCTTGGACATTCGATTATGCCATTAATTGGCATGCGTAATGAACTGATGAGTCAGGAAATCTATATTCTTCCAGCAGAAGGTTTTCCTATAATAACTGAATGGCGGTTGATTTGGTTGAAAGAAAAAAAGCTTTCTCCGGTTAGTCAGGCATATCTCGAATTTCTAAGGGCAGAAAAACAAAACATTTTGGATAAAAACTTTGAATGGTACCTGAATTATTGAATATAGATTTCTGGTTAATTTACGAGCATTGTTTGCAAGTTTATCTTTAGCATATTTGCTCATTTCTTACGAATACTTTCTGTTGGTATTAGCTTTAGGTAAATATATTTTACAGTGAGATTTTGCGGCTTAATACCTAATTTTTCGACAATGAAAATTGAAGAGCTTTATTCCATATACCTTACCCATTTAAAAATTTGTACCGATTTAAGGTTGATCGAAAAAGGCTGTTGTCTGTTGCTTAATTCGTTTAAGGTTAAAGTGGCGTACCTTAATCAAAATGAACAAATAAAGAACAATATCAATCAAAATTACGCTGATTTTTAGAATTTTAATGATACGCCTAATGAAAAAACCGGGTCTAAGAAAGTATCATGCAGAGCCCTGACAGGTAAATACAAGGGATATCATAATAAGTGGGAAGAAGTTATTTACTTATTTATGAAAAACGGGTCTCTGTATTGTTCAGCCTGTGGCCCGACAAAGATTCATCAATATATTACTGGTCACTATTTTATAGCAGATGGTGAGCCAATGCTTAAAAGAAACGGAATCCTCTATCTTAGAAACAGGGCTTATTACACATACTGATTTAGCATTTAGAATATGCCTGAATAATTGCGATATTCAGAAACTTAAGGGTCGAGTTATATTTTACTTAATGTATGAAAAAAATCTTAGCAGTTATTTTATTGTCAATGTTCTCAGTGCTTATCTACGCACAGGATAAAGTTATTCCTTTATATCCCGGGGCGGCACCCGGTACTGAAACCTGGACCTGGAACGAACAGGAAAGCGCCAATAACATGTACCATTCCAATGCTATATTTGATATTAGTAAACCAACCCTTACTCTTTATGCGCCGGATAAAACACATGC
>JANLVJ010000048.1:0-5067 GCA_031363945.1 bacterium | reverse complement strand
TCGGCTACTGCCTTTAATTCTTATTTTTCACAAGCAGATTATAATTACGATGGTAAGTATTTTGCTGTCGGTTCATTCAGGCGTGATGGCTCTTCTGTATTTGGCCCATCACATAAGTATGGTAATTTTTATTCTTTGGGTGCTTCATGGCTGCTCAATAAAGAAAAATTCCTTGTTAATTCTAAAACTATCAGTCTCTTAAAAGCGCGTTTCAGTTATGCCACTGTTGGTAACTCGGGTCTGAACAGTCCATCGCCCTATTATGGGGGTTATTCCTATAGTTCAGGCTCTTTACCTGGGTATTTTGGCTCAGGTGCACCAGCAAATATTGGTTATAATAACCAGCCTTCTGCTTACCCGGTAAAACCCACAAATAATAACCTTTCATGGGAAGTGAACAAAACCATAAATGCAGGAGTTGATCTGGGTTTATTCAAGCGGGTAACGGTAAACATCGATGCTTATAAACGAATCAACTCTGGTCTGCTACAACAGGTTCCTTTTCAGGCAACATCGGGTTTTACTTCCAATATCATCAATACTGGTAAAGTTCAAAACAGGGGCCTTGAGTTAAATCTGAATTCAATGAATATCCAGAGGAAAGACTTTTCATGGGACATGAATTTCAATATCACCTTTAATAGAAACAAGGTAATCAGTCTGGCAGGTCATAACGATGTTTACCAGAGTGCCAATATTAACTATAAACAGGATCTGATTACTTCTGAAGGTCATGATCTGTACTCATTTCTGCTCCTGAATTACCGGGGTGTTGATCCTACTACTGGTAACGCCCTGTTCGAACAGTGGCAGGATAACAATGGAAATGTTATCAGCACTGCTGCCAATAACGGCAAGGTTGTCAAACCAGCAAAAGTTACTACAACAACTGACCCTAGCAAGGCAACCCTTGAATATTTCGGGGGTTTCTTTCCAAAATTCAATGCCGGGTTTTATAATGAATTCAAATACAAAAACTTTGGATTTAGTTTCCTGATCTATAGTGTATATGGTAATAAAACCTATAACTGGGCTGCACGGTACTACTGGGGTGCATATGATGGCACCATTAATACCCGTGGAATATTACTAGACGGGCTCTCACGCTGGAAAAAACCAGGAGATTATGCCCAGGAGCCTAAAAATGAGGCCTCGGGCGGTTTAGCAAACTATTCTTCTTACAATGGATTTAACAATTCACGGTTTCTTGAAAATGGGAGTTTCATAAGGTTAAAAAATGTGACCTTCTCTTACGACCTTCCTGAATCATTACTTTCGCATGTTAAAATCTCTCATGCACAGGTATTTGTTAAGGGTGATAACCTGTTAACAAAATCTAAATTTCTGGGCTTTGATCCTGAATCAGATTACCTGCAGGCCGATGTTGATCAGCGTTATCCATCATCACGAAAAATTGTGTTTGGCATTACCCTTAACTTTTAACTATGAAAGCAGCACTATTTCAAAGAATGAAGACGGTAAGCTTCCTGATCATATTGAGTATACTTGGTCTGACTGCCGGTTGTAAACTTGATATAAAACCTACAGATATTTCTGGAGCCAGTTCACAGTTGAAAGACGTAACCGGAATTCAGTATGCAACAAACGGCACCTATGCTGAACTTGCTTCCTATAATTATTACCGATTTTTTCATGTGTTGGCAGAATATTCAAGTGATGATGTGGTCTGGGATAATCCTTCGAGCGACCCGGCTTGGAATATCTATAACTATAACCAGTATACCAGTATCTCACCGGCCCTGCAATTCTGGCAGCAAGCTTATTATTCTATCTATGCAGCCAATAATATCATCGTTAATGTAAAAGATGGCCGCAGTAGCGCCACTGACCAGCTAAAAGGAGAAAATCTGTTTCTCAGAGCCCTGGTACATTTTGACCTTGTCAGGTTATATAGCAAGCCTTATACCCAGGATTCACTCGGGCAGCTTGGCATTGTTATCAGAGACAGTACCTATTTTCAGGATTCACCAAAGAGAAGTACGGTAAAACAAACCTATAATTTTATACTTCAAGACCTGATTCACGCCGCCCGGTTAATGACCCAGGTTAAAACTGGTAGCTATGCGACAAAGGCGGCAGCCTATGCCCTATTGTCACGGGTTAATTTATACATGAACAGAAATAACCAGGCAATTGCCTATGCAGATTCTGTAATTAATGCGGGCCAGTATCAGCTTCTTACCGGTACCACTTACGGTCAGTATTTTACGCTGAACCCTGATATGAATAAGGAGACGATTTTTGCCATTCATAGAACAGAGAAACAAGATCTTGGTGCCGGACAGTATGAACTGGGTGACCTTTATAATACCCTGAACGGAGGATATGGTGAAATGCATCCTTCAAATTACTACCTGAGTCTGATTAACCAGCATCCTGAAGATTTGCGCCTTAATTTTATAAATCCAGAATATGCCCTGGATTCAACAGGCTCTAAAATTGCACTGAAACCAGGTACTGCTGATACGAGTCTGATAGAATCTAAAGCGGGTTTTGCTTACCATATGAATATTAACGGGCATAACTGGCCTCAAATTGATATTACTAAATATTCAAATCAAGAAGGTTTTGCGACCCTTGCCTCACCTGTTATTTTAAGACTGGCTGAAATGTACCTGAACCGGGCAGAAGCCAATGCTAAGCTGGGTAATTTACAGGCAGCTATTGATGATGTTAACCTGATCAGAACCAGGGCAGGCCTGAGTGGCAACTCACTTTATACGCTTGGTGATTTAAAAGGACATACTACAGTTCTGCAGGTTGTTCTCGAAGAACGCCGGCTTGAACTGGCCTGGGAAGGCCAACGTAAGTTTGATCTCTACAGAAATAACCTACCTATGGACAGAACCTATCCAGGTTCTCAGCAGCGGATCATGATCATGCCAGATAACCCATTTATTCTGATCCCGGTTCCGTTGGGTGAAATTTCATTGAACCATAACCTGGTACAGAATCCGGGTTATTGATCAACTATGTCTTCCTAATGCTCAGATAGCACCAAGACTAGTCTTTCAATTTATGAGTGGCGTGACGAAAAGGTCTCTATTCTTTTAAGCTGGAGCATCTTATACTACAAACCAACTTCGAATATCCCTTCTACATTATGGCACATCAGATTCATTATTCGTTACAGCTGATACGCTTAACAAAGCGTTTCTTGTAAGTATTCCAGTTGCACATTCAACGGATACTTTAACGTTGAATGTGGGAAAGCTTTCAGTGGATACTTTGCTTTTAAACACAAGTAAAAACGAGTGTTGCGGTGAGGTAATGCTAAACTCTGCTTTTTACAAAAGGGTAACTGTGTATAAGAGCTCAGCTCCAAACCAGCCGATAGTAATATCAAATTAAGCTAATGCCAAACTGGGAAATTTACAGGCGGCTATTGTAGGGGCTAAAACGAAATCCAGAATTTAGCCAAAGCAAAATCTGGAAAATTAGTACGATGAATTGACAAACTATCATAGGTCTGTTGAAAATCACTGCTTTTCTAAGTATTTGAAAATTTGGAGAGGTTTCAACTGTACAATCACCCTGGATAATTCCTAGTTAATAAAACTAATGCAATACTCTATAAATTATCAGTTTTGCGGGTTGGTCACCAATTGATCTTGCTGCAATAAGGAATTGATTTAATTCAGGTACAAAAAGCGAAGTACGGGCGCCAATGGGTATTTTAATGGCAAAAAGCTGTTTGTAAGAGGCTTTACCTGTTTGCTTAAAAATATTTATTGCACCACTACCGCCACTCAAATATATTTCTCCAGATGTCTTATTCCAATATAAGTCATCCACATCACCTACCGTAGGTGAACTGAAAATCTCTTTCCCCGTTTCACTGTCATATATAATCAGCCTTGACGGTAAACGATAACCGACTAGGATCCTATGCTGTAATTCATCATAAGCCATTGGGAAATTAGCTCGGGGCAAAAACCTTGACCAATGGGCAATTAATCTTGTTTTTTTGAGATTCACTAAACCAATCATGCCCGAACCGGGAAGATTCACCCATAGCCTGGCAGTATTTACATCCAGTTGAAAAGATTCCGGGTGTGAGGGTAAAATTATGTCATCAATTTGCATGTGGCTGGATGCATCAATGATTGCAATACCTCCGTTTCCATATCCAACATAAATTTTATCTTCACTTTTATCAACACGCACATTATCCGCATCGCCTGAAAGTTTAATACTGCCAGTCTTTTTTAAGGTAGCCGCATTATAAAAACTACATTCCCCCGATCCTCCATTGGCAACCATAAACTCCTTGTGCTTTTCGATGTAGGCTACACCTTGCGGCTCATGAAGTCTTTTAATAGTCCCTGTAATTCTACCACTCTTCAAGTCAACAATCTCCAATGTATTATTGTCTAAAGCGACAATATAGGCGATTTTGTCCTTCACGTTGATGTCAATATGATCAATCCGACCATTCACTCCTGGCAAGGCAATAGTTTTTTCAAGTAAAAGCCGATTTTCTCCTGAATTTTCCTGTGCATTGCAACTATTTATAAATGATCCCACCAATAACAGGATGTGAAATCGGTATCTGGAATATAGCATAACTGAGTAATTAGCTCTATCTAAGTTTCACCTAATATCTATTAGCACTCCATGGCCGATAAGCAGATGCCAAGATTGTTCTAATTTACTGTATAAATAATCAGTATGATCGCATGGGTCTCATCCGGCTATAGGTTTACAGTTTTAAGACGCGACACGTAGTTATCGGGGGCTTATAAAAAAAGAGGTAAGCATCAAAGCCGTGTTCCTGATCAGTCAACTTAATCACCTTGAATTATCAGAATCGATTGAACTTGAAGTTCATAACCGATAAGCATATCAAGAGAAAGTTGAAAGCCATCAGGCAAGGTTGATCCTGGAGTCGAGCCAGCAATTTCCGAGTGTTCGTTAAGTGACTGCCCGGTGATCAACTGCTTGTAATAAGTAATACCAGAAAGAAGCTGGGCTTTAAATTTCTCAAAATACCTGATCTTTTTCTCAGTTAAGTGTGCAAGCTGAAGTTGAACATCTTTCTGCAGG
>JANLVJ010000023.1:0-9618 GCA_031363945.1 bacterium | reverse complement strand
GTTTTGCGAATAAAATTCCATCCGGTGCACTATTATTAGTTTCTGATCAGCCAATGATTCCTGAAGGTGTTAAAACGGCAGAAAGCGATAAGTTGGTATCTGCCAATTTTGTTGAAGTTCACTTGAGAATTGGCATAGAATCGTTAAAACAACTTATAAACAACGGCCTTACTGTAAAACATTTGCGATTTTAGGCAATTTCGGTTGTCAGCTTAAGCGAACGTACATAGGCTTCTTCATAAAATGCGTACAAATATTTCCAGTCAAAAAATTCTGATGAATTTTCAACCTTATTACGTTCGTTGATTCGATCACGCATATTCATTTTTACGAAACCAAAGAGAATGTCAGCCAATTGCTCTGCAGCTTCATTGAAGTTTTTATACCTGCGTTCGACGACATAAATTCCATTTTCATCATGCTCAGGCATATACTTGTTAATATAGTCGCCAAAACCCGACAGGTCACTTGTTACTGAAGGTATGCCGCTGGCAATACATTCGAGAGGTGTATAGCCCCAGGGTTCATAGTAACTTGGAAACACTCCCAGGTGGCAACCTCTTATAAACTGTGAGTACTCCATGCCAAAAAGTGGGTTAGTAGGAGAAATAAAATCTGGATGATATACAACTTTTACCTTATCATATTCATGATTCAGCAGATTTACCTTTTTTAAGGTATTCAAGATCTGATCATGTTCGGGATATACCAGATTATGGGTTAATACAGGCGGAAGATTATCATTTTTCCAGCTTTGGTAAGTTCTATGCAAACGAAGTTTCCAATAATCATCGATTACGGCATTTAAATTTGGCAACTGATACTCAGCACTGGAGGCTACAGCATAAAATAGCTTTTCTCCCAGCTGCTTTTCAATTTCTTTGCATGTCTGATGAATTTCTTCAAGAACACCTCTTGAATTTAAAACATGTGGACTGATTGAATGATAGGGTTGCTTAGTGATGAAAAACATAACCACTGTTTTATTGATGCCAGCATTTTGCATCTTGTAATTTAAACGTGCGAGGGCCTCAATAGAAATATCAAAACCCTTATTGCTGAATTCAAACCTGCCAGAGGTAAAAAAATACAGCGTTTTATCAACATCGAAAGAGTAGTTTTGAAAAAAATGTCCCATTACAAATTCATGAATGAGTTTTTTATTTTCAGTATGCAGGTTTTGGAATTCATGCAAGGCAACAAAACGCTCTATATTAAGACCATTGGGAGTGATCACATCAGGCTTACGCCCAAGTAGTTGTACACATTCAAGGGCTGTAACATCACTGACTGTTGTGAAAACACCTGAGTTTATAGCTGCTGATCGTTCAATTAATACCTTTGACAAGCAATTAAACCGAATAGACTCCTGATACCAGTCTACAAAAGGCAGGTGGTCATAAAACCAGGGGTCATTCATTGCCAAAAATCTACCCAGCTGTGTGGCATGCGTGGTAAAGACTGTACTAACAGG
Source organism: bacterium (assembly GCA_031363945.1). Classification (GTDB taxonomy): domain Bacteria; phylum Bacteroidota; class Bacteroidia; order Sphingobacteriales; family Sphingobacteriaceae; genus JANLVJ01. The sequence goes on along the minus strand of JANLVJ010000023.1, from coordinate 8,144 downwards.
AAGGCCGCTAACTTTTAATTCAGGTATGGAAGTACCGACCATCCATTCATGAAAATGAGCAATTAGCGGGCGCTGGCTGATATCTTTTCTAACCAATAGTTCTATGAATATTTGAGTCGCCTCACCAAATGCAATTGTTTGATCTACCAGATCATCGTACATACTGGTATCAATTCCATGTTTTTCCCAAAGAACAAATTTTCTGACTGCAAGTCTCTGACCGAATAAATTATTGAAATCAAGCAAAATAACTTTCGGCTTTCCAACTACTAGCCAATACCCATAGTGAACAATAAAACCGAGTTCACGCATAGCTATGACAGCCTTGCCAAATTCATCTGAATAATCATCTGAAGGTTCGAACTCAGCAGGTATTTTATTATGCACATAAGGTCCAAGCAAGCAATACCGGTTACCCCAGGCATTGACCATTGAAGGAGCTTTTGACCTGATAACTGTATAAATTCCACCAAGCTGGTTGCATACTTCCCATGATGTCTCAACAAGAAGCGAATTATCTAGATTGTTATTCATTACTGTAGATCGGTAAACATTTGGGCTTATTAAAGCCTAAATATATACTAAAAGCTTTTGATAGATAAGTTGTGTTAAATTTTTTTAAGGTTTACCTTTGTAGCATGTATTACAACAACATCCTGGAAACAATCGGCCATACACCGATGGTAAGGCTCAATAAAGTTACCCGAGAAATTGAAGCTACAGTTGTCGCAAAAATTGAAACGACTAATCCAGGTAATTCAATCAAAGATAGAATGGCATTAAAAATGATCCTTGATGCTGAAAAATCAGGGATGTTAAAACCAGGTGGTACCATTATAGAAGGTACTTCTGGTAATACAGGTATGGGTCTTGCAATGGCTGCTATCGTCAGGGGTTATAAATGTATTTTTACCACAACTGACAAGCAGTCAAGGGAAAAGGTTGACGCACTGAGGGCTTTTGGCGCTGAAGTTATCGTCTGTCCAACCAATGTTGATCCCGAGGATCCACGTTCATACTACTCAGTTTCTTCAAGACTTGTTAAAGAAACTCCAAATTCCTGGAAGGCGAATCAATATGATAATAAAAGCAACCAGCAGGCACATTACGAACAGACTGGTCCTGAAATATGGGAACAAACTGAAGGTAAGGTCACGCATCTGGTTGTTGGTGTTGGTACCGGTGGCACCATAACCGGAACAGGCCGTTACCTGAAAGAAATGAATCCTGCTATAAAGGTCTATGGTATTGATACATACGGCTCAGTCTTCAAAAAGTACAAAGAAACTGGAATTTTCGATAAAGATGAAATTTACCCATACATCACAGAGGGTATTGGCGAAGATTTTCTTCCTGAGAATGTAGACTTTGGTATTATTGACCATTTTGAAAAGGTAACAGATAAAGACGCTGCCATCTATACCAGGGATATTACCCGGAAAGAAGGCATTTTTGCGGGTAATTCAGCTGGGGCAGCAATTGGTGGTATCATACAAATGAAAGACCGTTTTAAAAAGGGCGATCTGGTAGTTGTTATTTTTCATGATCATGGTACACGGTATCTTGGAAAAATGTTTAATGATGACTGGATGCGTGAAAGAGGTTTTATTAAAGATGGTAAACTCACTGCTGAAGATATAGTAGTGAAAAAAGAAAATGATCAGTTTGTAGCTTTGGATGAAGAAAGATTAGTTCAGGATGCAATCAGCGTTATGAAACACCTCAATATATCACAGATCCCGGTTACCAAAAATGGTGAAGTAATAGGCAAGCTTATGGAAAGCACATTGCTTTCTGCTTTACTTGAAAATCAAGCTGTAAAATTAAGTAAAATTCAGGTTGTCATGAGTAAGCCCTTTCCTTTCGTTGATATACATACCTCAATCGACCGCATATCTGCATTAATAAACCGGGAAAATTCAGCAGTACTGGTTAGAGATGGTGAACAGATTCATATTATAACTGAATACGATATTATACAGACAATTTCAGGCGAGTAAGCGCTCAAACATTTGAAGTCAGACTTATTAGAAATTCCCTTGTCAGGATTTGCCTTATCAGATACTGCCTTATCAGAAATTGCCTTGTCAGGATTCGCCTTATCAGAAATTGTCGTGTCAGGATTCCCTATATCAAAAAATTACCTTGTCAGAAAAGCCCCTTTTCAGTGAGGTATTTCCAATATCTTTTAGGAACATGCCGTACATGTAGTTTAGTGTTTTTTCGGCTTTCGATGTTCACATTGGTGAAATAGTTTTGCCATAAAAGTCTGAATTCTTGTTCCTGATCATGAACAAGATCAGACTCATTTTTTGGAATAACCTCAAGCTCAATAATACGTGTGATATGCAAGTCGTAATAAATACCATAATTTCTTCTAAGATCATAAATCAGCCATTGCTGGTCTGAATAACGGGCTGTAAAATGCTGCTGTATAAGAGGCAATACATTAAAATCAGGGTCTACTCTGGCGTAGTATAAATCATCTTTTAAACGGCTAAAACGTACAAAGGCCTTCATTCTATGCCGTTCACGAGAAACCATCTTTACAATTTTTTTAAAGTCAAGAACAAAAAAATTACTATAATCATTTTCAATACAACTACCATTATTGAATGCATGTAGCACATAACCTAATAGTACACGCTCTACAATTTCAAGTTCAGACAGCCATACCGCAAAAATATCATTGATTGAATTTGCCGTGATTTTTTTTCCTAAGCCAGCGAGAACTCGTTGAGCTTTTGAATCATTCGTAATTACAATACGATGGTTGCTAAATAGTGGTAAAGGCTTAACCTGTTTTACTATTTCAGCCTTAAACGCTTTTAACTCGAATATTTCAAATACAGCAGTAAAAAATCCGTTAAAAGAACCATCATAGATAAGTCGGTCAGGACTTTCTTTTAATAATCCTGCTTCATGATAAATTGAAATCTCATTCATTAAAATCAAGGATTTATATAGGGCAAACCGATTATACTGATTTCATAATGGCATTACTGTATTGGAGAGAAATATCTTACCTGTTAAAACAGACTTAACTGTGGATTCAGTGCCTGACTGAACTTTGAAGCAGAACCAGCAAGTATAAACTGTTTGATGCGGCTTGCTGAAGTCTCCCGTTTAATGAATTTCTTTTCCTGACAGGTTATAAAAAATCGTGCTCTATTTAATGCAATTCCCATTTTTTTGAGATGCTCCCAGCCAAGCCTGCTAAATTTTCGACCTTCAATAATCTTAGTCGCAGAGAGCAAGCCTACCCCCGGAATGCGCAGAATATCATGTAGGTCAGCCGTATTTATATCAATTGGAAAAACATTCATGTTCTTAAGGGCCCAGCTTAATTTGGGGTCAATATCTAGTTCAAGAAGGGGTGACGCTTCGGAAACAATTTCATGAATATTGAAATCGTAAAAACGCATCAGCCAGTCTGCCTGATATAACCTGTTTTCCCGAACCATTGGTACTAGTGTTCCCATTGCGGGTAAGCGTCCATCAACTGAAACAGGAACATAACCTGAATAATAGACTCTTTTTAATTGATGAGATTTATAAAAGGAATCAGCAGTAATCAGAATATCTTTATCAGATTCACCAGCTGCACCTATAACCATCTGTGTACTTTGCCCGGCAGGAGCAAATAGTGGGATTTTTTTTAATGATTTCCTTTCATCCTTAAATCGCAATAACTGATTTGAAACATAAGTCATGGGTTTGACCATTTCAGCCCGATTTTTTTCAGGAGCCAATAATTTTAAACCAGCCTCTGTTGGCACTTCCAGATTTACACTTAGGCGATCTGCGTACAGACCAGCTTCATGCATTAACTCATCACTTGCTCCAGGAATAGTTTTTAAATGAATATATCCATTAAAATTATGCTCGATTCTAAGTTTTTTGGCAATTCTGACAAGCCTTTCCATAGTATAGTCTGCATCTTTAAAGATGCCGGAACTCAAAAAAAGACCTTCTATATAATTACGCCTGTAAAAATTCATTGTCAGGTCGACAACTTCCTGAACAGTAAAAGCTGCCCTTTTTACATCATTGCTACTGCGAGAAACGCAATAAGCACAATCAAAAATACAATAGTTGGTAAGCAGTATCTTTAAAAGAGAAACACATCGTCCATCTGCCGTATAAGAATGACAAATACCAGCCCCGGTATTTCCCAAACCTTTCTGAGTATTTTTTCTTTTACTACCGCTTGAGGCACACGAAACATCATATTTTGCAGCATCAGCTAAAATAGCTAGCTTTTCTGATATGCGATCAAAATCCATTCAGTAAAATTACTAATTACTTTAGTAAAGTAAATGTAATAACCTTGTTAATTCATTTAAACTCGCTGTATATTAAGTCCGATCAAAACCTTTAAGAAACTAATTTCTGACCTTGAAAGACAATTTACTGTCCTTTCTGCAACTGATTTCAAGGCTAGATTTTGTTCAGTTACAGAAAAGCTTTCTACTACCGGGTTACTTAAACTATCTACAGTAAAATTTGCAATCCCATTTGTTTTGTTCGAATTTTTCATAGAGAAGTTGGTTAATACCTATTTAACGTAATAAAAATAAATTTGTCTGTATTATTTGCAGTACTAACGACACATTAAAAATTTTCTAATTTTGTATTTAAAATGTACTTAATTACCAAAATAAACCTTTTTATGAAAATCAAAATTTTTAATCTATTGATTTTTTTAGCTGTTTTGTCGGCTTGTAAACCAATAAACAACCATTCTGGCTTAGTCGATAACAAAGACCTTGCCAATTTCTTTGAAAGATATTGGGATCACCATCTTCGTTTAAATCCGCTGGAAGCTACTCAGGAAGGAGACTATCGGTTTAACGCACTCTTACCCAATGATCAGACAGTTAAATTTCGAGATTCATTGCATCAGTTTTATCAGTCAAGTCTTGATAGTCTTTCAACATTTAAATATGAAGACCTGAATGCAAATGATAAAATCAGCTACGATATGTTTTCTTATAATATGAAAATGGATCTGGAAGGGTTGAAAAATAATCTATGGATGATCCCGTTCAATCAATTTTGGGGTTTACCAATTTCTATGGGGCAGTTAGGTTCTGGATCAGGTGCACAGCCATTTAAAACTGTTACTGATTATGATAACTGGCTGGCACGTATAAAAGCTTTCACCAATTGGTCTGATTCATCAATTGTGAATTTTAAAAAAGGCATCTCAGCAGGTGTGATTCTTCCAAAGGCACTTGTTATTAAAATAATTCCCCAGTTAAATGCGCTGGTTGTTACAGACCCTGAAAAAAGTTTGTTTTTCACCCCTGTAACAAAGTTTCCAACGAGTTTTTCTGTTGCTGAAAAGCAGCGTCTGACAGCCGCATTCAAAGCTTCGATCAGTACGGAACTTGTTCCAGCTTATGCCAGACTTGAATCTTTTCTAAGAACTGAATACCTGCCAAAAGCCAGACTTAGTTCAGGAATTTCAGCTATACCTGGCGGTGCAGCTGATTATGCATTTTTAGTAAAATCATGGACGACCATCAATGAAAGTCCTGAAGAAATTTATCAGACCGGACTTAAAGAAGTAAGTAGAATTCGTCATACCATGGATAGTGTTCGCCAGTCAGTAGGCTTTAAAGGTGATTTAAAGGCCTTTTTTGAGTATATGAAAAACGATCCCCGTTTCATGCCTTACAAGACCCCGGAACAAGTATTGCAGGCATTTGAGGCGATTCATAAAAGAATGCTTCCCAAACTAAGCTTGCTTTATAGTCACGTTCCAAAGACGAACTTTGAAATCAGACAGACAGAGGCATTCAGAGCAGCGTCATCAAGTGCTGAATATATGCAAGGTACTGCAGACGGGTCCAGACCAGGTATATTTTACGTGCCTATACTAGATGCAACGAAATTTAATACCACTTCTGGCATGGAATCATTGTTTCTGCATGAAGCAATACCAGGACATCATTATCAGATTTCTTTGCAACAGGAAAATAAAAGCCTGCCAAAATTCAGGCGTTTCAGCTGGTATGGGGCTTATGGTGAAGGTTATGCTTTATACTGCGAATCTTTAGGCAAAGAACTTGGTTTATATACTGATCCGTATCAGTATATGGGTGCTCTTGGTGATGAAATTCACCGTGCAATTCGTTTGGTAGTAGACGTTGCCCTGCATACTAAATCAATGACGCGTGAACAGGCAATTACCTATATGATAGAAAATGAAGCTATTGACGAAGGTGGCGCAACTGCTGAAATTGAACGCTATATGGCCATTCCAGGTCAGGCGCTTTCCTATAAAATTGGTGCATTAAAAATAAGGGCTCTCAGGGCAAAATATAAACAGGAACTGGGAAATAAATTCAAGATCGCAGAATTTCATAATCAGCTTTTGAAAGATGGCTGTATGCCTCTGGCTATTGTTGAAAAAAAATTGGATGCCTGGGCCTTAACATTGAAGTAAAAGCTACGTTTTAAATCCAGTCTGCCAAAAAAGAGATTTGCGGCTTAAAACAGGCCGTGAATCTCTTTTTCAATCGCATCTACGACAAAACCAAGATCTTCCTGATCATCAGCAAAATTAATTTTGTCTTTATTAATCACCAGGAGTTTTCCCTCCTGGTAATTTTTTATCCAATTTTCATATTTATCATTCAACTTGCTCAGGTAATCAAGTCTTATTCCTGTTTCATATTCTCTACCCCGGCGCTGAATATTACTAACTAGGGTGGGTACAGACGCTTGCAAATAGATTAAAAGATCAGGTGGGCGAACAAAATGAATGACTGATTGAAAGATCGAATAATAATTTTCATAATCACGGGTAGTCATCAGACCCATATCATGCAAATTATCGGCAAAAATATAGCAGTCTTCGTAAATGGTTCGATCTTGAATGATCAGTGAGTTTGTATGATTAATTTGCCGAACCTGTTGAAACCGGCTATTCAAAAAAAATACCTGAAGATTAAATGACCACCTCTTCATATCCAGATAGAAATCTTCGAGGTACGGATTGTTTTCTACTGACTCATAAAGCGCCTCGCAATTATAATGGTTAGAAAGTAAACCTGTAAGTGTAGTTTTTCCTGAACCGATATTGCCAACAATTGCCAAATGCATGTTAAAATGATTTAAATCCAATTATTTTACGTACTTCTTTAATGGTTTTCTGAGCAGAGTTTCTGGCTTTTGCGGCCCCCATTCTGGCAACTTCACGAACATAAGTAGAATCTGCACCCAACTCCTGAATACGGTCGTAAATAGGCGCATTGTGAACAATCATATCTTCTGCTAATTGTTTCTTCAAATCACCGTAACTAATTTTACAGGCATTATACTCAGCTTCAAAAAAATCTACAGTTTCGATGGTTGAGACCAGTTTCAGCAGCTCAAATAGATTTCTTGCAGCATCTGATTTTTCCTGTCCTGAAACTGTTGGTCCGCTATCGGTTACTGCCTTCATCACCTTTTTGCGAATGAGTTCAGGACTGTCAGAAAGAAAAACAGCGTTTCCTTCGCCTTCTGATTTACCCATTTTACCTTTGCCATCAAGACCTGGCACCTTTACCAGTTGCTTTCCAAAATTAAAGGCCTGAGGTTCAGAAAAATATTCATTCTTATATAGGCGATTGAAGCGGTTAGCAAATGTTCTGGCCATTTCAAGATGCTGTTGCTGGTCTTTGCCAACAGGTACCTGGGTTCCATGATGTAGCAGTATGTCAGCTGCCATCAGAGTAGGGTAGGTGAGAAGGCCAGCATTGACATTATCTGGCTGGTCCTTTACTTTATCTTTAAATGCGGTTGCTCTTTCGAGCTCTCCTAAATAGGCATTCATATTCAGATACAAATAAAGTTCTGTTACCTCAGGCACATCAGACTGTACATAAATAGTGCATTTTTCAGGATCAATACCAGATGCCAGGTATTCAATTAGTACCTGCCTGGCGCTACTGTGTAAATATTTAGAAGTGGGGTGTGTGGTTAATGAATGATAATCAGCAATAAAAAAATAACACAGGTGAGTATCCTGAAGCTTTACAAAATTTTGCAGGGCACCAAAATAATTTCCAAGATGCAGATTTCCGGTAGAACGAATTCCGCTTACAACAATTTCCATAGCCTCCTAAAGTATGAAATTTTTAATAAACCCT
>JANLVJ010000077.1:0-15469 GCA_031363945.1 bacterium | reverse complement strand
CCGCTATTTTTCCATGTTGATTATTGTAAAATGATTAGGCAGGTTCTATGAGAATATAATGACCCTTCATTCACCCTATCTGCTACGTTTTTAAGAATTTACTCTGCTTTAATAAGGCCATAAGATGAATTACGGTAAATGGAACATCTTTTGTCAGGTTTATTAATTATTAAAAACTTTGAAATATAAAACAATTAGTTTGGGCAGAAACGATCAATTGAAACAAGAAATTAAAATGAATTGTTAAAATAACTATAGGCAAACTTTAAAAATTGCTGGTGTTTTACAAAAAATCATGATTAGCATTATCATTCCTACCTGTAATGAAGCTGATCAGATCGCCTCTACCATCTACCAGCTGACAGCGACTATAAGTAGCGGTGATTTTGAAATTATTGTAGCAGACGCCGGAAGTTCAGATGATACTATAAAGCTTGCAAAAAAGGCTGGAGCTACTATTGTAATTTCACCACGAAAAGGTCGTGCAGTTCAGATGAATGCAGGAGCAACGGCAGCAAAAGGAGATATCTTCTATTTTTTACACGCCGATACCATCCCGGCAGACAAGTTTATCGAAGATATAATAGATTCAATCAATAAGGGTTACCATGCAGGATGCTTTATGCTCTCTTTCGATTATGAACATTGGTTTTTAAAAGCAAACTGCTGGTTCACCCATTTTGATTTTAATGCTATACGTTTTGGCGACCAGAGTTTATTCGTTACTAAAGCTGCATTTGATCAGGCAGGTGGTTTTTCTGAAGAGCATATCATAATGGAAGATCAACATTTAATTAAGCGACTCAGAACTTTTATCAGATTCAGGGTTATTAAAAAGCCGGTAATTACTTCTGCCCGCAAATACCTCAAAAATGGGATTTACAAAACACAGGGTATTTTTTTTATTATTTATTTCATGTACGTGTTTGGTTTTTCACAGGACAGGCTTTTAAAAACGTATAAAAAGATGATCAGCCAAGATAAGCTTTAACGAACACAGGAATGGCAAAATATGATTATGATATTATTATAATTGGCTCAGGTTCAGGTGGTCTTACTATCGGGCTATTTATGAATCAGGTAGGATTAAATGTCTTAATGATTTCAAAATCTGATCTTGATATCGGTGGTGATTGCCTGAACGACGGTTGTGTGCCAAGTAAGGCATTGATAAATATTGCTAAAATTATTCATAAGGCACAAGAAGCAGCTGTTTTTGGCCTTCAGGTGACTGGGAAAGCAGACATAAAAAAGGCTGTTAATTATATACAGGAGAAGCAATCGGTAATTCGTAAGCACGAAAACGGCCAATGGTTAAAAGATCAGGGTATTGACCTTGCCCTGGGTAATGCCAGTTTTTCGGGAATAAATGAGGTCACCGTAAATGATACTGTTTTTACAGGTAGGAAAATTATAATTGCTACTGGCTCAAAGCCCCGCCTGCTAGAAATTTCAGGAGCAGAAATGATCAGGTATTTTGATAATGAGAGTATCTTTAAGCTCGATAATTTACCTGATAAAATACTAGTCGTAGGGGCAGGTCCAATTGGAATAGAAATAGCGCAGGCCTTAAGCCGACTGGGTAGTTCTGTTACTGTAATTAGTCAGGGCTCTAAGATATTGGAACATGATGATCAGGCTACAACCGCTATTTTGGAAGAGCAGTTAGAAAAAGAGGGCATTAAATTTTTTCTAAATTCCTGTCTTAATAAATTCATATCTGCCACTGAAGCAATCCTTGTTAATAAAAGTGGTGAAAACAGAACGATAAAATTCGATGCAGTTTTTGTTGCAATCGGAAGAGAACTTGACCTGGAATCATTATTACTGCATAAGGCAGGTATAGAAGTTGAAGCAAATAAAATTGTGATTGATAATCACCTAAAAACAACTAATAAAAATGTGTTTGTATGTGGTGATGTTGCCAGCAGTCTTCAGTTTTCACATGCCGCTGAATTTCATGGCCGGATACTGCTGAATAATCTCTTTTCACCTTTTAAGAAAAAATTAACCAATGACCATATGTCATGGGTGACTTTTACCGATCCTGAACTGGCCACATTCGGTTTAAATGAAAAACAGTTAATTGCCAGGAATATTAATTACCAGAGACTGGAAAAGGATTTTAAAGACGATGACCGGGCGGTTGTAGATAATTACCAGTATGGGAAACTCGTTCTATTCGTTAGCAAAGGTGGCATGTTTAGAAAGAAAGAAATACTGGGCGGCTCTATGGTTGCCCCAAGTGCTGGTGAGCTCGTTCAGGAGCTTATTTTAGCAAATTCGACTCACTTATCTGCGAATGCAATTTTTAATAAAATTTACCCATATCCTGTTGCATCGCGGATAAATCAAAGTCTGATAACTGATCTTATGACTAAAAGCTTAACCCCTGCTTTAAAAAAATTACTAAGAAAAGCTTATCAAATTTTTAGTTGATGCATTTATGGCTTTTTGTAAAAGATTGGATTTTAAAACTGGGCGAACAATATCATGTAGATCCAGTCATTTTCGGTGTGCTCGATCTGGGTGCTATCCCTTTCTTTTTTGCTTCAGTAGCCTGGACAATAAACAATATCAGGAAGAAAAAGTCTTTTTTCTTACCATCAATGCTCACTGGCTTTTTTTTTATTGCTGCCTACCTCTATCTTATCGTAGTTGGAAAACATATCCCCTTTTGGGTCTATCTGTTCCTGGCAGCAATGACTACCTATGGCGTTTATTCTACCGTGAAAAAAATTAAAGCGAAAACAGCCGTAAAAGAAAATATTGAATAAATAGACCTGTTTTGGACAAGGCAGAATGATCACGATAATGAGCTCGAAGATAGATTCAACACCCCACAATAGATTACTAATCTTTCTTTCGGGAGAAATTATATTATTGGGGAGGTAGAATTTAATGCTACTTATAAATGGCAAAGTGGTTTCTACTGACTCAGTTTTCTGGTCAATGGCAATGCTTTGGCCCGGCCGGTTATCAGTTGAATTCCCAGGCGCTATGATATCCATTTATTTGCTCAGCATAGGCAATCAGGTTTGAGTAAAATGGCAGGCGGCCCAGGGTTGAGCCATCGCCTATGATAACCAGTTTCTTTTTAGCACGGGTCATGGCCACATTCATCCGGCGTATGTCGGCAAGAAATCCAATCTCACCTGTAGCATTACTTCGGGTCATGCTTATTAAAACCATATCTCTTTCCTGTCCCTGAAAACTATCTATGGTATTAACGGTGATGCGATCAGCGTGGGTCAATAAAGTAGTTGAATTTTGGAGCTGCTCTTTGAGCAGGCGAATCTGATCACGGTAAGGTGATACGATAGCTATCGTAGGAAAATCCTGATCTGCATCAAACCCCGAAATAAACTGTTCAAGGTATTTAAAAAGAAATACAGCTTCATCAGGGTTTGACGTACTGGTACCCGCCTGAGCCTCTTCAAAACTGCAACCCGACGTATCAATAAAATTCAAGGGCGAATCACCCTCAAAAAGTAAACGCCCTGCAACTGAAACATGCGCATTCAACGTGTTGCCATAAAATACCTGTGAGGAATAGGTCATGATATCTGTATGCATACGGTATTGCTCGGTTAGCAAGGTTACAGCCTGGGGATGAAGAGCTACACATTTCTCCATCAGGGTAGTGTTCAGACCTTTTCTAGCAGCCTCAGCAGATTTAATGGTCGGTGAGAGCTGGTAATGATCACCGGCTAGAATAACTTTCTGCGCTTTTAAGATCGGTATCCAGCAAGCTGGCTCAAGGGCCTGCCCTGCTTCATCGATAACAACCGTATTAAATTTCACCTGCTTTACAGTCCAATGATTCGATCCTGCCAGAGTAGCAGTAATAATATCTGCTTTACGAACCAGATCATCAATGATAAACTGCTCGGTTTTAGCAACCTCTTTCATGATTTTATGGGCTTCATCAAAAAGTGCCTTACGCTGGTCATGTTCGGCTTTACCAAAGCTGCGTTTATATTTATGCGCCAGATTTTTATATTCAGCTGCCTGCTTTTTCAGCTTCTTACTTTCTTTCATATAGGTGTGAGCGGCCATCTGACTATCAAGTGTCAATGACATCAACCGCTCAGACACCCGTGCAGGATTACCAATACGAAGTACATTAAGCCCCTCTTGTGAAAGCTTTTCAGTGAGTAGATCTACTGCTGTATTACTTGGGGCAACAACAAGTACTTGTTCATTAACAGCTATAATTTTAATGGCTTGCACAAGAGTGGTAGTCTTGCCTGTACCAGGAGGCCCGTGAACGATTGAAAGATCTTGGGCAGCCACAATTTTCTTTACCGCTGCATGCTGCATTTCATTTAGGCTGGTCATCGGAAACGCAGTTTCTGCAGCAAAAGCCGGTTGCTTCTGGCCTGTCAGAATTTGTATGCGTCTATCTTCAGTTAATGAATCTGCTTGCCTTAATGCACCCTGCATCTCATCGTAACTTGTATCATCAAATAATAATTCTATCCCTAGTTTACCATCACGGCTCCAATCTGGGAGCTCTTCAGCATACAGGGTAATTTTTAACCGGTTACCAGCCTGAAAGGAAATAATACCTTCTACCCGGTCGTTTTTTGGATCATGATTAGAAAAAAGAACTGCAGGACTACCAAAGCGTAATTTATGAACGATATCAAGATTCGATTTTCTTTCAATTTCAACATTAATATAGTCACCCCTTCCTGGTTCAGTACCCGTTATCGCAATGGGATACCAGCAAAGCCCAATGGCACGCCTGTCAGTTACAGAAGTTGAGGTCGTTTGTTTTAAATAGGCATCCCGATCTTCAGCACGCTCAATTTTTAGCAGATCAAGCAATGATTTAAAATAATCCATTGGCTAAAGGTATTCAATTTGAAAATAAATCTTTTTCAGAAGCTTCAAATACCAATAATTGGTGCTAAAAACTGATCTTAGAAAACCGGTAGTCTAAACAGATTAAATTAGCTGAAATGATAATACGCTATTGATCTGCCTGACCACCGATTTTTCATTTTTCCTTTCAAGTATGATCTATGAACAAACTTTTTATTTTCTTTTTTACCCTTGGTTTATCAATATCAGGTTTTGCTCAAAACGGCAAAAAACTGTTTAAACCAATAGACTTTCTTAAAATCAAGAATCTGAAGGAAGCAACCATTTCACCAGATGAAAAATGGGTGGCTTATAGCTTGTCAGAAGTAGATACAGCAACTGATAAACGTGTATCTCACTTATATATGCAAAGCCTGACTAGTGCTGATTCTGTTCAACTGACTCATGGTAGTAACCCCGCATCATCACCAAAGTGGAGTCCTGATAATAAATTCCTCGCTTTTTTATCATCAAGAGATTCAAAAACAGGCTCACAGGTTTGGGTGCTGAACCGCAGTGGTGGTGAGGCAAAAAAACTAACAGATATAAAAGGTGATCTGAATAGTTTTGAATGGTCGCCAGACTCAAAAAAACTGGTGCTATTAATTCAGGATCCTGAAAATAAAGAGAAAAAAGAACCCAAAAGTCCACTACCCATTATTATTGACCGTTATCATTTTAAACAGGATATAGATGGATACCTGCAAAATGGACATACCCATTTATACCTGTTTGAAATTGCTGTTAAGAAACTAGATACGCTAACTCATGGCAATACCGATGATGCAGAACCTGCCTGGTCACCGGATGGCAAAAAAATTGCTTTTGTAAGTAACCATACCACTGACCCTGATAGAAATAGTAATACTGATATTTTTACTGTTGATGCGGTAAAAGGGGGTAAAATTCTGCAATTAACAACTTGGAAAGGTCATGATAACCACCCTAGATGGAGCCCTGATGGTAAGAAAATCTCATTACTAAGGTCAACTAGTGATGCTGATTACCTGATGTATGATCAGGATATTTTAGCCATTATGGATGCTGATGGTAGTAATACCACATTACTGACAACCCTATTAGACAGGCCGGTTTCAGATCAGGTTTTCACTAAAGATGGCAAAAACCTGGGCTTCCTGATCGCAGACGACCGCAAGGTTATACTAGCTACTTATAATTTCAAGACCAGAAAAATAATCAGACAAACCAATGGTGAAAATGCAATCGTAAATATTGAGGCACTTGGCCTTGATAACTGGGTAATTACTATGACGACCCGATATTTACCCGCTGAACTTTATGCTTTTGAAAAAGGCAAAACCCGTAAATTAACCCAGCATCAAAACTGGCTGAAAGAGTATAAGCTTGCCCATGTTGCTGGTTTTCAATCAAGCAGTAAAGATGGAACAGCTGTTTCAGGAATACTTTATACACCTGATAGCATACGGTCTAAAAAGCTGCCATTTATCTTATTCATACATGGTGGCCCTGTAGCACAGGATGAATATGGATTTGATATAACCCGTCAGGCACTCGCCTGTGCAGGTTATGCAGTTGCAGCTGTAAATTACAGGGGAAGTAGCGGCCGGGGGCTGGCTTATTGTAAAGCCATTTATGCCGACTGGGGAAATAAAGAGGTATCAGATCTTCTGGGTGCTGTTGATAAACTGGTTAAAGAAGGAATTGCTGACCCTGCACATTTAGGTATTGGGGGCTGGAGTTATGGCGGCATTCTTACTGATTATACAATTGCTTCTGATACCCGCTTTAAAGCTGGTGCATCGGGTGCTGGCAGTGCCTTACAAACAAGTATGTATGGTGTTGACCAGTATGTTTTACAATATGAGAATGAACTGGGCGCTCCCTGGAAGAATCAGGAAAAATGGATCAACCTTTCTTATCCATTCTTTCATGCTGACAGAATAAAAACCCCTGTGCTGTTTATGTCGGGCCTGAAAGATTTTAATGTTCCTACTATCGGAAGTGAGCAGATGTATATGGCCCTGAAATCTCAAAATATTCCTACCCAGCTTGTTTTATATCCAAACCAATATCATGGGGTTTCGGTACCGAGTTATCAACTTGACAAACTCGAAAGATATATTAAATGGTTCGATACATATTTAAAATAGGCATTGATCAAGCCCCAGGCTGATTTTTACTTTGTGATGTTTTTCAGATCAATTACGGTCCTATTTACCTACTGATTTTAAAATTTTGCACATGATTGCAATTTCTTCTTCAGTGTTATAATAATGAACCGAGGCTCTGACAATGGCATCAAGGTGTTTATGATTCATATAAAGTAAGGTGGAAGCGGCATTCGCGACAGAAACATGAATTCTTCGCGCACTAAGTATTTTTTTCACATCCCCAGCAGTAACACCCGCTAAAGAAAAGGTCACAATTCCACATTTTAAATCACCCTGGTCATGCACTATTACACCTGGTATTTTTTTTAATTCAACGCGCAATAAATCCCCTAACATTTGCACCCGCTGCCAGATTCGGTCAACCCCGATAGAAAGGGCTAGCTCAACAGCTTTCGACAGACCCAGACAAAGCCCTCTGTTTTTTTCATATAGTTCAAACCTGCGAGCATCATCCCTTACCCTGAACTCAGTTTCAGAAACCCATAAAGCAGTATGACTATCCATAAAAAAAGTTTTAAGCATCGGCTGAACATCTTTTTTTACAAACAGAAATCCGGTACCCCGGGGTGCACGAAGATATTTTCGACCCGTTACAGACAGCATATCGCAATTTATTTCTTTTACATCAATTGGCATATGACCAATCGTCTGGCAAGCATCGACCAGATAAAGAATCCGGTGTTTTTTTGCAATTGCCCCGATTTCAACAATTGGCAACATAGTTCCAGACCCAGATGCTATATGAGTGACGGCAATGAGTTTGGTTCTCGGGGTAATTGCTGACTCGAGATCGGCTAAAGGGAAATTACCATTTTTATCCTGCTCGATATATTTTATGTCAATGCCATAAAGTTGCTTTGCATTCAGATAGCCCAGTAAATTTGTTGAGTATTCCATCTCAGAGGTAATAACCTCATCACCACTTTCAAATTGAATTCCATTAAAAGCAAGCCCCCAACCCAGACTTGCATTTTCAACAATAGCAACTTCATTTGTTTCGGCGTTAATAAGTCTAGCAATTAAGGGATACGTATTTTCAAGTTCGGCCTGATAGTTAAACTCAGTTTCATACCCCCCATTTATTGCCTCATCTAACAAATAGTCAACAACTGTATTTACTACACTATCTGCCGGCAATGAAGATCCAGCATTATTAAAATGAATACATTCAGCTGTACCCTTGGTTAATGCTCTGAATTGAAGAACTTCTTGTTTAGTTATCGGTGTATTCATATTTTGCATTAGTTTGATATCTGACCCTGATTTATGCAGTAGCAACTATGAGTGGCAAGTTATTATTTAAAATCTTAAACAATTAAAAATGAACAACCACAGTTTTAATGCAGTCTCACTTAGTGATGGTAGTGTGATGAATGTCTATGCTGCTTTCCCAGATAAAGGAATAAATCAGCCAGTAATAATTGTACTTCAGGAAGCATTTGGCGTAAATAATCATATCAGAAATATCTGTGAGCGTCTGTGCAATGAAGAATATGCCGTATTTGCTCCTGATTTATTTCATCGTACCGGTAAAATGATTGAAATACCCTATTCAGATTTTAGTCTGGCAATACCTCATTTTAATGTGCTCACAACTGAATTACTGGAAAATGATCTCACTGAAACCTATAAATGGATTGTCAGGCAGCAAAATATAATACCCGGTAAAATAGCTGCAATTGGTTTTTGTCTGGGGGGCAGGGTATCTTTTCTGGCAAATGCCATACTGCCACTATCAGCTTCAGTATCCTATTATGGGGGTGGTATAGAAAAGCTGATAGCTGAAGGCAAGGAGATTCAGGCTCCTCATTTATTTTTTTGGGGTGGAAAAGATTCTCATATTTCGCCTGATAAAATCGAACAAATCACTACTTCTTTGAACGCTAAGAACAAAGAATATACGAATGTGATAATTTCATATGCCGACCACGGTTTCAACTGTGACGAAAGGCCAAGTTATAACCCATTAGCTGCAGACCAGGCTTGGGGGCATACTCTTGCTTTTCTTGAAAACAGGCTAAAAGATTAAACTGTCTGATTGCTACTTTTCGCCTTATGTAAAAGGTATTTCTTATATAAACAATAAATAAAATAAGCAAGATAGACTAAACCAAGCCCTGTAGCAACCCCGTAAAAGAAATCGTTGACATTCATTATGCAATTTAATTTTTATTTTATTTACCTGTACCAATATTCGCTAATTTTTTTACAAACCCTTAGATCAGCTTCCTGTTTAAGAAATACATATAAAACTGATCATAGATGGAAAAATTTGCATTATTAGCAAGGGTTGAAGCCAAACCCGGTAAAGAAAATGAAGTACTGGAGTTTTTAAAATCAGCTTTACCACTTGCGATAGAAGAGCCTGATACGGTGAGATGGTACGCCTTGAAAATAGGACCATCAACATTCGGCATATTTGATACGTTTGAAACTGAAGACGGAAGAAAAGCTCACCTGTCAGGTAAGATTGCCGCTGCCTTGATGGCTGGTGCAAGTGAATTATTATCTAAAGATCCAATTATTGAGCAGGTAGAACTCATTGCAATAAAATAATAATTTCCTCTTCAAATAATAAAGCCGCAGAAATCAATAAATAATGCTGCGGCTTTATTTTCAAAACTTATAGATTATCCTGAAGCTGGTTTGAAACAGGGGCTACAGGGTGGTATAATGCTTCAAGCTTCTTGAGCTGTTCAATCTGCGAGGGCCTGGGGTTGATGAATGTTCTCACTTTTCTAACCAGGTCAATCGCATCATCTAAAGTCATCCCTATTTTAATAAGGTATGCAATGGTCATCGTTGGTCCCCGACCTAGGCCCTGACGGCAATGTATATAGACTTTGCCTCCTTTTTGAATTTCATCATCGACAAAATTGGCACCTCTTTCAAGAATTTCAAGTGCCGGAGGGGTATTATCAGGAGTTGGCAAATGCAGGTATTTGATGCCTTCATAAACAGCATCAGCATACTCCGAATGCATCCTCATGTTCACAATGGCTGTAATACCAAGAGCTTCGAGTTTTTTTAGCCCAAGTAGTGAATACTGGCTACCTAAAAAAAGATCTGCGGTAATTTGACTATGTTTTAAAGTGGGGATACCATGTTTCAGCCTGTAAAGGTTATCATAAAGTCGCTGATAAAAAATAATAAAACGAACACTCAAACTTCTGAGCCTGATGTAAAGAGCATTCATGCATGTGCCATTTTACCAGGATTTCCCTCCTTATTAATTAATTCACCTGCTGCAGAACCCGCTACCATTATTTTTAACGCTTTTGGAACAACTGAAATTTGAAGATCCTGACCTCTCATTTCTTTATCATCGCATATAAAACGGTGTTCTTCATCCATGTGAATAGTTATATCCCGGCATTTCCAATGTTTCAAAACACTTGATTCTGTTTGAAGTAATGTAGTTGAAGCTACTTTTAGTATATCAATCAGATTAGCCTGATTCATCAGTACAACATCAAGCATACCATCAGTCACGCTTATGTCAGGTAACATTGAATACCCGTTAATACCGATATTTCCAGAATTTGTCACAGTCAGAGAGACACCCTCCTGATCGATACGCTTACCATCAATGGTCATTGAATACATTACGGGCAAAGCTTCATTTAATGAATTCAACGCAGTCACACCATAGGCTAACTGGCCCAGGTGATTTTTTAAACCGCGGTTAGCCTGCAAAATCATTTCAGCCATTACACCCAAATTGATTCTAATCAAAAATGGACGATAATTTATCAAGCCCATGTCTATTTTTATGATCTCAGAGTCAGAAGCAAGAAGCATTTGAATGGCAGCTTTCGTATCCAAGGGAATGCCCAGTTCTTTTGCCATAACATTTGCAGTGCCCGCTGGAATAATTGCCATGGCAGTTTCAGTTTTTCCAAGAACCTGGGCAAGTTCCATGACACAACCATCACCACCATAAATTGCAATAAGATCTGTTTTACCAATCAGGGACGAAGCTATGCCGTGAATATCATTCCTTTTTTTTGTGATTGATACATCATAGCTCACATCTGAATTATTAAATACCTCATTTATGATTGATAATAACGGCTCTTTTTTGGCAGCAGCCGGATTAACTATAAAGTGAATATTTCTGATCATGAGCTGTTTGGTTATATGACTGGTATATATTAAGGTCTGATTTCTGAATTATTCGCGTCTAAAGGGTCAGCATCTTCGGTTTTTATTAGTTTTTCAGGTGCCTCATCAACAGAGGCTGGTTCTATTTCCTGTTCCTGAACGAAAACAGCATATTCTGCAGGTTCAATTTTTATGCCGTAATGATCAGAATAGAAACGCGTGAATTCTGCTCCCAGGTATAAAATAGCAGCTGTATAGTAAATCCAGACAAGAATCACGATCAGCGATCCTGCCGCGCCATATGTTGAGCCCTGATGGGTGAACTCTATATACAGCCCGATTACGTACTGCCCAATCATGAACAGGCAGGCAGTAAATAAAGCCCCCATACGAACGTTTTTCCATTTAATACGCACATCTGGTAAGAATTTAAAAATGCTTCCAAATAAAACCGTAATTACGATAAAGGTTATTCCAAGGTTAATAGCCTTAAATAAAATGAAGGTTATACTGGGCAAAATATGACTCAACGAATCACTCAGGGCATGAACAAATCCATTGACAACGAGGGAAGCAATTAAAACAAAGCTTAAACCCAAAATCAATGAAGAGGAAAGTAAGCGATCGGTTAAAAGCTTTAGCCATCCACGTTTAGGCTTTACTTTTACACCCCAGATTATATTTATCGAATCTTGAATCTCTATAAAAGTACTAGTAGCACCAACCACCAATACGATTACTCCGATTACCAGAGCGATATGAGATTTACCCGAAATGGTGACATTTTTGATCATTTCCTGTATCTGTATTGCTGCTGGATTCCCCACTAAGGTAGTAATCTGCTCTTCGACCCGACCATTAACCGCATCACGCCCGAAAAAAATACTGGCTAGTGATATAACAAGTATCAGAAGGGGCGCAATTGAAAACAAGGTATAATAAGCAAGAGCAGCACTGAGCTTCAAACCCCTGTCATTTATAAAACCAGTAAAAGTACCCACCATCATTTCCCAGGTGGTTTTAAAAAACTTGAGCATCAGTATCAGGGCCATGAAATTTTGACTCCAGATTGGTTAGTAGACAAGAATAATGCCCAGCTATGCACGCTAACCACTTTTACAGGTCACAGGCTTTTGTATCTTTGAAATAGTCATTCGATAACAGCATCTATGGAAGAAATTGAACCACCTACAGAACATTTACATGAACAGGTAAACGAAGGAGCAGAGCACGGCCGTCAAAGCTGGATGGTTTGGGTTGCGTTATCGACAGCAGTGCTGGCTGTGCTGGCCGCTATAGCAAGTTTGTTTGCAAACCAAAATTCAGATGAGGCCCTGGTCAGTCAGATTAAATCATCAGATCAATGGAGTTACTATCAGGCAAAAGGTATTAAGTCATTGGTGCTTACAAGTAATAGTGTGATTCTTCAGGCAATCGGCAAGCCAGCAATCACTGGAAATGAAGAGAAAATAAAAGAGAATAAGGCTGAACAGGAAAAGATCAAAAAAGTGGCTGAAGAATTCGCTGCTGAGTCAGGTCATCATATCGCCATTCATGAAGTGCTTGCCAAGGCCGTAACGATCTTTCAGATAGCCATTGCCATTTCTGCTATTACAATTCTTACCAAAAGAAAACCTTTGTGGTTTTTTAGTCTTGCCCTGACAATGCTGGGTATCTATTTTTTGATAACGGGTTTGTATATGTGACAACCTGATATAATTATTTCAAGAACATAGAAAGCTTTAGATAATTAAAGCCAGAGAAAGTAAATCAGGAATTTAAAGGAACTATTCTCTTTCCAAAAGGAGCAACTGATAATGCCATCAGTTTAAAATGTTGTAAACCAAAAGGAATACCTATAATGGTAATACAAAATAATATGCCAAAAAAAAAGTGAACCAGTGCAGTAAACCACCCCCCTGTTACCAGCCATAGAATATTTAAGATTATAGACAAACAGCCCAATGATGAGGGGTCTGTCTCAACACGTGAACCAAAAGGCATTAGCACCAGAGCCGCCAGTTTAAAACACTGAATGCCGAAGGGTATGCCAATGATGGTAGCACATAAGGCCAGACCGCCAAATACATAACCAAGGGCTGAAAAAAAACCTCCAAAAATAATCCATAAAATATTTCCGGCAAATGAAACTGTAGAATTAGTACTCATTAAATTTTTTATACTAAAATAGTAAAAAGTGGTTACCCACATTACCTGTATTCAGTGCTCTTTAAGAGCAACTGACAACGATCAGTTAAAGCATAAGATAACGTTAAATTAACAGCTGATTTACATCGTGATCATATTAGGTTCAGAACTTCGGTTTTTTAATATCGATCAACCATGACTATTTCTATAAAATCAACAAGGTTATTATGGCTTGCCTCAGTACTCTTTTTAAATGGCATAACTTCTGGGTATGCCCAGTTTACCAAATTGAGCATTAATACAGATGTAAGCATTCTTGCAAGTAAAAATCATAAGACCGACCCGATCATCGATGAACAGGCTGTATCACAGGCTTATCTTCAGCAAGCTACCGACATTAAAATTGCGGAATCAACTAAAAAAGATTTCAATTTTTTGATAGTTGGAAACTGGGGTTATAATGGAGCATTTCATCAGCAGTATGTCTCAAATCAAATGAATACTTATTCAGCTGAATATAATGCAAAGTTTATTGTTTCTACAGGTGACAATATTTAGGATGATGGGGTAAAAGGTGTCGATGATAAAATAAAATCAGGCTCTTAGGTTAAGATACCTTACCAGCCTGATTTTAAATTAGTCTTTTACGGTTTTAATAAGAGTGCCGCTTATATCGTAAATATAATCCATGCCCTTGATCTCAGCTTCATATGATTTCTTACCGGCTGGATCAGTTATTTCTGCCGCTTCATCTATTTTTGAACCGGGGTATGCCTTTTTTACAGCAGCCAGTACAGGTGCAGGAAGAAGTGCTGGTTTGATATCTATCTCAGTTTGCACAAGTGTACCGAGAGGGCTTAAAACAGTAGTATGTTCAACCTTACCTACCATATACTCAGCCTCATAATTTCCACCTTCTTTACCCCATTTTTCATTAGAAACACCTGGGCTTAATTGTGAGAATTTAGACTGAACAGCTACTGGCAGCTCTTTTTTTATAATTTTTTGGGCTGATGAATTCAGGCTAAACGCGAGAAGAATCAGCGTAGAAAAGCAGATAACATTCGATTTCAAGTTATTCATTTTATTTCTGATTTGATTTATCACCAAATTAATACTGAATTCTGATTATTTCCTGAATCTTGATATTCTTTATTTACTTCCTGCAACCCGAATTGTGCCCTGCCAGCCCTTTAGTTTATAAAGCATAAAATACCGGCAGATTTTACCATTGCGGTAACTGGCAAACATTTTAAAAAAACGCACCTCACAATAAGAACTTTTCAATTCAGTGACAACATCTACAGGCACATTCGTGGGCATGATAAACCAGGCTGAATTCATATTCACCCCATTCACACGCCATTTATTAAGCCATAAAAATTGATGCAGATCATAGGGTTCGCCTACCCCGATCAGGCTTATTTTTAGTGGCCTGCAGATATAATAGTCTTCATGAGCTGCAGGAAACCACTTCATAGCAATTACAGGTGCCCCGAAAGGCATATCCCCATATTGCTGTTCAAATTGATAAATTTTTTGAAACTGGGTTGAAGCATCTTTCCAGCCATATAAGTCAAGGCTGATATCATTCTGACCATAGGTTTCCTTTTTATCAGTTTTGCCGATAGTGCCTGGTAGTAAATGAATGGCAGTAAAAGCTGTAAGAATAAAGAATACAAATATGCCAAGGGCCCATTTTAATACTCCAGGTATATTTCTCTTACTGAATATTGCTAGTTTAATACCTCCCAGGGGTAGGAGTGTGACATATGCAGGGCCACTCCAATGTGGCAGCGTATCTCTGAAAAGTGCAAGTACCAGTAAGACTGAGATCATAGGCAGAGCAATATAATTGAAGAGTGTCAGCGCATCTCCTTCAGATTTTTTGATCATCAGTTTCTTAAAATTAAGAACTCCCAGAATAACCAGCACTACATTTACAGGATTATTATATACAATCTGTCCCATTAGCTCTCGAAAAAAACCGAGTAAATGAAGATCAAACCCAGGTGTAACCCTTGCGCTATGATAACGGTAGGTAATGAAATCATTGTGGATATTCCAGAAAACCACTGGCAAAAAAATCAATACCGCAAGGCATGTTCCCAAATATAGGCCTGGTTGCTTCAGCCAGCTTCTTTTTGAAAAGAGGATATAAAGACCAAGTCCCCCAAAAATAAATATAGCATGTA
>JANLVJ010000066.1:0-9376 GCA_031363945.1 bacterium | reverse complement strand
CCTAGATTTGCTTTCAGTGTATAGAATCCAGTTCGATCTGTTAAATCTCCTTTTTCAGTTTTTTGATTCTGAATACTAACAAATTCTAATGGCCTTCGTATATCAGAATCAAAAATTCTTCCAGAAAGAATACTTTGTGCTTTCGTTTTAGGAAGGAGAAAAAAAGAAGAGATAGCTAAGTATAGTAATACCAGTTTTATTTTTCTAGTCAAAATTAAACTTCTAAAAGGTTAATTACTCTTTCAATTCTAAATCAGTGCCGTCCAATACGTAACCCGCAAGAATAGATAAATAGGTAATGTCACTGACCTATAATTGATTAGGTCTATATATGTTCAGGCCCTTAATTAAATTGGGATATAATATATACCGGTGTCTTAAATCTGTTGTTGTACCTCTCTTTACCTTCCTGATCAGTAGCAATGAATATTTGCGCATAAGCTCATAAAGTTTATCTCTGCCGGGACAATTGAGTTTATAATCAGTATGAATCAAAAGCATATACCTTAATTTCGGTACTCCTATACCAGGTAAGTCTGCTCGAATTGACATTATCTTAGAAATTAATAAAGTCTCATCAGCTAATATCTTGGTGTGATACCGAATATGATAATAATAAGTTTGTTCAGTGCGCCCCTGCAGCTTGCAGATATATTCAATTGGAATACCTGCATGACGCAGTTTCATTTTTTTAAATGTCGAGACCGGGACATTGGTTCTGATTAAAAAACTAATGAGTGATAAAAAATTGGAATCCTTCAACCTGGTAGGCGGCACTACACTTTCACTAAAAGTAAGGCACCCCACGTCAGTAGATATTGACCTTTTTACTGACGTGGATTTTGATGCCCACCAAATCAGACGCCATTTAACTTAAACCTGTAATGCAGAAAATATTAAGACAATAACAATGGCACTTTCTATTTTATTAATGGAATCAAGGTGAATATACTTGCTTATCAATACATATTAATAAACAAGGTCGAAAAAGTGGATGGTATAAGGATGCGCTCACTTCAGGACATTGGTGCCATGAAACTAAAGGCAATCTTACATAGTGGTGTAACAATTACAGAAAATTTACTGCGTTTAGTGAAGTTTGCCTTCACTGGTTTGAATAGCCTTGTAAACTGCATCCATTATGTTACCCTGTGTGTGCAGTTCATAAATTGTGTTATTTACTTTTGGGTAAACACGGTTGGATAAAAATATGCAGACCAGATTTTTATCGGGATCAACCCAAAAAGAAGTACCGGTAAAACCCGTATGGCCATAAGTATCCCTAGATGCTAATTTAGAAGGATAACCATTTTCGCTTGCAGCGTCTTTTCTATCAAATCCAAGCCCCCTCTGGCTCACAGCAGACTGGCCTGAAGTAAAAAGATGAATGGTTTCGGGTTTTAAATATTGGACGTCGCCATAAGTACCGCCATTTAAAATCATCTGGTAAAGGATGGCAAGATCATTGGCAGATGCAAATAAACCGGCGTTGCCCGAAATGCCGCCATACCTCGCCGCTGTAGGATCATGAACGTAGCCCCGAAGCCATTGCTTCCTAAAGATTTCTTCATGTTCGGTGGGTACAATCTGTTTAATATCAAATCTGGTTAGCGGGTTAAAGCCTGCAGTTTGCATGCCCAAGGGCCCATAAAAATGTTGTTGTACATATTCATCCAATTTCTCCAACGATTGACGTTCAACCACTTCTTTCATATAGGTCATACTAAGATCCGAATAAACATATTTGCCTCGTGTATCCATTTTGGAATGTAGCATGTGCGGCCACATACTTTCCCTAAAATATTCTTTTTTTATAAAAACTTTATCTCCAGCCTTTAGCGGGTAATCAGCTGAGGAGTCGGTGCTCATATCTGTTGGTAGAAGTGGCAAATCAACATCCGGTTCTAGCCCCGACTGGTGCAGCAACAGTTCCTTTATCTTTATATTGCTCTTATCTGTGTTCCTGGCACTGGGAATATAGTAACCGAAGGTAGAATCCAGGGCTAACTTTTTTTGATCATATAGATGCATAATTGCCATTGTGGTGGCAGAGACTTTTGTGACAGAAGCTAAATCGAAAATATCTGTTATCAACATAGGTTCTTTACGGTCGTAAGTATGATAACCATATGCTTTGTTGAAGATTACTTTGCCATTTTTTAAAATTATAACAACAGCGCCGGGAACAGCCTTTTCGCCGATTGCCCTCGCCACTAATGAATTTATTGGTTCTTCAATATCTTCAATATTAATCCCCGTTTCTTCCGGTACGGTATAGGCTATGCGATTGGGGGCAGTGATATTGCCGGTTCCCTTAATATATTTTGAAGTGTAAGTACGGTTTAGTTTGGCGTGGGCACCTACTCCGCCAAAAATCAGCTGAGCAGCTAAATCGTCAGTAATAGTTGTTTCATTTTCGGTCCATATGATTGGCTCATGGATATCTTCCGCATATTTTAAGAACTTAAATTTACCCCATACAAAAAGAACCAATTGTTTGTGGTGCTGTATATCAAGTATAAATCTCATAATCCTCTTATCAGCCAATCTTTCCGCGGAAACCCGCACAATTACGGTATGATAGAATTTTAAGTCATCGCTTAATCCATTAAGAGTTGAATCTAAATTGTACCGGGATCCTGCAAAACTTGTTACGCTGGTATATTTATTTAAAAGGCTGTCGAAAGCAGCTGCATTTCCGGCATTTATATTTATAGAAGCTATATTTTCTTGAAGGTCTTTAAGTGGTATTGTCGCCCGTTCATTATTTAATAAAACGGTAGAGTTTGCGGCAGCTTGAAAATCCCGGAGCCAGTGTTTGTTGTTTTGATGGTGGTGCGACTGGGTGTAAGACTTCGTACAACAGCTGATGCAAGCAATTAGCAGCAGTAGCCTCATAAAAAAAAATTTCATATAATCAGTTTTTGCCTGGGAAGCAATTTAGCTTTCAACTCTAAATATACAAGTTACACGGTTGTCGCGTCCCAAAACTCGTTTATGGTTTATTAATAATTCTGAGCTATGTTGTAACTTTCTTCTTGGCAAATAGAGCCTTCTGATTTCAGGGAAATGAAAAGTGAATATAGTACTAAGGTGGAAAAGTTAGAGGCAAAATTAAGCACCAATAATCACGATAAAGTAGATTTTAATGATTTGCTGAATAAAGGAGTAAATAACCTGTTAAAACTTGATTCTGTATATGAAACAGGGGATATAGAAAAGAAACGGGAAATAATTAATTCGATGTACCCCGAAAAAATGACTTTTAACGGATTTTTATTTCGAACTTATTACATCAATGTTATGGCAAGGTTAATATGAAGTATGGAAATGGTTTTAAGTCAAAATAAAAAAAGCTTGGCATTTCTACTAAGCTCTTTTTGTGTCGAAGTCGGGGTGGCAGGATTAAGCCGCCAAACTCTAAATTATTGATTTATAAATACTTAACATACCCTTAAAAGTGCAGGGTGTAGATTAGGGCATTTATTTAAAATTTCATAAGGAACTATTCTGCATTAATGCCTTTATTAAATTCACAAATGCTTAACAAAAATACAAATAATACACTATTTAAACATCACAAAAAAGCAAATTTTTTAACATATTACCCTGGTCAATTCGCTGATGGCATACAAGGGTAGATTGGTTAACCAATTCTCTTTTCTGAAATCAGACATGGAAGTCCGTATCGCCGTCAACGGCTTGTATTTTTGGCAGAATGTCTTTAAACTTTTGGCTTGCAGGTTTTCTTCCGCTTTAACTTCTATGGGTACAACATGACCAGCATACTGTACTAAAAAATCTATTTCAGCAGTCGCGTTTTCGGCAGACCAGTAATAAGTGGCCAATTCTTTATTCACAACCAGTTGCTGTAATACAAATTGTTCTGTTAATGCACCTTTAAATTCTTCAAACACAATATTGCCTTCTAATAGGGTTTTTACATCTACATCCACCATTGCACCTAATAAGCCTATATCCACCATAAATAATTTAAACGCGCTAAAGTCTTCATACGCCTTTAAGGGTATTGCCGGTTTGGATGCCCGGTTTACTTTGTGGATGAGGCCGCAATCAATAAGCCATGACATAGCAAGTTCATAATCTTTTGCCCTGGCCCCTTGTTTAATTACCCCGTAAATAAATTTTTTATTTTCCTTTGCCAACTGTGCAGGTATGGTGTTCCAAAGCATCCTGATCCTCGGTACAATTTCGTTTGGGGCATGTTTGGAAAAGTCCTGTTCATAAGCTGCCAATATCCGCTTCTGTATGTTCCTTACCTCATTAAAATCAGTGTTTTTTGAAAAGGACAATACCACTTCGGGCATACCGCCTACATAATAATACTGCTTTAACAATTGAATATACTTGACCTTGAAATTTTTGATCAATGTCCAGTCATTACTTTTTAAAAGATCAAGTAATGGCTTTTCGCCCAATGCTTCCAAAAACTCCGTAAAACTTAAAGGGTACAGGTCTAAAAAATCAACTTTCCCGACCGGAAAGGAGGTGTGCCTGTTTAGAGCCACCCCTAACAAAGAGCCCGCAGAGATGATGTGGTATTGAGGCGCATTTTCCTGAAAGTATTTCAGGGATGTCAGCGCACCCGGTGCCTCCTGTATCTCATCCAGAATAATCAATGTATTACTGGTATCAATAGTTACACCAGTTTCTATTTGTAGGGCAGTTATAATCCGGCGAATATCAAAATCATCGGTAAAAATGTTTTTCAACGTTTTATTGCTTTCAAAATTAACATAAGCGCATTGCGTGTATTCTTCACGACCGAAAGCTTTCATCAGCCACGTTTTACCTACCTGCCTTGCCCCCCGGATAAGGAGCGGCTTACGGTTGCCCGACTGTTTCCATTTGATTAATTGCGCTTTTTCTACTCTTTCCATGTCTAATAGATTACTTAAAGTCTAATGAGTTTATGCACAAATATACACTATTTCAAACGACTTTATGTTAAATTAGACATTTTAACGAATGACATTCTGTTAGTCTGAATACAATAAACATTAAAAAGGGAATCCGCGCATATTACTTCCAATGCAACGATAAGACCTAAAAATGGGTCTTATCGTTGCACAAAAGGTAACACCATGCATGAGTTTTAGTAAAAGGACTGCAATTTAATGTCAGCTATTATCATCTTTCCAGTTTAAGGATTTTCTTGCCCACAGAACACACCAGCCCATATTTACCATGTAAGCAACAACAGCGGAAGCCGGGTAAGGAGTCAAGGCCCTTTAGATTTTCTTTGTGATTACTATTAAAACTATCTTGCTGACAAAGAATAGGGTGAACCAAGTCAAGGCCCAGGCTAAAGACCTATGGCCCGTATTAGTCCCTGTTCCGGAGTCACAAGTTGATGTCAATGACAAGTTAGAATTTTAGACACAAGGTCTTATAAAGGTTTTAGTCTGAGTACATCACATTAATTTATTTAGTATGAAATACAAAGTATTTATCGGCATCGATGTATCAAAGCTTACTATTGATGTCCACCTGCACGGAATCGGTGCTTCCAAAACATTCAGTAACGAGGAAAAAGGATTTGCTTTATTTTTAAGTTGGGTAAAAAAGCATAGTAAACAATCGGAACCGGCGGAGATGATCATCTGCTTCGAGCATACCGGTATGTATTCAATTAAACTTGCTACCTATCTAAATGATATTGGAATCCCATTCGCTATGATTCCTGCGCTTCAGATCAAACAATCTATAGGGATCAGAAGAGGAAAGAATGACCAGATCGATGCACAAAGAATCGCTGAATATGCTTGGCTACACCGCGAAACCATTCAGGCAACTCTATTACCAGCCAAAAGTATTCTCAAACTTCAGTCGCTGCTTACATTACGAAATCGCTTGGTATGTGATCGTGGAGGGTATGAAGGCACATGGAAAGAACAGAAAAAGGCATTGGAAGGAAAAGAGCACAAGGGGATATTTCAAGTTTGTAAAAGCCTAATAATGAACCTAACGGTTCAAGTTAAAAAGATTGAAGAACAAATAAAGGCGGTTATAGAAAGTGATGAAGCAGTTAAGTTAAACTATCAATTACTGACCAGTATTAAGTGTGTAGGACCTGTACTCGCCGCAAATATGATTGCTTATACGCACAATTTTACCCGTTTTGCTACCTGGCGAAAGTTCGCCTTCTATGTGGGAACGGCTCCTTTTGAACATCAGTCTGGCACAAGCATAAAAGGAAGAACACGAGTCAGTAGTTTATCCAACAAGCAGCTAAAAAAATTAATCCACATGGTGGCTATATGTGCTTGCGCATATAATCCAGAAATGAAAACCTATTATAAAAGAAGAGTGAGCGAAGGGAAAAATAAGATGAGTACGCTAAATGTTATACCTAACAAAATCATTTCCAGAATGTTTGCCGTTGTCAATCGTGGCTCGGGCTATGTGGATCTGATGAAATATGCAGCTTAGAGCTTATACCTTAACTCTTAAACAACTCCCCTTATTTTGGACGGGTTCTGTCAAGGGCAGCGAAGGGCGGGTTTGTGCGGCTGCGCTGTTCATACACCCTGGACAGGTTCCGGCCAAAATGAGAATTTTGTGTGGGGGTAAGATGAATTTTAATTCTACTAATTTTTTAGAATATTTTTCAACGAATATAAATAATCTGGGTTTTGGTCCATAAATGGATGTCCAGCCCCTTTTAAAGTAATTAATTTATCCCCTGGTTTAAAAAATGTTTCCAGTTTTAACGAAGAACCATAGTAAAACATTTTATCTTGGTCTCCATGGAAAATAATGATCGGGACTGTTGTGTGTTTAAGGAACTGATAGGTATCAAAATGAAACGCAATTTTGGTGGTATCGTATGAAGGTCTCAAATGATGCATTGCATCTGGCAGGCTATAATAAGGTGCTTGCAAGATTAGTTCTTTAGGATGATTTTTTGATGCTAAAAATGCGGCTGGCCCTGTTCCTATAGAATAACCTAATACTATAATCTTGTTTTCATTGTAAAAAGACTTAAGATAATTATATACTTCTTGCACATCGCTATACAATTCGTCTTCGTTTTTGATTGAGCCTTCACTTTTACCATAACCTCGATAATCCATCATGAACAAATCATAATGGAGAATGGTGTATGTTTTAGATATATTTCCCCACTTATCTAATGCGCCTGTGTTGCCATGGAGGTATAATATAACTCCTTTGGACGAGTCTGATGGGAACAGAATGCTAATGACCCCGGACTTCCGGGATTCATGGATAAACCTGCTTTGCCTGAAATTGCCCATAATATTGATGCACTTACCTGTATTTATTTATCGTTTACTTTAACTTTTGACAAAGCCTTGTCCATTGCTTTCTTTACTGCTTTGCTTTCATGTGCATATACTTCATTCCAAGCGGCAATACATTGGTTGCCCTCCTTATTATATATGCTGGCCTGATAGGCTTCTACCGTTTTTTGACCAACACTTAAGAGATACAAAACCACAACAAATAAAAAACTCCAGGGTATCAGCCTACCGAAAACCATCTTGTAATAATAATCCGTGTTCGATTCCGGGAATAATAAAAATCTGAAATGCCTAGTGATCGGCTTTGGTCCGGCTTCAACACTTTGTTTGATGTTTGCCAACTTACTTTCTAAAGTGCTATTGATTTTATTGAGATTTTGATCTAAAGCCGTATTTGTAGCGGTCATGTCCGGCTTTGGTGCAATCACCTATATGCTTTTATATTTTTGCTCAAAATCACGAACAAGGTTTTTAATCTCCTGGTCTTTTTCACCAATAACTTTTTGTTGCTTTTCGATAAAGTTTTTGACAGCCTTACTTCTTCTGTTAAATTAGTAAGCACATCGGTTAATACTGCCTTGTCCATGTGTGTTTCTTCCCTTTTCATAATGTTACCCCTCTCGACTGGTTAATGGTTTTTTCCGGTTTCAATTCTCTTATCAGTGTTTGTTTTTGCTGTAATAGCATTTGTTGTTTAAGTTTCTTTTCTAGGTCCGCTAAAGAATAACCTACCTGGCTACCTTTAAAGCGTACCATTTGCTGGTCGGTAAAGGCAATACCACGGCCAAGTTCTACTTTATACCCTTTGCCCTCCATATATTGCTTTACGTCTTTAATACTGTTGCAATGGTGCATAGCAGATGATAAGTGTTGCTTTAAAGCTTCCTTGCGGTTATCTATTCGTTGGCTTTGGGCTACCCTGAACTCCGGCGCAAGGAATTTATTAGGGCTTAATACTTTTGTCAATTGATGCTCAATCTCCATCTTCCGGCAAAAATCAGCCATGCGTTTATAACTGTTGCTATCGCTGGCTGTCCGGCCATTATAATCTATTCGGTTAGCCACAACGTGTAAATGCTCATGCTGGGTATCACCATGTGATATGACTACATATTGGTTGTTGCTAAATCCAAAATCTTTGGCTAATCCCGCTGCGATGTCTGCCTTATCCTGATTGTTCAACTTATTGGCATCAGCATAAGCAAAACTAATAGTGGCATGAAATACAGGTTTGCTGACTTTTGTATTGAGTTTACTCACTTCAATAAATTGTCTAATAAGTTCCTGCTTAGTGCCAAAGCATTGGTTATAAGCAATAACCTGTGCTTGTTTCTTTTCTATTTCCTGTTTTTGTAATTCTTCGTTTTCCTGTAACCTGCCTTCATGTAAGTAGTTCATACATCCCCGGAAGCTTTTACCAGTGATTATTTTGCCAATCATTGTACATAAGTTTTAATATCAGTTACTAAACCTTGTAAATCTCTAACAGCCTTATTAAGCGTAGCCCTTTCCAGCGCATTCAGTTCCTCGCCACTATTCCGTTTCCTTGCAAGCTGATTGATATTAGCGGCCATATGGTTTAAAGTGCCGGTTAGTTCCAATACTATTTTCGGCAGGGTCTTAACTTTAATTTTTACACGCCCTTTCAAACCTAATTCCCTAAGAAACTCCAAAACGGTCATACACGCTCTTTTCGCATTGATTTCAATTAGCGTTTTTTCTAAAGGGGTACACATAGCCGCCAGTAGCTGCCGTCTTATGGCCCGCTTTTTAGGACGGCCACCTTTATTGATTTTAATTGTTGTTTCCATAACATCACTGATTTTTAAAAATCTTAAAAAAATCCCCGACGAATGCGATAGCATGAGGAGGGCCAGCGGTTTTGGCATAGCCAAAACATAGCTGGCTCACCACTAAAGACACGATAAGGGACTAATGCTCTTTAGCGGTGGATATTCTGATCAAGGTGACCCCCTTCTGGTGATACTGACCCCCCTTGTGGGTCTTGGTTCAGAGAATCTGATTGCCTGTCAATTTTACCGTTTTTTTCTTAGACTTTCACCGGTTAATTCTATTCGATATGAAGTGTG
>JANLVJ010000064.1:0-158930 GCA_031363945.1 bacterium | reverse complement strand
AGGTAAAAGAAGTTGTGGAAGCCTCTGTTGTATTTGCAGAAGAGTCTCCTTATCCAGAGCCATCTGAACTTTATACAGATGTATATGTTCAAAAAGACTATCCATACATTGTTGATTGATCCGGTATTTTTAATAAATCGTAAATTTTTTCCCCTAGTAATATGGCCGAAGTAGTTAAAATGCCAAAAATGAGTGATACCATGACTGATGGTGTTCTGGCAAAATGGCATAAAAAAGTTGGCGATCAGGTAAAGACTGGTGACCTGGTTGCAGAAATTGAAACAGATAAAGCCACAATGGACTTTGAATCATTTCAAGAAGGGGTCTTATTATACATTGGCCCAAAAGAAGGAGAATCAGTACCTGTAGATGGTATCATCGCAATTTTGGGAAAATCAGGAGAGGATTTCAATTTATTATTGAATGGTTCGGCTCCTGTGGCTGAACCTGTTGCGGCATCATCTTCTATCCCTGAACCCATTGCCACATCAACTCCTGTAGCTGCACCAGTTGCGGCTAGTGCTTTTGTTGCTTCATCAACTCCTGTGGCTGCACCAGTTGCGGCTAGTGCTATTGTTGCTTCACCAGCACCTGTGGCAGTATCAGTTTCTAGTTCGGCACTTGTTGCTTCACCAGCACCTGTGGCAGTATCAGTTTCTAGTTCGGCACCTGTTGTATCAGCAACTGATAGAATTAAAGCATCCCCACTTGCCAGAAAGCTTGCTGAAGAAAAAGGGATTGATCTCGCTTTTGTAAATGGCAGTACTGAAAATGGTAGAATTGTAAAAAAAGATATTGAGTCGTATTCACCACCGATTGTGGCAAGTGCCATTTCAACCCCTGCTGCAAGCATAGTAGCTCCAGCAGGATCTTATGAAGATATTCCGGTTTCTCAGATGCGTAAGGTGATTGCCAAACGTCTATCAGAAAGTCTGTTCACCGCTCCTCATTTTTACCTGACCATGTCAATCAGAATGGATAAAGCGATGGAATTGCGCAAACAACTGAACGAAGTAGCCACGGTAAAAATTTCTTTCAATGACATGGTATTAAAAGCCGTTGCCATTGCCATTAAATCTAATCCAAAGGTTAATTCGAGTTGGTTAGGTGACAAGATACGTTATAATCATGCTGTAAATATTGGAGTAGCTGTAGCCGTTGAAGAAGGCCTGCTTGTTCCAGTTGTACGTAATGCAGATTCAAAATCATTGTCTCAGATTTCAACTGAAGTAAAAGAATTTGCCCAGAAAGCAAAGGACAAGAAGTTGCAGCCCTCTGATTGGGAAGGCAGTACATTCACAATTTCTAATCTGGGTATGTATGGCATAGATGAATTTACAGCCATAATTAATACGCCTGATGCCTGTATTCTGGCAATCGGTGGCATTCAGGCGGTACCAGTAGTAGATAGCGGACAGGTTGTTCCAGGTAATATCATGAAACTAACGTTGTCATGTGATCACCGTGTTGTAGATGGTGCGATCGGTTCAGCATTTCTTCAGACAATGAAAGAATTACTCGAAACACCTTTTAAAATTCTGATTTGATAATTGGATGTTAGAACAGGTGTCGAAAAGAGTGCATGATTCCGGGGTGTTTGAAACCGGGAGTGAGCCCCTGTTATTAAATGCCAGGTAACCGATCGATGAATGTTGTAAATGCTTTTTCATCGGTTGGTTTTAGATTGATGTGATTGTCTAAAACTATACCGCTGGCATCGATCAAAATATATTGAGGAAGGGTATAGCTAAAGAAGCTATGCCCTTCTTTCATTTTAGTCTGTAATAGATAATAGCAAAGTGCAGGTTGCATTGCATCAGCATGCACCTCAACTCCCTGTAAATTATGCTGGCCGTAGTAGTGTTGCCATGCTTCGATATTTTTGTCAACTGAGATATTCATAAACAGCATATTTTTATTTCTGTGGTCATCTCTGATCTTTTTCCAGGCATCCATTTCTTTTAGGCAAGTGTTCATAGCTGATGACCATACTTGTATCAGTACATATTTGCCACGCAGCGACGAAAGTGAGACTGTCAGTCCATTTATATCATGTGCGATGATATCAGGAGCTTTTTTACCAATTGATACGGTATCAGGATTATATAAATCTTTAACCGACCGAACGCGAAGGTGCTGCCCCAAACCTGGCGTAGAGACATACAGTATTAATAGCAAGGCAATGTGGGAAAATAATTTTTGTGTGTTATTCATAGATTTATGCGCTACCAAAACGGATTTCTCCTGAAAAGAGTACTTTAGTTCTAATCCTTTTTTGAAAAAAAAAAATTTGAAGGTACATTGCCGACAAAACTAATTTTATGGAAATAACTGGAAAAGTACATGAAGTTTCGGAGATTATGGAAATCAAAGAAGGCTTTAAGAAGAGAGAGCTAATAGTAGAATATGTATCAGAAGGATCACAATATTCAGATTTTTTAAAATTTGAAGCCATACAAGATAAGGTATCTCTATTTGATAAGTTAAAAGTAGGAGATGAAATCGAGGTAGCCTTTAACTTAAGAGGACGTGCCTGGACTGATAAAGCGGGTAAAGTATCTTACTTTAACTCAATGCTTGCCTGGAGAATCAGACCACTTGGCAACATGAAACCTGCTGCTCAGGTTGATAATGAACAATGGGGAAACACCACTGCTGTGCCAGGTACTCCTGAGAATGATGAGATGAGTGATGATTTGCCTTTTTAATTTAAATAGCCCTGCTTTTAATTAAACCAAATGCATATAACCGATGATTCCATTGACGTTCAAAAAATTGAACGAGATCTGGCATTTCTTTTAACCTGTCTGTCAGAAATTCTGATAGAAACAGGACAGGCTGAACTTGCAGCCATACTTGCCAATCAGGAATCTATCGTTGTATCAAACCTGAAAACAGCACAACTTTATTCTATCGTATTCCAGCTAAATAATATGGTTGAAGAGAATGCTGCCACCCAATTCAGGCGAAAGCAAGAATCATTGCATGGGTTAAACTATATAGCAGGGTTATGGGGTAGAAATTTGCTTGAATTAAAGAAGATGGGGCTTTCAGGTGAAACTATTGCTGCCGGACTGTCATATATTCATATTGAGCCGGTAGTCACAGCTCACCCCACAGAAGCTAAGCGGCAAACCGTTCTAGATCACCTTCGTCAGCTCTATCTCTCGCTTGCCAAGCTTGAGAATACTGTTTGGACCCCTCAGGAAAAGCAAGCCATCAGAGATGAGATTAAAGTCGGCATGGAAAGACTCTGGTATACGAATGAGGTTTTTTTGGAAAAACCCAAAGTAAGTGATGAGCTTAGAAATGTCATGCATTACCTTGGCAATGTATTTCCTGAGGTAGTACCTATTCTTGATCGCAGGCTAAGAGAAGCCTGGAAAGAAAATGGTTTTGACCCATCACTCTTAAAAGGAATTAATAACCTGCCCAGAATCAGCTTCGGAAACTGGGTTGGAGGAGATCGTGACGGGCATTCACTTGTTACCGCCGATGTCACGGCCGACGCATTGAAAACGCTTCGCAAAACTGCCCTCAATCTGATCAGGGCAGATATATTCATTTTGCTCAACAGACTAAGCATTTCTGACCTGTATCATGAGGTGCCAGAATCTTTACGTACCTGGATTGTAAATTCTACGGTCTTGGTGGGTAATGATGCTGAACGAATTTCTATGCGCAATAAAAGTGAACCCTGGCGTCAAGCTTTTCGCCTGATGTACCTCCGGATTCCTCTGACTAATGCTGGCGAACTTGCCGATCAATCGGTATCTGCTCCCGACCGGTACTATAAAAATTCGCTTGAACTATTAGTTGATTTGAAAATTATTCATGGTAGTCTTATTGAAACCAAACTGGTACGTATCGCAGAGGGAGATCTCGAACCAATTATCAGAAAAGTACAGTGCTTCGGCTTCCATCTTGCCAAGGTCGACATCAGGCAGAACAGTGCATTTCATGATAAGGCACTTGTCCAATTAATGAATGCTGCAGGGCTTGATGGCAATGAGTTTTTAACCTGGAATGTTAGCCAGCGCCTGAGGTTTATGCAGGAAGAGTTGCTTCATGACAGACCGTTTGCCAGGGCCGAAAGTAGTGTAGGTATTGAAGCTGATGCCGTTCTTTCGTGCTACAGGGTACTAGCCACGCATATAAAAAATTACGGATCGGAAGGCATTGGTTCGCTGATCATTAGTATGACCCGTGATTTAAGTGATATGCTGATGGTATATCTTCTGGCACGTGAAGCAGGACTTGTGATTCGGGAACAAGAAGGGATGGTTTGCACCATTCCGGTTGTTCCTCTTTTTGAAACAATCGCTGATTTACGGGTTAGTCCAGTAATCATGGAAGACTTTCTCAACCATCCTATCACGCGTAGTAGCCAGGCCTGGTTTGACCGTAAAGGCCGGGAAGATAAAAAACTGCAGCAGGTCATGATTGGCTATAGTGACAGCAATAAAGATGGAGGTATTTTTGCCAGTCTCTGGGAACTTAACAGAGCACAAAAAGCATTGGTAAAAACGGCTTCAGGTCATGATTTGAGAATTGGGTTTTTTCATGGACGTGGAGGTACTGTCAGCAGAGGGGCTGGCCCAACCAATCGTTTTATTAATGCCCAGCCTTATGGTTCTTTGCAGGGTTACTTTAGGCTAACAGAACAAGGAGAAACTATTTCTCAAAAATATGCAAATAAGCTAACCAATGCCTATAATATGGAATTGCTACTTGCCGGAGTGGCCGGAACTACCATCGGCCAACAACATCAGCTGCCTGTAGCGGATGATCTTGCAGAGATCATGGATTTTATCGCCCAATCGAGTAGAACCTTTTATGAAAACCTGATTAAATCAGATGGATTTCTTGATTTTTTTGGACAGGCTACCCCGATTGATGTAATTGAATCGAGTAGGATAGGATCAAGACCAGCAAGGCGCACGGGTTCGCGTACGCTTGAAGATTTGCGTGCAATACCCTGGGTATTTAGCTGGAGCCAGTCACGATTTTTCATTTCAGGCTGGTATGGCGTAGGGTATGCTTTTGAGCAACTAAAGAATGAGCAACCTGAAAATTATCTGAGGCTCATGAAAGCAGTACTGGTTTATACCCCGTTAAGATATATACTAACTAATATTGCTTCAAGTATTCTGGTGGCAGACAAAGAAATCATGCATCTGTATGCTTCACTGGTTGAAAATGACCATATCAGAAAGAAGTTCCTTGACCTCATTACCGGAGAACTTGACCGTTCAAGAAATCTGCTAGAATCAATATATAAAGAAACGCTGGAAGAAAGACGTCCCCGTACTGCCAGAATGCTTGATATCAGAAAAGGGAAGCTACAAAAACTACATAAAATGCAGGTTGCGGGCATCAAAGAATGGCGTCAATTGAAAGCTGAAGGGCAAATGTCTGCAGCAGATATAAAGTTAACTGAATTATTGCTGGTCGTAAATGCGATTGCATCGGGTTTACGCACGACAGGGTAAAAAAAAAGAGAATAATATGTTAGGGCTTAAACTTAAAACTGACCCACGATGGGTTAAGATTGCCGAAAGCAATGTTTCTGAAATTTTAACTGACCATGCTTGGTGCGAGCAAAAAGCGGCGACAAATGCGATAACACTTATTGTTCACAATCCGGCGATACCTGAGCTGGTAACTGAACTGATTAAGCTGGCACGTGAAGAAATGGATCATTTTAATCAGGTGCATGAGTTCATCATAAAACGGGGATATATTCTAGGAAAAGAACGGAAAGATGATTACGTAAATAAGCTGATGGCAATTACCCGAAAGGGCTTTTCTCATGAAATACAGCTACTTGACAAGCTTTTATTTTCAGCATTAATTGAGGCCAGAAGCTGCGAACGGTTTAGGGTTCTATCTCTGAATATTGAAGATCAGGAACTTGCCAACTTTTATCACGAACTAATGATCAGCGAAGCTGGACATTATACCCTGTACCTGAGCCTTGCCCGCAAATACTGTGCTGGTCAGGATGTAGACGCCCGATGGAACGAGTATTTAGACTTTGAAGGTAACCTGATTGAATCATATGGCAAGAGCGAACAAATTCACGGCTAAGTTTCTTTAAATTTGTATTCAGCAATTTCTATATTATGGAATCAAAGAGGCAGGCAAAATTTGCAAGAGTTATACAGAAAGAGCTGGGCGAGATTTTTCAACGCGATGCGGCAGCGATGCTACCAGGCATACTGATTACCATAACAAAGGTAAGGGTGACATCTGATTTATCATTGGCACGTACGTATATCAGCTTTTTTAATTCACCAGAATCAACAACTTCACTCAATACGATCAGGGCACAATCACGGGAAATCAGGTATAAACTGGGAACCAGAATTAAAGACCAGGTTAGGGCTATTCCTGCCCTTGAGTTTTATGTTGATGATACCAATGAATATTCTGAACGTATAGATAAAATTTTTGATAAAATAAATCTCAACAACCTAAATCCGGCACGTGCCGAGGATGGCGATGAAATAGCAGACTAATAATCAATTAAATATATTTTCACCAGGCTTTAGTTCCTGATTAATCAGACGGGCTTTTAAAAAGTTAATCTCCGCATTCTTTCCAGTTCTGGTATAAATATCGATAAGGGTTATCGCTGAAGTGTAATCATACGGGTTATTGTCAAGAGCAGATTTGAAACTTATTATAGCCGATTTATCATTTTTAAGTCTCAGATAAATAAGGCCCTGACATTGGTAATAAAAACTTCTGGGTTCTGGCTCCATTGGTACAGGAAGCTGGTTCAGGTACAAAAGTGCTTGTGCGGCTTTTCCAGCACCAAGCATTGCCCGGGAATACCAGATGCTGCTATCAAGTGGTTTTGCCAGGGCTGTATACCATATTTGTGCCTTTGATATATTTCCGGCAGCGGCCTCATAAACGCAAAGATGTGCCAGCAAAATGGTATTTGAGTTTTTCTTTTTCAGATTTTCTATGCCCATAGGTTCAAGCGTTTCAATAGCAGTTAAAAAATTCTTATTCGCAGCATATGCTTCTGCCAGCCTGATTAACGTACTTGAGACTGGCATATCTCTGGCCTGACGGGTGAGTGCCGGCAAACCTTCTGCATAACCCAGTAAACATTTCAATAAGACTGCTTTTGTCTGAATTTCCAGTTTGGCATCACGCAGAT
Source organism: bacterium (assembly GCA_031363945.1). Lineage (GTDB taxonomy): Bacteria > Bacteroidota > Bacteroidia > Sphingobacteriales > Sphingobacteriaceae > JANLVJ01. The sequence goes on along the minus strand of JANLVJ010000064.1, from coordinate 151,756 downwards.
AGGTTGAAATTGTGGGTGCATGAGCAGTATATTCAAGTGCAGAATTTATGGCAAGAGGGTACTTACAATTTAAGACTAGAAAATCTACATAAGCATTAGCCAGATTTGCTTTGAGCTGTAGGTCTTTTTCGACAGATAAGGCTTTTAGCAACCAGGTATTTTGCAAATCAAAGCCCTGGGACTGTTCAAGCAGGCCATCTTCGAAGAGCGCCCTGTTAAGGGTAGCATTGCCAGTATATACCGGGGCATAATCAGTGTTTAAATTTTCAGCATTCCGTAAAATAGTTTCTGCGGTTGTATAATCTTTTTGCTGTATGGCAAAGTTTGCCTTGCTGATTAATAGTGGAAGGTAACTGGCATTATAGGCAATAGCTTTGTTGAGTGCATCTTTAATTTTTGTCTTGCCGGGTACAGGTTTATTTAATTCTTCCTGTACAATGTTGGCATAAACCTGAGCGTAATTATCTTTTAATAACTGGGCATTGCTTTCTGATGCAGCTGAAAGGTTGACAAGGGAATCGATAAAACCATAGGCTTTAGGATCTTTGGCCTTAAGTTCAGCGCGGGTATTCATCGATTTATAATCAAGCGGATGTACTTTAACCGCATCAAAAAAGCTTTCATATGCCTGGGCAAAATATTCATCTTCATTATTTGAAGCATAATAATCAAGGGTAGCCTTATTCTTCATAGCCGCATAATACAGACTTCTGATTCGGCGCTGCTGCTGCTCTGTGAGAACATCATGATGAAAAAGATGAGTAAACTCATGCAAGAGCACATTTCTTTCACGATAACCTCCTGCAAGCAGGTATTCAATACCAACTGCCCCACTTCCTACTCCGCGAATATCCATCCATTGGCGGTTATCGAAGGTTATACCAGTATTAAAATAAGGTTCGTTTAGACTTTCAGCCAAGGTATGGTGCAGGGGAATTATAGTGAATATTCGTTTTTCCAAAGCTAGTAATGGCAAATATGCAGTTGATGCATGCATCTCTGACCATACCATAGCAGGAACCAGTTTTCCAGGATAATAATCAACCCCGGTAAATACTCTCGTGAAATCTGGTGATACTTTAATATTCGTTAAAAGATGTTGTTTGATAGAATCTGAGAAATATAAAAAAGCAAGTCTTTCTGCGTTCAGTACAGATGCCAGGCCATTATGGGCCATTCCTGATAAGGGAGAAATACGAACTGCTGTCCTGAAATCAGTTCTTGCAGAATCAAGGGCATGGGTCTTATCAGCTTCTGTTTTAAAAAGTGAAGAAGCAAGATACCATGCTGACCCAGCATAAATATATGGAAGAGAGCTAATTGGGTATGAAGTTTTAAGGCTAGAACAAAGAGCAATCGCTGTTGTAATCTTACCACTTGAAATCAAGGGATCAAAGGTTTTTAATGCTTCAATGATAACCGGATTATTAATTGCTGTATAATCTGAGAACCTAGCATTGGTATAGCCATTACCGAGATGCCAGTGGATGAGGTAATAAAGTGGATTTATCTCAAGAGCGAAATTCCATTGATCCTGCATATCGCCTAACAAGGCCTTCTGCCCTTTTCTCCAAAGCAGATACCCATAGAAGTAACGGCAATCAACATTTAGCGGCGCAAGCATGATAGCTTTCTTAAGAATTGGCTCAGCCCCCTCACCCAGTTTAGTTGAAAATAGTACCTTTACTTCAAGCAGAAACCCCTCAGCTTGCATGGGAAATGTGGTTTGTAGTAAGCTTGCCAAAGCTGTAGCCTTAACATAATTTTTTTCAAGCAAGTAGATGGTTCCTAATGCTTCGGCTGCCTGAATGTTTTTATCATTTCTCTTGATCAGGTCGGCTGCCATGATTTCAGCATCTGGCAATTTCCATTTTTGTACGAGTAATTGTGTTTTAAGTAAAAGGGCCGATTGGTTTGAACGACTATGGGACAATACTTCGTCAACAATCAGTTCAGCCTCGTTAAATCTGCTTTGAAGGATCAAATACCTGGCCTCGAGTAAACTTTTCTCATGACCTGGTCTTTCTTTTGACAGTAATGCTTCAGCTTCGGTCCAGAGACCCAGATCAAGAAGCTTATCAATCTTTTCATCGGCTCTTTTAAGGGCTAGTACCTGGGTACGAGCTGTTTTTAGTAACAGGTGTGCTGACCCAAGATCAAGAGAATTCTGCCCGTAGCCATATAAGAATGAAAACAGAAAAAAAGAACCAGCAATAAATATTTTAGAGAAAACTGACATATCCTTGATGGGTAAACGGCTTATTTAATAAGCTGTCGTTGAAATTAAGTGAATTAAATTAAAAATGATGGTCGGTAAACTGTCTAAATATATTTTCTTTCATAAAAAATATTGATTTTACCAATTTAGATTTAATTTTAAGAGATCTACTAATCAACTTCTTTATGGGTTTAGGAACCAGCGGTGAACAAGCAACGTTGAAAAAAGGCCAAACAACAATGCAATCATATAGAATCCCCTTCATTCTCGTTACTTCTCTTTTTTTTTTATGGGGTTTGGCAAATAGCCTGAATGGAATTCTTGTTCATCATTTCCAAACCGCATTAGATTTAACCCGAACACAGGTCTCTTTTATTGATTCGGCATTTTATATAGGATATTTTGTAATGGCATTGCCAGCAGGCTATATGCTTAAACGTATAGGATATAAGAAAGGAATCATATTTGGTCTACTTCTCTATGCATTTGGAGCTTTTCTTTTTTATCCGGCGTCTAATATGCGGGTATATGGGTTTTTTCTTTTCGCACTTTTCGTCATTGCTTGTGGTGTAGCTGTTCTTGAAACAGCGGCCAACCCATATATAACTGTTTTAGGCCCACCTGAAACATCTGTAAACAGATTAAATGTGAGTCAGTCTTTTAATGGAATCAGTCTTGTTCTGGGCCCTCTGATAGGTAGTTTATTTATTTTTTCTGCAAAAGAAAATACCCAGGCAACATTAGCAGCAATGCCTCATGCCCAGTCTGAAGCAATCCGTATTGCTGAGGCCCATTCTGTTCAGATGCCATACGTAGGTATCGGATTGATTGTTTTATTCTTTGCCGTGCTCTTTATGATTGTAAAAATGCCAGAAATTGAGTCAAATGATGTTGACCCAATGCATCTTGAAAAAGGAAGTATCTGGGACCTGTTCAAGCATAAGCACCTTGTACTGGGTATGGTTGCCCAATTTTTAGATGTAGGTGCCCAGGCATCTCTCTGGTCTTATTTTACAGACATAAAAATCGCATTTGCCCCGAATTCTGATTGGGCCATTGTTCGATACCTTTATCATATTTCCGAACATGCTTCAGCCAGTCAGGTTGCAGCTTATCATTTTTCATTTGCCTTTGTGCTGTTTATGCTTGGCCGATTTGTAGGTGTTTTTTTAATGAGCAGAATCAAGCCAAATATTGTCCTGGCTTTTTATGCTCTGGCTGCAGTTATATTAACTGCGTATGGCATGACAGGAAACGGTTTAGGGGCGGTTATTGCAATTATGTTTGTCTTTTTCTTTCATTCAATCATGTTCCCGACAATTTTTGCCCTTGCAACAAAAAACCTTGGTTCTCAGGTTAAACTAGGTTCTTCCCTGATCATTATGTCGATAGTTGGTGGCGCTATATGTCCGATTCTAACTGGTTATATTTCAACACAATTTAAACATAATGGCTTTAATGGGCTGAATATTGCGCTTATTGTGCCACTGATCTGCTTTTCATATATCACGTATTATGCAATCAGCGGGTATAGGGTTCAGGGCGTAAATGAAACGGCCAAAGCGGTTTAAAACGCAAAAATATATGTCTGTACGCGTTGTTCTGCTATTTGTTCTTACGTTATTTTGTCTGGGAGCTTGCACGTCACCTGTAAAAAACAGGCTGTCACTAAATGATGCGCATAAAATCTTGCTGGGAAAGAAAAATCCCGATGACAGTCTGTCGTTTTGGGACTACCGGAAATTAGATTCAGTAAATACACTAGTGGGCATTTATACAAATGCAAGGAACTCGCGCATTCAAATTTATACCATCAGTGCGGTGGCTGGTTTGCGAGCGCTTCATATTGATTCGCTTCCAGGGGCCACCCGACTAACAAAGTCAGAATGGGTTTCACTAAACCGGCGTACTTTTCTTGCTATTGACTACCTGGCTCAGGGTCAATCCTTTGGTAATAGAAAAGCCACCTTTAATTTGTTTGATCCTGCAACTGGCTCTTTGTTTACACTGGCGTACAGCTATACGTATAAAGGAAATAACATAAAGGGCGAATTTGATAAGGCAGAACTTGAAAGCCTTCATAAATTTCCTCAAGAACTTGCCTATTTGCAGAAAGAAGCAGGCATGTCAGAACTGATTCCATCGGCAGATAAAATCAACAGACGACCAAGTGCCGATTCTGCCTTAAAGAAATGGGCGATGCTCAATGAGGGTGTTTATGATGCCCTTGATGACAAGACTACGAAAAGCATGCACCTGAATGTTGAGGAATACAATTCAGATATCAGCCCAAGGCTTGAAGACTATAATAATGATACACTTGCATTTAGATCGAACACATTTTTAGCTGAAAATGGTGATTTTAAGGTTGTTTCTCAAGTTTCAGGGCCAGTTTATGTATCAAACAAGAGAACAAATAAGTCATTTATTATCTGGGCTCCCCCACAAAACCTTCATTGGATAAATAAACTGCGATTCAGTCGTCCAGGTATATTAGTTTTAACCCCGGCTGCTCAGGATACAGGGCAGGATCAGGTCACCTTGCAGGTAAATATTTCCCAGAAGACTATTGAAAAAATAACACAGTCGAAAGTCGCTGTGAAAAAAGTATCTGTGAAACCCCGGATAAACAATAAATCGCATTCCCGCGTATTATTAAAAACCCATCCTCGCAAAAAAACTAAATTAAAACCGGCTGCTCATACGCATCGGAGTAAACAAGCAAAAAAAAAATTGCGGAAGCACCAAAACTGATTTTTATGAAAAAGGAACTTAATGTTAGATTAAAACTGTGGGCAGTAACTGGAACTATTTTACTAGGCTTTATTGCAGTGTTCATATTCAGTTCTGCTGGTGTGAAACAAACTGCAAACCAAGGGCCAGGCAGTGCAGACAGTATTATATATTACCAGAATATGAAAGGGCCATTGCTCGGGTATGCTACCGGTTCTGGGGTAAAACTCATTAAACAGAATGGATTGTATTTTAAGGACCTGAATAAAGACGGTAAGCTTGATAAATATGAAGACTGGAGACTTCCACTTGATCAGCGGATCAAAGACCTGGTAAGCAAGCTTTCTATCGAGCAGCTTTCGGGCTTGATGCTCTATAGTTTGCATCAGGCCATTCCAGGGAAAGTGCTGGTTGCAACCTATAGTGGCAAGCCATTTCCTGAGAGTCGGGCTGAACCATCAGACCTTTCTGACCAGCAAAAACTATTTTTACAGAAAGATAATATTCGCCATGTTCTGATCACAGCTGTCAGTTCTCCTTCGGATGCAGCTTTATGGAATAATAAAGCTCAGGCATTTGTTGAAGGCCTTGGTATGGGTATACCTGTAAATACTAGCTCAGACCCCAGGCACAGTGTTGATGTTGGTGCCGAATATACAGCTGGTGCCGGAGGAGAGATATCACAATGGCCTGACCCACTAGGGCTGGCAGCAACTTTTGACCCCGGGTTGGTTGAGAATTTCGGACATATTGCAGCTCAGGAATATCGGGCTATGGGAATATCAACAGCCCTGTCGCCACAGATTGATCTGGGTACCGAACCTCGCTGGGTACGCATAAATGGCACTTTTGGTGAAGATCCTCAGTTATCAACTGATATGGCCCGGGCTTATGTCGATGGTTTTCAAACATCTTATGGTAAAGATGAAATTGCTGGAGGCTGGGGCTACGGCAGTGTAAATGCCATGATCAAACACTGGCCAGGTGGAGGGCCTGAAGAAGGTGGGCGAGATGCACATTATGCCTATGGAAAGTATGCCGTTTACCCAGGTAATAATTTTGACGAGCACCTGCTTCCCTTTATTCAGGGCGGTATGAGGCTTAATCATAAGACAAGGACTGCATCAGCGCTAATGCCTTATTATACAGTCTCATATGGTATTGACACCAAAAATGGGCAAAATGCAGGTAATAGTTATAGCTCATACCTGATTGGCGATCAGCTTCGGGATAAATATGGCTTTAATGGAGTAGTTTGTACTGACTGGCAGGTAACTGCAGATGAGGGAAAGGGGCCTGATGATTTTAGAGGTAAATCATGGGGTATGGAAACCGCCTCTGTTATTGACAGGCATATAAAGGCAATTAATGCTGGAGTAGATCAGTTTGGTGGTAATAATGATGCGGCTCCTGTAATTGCCTCTTATAATAGGCTGGTTATGAGCGAAGGAGAATTAACTGCCCGTGCCCGCTTCGAGCTTTCTGCGAGTCGTCTGCTACGAAATATCATGCAACTCGGGTTATTTGAAAATCCCTACCTGAAAATTAAAAAAACAATTGAAACTGTGGGTAATCCAGCTTTTATGACTGCAGGTTACCTGGCTCAGCTTAAATCAATTGTTCTCCTGAAAAACAAAGGGAATGTGCTACCCATAAAAACGGGAAGTGTTGTTTATATACCCAAATCATATTCGTCAGCAAGAAAAGATTTTTTTAATAAGAATATCCCTGAAAAATATTCTGATCCGGTACAGGCAGATTTATTGGCCAAATTTTTTAAAGTTACTGATGATCCAAATAAAGCTGATTTTGCTCTTGTATTCGTATCAGGACCGGTGACAGGAACAGGATATGATCGAAACGATTTAAGACTGGGAGGTAATGGGTATTTGCCCATTAGTCTGCAGTATGGAACGTATAAGGCGATTTATGCCCGTGAACATAGCCTGGCTGCTGGTGACCCTGCTGAACCAGGTATTCTCAACCGGTCATATAAAGACAAATCGGTGACAGCATCAAATCTAGTCGATATAGACATTATTAAAAAAACTCGCTCTCTTATGAATGGGAAACCAGTAATTGTTTCAATTTCACTGTCAAAACCAGCAATACTTGCTGAATTCGAAGAAAATGCAGATGCAATCATTGTCAGCTTTGGGGTTAAAAACCAAGCCGTACTGGCAATCGTGAGTGGGGTTGAGCCCCAGGGTCTGTTGCCCTTTCAGCTACCTGCAAATATGAAAACTGTTGAACTTCAATATGAAGATGTGCCCCATGATATGATCTGTTACAAAGATTCAGAGGGTAGACTGTATGATTTTGGCTTTGGTTTAAACTGGAAGGGTGTAATTCATGATGCGCGTACAGATAAATACCTCAACCAGATTTCCCCCCCTAAGGTACATATCGTTGACGGGCGGCTGAGCTTAAGCTGTAATACATCGGATACCCAGATTTACTTTTCATTAAATGGAATAACCCCGGCTTTTAACGAAAAATACCTGTATAAGTCATCTGTACCCCTGATCGGTCATGGTGTGCTAATGACAATGGCCAAGAAACAGGGTGTCAATAACAGTAGTCTGGTGACAATGCGGTATTAGGTAAAGATACCGTTTCGTAATCCAGGCGTTCTAAGTCTAACCTATTCAAGTGTTTTAAACCATCCGGCCATTTCAGTACGCTGCTGGGCACTGAGTCGTGAGGCTTTATGGGCTAGTTTATAATCCCAAAGAGGCATCCAGTTATTACTGAAGGCATCCTGAATATCTTCAAGCCTATGCTGCTGCCTTCGGGCGCTATAAGTACCCCACTCAGAAAAATTCAAATGACTGCGTGCATTTTTAATATGATCTGATACTCTCCACGATAGAGGCGCCAGATCAGCATACCAGGGAAAAATACTTTCATTTGAATGGCAGTCATAACAGGCGGCTTTCAGGATGGCAAGTTTATCAACGGGCATATTTACCAGCGTTGCAAAATCCTGAGCAGGTATAATGGCCGGGCTCGTCTTATTAATCCTAAATAATTGAATCAACAAAACGAAACCAATAATTGAAAATAAGATGGTGCCCCTTTTCATATAAATCAATTTTAGAAAACTGTTATCAGGACACTTCAGACTATATTCAGATGAGTCTGGATTTTATTTCTATCTAATGGTTTAACGATGAAACCACTAACAAGCTTATAGTTCTTTGATCTTTCAGAATCTTCAGGGTAAATAGAAGAAGTTAACATAAATACCTGAGGACTACTGATTTTGAGCTCATGCATTTTATCGAGAAAAGTCCAGCCATCTAACTGTGGCATATTTATATCAAGCAAAATGAAATCAGGTAATTTTTTAGCCGACTCAATCTCAGTCTGCAAAAAGCTTAAAGCTTCAAGAGGGTTTGTAAAATCCTGAATATGACCAAGCGCCTGAAACTGCTTTAAATGACGAACAGTTACAAAATTACTTATCGCATCATCATCAACTACAAGAATGTATAATTTCTCTTCGCTCATTTAAAATTCAGGATCTATTTGTTGTCATTACCAACCAAAAAATGGAAAGATAGAAATTTAATTTATAAATTTTGACAAAGACCTCCGGCCCGGCCATTAATAATCTTGAATGAACATTTGGCAGAAGTTTTTGATTAAATGAAATCTAAGGGCTGAAATGATTGGTCTAGCACAGAGGTAGAACTTGTTTTCAGCCAGTTTTGTAAAATGGTGGCATAAACCGACCTGAAATCAGTTTTATAGATCAGATCACCACGATCAAGATGCTGTAAATCAGCAGGCTCATTTAAAATGCCTTTTTTCTTAAGAGCCCCTCCGAATAAGAGCACATTATTGGCAGTACCATGATCAGTTCCGTTGCTTGCATTTTGTTCTACCCTTCTGCCAAACTCAGAGAAAGCCATCACCAGTGTTGTATCAAGTTTGCCACTTTGCTTCAGATCGGTAATAAAGGCAGCAATACCTTCTGAAAAGGTTTCCAATACTTTTCCCTGACCGTTGAGTTGACCGACATGGGTATCAAAACCACTCAGAGAAATATAGTAAACCCTGCTTTTAAGGCCTGAATTTATGAATTGAGAAACTGACTTTAACTGTGATGCAAAGCCACTATTGGGATATGTGCCAGTAACTTTATATGTTTTTGAGGTAGTATAAATGTAGTCTGCAGACGAATAAGTCTCAATAAGGGTTTTATATAGATAGCCCAGATTGTCTTCATTCAGATGTTGGGGATGATTATCGACAATATCTTTAAAGAACGGTTCGCGGGTGGTCTGATAAAGTTGCCCTGCATTTTTTACTGCCATACCCGTTATATGCCGACCTTTCATTGCAAGAGAAAGGGCATCATCAAGTTCGATTGCCAAATAAGGTTTATCTCCTTTGGGGCAGGTAGCATCAAGATACCGGCCAAGCCAGCCAGTTGAAAGAAATTCATTTGCATTACTGGCTGTTTGCCAGATATCCATAGAACGAAAGTGTGAGCGATCAGGATTTGGGTAGCCGACAGCATTTAAAATACTCATACAACCCTGATCATATATTGGCTTGAGTGCTTGCATATTAGGGTTCAGGCCCTGGTAATCTGTTAACTTTATAACCTTACTTTCAGCAATGCCCAGGCTTGGCCTGAGTTTATAATAAATATCATCGCAATAAGGAACCAGCATATTCAGCCCATCATTACCTCCTGAAAATTGAATAATTACCAATGATTTTTCACCATCCAGCTCTGACCCCATGACCTCAAAGGGTTTAAGGAATCCGGGAACCATGAATGCACTAGAAATTAGCGCAGAATTTCGAATAAAGGCTCTTCTATTCATCTTTTTAACTTAGCTGATATTCAGGGGTTGAAATTAATTCGACAATTACGCCTTTTAAGTCAGCACGATCTGTACTCAGCATACTTCTGCGTTGTGTTTCACTCATACCTGCTGGCAATAAGTAGGTTATAAGATCTGACTGACTGATAGATTCTGGAAAAGAATTTAAAATAGCACTCCAGTCTACCACAGAGCTCATTCTTTTTTGTATCGCTGAGGGAGTCTTTTTTTGTAAGGCTATAAGAGCCTCTTCTTCAGGGTCATGTTTGCCTTGAAACTCTATAAGTCCTGAACTTAATATAACCGAAGGTATTTTCATCCTGAATAGTAGAGATGAGGTGTCAATCCATGCTTTACCACCCGCCCACCCGCTAACATTGGGTGGATTAAAAAGAGTTTGACCCAGTAATTGTTGCAGGTAGAAAAGACTCTTTGGATCGGTATATGAAATATTGAATGTCTTATTCAGGATGGCAATAAATTCAACAGGTGATTTGATTTTATTCCCGGTATTTTGTGCACTATAGAACCAGTCTGAGCTGAGAATGTGTTTTACCAGCTCTCCTGTATGATAGCTTGATTTATAATAAATATCAGCCAGATCAGTTATCTGCTGTTGATCAGGAACGTCATTTACCAGGTAAGTGTAAATTTTTGTGGCAAGAAACCGTGCAGTAGCAGGTTTGCTCAATAAGATATCAATAATATCTTCACCCGTGAAGTTACCTTTTTGACCCATAAATGTTTTAGGGCCGGCATCGTGATTTTTAACATTAAAGGTAAACTTAAAGTCTTTATCATGTTGCCATCCGGTATAAGCACGGGCTGACTCCCGAATATCATTTTCAGAATAATTTCCTCTGCCTATGGTAAACAGTTCCATGACTTCACGTGCAAAGTTTTCATTGGGGTGATTTTTTTTATTCTGCTGGTTATTCAGGAAGTCAAGCATTGCAGCAGACTTTGACACAGCAAGCAGGAGGTCCTTAAAGTTTTCAAGTGCAAAATTTCGCTGAATATTATTCAGTTCCTGCATTTGCATGGGGTTATCTACTCTGCACGCAAGGTGCCCATGCCAGAACAATGTGAGGCGCTCACGAAGTGCTGTCTCAGAGTCTGAAAAACGGGTTAGCCAGGTGACGTTAAGGTTCTGCTTTTGTTGATCTTTCTCTTTCTGAACTGCCTTTCTTTCATCACCTGTCAGTGATTTGAAATTTTCAGGATAGGTAAATTGCGCCGCTGTAATGGGCTTGTTGGCAGTAGCATTTTTAAAATGGTTTTTGACCATTTTCTCAATAGAATGATGTGCGGTTTTTTCTGCGTCAGCATAACTGCAACCAAAACCTGCACGATAATATAGATGCATGGTGTTCTGCAAACTATTGCCTGTAGTCATAACCTGAAGTATAGGTGGTCAGACGCGAATTATGGCTGATAGTTTAGCCCTGCTGGTAGTTTAATCTATCCCTTTTAATCCTAGTCAAGCATCGACATAATTTCTTCCAGGTTCAGTTCTTTCATAAATGTATCTTCAAGTTGTATGAGTGAATCGCTTAATCCCTGTTTACGTTGTTGCAGCGCCAGAATCTTTTCTTCAACAGAATTTTTAGTGATGAACTTATAGATAAAAATATTTTTGGTTTGACCAATGCGATGAGTTCTGTCTACAGCCTGCCGCTCTACAGCCGGATTCCACCAGGGGTCAAGAATAAATACATAATCTGCTTCAATCAGATTAAGGCCTACCCCGCCTGCCTTGATTGAGATCAGAAATACCTGTATTTTTTCGTTGTTTCTAAATTCATTGACAATTTCTTCCCGGTTTCTACTACCCCCGTCAAGATATGAATATGAAATCTGCTCATCTTCAAGGTGTTTTTTGAAAAGTGACAGATGACGGGTGAAGGAAGAAAACACCAATACTTTATGGCCTTCACTAATGGTATTTCCCAAAAGTTCTAGTGCATCATTAAATTTTCCAGAGTCGCCGGAATACGCAGCATCAACCATTTTAGGGTGATTTGCAATTTGCCTTAGTTTGGTTAGCCCTTGTAAAACTGAAAACTTACTTTTACGCCAGCCACCCCCGGGTATTAACTTCATGAGCTCATTTCGGTAATAGGTTTTAGTCTGTTCATAAACTTTTTCCTGCTCCTCGGACATATCACTGTAAAAGATCTGCTCAGTTTTGGGAGGCAGCTCTGAGGCTACCTGTTGTTTTGTTCTTCTGAGAATAAATGGCCTGATCAGACTTTGAAGTTTTACCAGGCTTGCAGCATCTCCTTTTTTTTCAATTGGGAGACTAAAATGCTGGGTAAAATATCCATGGCTACCCAGTAAACCCGGATTGATAAATGACATCTGAGACCATAAATCAGTGATAGAATTCTCCATGGGTGTACCACTAAGAATTAATTTATGAGCTGATTTTAATGACTTTACTGCTCTAGATATTTTTGAAAGGGGATTTTTAATTTGCTGGCTTTCATCGAGAATGATGTATTCGAAAAAATAGTCAGCAAGCTGTTCTTCGTCAAGCCTGACAATTCCATATGTTGTCAAAACCAGATCATATGCTGAAAAAAGATTGGTGGTCTTGCAGCGATCTGTACCTGTATAAACCAGTAGTTTAAGATCTGGGGTAAATTTAGCTGCTTCTGCCACCCAGTTATGAATCAATGAGGTCGGCATGACAATCAGGGAACATATAGATTTCCGCAACTCCTCTTCTTTTACTTTCTGAAGTAAAGTGAGTGTCTGAAAGGTTTTACCCAGGCCCATATCATCTGCCAGGCAGCCACCAAGATGAAATTTCCTAAGAAATGCGAGCCAGTTAAAACCAGCATGTTGATATGGCCTAAGTGTGCCCTGAATTCCCAGAGGTAAGGATACCTCTTCAATTTCAATAAAATTTGATAAAGCCCTAAGTTTGGTTTCGAAACTAACCTTTGCCAATGAATTTTCTGCAAATTCCTGCACCAGGCCGATATGGTGTTTTTTCAGTCTTAACTGTTCACCGGGTTCAGCCAAACCAAATAGATTTCCATAATCAATAAACCAGTTTTCAGGTATTACGGCTATTTCTCCCCCTGGCAGAACAAATTCTCTGATATTATTTAAGATATAATGCCTTAATGCTGTAAATGGCAAGCAATGGCTACCGAAATAAACCAGTGCGTTTATGTCAAACCAGTCATTGTCTTCAGTAATATCAAGACGTATACTATGTTCGCCCAGAAAGTAGTTTTTACCATTTTTAGTCTGCTCAATGACAAATCCAGTTTTTTCCAGAAGTTTATAGTTGTCATTCACCCAGTCAAGTATACTGAGTTGTGAACTTATCTTAAAGTTGTTTTCTTTTGCCGCCCCATCTTTTCTTGGTAAGCCAAAAAATGATGAATCAGCGGCTTGTAAGCCTAAATCAAGTAAGTGGGTAACCATTTCATCTTCCCAGGTTTTAATTCTCCTGACCCTGAAAAAGGTATAATTATCCTCTTTTGTCTCCAGGTGTACAGAAATAGAGGCCGCCTGGGAATGAGAAAACTCGTAATCTCCATACCTGAAATTCAGGGCTAAAAAATCAGAACCGTAGGCATCAAGATTAATTTTAATTACCGCAACAGCATTGAAGGCCTTATTGATGATTTCAAAGCCCTCTGCATATACGGCATGCTTTTCGACAAGGGGCAGAATGAACTTTTTAAAGTATTCGGGTTCATTTACCCTTGGTATTTCGATGTATCTTTTATTCAGAAAGGGTAAAAGTTTTTTGCCGTCAAGCTTGGCCCCGAAATAATACAGGGTTTGGTCAAGTAGCAGCCAGGCCGGCAGATTGCTGATAATTTCTGCATTCTTAAACATAAACTCAATACGTGCTCCAAGGTATTTGATTGTAGGAAAATAGCGGGTATTTAATTCTGTACGTCTGAAATGAAATAAGATGCTTGCTGCTTCAGTCGCAAGACTTAGCGCACGCCAGCAAGGATTACCATCTTTACCCATTTCAAAAAGGTTTTTTTCCCTGAGTGATTGTAATGCCTCATTCATTTTTTTTTCAAGACGTGGTCTAAGTCTGGCATGCAGAGCTGGGTCGTCAAAGTATTTCTTAAAAAATATTGCTGGTCTGACAGGTTTGTTCAGGTGTTTACGAATGATATATTCCTGTTCGCATTCATCAAGTAGTTTGATCAGTGCTAAATCTGTCTTATCAAGAAAGGCTGAAAACTCAATGGCAGTTGTTGAAAAAAGTCGCTGATGGGTGAGTAAAAGCTGCTGATTTTCATCAAGCTGAACAATATGTGGCTCAATTAAAAATCCCAGATACTCATGGCGGCAAAGAGAATAAACAATTGCACAGGGTTTGTTGCTGTCGACTCGTAACACTGTATATACCTACATTAAATAGTTCAAAACCTCAAATGTAAGTAATGCCTGCTTAAAACATCATATAAAAATATGCCCTTCGAATACCAGTTCTGCTGGCCCCTCAAGGTAAATCGAAGTAAATGTGGCATCCTTATTTTTTTCGAATGAAACCTTAAGAAGACCTCCAAGAGTTCTGATCTCAGTTATATACAAACCAGTTTCTTTTTTCTGCTGAGCCATAGCGATAGCTACAGCAGTTACCCCTGTTCCACATGCCAGTGTCTCATTTTCAACTCCACGTTCAAAGGTTCTGACAAAGTAGACTTCTTCTTCTCTTTGAACAAAATTGACATTTATACCCTCTTTTCTAAACAATGCATTATTGCGTATGGCCAGACCTTTGGAGTAAACATCCAGTTCTTCCAGATTGTCTACCATGCTCACATAATGAGGTGAACCTGTATCTGTAAGCCAGTAGTTTTCAATTTTTTTCAGACTTGTCACATTTTTCATCTCCAGGGAAACGGTTGAACCTGTAATTCTGGCAGTATGCATTCCGTCAGGTGCTGAAAAAACGGCATCATCGATTATAATTCCAAGCTTCCGCGCGAAGGCAACAATACATCTGCCACCATTGCCACACATACTTCCTTCGAGCCCGTCAGCATTTGCATAAAACATGTGAAAATCAAATTCTAAATCATTCTCAAGAAGAATGATGCCATCAGCGCCAATTCCGAACTTTCGATCGCAAAGCTTCTTTAGAAGGCCTGTATCACTCTTTTTTATAATGTTTTCTCTGTTATCTATCAGAATAAAATCATTTCCAGTACCTTGATATTTATAAAATATTACTTTTTCCTGTACCATATGATCCTGGCTAAAGACTATAAAAAATTAAAAAAGCCGTAGGCTGTTGCCTGGGCTATAAAACCAACACATGTAAATTTATCAGAAAAAAATCTTTTCATTCAATGCAATGAAGATTGCTGTCAAATCGTTAATATGGTATTATTTTTGTTTTGTGACATAGATAACGATAAACAGGCATTTTACAGAAACTATCGGATGTGATTAGCTGTTAAATAAACTGATCATTACAAATAAAAAATATCTCATAATTAATTATTTAACAATGAAAAAAACTGGTTTAACATTGCTTACTGCAGCCATAGGAGGTCTTATTGCAGTCGGAGGGTATAAGCTCATTGAACCTAAGCCCTTTGTTTCTTTTCAAACTGAACAGCAGAAAGTAAATTACGTGAAGGTTTCAGATCGTTCGAGCAATCTGAGTTCTTCAGGATTACCTGATTTTGTGGCTCCGGCAGCGGTTTCAACTCCTGCGGTGGTGCATATTACTACAACTTACCGGGCTTCAAAAGGCGGGGATGATGTTTCAGAAATGTTTGGTGATATGTTTGGAATGACGCCTTCACGCGGCCCTCAAAAAGCATTCGGTTCAGGTGTTATTATATCAGCAGATGGCTATATCGTAACCAACAATCACGTTATTGAAGACGCCAATAATATTGAAGTTGTTCTAGAAAATAAAAAATCTTTCAAGGCCAAACTTATCGGAACAGATCCAAACACGGATATTGCCCTGCTTAAAATAGAGGCAGAAGGGTTGCCTATACTTAAATTTGGTAATTCTGATCAGGTAAAAGTTGGTGAGTGGGTGCTTGCTGTAGGAAATCCATTTAATCTAACATCAACTGTTACTGCAGGTATCGTAAGTGCAAAGGGTAGAAGTATCGGGCTTCTTGGCAATTCTGGTGGTAATCCACACCAGCAGTTCGGACCTCAGCAAAAGCCAAAGGCTAACAGGGCTGTTGAGTCGTTCATTCAAACTGATGCAGCTGTAAACAGGGGTAATAGTGGTGGGGCTCTTGTGAATATGAATGCAGAACTGATTGGTATTAACTCAGCCATAGCGTCAGGTACGGGTAACTTTGAGGGTTATTCATTTGCAGTGCCTGTTAATCTGGTCAAAAAAGTAATTGATGACTTGCGCAATTACGGAACTGTTCAGCGGGGCTACCTTGGCATCGTTTTAGGCGAAGAGGTAACAGCTGAATTTGTAAAAGAAAAAAAATTAAAGGATCCTGACATCAGGGGTGTGTACGTAGGCGGTGTTTCTGCAGGAAGTTCTGCTGAGGCAGTTGGAATCAAGGCGGATGATATTATCACTAGCATTCAGTCCCTTCCTGTTAATTCAATTTCTGAACTTGAAGAGCAGGTTGCCCGATACAGGCCTGGCGACAAGGTTGATGTTACACTTTTAAGAAATGGCGAAACCATGAATTTTAAGGTTTTGCTCAAAAATCAGGATGGGGGTATTAAACTGGTACATAAAGAAGCATCTCCAGCTGATATCACACTATCAAGCATTGAGGCCTTGCCTCTTTCGAAGACAGAACTTGCCAAATTTGGTGTACAATCTGGTGTTAAGATCAGCCGCCTTGGTCAGGGTTTGTTAAAAGACGCTGGTTTAAAAGTTGGGTTTATCATTATCAAAATCAATGATCAGCTTATTAAGTCACCTGCTGATATTAATGATGCGCTGGCTGCCAGTACAGAAGGTCTTGGTGTTGAATTTATTGATCCAAGAGAACCAAATGTTACACAGACCTTTCAACGTAGCATTAGAAATTAAGATTTAACCTTAATTTTAGATATTGAAGAAGGGCTCATTCGTGAGCCCTTCTCCTTTATAATAAATGATAGAAGTAACGATTAAAAATGAAGTGTTAATGTTATTGCCTGAGAAGGCAATCTGGTGGAAGAGAAATTCTGCGCTTTTAGTTGCCGATATTCATCTTGGAAAATCAGGTCACTTTCGAAAAGCAGGTATTCCTGTTCCAACTAAACTGCAGGAAGAAGATCTTTCATTACTGGCAGATCTGGTTGAACGTTATCAGCCTGGGCGTCTGTATATCCTGGGTGATTTTTTTCATAGTGAACTTAATATTGACTGGTATCTGTTTCCGGTATGGCGTAAAAAATTTCCTGATCTTGAAATAGTACTTGTAAAAGGAAACCATGATATTTTGAATGATCAGGTTTTGCTTAATGCTGGGGTAATCATCGTAAAGGGATATCTTGATGTGTTCCCGTTCAGATTGGTTCATGTTCCTCCGGCAAATACAACTATTGCAGGTAGTCACTATTATCTTTCTGGGCATATTCACCCAGGCATACGATTAAAAGGAAGGGCCAGGCAAAGTCTTACAATGCCTTGTTTTTATTTTTCTGATAAGCAGGGTGTTCTACCTGCATTTGGTCGATTTACTGGCAATTCAACCATCGCTGTCAACGAAAATGATAAAATCTATCCTGTATTTTCAGGGAAGGTGATTTGTTTAAATGCTACTGACTGAAAACTATTAATTAGAACCATTCTAAATAGTTATTAAGGGCTATGAACCGGCCCGCTTTAAATAAATTTGACTGATTTAACCAAAACATCATTATATGAGTCGACTTCCCGATGCTTTTAACACATCAATCGGCCGAAAACTGGTAATGGGCCTGACAGGTCTTTTTTTAATTAGTTTTCTTTTAGTACATGTAAGCATAAATTCTTTGGTATTTGCCAATGATGGAGGCTTAAAATTTAATACTGCAGCTGATTTTATGGCAAATAATATACTTATCCGTATTATGGAAGTTGGCCTTATCGCTGGTTTCATTGTTCATATTTATCAGGCAGCGGTGCTGAGCAGAAAAAATGATCAAAGCCGACCCATTAAATATGCAGTCAGTTCGGCCGACAGCAATTCAAAATGGTATAGCCGGTCAATGGGTTTACTAGGAACTATCATACTGATCTTTCTGATTGTACATCTTGGAAACTTTTGGGTAAAATCAAGGTTTACAAATATATTGGTTGATGATAGTATCAAGCATAAAGATTTATACGCAATGATGCATGAAGTTTTTCAGCAGCCATTTATTGTAGCATTATATGTATTTGCCATGTTCTCTTTGGGCTACCATTTGCTTCATGGTTTTTCATCAGCATTTCAAACCCTGGGTATTAGCCACAAAAAATACACTCCTGTGATAAAATTTGTCGGGGTTGTTTTTTCACTTCTTGTTCCACTTGTATTTGCAGCAATGCCGCTCGCGATTTACCTGCATTTTATTAAATAGAATTTTTAACCAGCAACTCAAATGATAGAACTTGATGCAAAAATACCTGATGGTGAATTAGCCAGTAAATGGAGTAATTATAAGTCGACAGTTCACCTGGTAAATCCTTCAAACAAAAGAAATCTCGAAGTAATAGTTGTAGGCACTGGTTTAGCCGGAGCTTCTGCAGCTGCTTCCCTGGCTGAACTTGGCTATAAAGTCAAGTCATTTTGCTTTCAGGATTCTGCTCGCAGAGCGCACTCAATTGCAGCTCAGGGAGGTATAAATGCCGCAAAGAATTACCAGAATGATGGAGATAGTGTTTATCGCCTGTTTTACGATACAATTAAGGGAGGTGACTACCGTTCAAGAGAGGAAAATGTTTATCGCCTTGCAGAAACCAGCACCCAGATTATCGATCAATGTGTAGCTCAGGGTGTACCTTTTGCCCGTGAATATGGGGGCTTGCTGAGTAACCGTTCATTTGGCGGAGTTCAGGTACAACGTACTTTTTATGCGGCCGGCCAAACCGGACAACAACTTTTGCTTGGTGCTTATAGCTCATTACAGCGTCAGGTTTCTTTAGGACAGATTGATGTTTATGCGCGTCATGAAATGCTTGATGTGGTCATGATAGATGGTAAAGCAAGAGGTATCATTGCCAGAAATCTAAATACTGGAGAACTAGAGCGCCATTTTGGTCATGCTGTCTTACTCTGCACTGGGGGTTATGGTAATGTTTTTTACCTCTCGACCAATGCCATGGGTTCTAATGTCACCGCAACCTGGAAAGCACATAAAAAAGGAGCATTTTTCGGTAATCCCTGTTTTACACAGATTCATCCAACCTGTATTCCGGTGAGCGGTGACTATCAGTCAAAGTTAACGCTTATGTCTGAATCATTACGTAATGATGGAAGAATCTGGGTGCCCCTCAGGCAGAACGATATACGTAAGGCTAGTGATATTCCTGAAAATGAACGCGATTATTATCTTGAACGCCGTTACCCTACCTTTGGCAATCTTGTACCCCGAGATGTTGCATCAAGAGCTGCAAAGGAGCGTTGTGATGCTGGCTATGGTGTAGGAACTTCAAAAATGGCAGTATTTCTTGATTTTACATCAGCTATTCAGCGTTTTGGGAAAATTGAAGCTGGTAAGCACACACATACTACAGACCCCGAAACGATTACTGCAATGGGAAAAAAGGTTATCGTAGAAAAGTACGGTAATCTATTTGATATGTATAAGCAGATTACAGGTGAAGACCCATATCAAACCCCAATGCGTATCTATCCAGCTGTTCATTATACAATGGGTGGTTTATGGGTTGACTATAATCTGATGACCACTGTTCCTGGGCTATATGCTTTGGGCGAGGCTAATTTCTCAGATCATGGAGCTAACCGTCTGGGAGCTTCTGCCTTGATGCAAGGACTCGCAGATGGTTATTTCGTTATTCCCTACACAATTGGAGAGTTTTTATCTGAAGAAATACGTCAGAAAGCGATTCCTACAGATCACCCTGCATTTGCTGAGGCCGAGGCTGCCGTAAAAGCTAGACTTGACAGGCTCATTGGTATTAAAGGAAATACTACTGTAGATAGTTTTCATAAACGACTGGGAAAAATCATGTGGGATAAATGCGGGATGTCACGTAGTGCAGAAGGTTTGGAAGATGCCATAATTGATATCAGGGCATTGCAACAGGAATTCTGGCGTGATGTAAAAATTCCGGGAGAAGCCAATGAACTTAACCGTGAACTTGAAAAAGCAGAACGGGTTGCTGATTTTCTAGAGCTTGGTGAACTTATGTGTATCGATGCATTAGACCGCAATGAATCTTGTGGAGGCCATTTTAGAGAAGAGTATCAGACACCAGAAGGCGAAGCTTTAAGAGATGATGAAAATTTTTCATATGTTTCCGCATGGGAATTCCTGGGTATGAATGATTATCAGCTGCATAAAGAACATCTTGAATTCAAATCGATTAAGGTTACTGCCAGAAGCTATAAATAATTCGTAATGGAACAAAAAATGAACCTGACCCTGAAAGTATGGCGTCAGAAAAATTCTTCAGTAAAGGGTGCATTCGAAACATATAAAGTAAGTAATATCTCTGCTGAGATGTCTTTTCTTGAAATGTTCGATGTGCTGAATGAAGAATTAATTCTAGAAGGCAAACGTCCGATTGTTTTTGATCATGATTGCCGTGAAGGTATTTGTGGCTCATGCTCAATGTATATTAACGGGAAACCACACGGACCACAGCAAACAACGACTTGCCAGCTACACATGCGCTCATTCAAAGACGGGCAGACAATTACCGTTGAACCATGGCGCGCAGCAGCATTCCCAGTTATCGCAGACCTTACAGTTGATCGTTCAGCATTTGACCGCATCATTATTTCTGGTGGATTTATATCTGTCAATACTGGTAATGCTCCGGATGCGAATAATATCCTGATTCCAAAAGAAGATGCCGATCTTGCCTTTAGTGCAGCTACCTGCATTGCTTGCGGTGCCTGTGTTGCCGCCTGCAAAAACTCTTCAGCTATGTTGTTTGTTAGTGCGAAAGTATCTCAATTAGCATTGCTTCCTCAGGGTAATGCAGAGCGCGACTCAAGAGTAAGTGCAATGATTGCACAAATGGACGAAGAAGGTTTTGGCAATTGTACCAATACAGGAGCCTGTTCTGCAGAATGTCCAAAACTTATATCCCAAGAGAATATTGCACGACTGAACAGGGAATACATGCACTCGAAATTTGTTGATAGTGAAAATTAATTAATCTAAGTTCAAAAGGAAGAAAAAGTCCGGACACCCCTCCGGACTTTTAATTGGAAATTATAGTATTAATTATCTAACATGATTTTTGATAAACACTTTTTTAAGAATATAAGTTTGTAAAATAGACGTTACCTTTTTCAACATCTTTCTTGTTTTATTGGCGTAATTGCTTTCTTATAGCTGATTCTGCAAGGCTTACTATCTCCTCTATACTTTTCCCTTCCTGTTCAAGGGCAGATAAAACTGTCCAGGTGATTTGTTCTCCAAACGATAGCGGAAATGTACCATACTTTTGCATTTTCCAGGCGTTTTCAATAGCAACAGGAACGATCAAAGCCGTCGGATTGCATTCAATCAGCTTTGCGAACCCTCTGTATGTAAAGGTTTTCATTATCCCTGTGCGTGACCTCGTACCTTCAGGAAAAAGTATCGCAGAATAGGATTTTTCATGGATGAATTTGCCCAAACGTTCGATTTCTGCCAAGGCTTGTAAAGCATCAGTTCTGTCAACCAGGGCTGCTCCGCTTTTATGCAAATTATATCCAATGCTTGGAAAAGTCTTGCCCAGCTCAATTTTTGAAACGAATTTCGGTTTATATTTTCTTAAAAACCAGATCATAGTCGGTATATCAAACAGACTTTGATGGTTAGAAATAAATAAAATGGTTCTTCCTTGCGGAAGGTGCTGTTTATTAATGAAACTGACCTTGGTGCCCATTATAAAATAACATGCTACTAGTGCCCCATTGAGAAAATCAACCGATTTCTTGTGCACGTCATAGCCAAAAAAGTTATAGCAGATCCATTGAATTGGATGAAAAATTAGTAAAACAAGGTAAAACGCAATGTAAAAAAAAGGTGTTAGTAAATAAGATAATACTTTCTTCATATACCAAAAGCGGGGTCGAGAATCATAATTTTAATTTTTAATATAGCAGCCACTGTCATAGCATCAGTAATTTCACCAGTACAAACCATTGAATACGCTTTTTCAAATGGGATAGTCAGCAATTTTAATTGCTCAGTGTCTTCAGGACATGCCTGATGCTGGCTGAGGTTTCGAGCTAGATAAATTATGGCAAGTTCATTTGAAACAGAGTTGGATAGGTGCATGCGCATCAGCTCATCCCAATTTTCTGCCCTTAATCCGGTTTCCTCTAACAGTTCACGGCGTGCATTTTCTAGTGGTGATGTATTGACAGGGCCTCCTCCTTCTGGTAATTCCCAACTATAGGCATCAAGAGCAAACCGGTATTGACCAACCAGGGTCAGGTTTAAGTGCTTATCTAATGGTACTATTCCGATGGCAATATTCTTAAAATTAATTACACCGTAAATGCCAGGCTTTCCCGAAGGGTTTAGCACTTGATGTTCAGTCAAACTGATCCATGCATTTTCATATTTCAGTGCAGAGCTGAGCTTTTTCCAGGGGTTTGCTTCTGACATAGTTAAAAGTCTGAATATTTATACGCGATGCCTAGGGATAAAAACTGGGTAAATTGAATTTTTGAATCCTGACTCCTGTCATAAAGCGCCGATCCCATAAAATTGAGATCAAGCATTTTATTGATTTTTGCTGTCAGGCTGATATCAAGTCTACTAGAGGTATTTGTTCTACTTGAGTAACTTTCAAAAAATTGAAACAATGTTTTCAAGTGCAAATTTTTCGCAATATTTTTATCAAAGTTTGCAACGAGTTGAAAGGCAGCCTGGGTTGAAGTTCGCTCGCCAACCGCTACTCCGTAGTTGCCGGAGACGTTTTTATAAATAGTAGTGTCTACAACAAATGTTTGCCTGAATGAGCCAAAGCCAAAGCGAAGTGAAAAGTTATTATCTGGTTTATATTCAAGACCCAATGATTCTGTTAAATAACCAGGGGCAAGAAATCCTGATAGTTTAGATCTTAATGTACTACCTGTTGCACTAGTTGAATAACTGTAACCGCTGGCGAACTGTGATTGGAAGTTAATGGCTGTAAACAGGTAAAAAGGATTTTTGATTTTAATTGCAAATTTTGAATCCAGGTATAATCTGTCAGCGGTTTTTCTTAATCCCTGAGTTTTTTGTTCGGCCAGACCGTACTGAGACTGAAGTTCATTAGTAAAAGAAACATCGTAACGCTCATAATCAGTTTTTGCATTTATTGTTCCAAGTGCAGCAAGTGAATTTAGGCCTCCTGCTTTCCAGTTTTGGCTAAATGTAGCTTCTGTCAGATTGAGCGTTAAGTCAAAAGACTTAGACCAGTACTTCGGCTTGATCAGGCAGTAGTTACCAGATATTTCAGGCGGTTTAAGTAATAACAGGGCACGAAAAGGTCTTTTTAATCCTTTTATGCTGATTTTTTCAAGAGAATCTCTTGTAAATGGATAAGTTTTAACGGTGTCGGTAATGACAATATAATCAGGTATAGTATCTTTTATCGAACTGTCTTTAAAAATACTATCAATACGCCGTGATAAAATGAACTTTTGTCTTAAAAGTTCAGTTCTCAGTAAGAAGCGCTGTCTGCTGCTGTCATTTGCTTGCTGAAACTGTGCAGACCAGGCCAGGTTTGTAATGAGCAATACTTTGCAAAGTAAAATAATTTCCTTTTTAAGGATCATTTTGCCTGAATATTAGTACGTCTCTAAGGTATTAAATTCAAAAGTAATTGAATCGGTTCTTTAAGGTCAAAAAAAAAGCCATATAGGATATGGCTGAAATGGGTTTATCGCGACTTCTAGTTTGAAAGCTCTTTTCCAAATTCAAACGCTTTTTTAACAAGATTTTCCTCTTTATCTATTATCTGATCCGTTTTTTCAGTGAGATTGTGAAGATGCTCCTGTACAACTTTGCGAATGTCTTTTTCAAAAGCATGCACATAATCTTCAACCTGTCCTTTTAGTTCAGCAAAAGTGTCTTTAAGTTCCTCATTTGCTGAAGACAGACCATCAGATAGTTTCTCTCTTAGATCTGAGCCTTTCTCAGGGGCTAATAATAGGGCAAGGACGACTCCAGTGGCAAGCCCAGCAAAAATTCCCAGTAATACTTTGTTGTTATCAGTCATATTCTTATAATTTTAAATTGTTTTCGATCAAATCTCAAAAAGCAGACCATAAATATAATCCTATCCAAATTAATAGGGTGAGGCTTCTCCCAATTAAATAATTGAATTTTCGTGTATCTTTGTTGATGCAATTAAGCCGGATTCATCATTATTTTAAATTTTAATTTCTGTGAACCTTTTATTGTTAAACATACCTAATGAACTTGCGGCCGGAATAAAAACTTCACTTTCTTCTGTTGGGATAGAACTTCACATAGTAATTGATAATACTGCAAACCCTCTTTTAACACAGTTTTTTGAAAATAAAGAACACGACCTCGTTTTTTATTTCGTAAACCAATCAGCCCCTGATGTAAAAGGCCTGATAGATGCACGTTTAAATGCAATTGGAAGGGCTGCTATTGTGCTGGTCCTGCCTCAGTCTTTTAAACAGCTTACCGCTGAGTATTTAAGTACAGGAGCATTGGCCATTGTTCAGGAAAAAGAAGTAGGGGAATTTTTATTCCTGGAAAAGGTGATTCCTGTTTATTACAGTTTGCTAAGGGAATTAAATGCAGAAAAGCAAGATATATTGATTTATATTTCAAAAGCCATCCAGTATTTTTCACATGAAATAAAAAATCCGCTTACAAATATTGACTTAAGTTCGTCAGAATTAAAAACTGAAATTGACCCAAGCAATAAACTTGCTAATAAGTTCCTTTATTTTATTGAAAAAAACTGTCAACGAATTAATGATGTACTGACGGATTCAGTTGCCTTGATGGAAATTAAGGAACGCAGTATAACACAGTTTGATATCAGGAAACT
The DNA here is from genome assembly GCA_031363945.1 of bacterium. Taxonomy (GTDB): domain Bacteria; phylum Bacteroidota; class Bacteroidia; order Sphingobacteriales; family Sphingobacteriaceae; genus JANLVJ01. The sequence goes on along the minus strand of JANLVJ010000064.1, from coordinate 126,819 downwards.
TTTTATAGAACTTGGATCTCACTTTGAGCATCAGCTGCTTGACAAAATAATTACTTACAAATCACAAGCAAGTATAAGCCATATTATGGCCGATAAGCCATTTCTAACGCAGTTACTCGGGCAGCTTATTAAAAACTCAATTGAGGCCTGCCCTGTTCAAGGTGGTTTGATTGAAATTACTGGAAGCACAAAAAATAAGGAGATCATAATCTGCATACAGGATAACGGACGCGGAATTACAACAGAGCATTTACCCTTTGTTTTTAATCCTTTTTATTCAATTAGCTCACGCTCTCGTGGTTTAGGCTTGTCGATTGCTGCAGACCTTGTTAAAAGACAGGGCGGTTTAATTTCTCTTGAAAGTGATCCTGGAGTTAAAACATGTGTCTTTATTTCAATTCCGATTCATAACTAAAGTATTCTTTCAGGCCGGTTCGCTCTTTCATTAAAATAACCTTCATTGTCTGCCTTTTTCATTTCAACATAGAGCAATTGTGTCATAAACAAGCCTGAGGCTATTTTTCCAGTAAAAAACTACATACCGTTTTGGGAATTGGTATGAAATAAACCATATACTATCTTGGCTTATGGTACATAAACTCTGTTTATACTATTTATTCGTTATATTTTCAATTTATAAAATTTAGTTATAAATTTGAGTTAGCAAAAGTATTACTGTTACTTAGCTTAGGATATCAAATAATTAACCACATAATTTACAGGGAATAATTAGTAAAAGAATGGAGTTAAATAAATACAGTAAGACGTTTACCCAAGACGAAACTCAACCAGCAGCTCAGGCAATGCTATATGGGATTGGTTTACAGGATGAAGATTTTGCAAAGGCGCAGGTTGGTATCGCAAGTACAGGTTACGAGGGTAATACCTGCAATATGCATTTAAATGATCTGGCTGTACACGTAAAAAAAGGAGTCTGGGATACAAATCTTGTCGGTTTAATTTTTAATACCATTGGTATCAGTGATGGCATGACTAATGGAACAGAAGGTATGCGGTATTCACTGGTTTCAAGAGATCTTATCGCAGATTCAATTGAAGCAGTAACTGCTGGTCAATATTATGATGGCCTGGTTACAGTAGTTGGTTGCGATAAAAATATGCCAGGTGCATTAATGGCTATGGGCAGATTAAACCGCCCGTCATTGATGGTTTACGGAGGCACCATACATCCGGGTGAGTATAAAGGCGAAAAACTTAATATCATCAGTGCTTTCGAGGCACTGGGTAAAAAATTCAGTGGTGATATCTCTCCTGAAGATTTTAAGGGGATTATAAAAAATGCCTGTCCTGGAGCTGGTGCTTGCGGAGGTATGTATACAGCCAATACAATGGCGGTTGCAATAGAAGCCATGGGTATGTCTTTACCGTATAGCTCAAGTACGCCGGCACAGAACGAAAAAAAAATACAGGAATGCTTGAGTGCGGGAAAAGCAATCAGAATACTGCTTGAAAAAAATATTTGCCCACGTGATATCATGACCAGGGCAGCATTTGAGAATGCGATAAAAACAGTCATGATTCTTGGGGGCTCGACGAATTCAGTGCTGCATCTTATTGCTATTGCAAAATCAGTTGATGTGCCTCTTGATATTACAGATTTTCAACGTATCTCAGACGAAACACCCTTTCTGGCCGATTTGAAGCCAAGTGGTAAATATCTAATGGAAGATCTGCATGATATAGGTGGTACTCCGGCCGTATTAAAATACCTGCTTGAAAAAAAGATTATAGACGGCAGCATTATGACAGTCACCGGGTTTACGCTTGCTGAAAATCTCGAACATCTTAATGGTCTAAAAGAAGGTCAGCGGATTATATATCCAATCGAAACACCACTAAAAGAAAGTGGTCATTTGCAAATATTATACGGAAATATTGCCGAAAAAGGCTCTGTAGCAAAAATAACCGGCAAAGAGGGGACACATTTTGAAGGTCCGGCAGTAGTTTTTGAAGATGAATTTGAGACCATGCACGGGGTTCAAAACGGTGAGGTAAAAGCTGGCGATGTGATTGTTATCCGGTATTCAGGTCCGAAAGGAGCACCTGGCATGCCTGAAATGCTGAAGCCTACTTCTGCCATTATGGGCGTTGGTTTAGGTAAATCAGTGGCATTGATCACAGACGGTCGTTTTTCAGGAGGAACTCATGGTTTTGTTGTGGGCCATATAACGCCTGAAGCCTTTGATGGGGGTAATATTGCGCTGGTACATAATGGTGATATCATCACTATTGATGCAGGCACAAATACCATTCACCTGCATGTAAACGATCAGGAACTAAGTTCAAGAAGGGCGAGCTGGAAACAACCTGCGCTCAAATATAACAGCGGCGTACTTTATAAATATGTAAAACTGGTGAGTGATGCTTCACAGGGTTGTGTAACAGATATTTAAGATCAGGATTTCCCCGGGCAGACCAAATCAGCTGATACGGGATACTTTTAAGGCAGTTTTGAAATTGACAAGAAGAAGATGGAAACAGTAGCAGAAATTCAAAAAAATCAAGGTAAATCAATGACGGCAAAATCAATCACCGGAGCTGAAGCAGTTATTCTTAGTTTGTTAGCCGAAGAGGTAGATCTGATTTTTGGATATCCGGGTGGCGCAATCATGCCAATTTATGATGCATTATACGATTATGAAGATAAATTAAGACATATTCTTGTCAGGCATGAGCAGGGTGCTGTTCATGCTGCCCAAGGCTACGCGCGCTCATCGGGCAAGGCTGGGGTTTGCCTTGCCACTTCAGGACCAGGGGCTACTAATCTGGTTACCGGAATTGCTGATGCACAGATTGATTCTACCCCTCTTGTCTGTATTACTGGTCAGGTTGCTTCAAATTTACTGGGTACAGATGCTTTTCAAGAAACTGATGTTATCGGGATTACTATGCCGGTAACAAAATGGAGTTATCAGGTTACCAGGGCAGAAGAAATTCCATGGGCAATTGCAAGGGCTTTCTATATAGCCCGTTCAGGTCGCCCTGGACCAGTACTTATTGATATAACTAAAGATGCCCAGTTTGGTAAATGTGACTACCTGTATAAAAAGTGTACTTATATACGTAGTTATCAGCCTGTTCCTAAAATTAATCAGATTAGAATTCAGGAAGCTGCCGAACTGATAAATAAGGCTAAAAGACCTTATATTCTTACCGGACAGGGCGTTTTACTTTCAGGAGCCACACAGGAGCTCAAACAGCTTGCTGAAAAGGCTGGTATTCCTGTGGCTGCAACCCTGCTGGGCTTGTCATCATTTCCGGCTGATCACCCATTGTATGTCGGTTATCTGGGAATGCATGGTAATTATGGGGCAAATATTAAAACCAATGAATGTGATGTGTTGATTGCCATCGGAATGCGTTTCGATGACCGTATTACAGGAGATGTGCAGCAATATGCAAAACAGGCTAAAATTATTCATATAGATATTGATGAGTCTGAAATAAATAAGATCATACCCGTTGATGTTGCCGTTCATGCAGATGCCAGAGAGGCTATTAACATGATGATTGGGTTAATTGATAAAAATACCCATGATGACTGGCTGAATGGGTTTAAGGTTTGCGATCGCCTTGAGTTCGAAAAAGTAACCAGCCGGGAAATTAACCCCACTGAAGGTAAAATAAAAATGGCTGAGGTAATTGATATGATCTCAACACGTACGGCGGGTAATGCTATTATCGTTTCAGACGTTGGGCAGCATCAGATGGTAACCTCAAGGTATTTTAAATATCAGCAGCCTAATACCAATATTACCAGTGGGGGGCTTGGTACAATGGGCTTTGCTCTACCAGCAGCTATAGGTGCCAAACTAGGCAAACCCGACATGCAGGTAATTGCAATCATTGGTGATGGTGGTTTTCAAATGACACTTCAGGAATTAGGAACCATATTTCAGTCAAAAGTGCCGGTCAAGATCATTATCCTTAATAACCAGTTTCTGGGAATGGTCAGACAATGGCAGCAATTATTTTTTGAAAAGCGGTATTCATTTACTGAAATGATAAACCCTGATTTTACGGCCATTGCCAAAGGCTTTTATATTGAAGCAACAAAACTTGAGAGCCGTGAGAATCTATCAGCTGCGATTGACGCCCTGCTCAACCATAAAGACGCGTACTTGCTTGAAATCATTGTCGAAAAGGAAGAAAATGTTTTTCCAATGATACCAACAGGGGCATCTATTTCTAAAATCAGGCTAGAGTAAAATCATGGAAAAACAATATACTATTTCAGTTTTTACTGAAAATCAAGTTGGCCTTCTGAATAAAATCAGTATTATTTTCACCCGCAGGCATGTAAATATTGAAAGCTTTTCTGCTTCTGAAACAGAGATCAAAGATGTTTTCAGGTTTACAATTGTTGTGCGCACGAACCCCGAATATATTAATAAGCTACGGTTGCAGATTGAGAAAATTGTTGATGTACTAAAGGCATTTGTTCATGAAGAAGATCAGGTAATTCACCAGGAAGTGGCCCTCTATAAAATATCGACTGCAAATTTACAGGGAGTAAATGTGGAAGAACTTACCAGGGAATTTAAGGCAAGGGTTCTAAGCCTGACCCCCGATTATATGGTTCTTGAAAAAACCGGACATTATTCTGAAACCCAGGAATTACTGGTAAAACTTGAACCATTTGGTGTAATGGAATTCGCACGAAGTGGTCGGGTAGCTATTATCAAATGGTCAAGGCGTTTTCATACCCATCTTAAAGACCTTGAGAATGCAGCCATCGAACGGGGGCAATTATAGGCTAATTTAACAGTTGTATAATTTAACTAACAAATCATAAGAATCTAAATTAGAAAAAATGGCAAAATTGAACTTTGGGGGCGTTGAAGAAAATGTTGTGACGCGTGATGAATTTCCACTTGCGAAAGCACAAGAAGTATTAAAAAACGAAATAATTGCTGTTATTGGTTATGGAGTGCAAGGCCCAGGCCAGGCATTAAATCTGCGGGATAATGGTTTTAAGGTTATTGTAGGCCAGAGAGAGCATGGAAAATCATGGGATAAAGCCGTTAGAGATGGTTTTGTACCCGGGGAAACATTATTTCCAATTGAGGCTGCATTAGAGAAGGGTACTATCATCTGTTACCTGCTGTCTGATGCCGCCCAAATACAACTATGGCCAACAGTTAAAAAACACCTTACCCCTGGTAAAGCACTTTACTTTTCTCATGGTTTTGGAATTACTTATAATGACCAGACCGGTATTAATCCGCCTGAAGATGTTGACGTAATTCTGGTTGCACCAAAAGGGTCTGGAACTTCATTAAGACGTATGTTTCTTGAAGGCAGGGGCTTGAATTCAAGCTATGCAATCTATCACGATGCTACTGGTAAGGCTTTTGACCGCGCTGTAGCTCTGGGTATTGGGGTGGGTTCAGGATATTTATTTGAAACGAATTTCAAAAAAGAGGTTTACTCAGATCTTACTGGTGAGCGTGGTACTTTGATGGGAGCGATACAGGGCATTTTTGAAGCTCAGTATAACACACTTCGCAAATATGGCCATTCTCCATCTGAGGCCTTTAATGAGACTGTCGAAGAACTTACCCAGAGTCTGATGCCACTTGTGGCTGAAAATGGTATGGACTGGATGTATGCAAATTGTTCAACTACTGCCCAAAGGGGTGCCCTTGACTGGAAAAACCGTTTCAGAGATGCAGTTGCCCCAGTAATGGATGAGCTATATAATAGTGTTGCAGAAGGAAAAGAAGCTGCTCGTTCAATTGCCTCAAACAGTCAGCCTGATTACCGTGAAAAACTCGACAAAGAACTTGCTGAACTTCATGAGTCAGAAATATGGCAGGCAGGTCGAACCGTTCGTAGTTTAAGACCTGAAAATCAATAAAACAAGATGACTACAGCGACCAGATTGGTAAAACCGATAGAAAATGATATGTCAACAGATGAGATTGGGAACTGTCCGGTAAATGTGGCGTCTATTGAAGCCGCCGAAAGAATTCTTGCTGAAATTCTGGTTCCAACACCGCTACAGATTAACAGGAATCTTTCAAGAAGATTTAATGCTGAGGTTTATCTCAAGCGTGAAGATCTTCAGATTGTTCGCTCCTATAAAATCAGAGGTGCGTATAATAAAATGCGGTCTATGGCTCCGACTGAACTGGCCCTGGGCGTGGTTTGTGCAAGTGCTGGGAATCATGCCCAGGGTGTTGCATTTTCCTGTAGGGCACTGGAAGTAAAGGGTCTGATCGTGATGCCAGTTACAACTCCTGGTCAAAAGGTTCAGCAGGTACAATTGTTCGGTGAAGGTTTCGTCGAAGTCTTACTCACGGGTGACACTTTTGATGATGCATACCTGACAGCGACCAGGATTGCCAGTGAACGTGGTATGAACTTTATCCATCCCTTCGATGACTGGAAAGTTATCGAAGGACAGGGTACTGTCGGGCTTGAGATTATTGAAAGTTGCCCTCAAAAAGCTGATTTTTTATTTTTACCAGTAGGAGGAGGTGGTTTGGGTGCTGGTGTTGGTCTGGTATATGCTGAATTAAGTGCATCAACCCGAATTATAGGAGTTGAGCCTGCTGGTGCATCATCTATGAAAACATCTCTTGATAACGGAGAAGTTACGATACTTGAAAATATTGATAAATTTGTAGATGGGGCAGCTGTTAAAAGGGTTGGAGATAAAACATTCAGCATTTTTAAAAAATTAGGCATTGAAGTTATAACGGTGCCTGAAGGCAAGGTTTGTACCACCATATTAAAACTTTACAATGAAGAAGCCATTGTCGCTGAGCCTGCAGGGGCTTTAACTATTGCCTGCCTTGATCAGTTTAAAAATGAAATCTCTGGAAAAACGGTTGTCTGCATACTTAGTGGTGGCAATAATGATATTACCAGAACAGAAGAAATCAGAGAAAGGTCAATGCTCTATGAAGGGCTAAAGCATTATTTCATTGTCAGGTTTGCTCAACGTGCAGGAGCCTTGAGAGAATTTTTAGAGCTCGTATTAGGCCCTAACGACGATATTGTACATTTTGAATACTCCAAAAAAAGTAGCCGGGAGAAGGGTGCTGCTGTAGTTGGTCTTGAATTGAAAGACCCTGAGGATCTTGAAAAGCTTCTTGGAAAAATGGCTGACTTTCATATTAATTACGAATACCTGAATAATAATCCTGAAATGCTCCAATATCTTTTATAGAAAAGAAAATTGCCCATTAAATAAATAAAACGAATAATTCATTCGAATGAATAATCAACCAAAAACGTTAGTAGAAAAGATCTGGGAACGCCATGTAGTGAATAGTCGCTCGGGTTATCCTGATATCCTGTATATTAATACTCATTTTATTCATGAGGTTACCAGCCCTCAGGCTTTTGATGGGCTCAGAGCCAGAAACCTTCGGGTCAGAAGACCTGATCGTACCTGGGCAACGGCCGATCACAATGTACCGACAAAAGATCAGCACCTGCCAATCAAAGAAGAACTGTCAAGATTTCAGGTTGAGCAGTTGGGCCGTAACTGCGAAGATTTCGGAGTGCGTTTATTTGGTTTAGGGCATCCCTATCAGGGAATTGTACATGTTATAGGTCCCGAATTAGGAATTACCCAGCCAGGTATGACCATCGTTTGTGGTGACAGTCATACGTCAACCCATGGAGCTTTTGGTACAATTGCTTTTGGTATTGGTACCAGTGAAGTAGAAGAAGTACTAGCAACACAATGCATCTTACAATACAGGCCTAAAACAATGAAAATTGAGGTTGATGGTTTGTTGCATAAAGGGGTACTTGCTAAAGATCTCGTTCTATATATAATTTCTAAATTAAGTAGCAGTGGAGGAACTGGCTATTTTATTGAGTTTGCAGGTTCAGCTATCAGAGCCCTTTCTATGGAAGGCAGAATGACCATTTGTAATATGAGTATAGAAATGGGGGCTAGGGGTGGATTAATTGCTCCCGATGAAACTACTTACACCTATTTAAAAGGTCGTGAATTTGCCCCTGAAGGTGCAGCATGGGATGAATCACTTGCCATATGGCGATCACTACCTGCAGACGAGGGCGCTTTGTATGATAAGGTACTTACTTTTCATGCCCACGATATCAGACCAATGGTAACCTATGGTACTAACCCCGGCCTGGGAATAGATATTGAAAGCTTTATTCCGCTTGCCAGCAGTTTTGACGCTTCTGAGGCGTTATCATTCCGTAAAGCGCTAGACTATATGCACCTTGAGGAGGGCTCTTCCCTCGTGGGTAAAAAAATCGATTATGTATTTATTGGCAGCTGTACAAATTCAAGAATTGAAGATTTAAGGCTGGTTGCTGACTTTGTAAAAGGCAAGCAGAAGTCTCCCGAAGTTACTGCATGGATTGTACCTGGGTCTAAACAAGTAGAACAGCAGGCAATCAATGAAGGCCTTGATACAATTTTCAAAGACGCAGGTTTTGAACTTCGTGAACCTGGCTGTTCAGCGTGCCTGGGTATGAATGAGGATAAAATACCCTCAGGCAAGTACGCAGTATCAACATCGAATAGAAATTTTGAAGGCCGTCAGGGTCCAGGCTCAAGAACTATTCTTGCAAGCCCTCTTACTGCTGCACTTGCTGCCATAAAGGGTGAAATAGCTGACGTTAGAGAATATATATAGCGTATGAAAAAGAAAATTTTTAATGAACTCACTTCAACCTGTGTTCCGCTGAATATAGAAAACGTTGATACCGATCAAATCATCCCTGCCAGGTTTTTAAAGGCCACCAGCAGAGAGGGCTTCGGTCCTAATCTTTTTTGTGACTGGCGCAGAGATGCCCAGCAAAATTTAAAACCTGAATTCCCTTTGAATAACCCAGTCTATCACGGTTCTATACTGGTAGCCGGAAAAAACTTTGGTTGTGGTTCGTCTCGTGAGCATGCGGCCTGGGCGCTGGTTGGTTATGGGTTCGATGTAATTGTATCGAGTTTCTTTGGTGATATCTTTAAAAGTAATTCGTTAAATAATGGTTTGCTGCCAGTTACAGTCTCCGAAGCTTTTCTTCACGTCATTTTTACCAGAATTAAAGATAATCCCGAAAACAGCTTACATATAAACCTTGAAAAACAAGAAATTGGATTTACGGGTGATGACCATACGGAGAAATTTATAATTGACTCTTACAAAAAACTTTGCCTGCTTAACGGCTATGACGATATAGAATATGTATTGTCTCAGAAAAAGGACATTCTTTCTTATGAAGAAAAATTTACACACAACTTTTAATGGGCCTACAGAAAAAAATACTGGTTATTCCAGGCGATGGAATCGGTGAAGAAGTGACGCGTTGGGGAAGAGCAGCTCTTGAGCGCATTGCCGATGTTTACTACCATGATTTTTCATTTGATGAGGCTCAGATGGGGCATGTGGCCATTCAGGCAACAGGTAATCCATTACCAGCAGAAACCCTTGAAAAGGCCAAAAACTCAGATGCCATTTTGTTTGGGGCCATAGGTCATATCAAGTATGATATGGACCCAACATTAAAGGTACGCCCAGAGCAGGGTTTACTGGGTATTCGTAAAGAGCTGGGATTATTCGCAAATCTTAGACCGATTAAATTATTTGATGAATTACTTTTTGCCTCACCCCTAAAAGAAGAAATAATCAGGGGAGCCAATATTCTCTTCTTTCGTGAACTTACTGGTGATGTTTATTTTGGTAAAAAAGAGCGAACAAATAATGGATTGACGGCTTCTGACCTGATGATTTATTCAGCCTATGAAGTTGAGCGGATCGCCCATATGGCTTTTCAGGCAGCCATGACACGCAATAAAAAACTGTGCTCGGTTGATAAGGCAAATGTACTTGAGAGCTCAAGACTCTGGCGTGAAACCGTACAATCGGTCGCACTTCAGTATCCAGAAGTAGAAACAGAACATATGTTTGTTGATAATGCTGCCATGCAGCTTATTAAAAACCCGGTTCGTTTCGATGTCATTCTTACTGGTAATTTATTTGGTGATATTCTGACTGATGAAGCTTCACAGATAGCTGGTTCTATGGGTATGCTAGCATCTGCATCTCTTGGTGACAAGATAGGTCTGTATGAACCTATTCATGGTTCAGGCCATGATATTGCCGGAAAAAATCTTGCCAATCCTCTTGCCTCTATCCTGTCAGCAGCGTTAATGCTTGACATATCCTTTTCTTTAAAGAAAGAAGCGGGTGCTATTTATAATGCCATTGAATCAGTTTTAAAACAAGGATATCGTACCAATGATATAGCCGATGATCATACCCCTCAAAATAATATTTTGAGAACAGATGAAATTGGGCAAAAAGTAATTGATCATATATAAATCCTAAATTATGAGTGAACGTGTCTATATTTTCGATACTACTTTACGTGATGGAGAGCAGGTACCAGGTTGCCACTTGACAACTGAAGAAAAACTTGTCATTGCCAGAGAACTGGAAGTGCTAGGTGTTGATGTAATAGAAGCCGGGTTTCCTGTTTCAAGTCCAGGCGACTTTATTTCAATATTGGAAATCTCCAAGGCTTTAACAGAACCAATAATCTGCGCACTCACCCGAGCTGTAAAGAATGATATTGAAGTTGCTGCAGATTCATTGAAGTTTGCCAAACGCAAGCGGATACATACAGGAATAGGAGCATCTGATTTTCATATTCTGCATAAATTTAACAGTACACGCGATGAAATTCTCGAACGTGCCTGTGGAGCAGTAAAATATGCAAAGTCTTTTGTTGAAGATATAGAGTTTTATGCTGAGGATGCTGGCCGTGCCGATAAGGTTTACTTGGCCAGAATGATTGAAGCTGTTATTAACGCAGGAGCCACAGTGGTTAATATTCCTGACACAAATGGGTATACTACTCCTGAACATTATGGCTCGATTATCAAATACCTGATAGATAATGTACCTAATATTCATAAAGCCATAGTTTCTGCGCATTGCCATAATGACCTTGGTCTGGCTACTGCTGATTCTCTTTCAGGTGTTATGAATGGAGCGCGCCAGGTTGAATGTACGATCAATGGTATTGGAGAACGAGCTGGGAATACATCTCTTGAAGAGGTATCTATGATTTTTAAGACCCATCCGGAACTTGGTTTCCATACTGGAATTAATCATAAGCGACTTTATCCAATCAGCAAAATGGTTTCTGAAATGATGAATATGCCTGTTCAGGCTAATAAAGCAATTGTTGGAAGTAATGCATTCTCCCATTCATCAGGAATACACCAGGATGGTTTTCTGAAAAATCGTGAAAATTATGAAATTATTGACCCAGCTGAGGTAGGCTTTGCTGAAGCTACCATTGTTCTTACGGCCAGAAGTGGCAGGCATGCGTTAAAATTCAGAATGGAAAAAATTGGGATTACGCTGGATAAGGAAGAACTTGAAATCCTGTACAAGCATTTTCTGGTTCTGGCGGATGTAAAGAAAGAAATTAATAATGTTGATCTGAAGTCTTTACACGATCAGCATGTGCCGGTGAAATAGAAATCCTCATCAATTCAAATACGATGCTGCGCCATTTCAGCACAGGCAAACAACACAAGGCCTTGAAATGACAAGGCATCTTAATTTGAATTGAAAGGCATAAAAATAAAAAAACAGTCTGGTTCGATTCAGACGGGTTTTCATAATTTATAGTGCAGAATTATCAGGTAATCATTTTGGCGATCAAAAATGCTGCACTTGCGGCTAGTGCACCTATGGCTGTTATTTTGGTTGCGCCCCAGATTGGAGGCTGTCCGGTAAGTATAGCTTTAAGATATCCGAAGATAAATAAACAGCAAACAGTAACGATGGCAGAATACCTTAGGCCTGTAACGGGGCTGTCTGTCAGGAAATAGGGAAAAAGAGGGACTATTCCTCCTACAATATAAGAAATACCAATTGTGAGAGCGCTATTTCTTGCCCGATTTTCAGCAGGTTTTTCAAGACCAAGCTCATATTTCATCATGAAATTAGCCCAGTTATCTTTGTTTTTTGATAACTCGAGCGCAATTTCATTCTGTGAGTGCTCACTTAAACCATAACCGGCGAAAACATCTCTGATTTCCTGCATTTCAATTTCTGGTACCCGTTCGATCTCGTCATACTCGCGGCGCAGCTCAGACTCATAATGTTCAGCTTCTGTTTGACCAGCAAGAAAACCGCCAAGTCCCATTGCAATAGATCCAGCAGCAATTTCAGCAAGACCTGCTGCAATGACCAGGGTATTGGTATGAACGGCACCGCTGATACCAGCTGCCAGTGCAAACGGTACAGTCAGCCCATCAGCCATTCCGATTACAACATCCTGAATAAAGGCCGAACTGCTTAAATGATTTTCGGAATGCCTATGTATTTGATAATTCTCGGCCATGCAATAAGATATAGTTATAAAAGCCGGCATAATCAGAATTGTTTATGTCAGCTTGCAATTAGCGGTATTTTTTACGCAATTTTAAAAGCAGCCTTTACTTTCTCAACGTGATCGAGTTTTTCCCATGTAAATAACTCAACTTCAACGTTTACTTCACGACCATCTGGTGACACAAACCTTTTAGTCACTGTCTCAGGATTTCTTCCCATATGACCATATGATGCAGTCTCCGTATAAATTGGATTTCTTAGTTTTAGACGCTGCTCGATGAAATATGGGCGCATATCAAAGAGGTTTTCTACAATTGCTGCTATTTCACCATCATGCATATTGACTTTAGAAGTGCCGTAGGTATTGATATAGATTCCCATGGGCTTTGCGACTCCTATCGCATAGGACACTTGCACCAGTACTTCATCACATACACCGGCAGCGACAAGGTTTTTGGCAATATGGCGGGTCGCATAAGCTGCAGACCTATCAACTTTTGATGGGTCTTTACCAGAGAAGGCCCCACCACCATGAGCACCTTTACCACCATACGTGTCAACAATAATTTTGCGACCAGTCAGGCCAGTATCACCATGGGGCCCTCCAATTACAAATTTACCGGTAGGGTTTACATGATATTCGATTTCTCCTGCAAATAATTTCTGTAATTCTGGTTTTAACTTTTTCTTTACCCGGGGAACCAATATATTTTTAACATCTGACTTGATTTTTTCCAGCATCATTTCATCTGTACCAAATTCATCATGTTGGGTTGAAATGACGATGGCAACAACTCGTTCAGGTTTATTATCATCTCCGTATTGAATGGTAACCTGTGATTTTGCATCAGGTCGTAAATAGGTGATTTCTTTATTTTCTCTTCTGAGTTCAGCCAGTTTTTTCAATAGATCATGCGCCAGGTCTAAAGCCAGGGGCATATAATTATCTGTTTCATTGGTTGCATAACCAAACATCATTCCCTGATCACCTGCACCCTGCTCTTCGCCGCCCCTATCTACTCCCTGGTTTATATCACCAGACTGTTCATGGATGGTTGACATGATACCACATGAATTCGCTTCAAACATATACTCACTTTTAGTATACCCAATTTTACGAATTACTTCACGCGCAATTTGCTGAACATCGAGGTAGGTGGTTGATTTAACTTCACCAGCTAAAATTACCAGTCCGGTTGTTACAAGTGTTTCACAAGCAACTTTTGCATTGGGATCAAAGGCAAGAAAGTTATCGATCAATGCATCTGAAATTTGATCTGCAATTTTATCGGGATGGCCCTCGGAAACAGATTCTGAAGTGAATAAATATGACATAGCTTATAATTAGTGGTCAGATTGACCAAATACACGGTTTTTATGTGGATATTAAGATTGCAGAGCGCTGGGCTGATTGAATGCACGGTTTAGCATTTTTTAACGTGGTTGCAATCAGTCCAAATCGATCCACAGAGCAAGTAAATGTAAACAAAAGTTCTAACTCGAAAAGAGTTTTCAGATTTGCTTCCCTTTTACCAAAGTTTTGTTTAAACTTGTTTTACCGTTTTAAAGAAAAGCAATAATTTACCCTGGGGGTCTCTCTCACCAGGCGAAGGTTATACGGTAGCGGCCGCTATGGTATAACGGCATAAAAGTAAATTCAAATTGTTTTTATTGACAATGTCCGGGTTTTGAGAAAAGGAAATTAGCAATTAAGTATGGTTCGGAAAACCGCAGGAGGCATTGTTTATTCAACAAACCCCTCATTTGAAATAACCCCTGCTGAAATGCCTGAAAGGGCAACTGTTCCTAAAGACCATGATTTGCGGGTACAGCTTGATAAAAAACAAAGAGGTGGTAAACTTGTGACGGTCGTCAGCGGACATTCGGGAAATCAGCTTGAATTAGAAGTTCTTGCGAAACTTTTAAAATCAAAGTGTGGTGTTGGAGGTGGGGTCAAAGACAGATCCATTCTTATTCAGGGTGATTTCAGGGATAAGATTTTGGAGCTGCTGTTGAAAGAAGGCTATAGAGCAAAAAAAGCAGGAGGATAGCAGGTCTTAAATTCAATGAGTTGAAATTAATTTTTCAAATTCAACTAACCAAACGGGATTAGGTTCCTGATGTTCGTTTCTCGTATTAAGAAATTGTGAAGAAAAAACTTTTTAAATTCGTTAGGAATCATAATTTATTGGCTGTCATTGTGTTGCGCTTAGGGTAAAAATTTTATAAAAGTTCTTTATTTATTGAAAAATTCTATTTTTGTCATAACAAGCAATATTCTGTATTAGAAATAACAGTTTAACTAAACTCTCAAAAACAAAACAAATTTAATTTAACATGGCAACAGCAGCAGGACAACAACCATTAAAGAAGACAAGTGCTACACCAGAGAAGGCTAAGGCGAATTCAGCAATGGCTTCATTAGTGGTAATTTTATGCCTGGTAGCAGGATACCTTATCTGGAAATATCTTCTTGGCAGCACTTCAAATTTTCAAAACGGCGATAATAGTGAGCATGGAGCACCAGTGAAAGACGGCCTTTCTCACTGGATGGGTATTATGTATACAGGTGGTGCAATTGTACCGGTACTTGTTGGTCTTGTACTTATTAATATTGCTTTCTCTATTGAACGTTTTATTACAATTGGCCGCGCGGCGGGTAAATATTCTTCTTCAGAATTTGTTCGCAAAATCAGAAGTTTCCTGAATCTTGGAAATATCGATGCTGCAATCAAAGAATGTGATGAACATCAAGGATCTATTGCAAATATCGTTAAATCATCTCTTTTCAAATACAAAGAAATGGAAACTGAAAGCAGTATGGATCTTGAACAGAAGCAACTGACCATTCAAAAAGAAGTAGAAGAGTCTACCAACCTTGAAATGCCAATGCTTGAAAAAAATCTTGTAATTATAGCAACTCTTACTTCAGTATCTACGCTGATCGCTTTGTTGGGAACTGTACTTGGTATGATTCGTGCTTTCTCTTCACTGGGAGCAGCAGGTGGCGCAGTAGATGCAGCGGGCTTATCAACTGGTATCTCTGAGGCCCTTGTAAATACAGCTCTTGGTATTGCTAATGCAGCACTTGCCACTATCTTATATAATATCTTCACTACCCGTATTGACAAAATCACGTACGCAATTGATGAAGCAGGTTATAGCATTGTTCAAACATTCGCATCACGTCATTCTAATAAGTAGTCATTTTTCTCAAGTGCCTTGATCATAGGGCTCTTAGAGAAAATAAATTCATTAATCAGACGTTTAAAATACTATTATGGCGAAGGCGAAAGTTGCACGAAAAAGTACCTGGGTAGATATGACACCCTTTGTTGACGTTGCATTCCTTCTATTGACCTTCTTTATGCTTGCAACTAAATTCAAGCCTGCAGAAGTTATACAGATTGATACCCCAACTTCAACGGCTCAAATTGCAATACCCGATAATACTATCCAGATCTCTGTAGATAAAGAAGGTCGCGTGTTTTTAGGCTTTGATGGCCCGAAAACCAGAAAGAAAGCCCTTGATGGTATTGCAAGTAAATATAAATTAAGCTTTACAGCTGCAGAATATGCAAGTTTTGAAGGTCTTGATCAGTTTGGTGTTCCAATTACACAGTTAAAAGAGTTTTTGGATAAGACTCCAGATCAGCAGAAAGAACTGGTTGTAAAAACTGTGACAGGCATACCTGTTGATACGGGTGTTGCCGCTAAAACCCGTGATTTCTACGACTGGGTACGTGAGGGTAGGCTTGCCAACCCTAAAGCTGTAATTGCAATTAAGGGTGATCGTAGTGCAAAAATACCGGTTTTCAATAAAATCATCAGGGTATTACAAGATCAGGATGCAAACCGTTTTAACCTGATTACTGGGATGGTATCAGGGCCACAGCAATAATTTAATAAGATCAGATATGTCAGATATAGATACCAGTGGCGGTGGCAGTCATAAAAAAGGCGGGAAAAAACCAAGGAAGAAGTCATCTAATAAGATTGACTTTACACCGATGGTTGATCTTGGATTTTTGCTGATTACCTTCTTCATGCTTACTACTTCAATGAGTAAGCCCAAAACCATGGAGATTCAGAAGCCAAAAGACGAACACCTGCTCGATAAGGATAAAAACAAACTTAACGCAGCTCAGGCTTTAACATTGCTTTTGACTAAAAACGATAAAATTGTCTACTATGCGGGTTTAATGAATGATCCTCAGACAGGACCAGTTAAACCTCAGATTATTGGCTATGGCCCTGATCAGTTACGCAAACTGCTGAATGAAGAAAACCATAAGCGCAATCCGAAGGCAGATTCTATCATATATTACAAAAAACAAGCTGAAAGAGGAGCTATCACTATGGAAGCTTACAAAGCAGACCAGAACCGTATTTTTGATGAGTTTAAAACGCAGGCCTTGTTTGTCCTGATTAAAACTGATGATAATGCACGGTACAAAAATCTGGTTGATGTACTCGATGAGATGAGCATAACAAATATCAGAAGTTATGCTATCGTTGACATGATTCCACAAGAAACTCAGATGGCTGCAGCATTAGTTAAATAAAAATATGGCAAACTTATTCAAAATAGACTTACAGGAAGATGAATGGGTTGACCAGGTCTTTCAGGGTCGTAATCAGGCCTACGGAGCTTATAAGCTTCGCAAGCAGTATTCTAAAACAGCAGTGCTGAGTGGAATAATCGCTGTTGTAGGTCTGGTTATAGCTCTTGGAGCGCCGGTTTTATTCAATAACCTTCACTTTAAGCAGGATACAAAATTAATTACCGAGGTGAATGAATTGAAGGCTCCGCCTCCGGTTGATCAGACAAAACCACCACCACCACCTCCTCCCCCGGTTAAACCGCCCCCACCGGTGAAGCAGCAGATTAAATTTACGCCTCCTGTTGTAGAGAAGAACGTAAAGAAGGAGGAAATACCACCACCTGTTGAAGAAACTAAGAAGGTTGATATGGGTAAGGCAGATGTTAAGGGAACAGTTGATGCACCGACTGATATCCCTGATGACAAACCATCGGCCGCAGCGGGTGAAGATCCGAATAAGATCTTTGTATCTGTAGAGAACCCACCTCAGTATCCTGGTGGTGATGAAAATATCCTTAATGACCTGAACAAGTATCTTCAAAATCACTATCCTCCATTGGCCAAGGAAAATAATATTCAGGGCCGGGTAACAGTAAATTTTGTTGTTGAGAAAGATGGTTCGGTTACAGCCATAAAGGTACTGCGTGGGCAGGAACTTGGAGGCGGTCTGGCTGAAGCAGCAGTTGCAGCAATCAAACGCTTAAAGAGGTTTACACCAGGAAGACAGAACGGAAATGCAGTTCGTGTTTCCTTTAGTGTCCCTGTTACATTCCGCTTAGAAGGCAATGAATAAATGATAGATTCGAAAAAGCAATTTAATTCTGCTGGTAATGAGAAAAAATCGCCCGTAAGGCGGTTTTTTCTCATTTTGAGCCTGGCACTTCCAGTTGCTGTTCTAGTTGCTGGCATTCTTATTATTAAATCACCGTATATATTACCTGAAGGCCCCCCTCTTCAAAGAAACATTATAGGGGGCCTTTTTATCGCTTATTCATTTTTTAGGATCTATCAGGTTTTTCTCAAGAATAAACACGAATCATGATGAATTACCGGGCTATGCGTAAAATTAGTTTAACAGCAAAATTACTAGGACTTTCTTCCCTGCTAATTTCTATCATAGCCTGTAACAACAAGCCCGCAGGAAAACCCCTTGATACTACAACAAGTGGCTCAATTACGATAGCCGTTGATAATACGTTTGAACCTATCATCATACGTGAACTAGAGATGTTTAAATATGAAGTTCCAGACGGCCATATTAACCCATTATATTTACCTGAATCAGATGTGCTAAAAGAACTCAATACTGATTCAGTCAAGGTTGTCTTTACAACCAGAAAACTCACTGTACCTGAATCTGCCAGATTTAAAAACAAGAAAATAGAAATACATCAAAATATGATTGCCCGTGATGCTGTGGCACTGATTGTAAATGCTGCTAATACTGATTCAACTTTTACCATGTCTGATTTGCGTAAAGTGTTCACTTCTGAAATTTCTACCTGGCAACAACATAAAAAAGGCTCTATTCATGAAGATATTCAGGTAGTACTAGATAATAATCGGTCTTCTACTGGCCGCTACATTCAGGAAATAGCAGGAACCAAAGCCCTGACGGGTAAAAATATTTATTCCCTAAAAAAGAATACAGAAGTTATCGCCTATGTTAAAACACATAAAAATGCGATAGGCGTAATTGGGGTTAACTGGATCTCTGAAAAAGCTGATTCAGTGACAAATTCATTTCTGGCTAATATTAGGGTTGTTTCACTTGCACCTGACTTGAAAGAAAAAGGCGCCGGTGAATATTATAAGCCGTACCAGGCATATATTGCTCAGGGTTTTTATCCGATGACCCGGGATATGTATGTTATCAGTGTTGAGACACATCCAGGTCTGGGTACAGGATTCGCCTATTTTATTAATAGTGACAAAGGCCAGCGCATTATTTTAAAATCTGGCATTGTTCCTGCACAGGGAATAGTGAGAATCGTTCAATTTAAATAAATTGAACGATGCCTTTATTCGTATGCCTATAAATTTAATCCATTTCAACACGTTAATTTCGATTATGAAAAAAAGTAGAATAAATAGTTTAGCACTTGGTTTAGGTCTACTGGCCACAGGTTTCTCGGCTCAGGCTCAAACACTCGGAGACGCGCTTAAAGCAATACAATACGAACAGTATGATAAAGCTAAAACAATTCTTAATAAACTAAATACTCCCGAAGCTGCTTATTTTCTAGGAGATGTTTATTACAAACAAGGTTCAATTGATTCTGCCCGTATTGCTTTTACAAAAGCCAGCTCTTCTCCGTATGGTAAAATTGGAACGGCCCTACTGGCGGGTGCTGATGGTAATGGTGCCGTTGCTAAAGCTGAGCTCGACAAAATAATTCCTCAGGCTGGTTCAGATTATCAGCTGGCTGTAGAACTCGGTAAAGCATTTCTGCTAATACCTGGTACCGCTGATCAAAAGGCAAAATCAGCCATTCAGGTATTAACTAAAGCATCTACCATGAAAACTAAAAATGAGCAGGTTTACCTTGCTCTCGGTGATGCACATTTAAGTATTGTAAACGGCGGTGAGGCAGCAAAAAACTACCAGCTTGCAGAAACTACAAACCCTGTTTCGGCAGAACCTTATGCCTATTTGGCAAAACTATATCTACAGGCAAGAAACGCCAGTGTTTCATTGAGAAATGTAACTGAAGGACTTGCGAAAGACCCAAATTATGGACCCCTTTACCGCGAGCAGGCTGAAACTTACCGTTCAGCCAATAAGTTTGCTGATGCTGTAACTTCATATGAAAAATACCTCAGTCTTACTGACCGTTCTATAAATTCAAGAATCCGTTATATACAGTTCTTATACCTGGCCGACAATTATGATAAGGCCAATAAAGAGCTTACAGACCTTAAATCTAAAGTTAAGGATTTTACCAAGTTCCCATATCTCTACCGTCTTGATGCAATTGCTGATTATGAAATTGGAATTAAGTCTAAAGACAAACAGAAGCTGGCTGAAGGTCTGACTCAGATCAATCAGTTATTTCAGCAAAAGTCTGTTAAGCCTTTGCCAATCGATTATGCCTACCTGGGTAAACTTCAGGCAGCTAATGGCAATGATTCATTGGCTATTCAAACTTTTGAAAAAGCTATTTCACAAGATTCATCTCATTCCCAGGATCTATATGATGCACTGGCAAAGGCTTATTTGAATAAGAAAAATTACAAAGCCGTTTCAAGTCTGTATGATAAAATGATCAGTCATGGAGACAGTTCTTTAAGTAACTATACCTATGCAGGTATTTACAGCTACTTTAGCCAGGCTTCAGCAGACCATCCTGATACCAGCATATTACACCGTGCCGACAAGTACCTTGCTAAGGTTAATAAAAAAGATTCGACGTATATTCCTGCCTATGTTTATAGAGCATATCTAAATGGGCTTATGGATAAAAATGTTGTTTCGGGAGCTGCACAGCCATATTATCAGAAAATCATAGACCTTTCTACTTCGAACCCTAAATTTCAACAGCAAATTGCTACTGATCCAAAGTATAAAAAATACCTGATCACCTCGTATGAATATATGTTATATTACGATTTTCAAAAGGATAAAAAACCTGCAGCCAGAGAAATTGCATCCAAGCTAAAAGCACTTGATCCGGGCAATGAAAAAGCAGAAGCTTTGCTCAAGCAGAAATAAAAAACTTAGCTGAATCTGAACTAGTAAAACAGGTATAATCTGAAGCAGAAACAGCGTACTTTGCTCAGACAAAAACTCTTTGTCTTGACAGGCTCATAAACGATCAGTTTTCGATATTTAAACTTTTATTAAAAAAACACTTTCATTCCCTGTGAATTGAAAGTGTTTTTTTACTTTTGCACAATCTTAACTGTCAGTTAATATAGACAAGCATTGGCTTCTTAGCTTTTGCAGTCAAATTAAAGCAAGAAATATATTTTACGATGATATTAGCTACAGTTAGCCAGAACGTACCTTTAGATTATTGGCCGGTATTTGCACAAATGGCTGTTGCCGGTGGTTTTGTTGGTGTGTCAATGTGGGCAACTCATCAGTTAGGTCCGAAAAGAGCAACTTCTGATAAGCTTGTTCCGTTTGAATCAGGTATACAGTCTGTTGGCAATGCCCGGGCGCCTTTTTCAGTTAAATATTTCCTGGTAGCGATATTATTTGTGCTCTTTGATGTTGAAGTTATTTTCATGTATCCTTGGGCCGTAAATTTTAAAGAACTCGGTATTCAGGGCTTATGGGAAATGTTCCTTTTTATGGGTTTACTTTTTATCGGTTTCGTTTATTTGATTAAAAAGGGTGCTCTTGACTGGGAATAATTTTTATTAAGCAGTTGTTACCGGGCAATAAATAATCTTTATACCAGATTATTTTCAAAAATGTACACTAATGGTGATCTTATTTGTTACTCATCAAGTGATTTAAGTATAAATTATGACTGAAGATAGAGAAGTTAAATTGGTAGCTGCACCAGCCGGAGTTGAAGGCGCTGGTTTTTTTGCAACCAGTCTTGATAAGGTAGTTGGACTTGCAAGGTCTTATTCATTATGGCCTTTACCTTTTGCAACCTCGTGCTGCGGTATTGAATTCATGGCAACCATGGGATCTCATTATGATTTTGCCAGATTTGGGTCTGAAAGACCAAGTTTTTCACCACGTCAGGCAGATTTACTTATGGTTATGGGAACCATAGCAAAAAAGATGAGTCCTGTGTTGCGCCAGGTCTATATTCAGATGGCTGAGCCTAGATGGGTAATAGCTGTAGGAGCATGTGCATCGAGTGGAGGTATTTTTGATACGTATTCTGTTCTACAGGGTATAGATGAAATAATCCCGGTTGATGTATACGTTCCAGGATGTCCACCCCGCCCAGAAGCAATTATAGATGGGTTTGAGCGAATTCAGGATCTTGTAAGAACTGAATCTGTCAGACGACGCGATTCTGATGAATACAAGCAATTAATGACTAAATATGGGATTTTATAATGGCTGAACACAGTATTGAGAAGCTTCTTGAACTTTTAAACACCCGTTTTCCTCAGGAAATTTCAGCAATAACAGCTCCTTACGAGTTATTAACATTTGAATGCAGCGCTTTAAAGGTTCATGATATAATAGCTGTCTTAAAAGAGGATGTTGAAACTGAGTTTGGTTTTCTGACTGATCTATGTGGTATTCATTATCCAGAAAAAAAAGGATTCGAACTTGGGGTTATCTATCATCTGCATAACCTGAAAACAAATTTCAGAATTAGAATTAAAGTTTTTTTACCAATTGACAAGCCTGAAATACCAACCATCACTGATCTTTTTCTCGGTGCAAACTGGATGGAGCGTGAAACATATGACTTCTACGGAATAATATTTACCGGGCACCCTGATCTGAGACGAATCTTAAATGTTGACGATATGGTTGCCTTCCCGATGCGGAGGGAGCACCCACTGGAAGATCCTAACCGCAAAGATAAAAAAGACGAATATTTTGGCAGGTAATTAGTATGGAACAGCATATAAAATTGGTAGACTCATTAGAGAAAGAAACTACCACCCTTAATCTCGGCCCAACCCATCCGGCTACACACGGTGTGTTCCAAAATGTATTGGAGGTAGATGGTGAGCGAATTGTTAGCGGAGTTTCTACCATTGGGTATATACACAGGGCTTTTGAGAAAATTGCCGAACACCGGCCCTTTTATCAAATTACCCCACTTACAGACAGGCTGAATTACTGCTCTTCACCAATTAATAATATTGGCTGGCATCTGACCGTTGAAAAACTACTCGGAGTTGCTATACCTAAACGTGTTGATTACATGCGCGTTATTATTATGGAACTGGCGCGTATTTCTGATCACCTGATCTGTAATGGTATTCTTGGTGTTGATACGGGTGCCTTTACCGGCTTCCTGTATCTGATGGAAGAACGGGAACATATCTATGAAATCTATGAGGAAATCTGTGGTTCACGTCTTACAACCAATATCGGTAGAGTTGGTGGCTTTGAACGTGAATTCAATGAGATAGCCTTTGCCAAAATAAACAAATTTCTAAAAAACTTTCCTCCTATTCTACGTCAGTTTGAAAAACTGTTTAATAGAAACAGAATTTTCATTGATCGTTGTGTGGGTGTAGGTGCCATATCTGCTGAAAAGGCGCTGGCTTTTAGCTGGAGTGGCCCGATCTTGAGAGCTACAGGTGTTGATTATGATGTTCGTGCAATGAACCCATATTGTTCTTATGAGGATTTCGATTTTGAAATTCCAGTAGGAACTACAGGTGATGTATATGACAGGTTTATCGTTCGGAATGAAGAAATCTGGCAAAGCCTGCGTCTGATAGAACAGGCTATGGAAAAAATCGCTAAAGAGCCAACTGGTATTTTTCACGCAGATGTTCCTGAAATCTATCTTCCACCTAAAGAAGATGTTTATAATAAAATGGAAGCATTGATATACCATTTTAAAATTGTCATGGGTGAAATTGATAATCCAGCCTCAGAGGTCTATCATGCTGTTGAAGGTGGTAATGGTGAACTTGGTTTTTATCTTGTAACTGATGGTGGCCGTATGCCCTATCGCCTGCATTTCAGAAGGCCCAGCTTTATCAATTACCAGGCATATGCCGGTATGTGTGAAGGCTCGTTGCTTTCTGATGCAATTCTTAATATGAGCAGTCTGAATGTAATAGCAGGTGAGCTCGACGCATAAGTATTTGTTATGGAAATAGAAATAAAGGAACACGTTCGGTTTTCAGTTGCTCTGAATGAGAAAATTAACTCATTGTTTGAACACTATCCTTCGGAACATAAAAAATCAGCTTTATTACCAGCTTTGCATTTTGCTCAGGCTGAGTATGGGTGGTTAAGTTCACAGGTAATGGATGAAGTTGCAGCCTTACTAAATATCAAACCAATTGAAGTCTACGAAGTAGCCAGCTTTTATACCATGTTTCATCTGAAACCTGTTGGTAAACATGTACTGGAAATATGCCGTACCGGTCCGTGCTGTCTGGGTGGCGCTGAAGAACTTATTACATATATTGAAACCAAATTAGGCATTCATGTGGGTGAAACAAGTGCCGATGGTTTATTTACCTTGAAAACTGTTGAATGTCTTGCTTCATGCGGTTCAGCTCCCGTTTTACAGATCGGGCCTGATTATACCTATCATGAACATCTTGACATAGAGAAAATTGATCTGTTAATAGAAAAACTAGCGAGCAAATAGGATGGGGAAAAGCATATTACTTGAGCACCTTAACGTACCTGGAATTCAAAGCCTGGATGTATACCGTAAAAAGGGTGGTTACGAAGCATTAGCAAAATCATTAAAATCTTTAGGGCCTGAAAATGTGCTCGAAGAAGTAAAAAAATCTGGTTTAAGAGGGCGCGGGGGAGCAGGATTTCCTACCGGTATGAAATGGAGTTTTCTGGCAAAGCCGGAAGGTAAACCACGTTATCTTGTCTGTAATGCAGATGAAAGCGAGCCGGGAACTTTCAAAGACCGATTTCTAATGACACATATCCCTCATCTTCTGATAGAGGGTATGATTATTTCAAGTTTTGCACTTGGGTCACATGATTCATATTTATATGTTCGTGGTGAGATGATGCCTGTAATCAGGATTCTTGAACGTGCGATAGCCGAAGCAAAAGCTGCTGGCCTCTTAGGCAAAAACATACTTGGTTCAGGTTATGATCTTGAACTTCATATACATCCTGGAGGAGGAGCCTATATTTGTGGTGAAGAAACTGCATTAATCGAGTCGCTTGAAGGCAAAAGGGGTAATCCAAGAATAAAACCTCCTTTTCCAGCAATCTCAGGCTTATATAATTGCCCTACAGTTGTTAATAATGTAGAAACTATAGCAGCAATTGTACCCATTATCAATATGGGGGGTGACGTATATGCGGCAACAGGCATTGGCAAGAGTACGGGCACTAAGCTTATTTCGGCCTCAGGCCATCTTAGAAAACCTGGTGTATATGAAATTGAAATGGGTCTGCCAGTTGAAGAATTTATTTATTCTGATCAATATTGTGGTGGTATTCGCAATGGCAAGCAGCTAAAGGCAGTCGTTGCAGGTGGCTCATCTGTACCTATTCTTCCTGTAGAGCTGATTTTAAAAACAGCAGCTGGTGAACCAAGACTTATGAGTTATGAATCATTGTCAGATGGTGGTTTTCAGACCGGCAGTATGTTGGGTTCCGGGGGGTTCATTGCTTTTGATGAAGATTCATGTATTGTAAGAAATACCTGGAACTATACCCGTTTTTATCATCATGAGTCATGTGGTCAGTGTTCGCCCTGCCGTGAAGGTACTGGGTGGATGGAAAAGGTTTTACACCGTCTTGAAAATGGTCATGGTAAAATGTCAGATATTGACCTGCTGGTTGATGTGGCTAAAAAAATTGAAGGCAATACAATATGCCCTCTTGGCGATGCTGCCGCCTGGCCTGTAGCAAGTGCGATCAGACATTTTAGAGAAGAATTTGAGTGGCATGTTAAAGCACCTAAAGAAAGTCAGCTTCGTAATTTCGGAATGGCAGGAAGCCAAGCATTACTAACAGCATAGTTTAGGATGAAAGTAACAATTGATAATCACGATATCGACGTACCTGAAGGTACAAGTATACTTAATGCCGCCCGCCTTATTGGCGGTGATCTGGTTCCTCCTGCGATGTGTTATTATAGCAAATTGCAAGACAGTGGAGGCAAATGCCGTACCTGTCTGGTTAAGGTAACCAAAGGATCTGAAAAAGACCCCCGTCCGATGCCCAAACTGGTAGCTTCATGCCGCACTCCCGTGCAGGATGGTATGGTAATTCAAAATCAAACATCTACAGAGGTCATTGAAGCACGAAAAGCGATAGTTGAAATGTTGCTTATCAACCACCCACTTGATTGTCCTGTATGTGATCAGGCCGGAGAATGTGATTTGCAGAACCTATCATATGAACATGGTCGGGAAGCAACCCGCTATGAATTTGAAAGAAGAACTTTTGACCGCATTGATATCGGTAAAAACATACAGTTGCATATGAATCGCTGTATACTCTGCTTCCGCTGTGTTTATACTGCTGATCAGATTACTGATAACAGGGTACATGGTATCATGGGTAGAGGTGATGCATCAGAAATTTCAACGTATATCTCTAATGTTGTCGAAAATGATTTTTCTGGTAATGTGATTGATGTTTGTCCTGTAGGTGCCCTGACCGATAAAACGTTCAGGTTTAAGAACCGGGTGTGGTTTACAAAGCCTGTTGATGCACATCGTGATTGCGATAAATGCAAAGGCAAAGTCGTTCTCTGGTATAAGGGTGCAGATGTTTTAAGGGTAACAGGCAGAAAAGATGTTTATGGTGAGGTTGAAGAATTTATCTGTAATAAGTGCCGGTTTGATCAGAAACTTACTGCAGACTGGGTTATTGAAGGACCTAGAAAAATCTCAGATCATTCTGTAATTTCACAGAATCACTATGAAGAAAAAACCGTTCCGGTAATTTCTAAACAGGATTATTTTGAAGGCCTTGGTGGTTTTCCTGCAACCGCTGAAGAGCA
Organism: bacterium; assembly: GCA_031363945.1. Lineage (GTDB taxonomy): Bacteria > Bacteroidota > Bacteroidia > Sphingobacteriales > Sphingobacteriaceae > JANLVJ01. Next base: position 100,251 of record JANLVJ010000064.1, on the reverse strand, counting down.
GAAGCAATAAATAGATAATTATAAAAGAGAAAAAATTAAAATAGAATTGAAAATTTATTGAATGGAAAGCGGAATTCTGATTGAAAAACTTATTCTGATTGTTGGTGTCTTTGCCGTCACGCTTTCGGTCGCTCTGTACGAAACACTCGCTGAAAGAAGGCTGGCTGCATTTTTTCAAGATCGCTTAGGGCCAAATAGAGCAGGCTTTCAAGGACTGTTACAACCCCTTGCCGATGGAGTAAAGATGTTCTTTAAGGAAGAAATTATTCCTTCTCAGGCCAGTTCATTTCTTTTCATCGCCGGCCCATCACTCGCCATGCTGACTGCATGCATGACAAGCGCGGTTATACCCTGGTCTTCTGATTTGAAAATTGGAGATCATTTTATGCCCTTACAGGTTGCCGACATCAATATCGGAGTACTTTATATCTTCGGTGTTGTATCATTGGGCGTTTATGGAGTAATGATTGGTGGTTGGGCATCAAATAACAAGTTTTCACTGATGGGTGCAGTACGTGCCGCTTCGCAGAATATCAGTTATGAAATTGCAATGGGCCTATCAATTATAGCCCTCCTGCTTTCAACAGGTACGCTCGGCTTGCGAGAAATATCATTACAGCAACATGGTTTTAACTGGAACATTTTCAGACAGCCGCTTGGCTTTTTGATTTTTATCATCTGTGCATTTGCTGAAACAAACAGAACGCCCTTTGATCTGCCAGAATGCGAAACAGAACTAGTAGGAGGCTATCATACTGAATACTCAAGTCTAAAACTTGGCTTTTTCCTTTTTTCAGAGTATATCAATATGTTTATTTCTTCTGCAATCATGGCAACACTTTATTTTGGGGGTTATAACTTCCCCTTTATGGATAGTCTTGGCCTTTCTATTAATGGTCTGGCAATAGCGGGTCTGGTGGCAATGGGTTTGAAAGTAGGGTTTTTCATTTTTTTCTTTATGTGGATCCGCTGGACGATTCCAAGATTCAGATACGATCAGCTTATGCGTTTGGGATGGAAAATTTTAATCCCGCTGGCGATGTTCAATATTGTAATTACTGCATTGATTATCCAGTTTAAACCCTGGTTTACCCATCTTTTTTAGTTGCTTCAACAGCAATGCTTGTTTCCTTAGGGCAACAATAGAATTTAAATTTATACTTCAAGAATGGAATCACTAACGAAGAAGAAAAAAATACTTGAGCATAAACAGATGACTTTCTGGGAGAAAGCATACCTGCCTGCCATTGGTCAGGGACTTGCAATAACCATGAGTCATTTTTTCAAAAAAAGCGTGACTATACAGTATCCTGAAGAAAAGCGTGAATTTTCTGAGAACTTTCGTGGCCTGCATTCATTGAAGCGTGATGAGAATGGTGCTGAGCGTTGTACAGCCTGCGGTCTGTGTGCGCTATCATGTCCGGCTGAAGCGATAACCATGATTGCGGCTGAACGTAAAAAAGGAGAAGAGGCACTTTATAAAGAAGAGAAGTATGCTTCTTCTTATGAAATCAATATGCTGCGCTGCATATTCTGTGGTTTTTGTGAAGAAGCCTGCCCGAAAGAAGCTATTTACCTTGATGGTAATATTGCTCCTGCCAGTTTTGAAAGAGCAGATTTCATTTATGATAAAAACAGATTATTAGAACCAGTACTCAAATAGATAAAAATTCAGAATCATCTTAATGAGCTTTTTCGATGGGATGTTTGAATTTCTAAAATTTTTAGGATAAGTCATATTAGTAGAAATCCTCACCGACCAGATCTCTATTAAAGAATCAAACACGGTGGGCCGTAAATGGTTCGCATTTTTGTATGATGATTTTATTATGTTTGCAGCCTAAAAGAATTATCTTTTTCATTAATGATTCAATATCTTTTCTACTTCCTGGCCATTCTTGCCATCTTTTCATCATTGAAAGTTGTGTTAACAAGAAATCATATTTATAGTATCCTGTTTTTAATTCTGACGTTCTTTTCGTTGACAGCAATTTATATTCTGCTCTTGAACGCCCAGTTTATAGGCATAGTAAATATCATCGTCTATGCTGGTGCCATCATGGTATTGTTTCTTTACACTGTTATGTTTTCAAACTGGAACAGAGGTACAGATGCACCCAAAAAGCAGTATATGCTCTGGGCAGGCATGATCGCCGCAGGTATTCTGCTGGTAGTATTGATTGCGGCCCTAAAAGTAGTCGATAGTTCTGGCCCGATGATCGTACAGCAGATTGATCTTGGAATGGTTAAAAATCTTGGAAAAGTACTGTTTAGAGATTTCACGCTTCCTTTTGAAATTATTTCTATCCTTTTCTTGTCAGCAATGGTTGGAGCAGTACTTATTGCAAAAAAAGAAACAAACTAATATGTCATCTGAACTTGTACAAACCGTTCACTCGGTACCTTTAAACCAGCTGATTTTTTTAAGCCTTTGCATCTTTGCTATTGGTGTACTTGGTGTGCTGGTAAGAAGAAACGCCATCATCATTTTCATGTCAGTAGAACTGATGTTAAATGCTGTTAATTTATTGCTGACTTCTTTTTCTGTCTACTTTAACGATCCGGCAGGTCAGGTGTTCGTATTTTTTATCATGGCTGTTGCAGCAGCTGAAGTAGCTATTGGTCTGGCAATCATTGTCATGATTTACCGAAATACAAATTCAATCGATATAGAGATTTTAAATAAGCTTAAGGGCTAAAATACATGATTCAACTTATTCCGCTGGTTCCACTTTTCCCTTTAATAGGTTTTCTAATCAACGGTCTTGCCGGAAAATCACTCCCTAAATCAATTTCGGCAATCGTTGGTAGCGGCTCAGTTTTAATTTCCTTTCTCATAAGTTTGGCTGCTTTTTTTACACTTACTCAGGAAAATTTAACTCATATTCTGCCCGTACTTCACTGGTTTCATACTGGTGTACTTGATGTATCAATAGCCTTTCAATATGATGGGCTTTCTGCACTGATGCTACTCATCATTTGCGGTGTAGGTTTTTTGATCCACTGGTATTCAACCTCTTATATGAAAGAAGATGAAGGATTTCAACGATATTTTGCCTATCTAAACCTTTTTGTTTTTTTCATGCTGATCCTGGTACTTGCATCCAGCTACCTGGGCATGTTTATTGGCTGGGAAGGTGTAGGCCTGAGTTCATATTTACTTATCGGGTTCTGGTTTAAGGTTTCTTCTTATAATGATGCGGCAAGAAAAGCCTTTGTCATGAACAGAATTGGAGATCTTGGCTTTTTACTGGGTAGCTTATTGCTATTCAAAGAATTTGGAAGTTTTGAATATACTGCAGTTATTGATGGTCTTCATTCAACAACCGTAACCCATTCAACTGAAACGCTCACAATTATCTGCCTGCTACTCTTTGTTGGGGCCGCAGGTAAAAGTGCTCAGATTCCATTGTATACCTGGTTACCCGACGCTATGGCAGGCCCTACCCCTGTTTCTGCACTTATACATGCTGCAACAATGGTTACAGCTGGAGTTTATATGATTGCAAGATCAAATCTGCTCTATGTTATGGCTCAGAATGCTTTACCAGTCATTGCCATTATTGGCCTTGCAACGGCTCTTCTGGCAGCGGCAATAGCCATTACTCAAACTGATATTAAAAAAGTGTTGGCCTATTCAACGGTTAGCCAGCTTGGATTTATGTTTTTAGGTTTGGGCGCAGGCGCATTTGGGGCTTCATTTTTTCACGTTATAACCCATGCCTTCTTTAAAGCCTTGTTATTTTTGGGTGCCGGCAGTGTAATTCATGCAATGGGTGGAGAGCAGAATATGTTATACATGGGTGGGCTTAAAAAGAAGCTTCCTATTACCTGGTTTACCATGCTAATGGGTAGTATAGCCATTGCTGGGATTCCTCCTTTTTCAGGGTTCTTTTCGAAAGATGCTATTCTTGCAGCAGCCTGGCAATTAAATCCTGTTTTATGGGGTCTGGGTTTACTGGGGGCATTACTTACTGCCTTTTATATTTTTAGAATGATGTTCATAACATTTAATGGAAATTTCAGGGGCAATCACGAGCAAGAACATCATTTGCATGAATCTCCTCTTGCGATGACCATACCCTTGGTCGTGCTTGCCATATTATCTGTAACCGCAGGTTTTATAGGAGTACCAGGGTCAATTATGTCAAATGCAAACTGGCTTGAATCATTTTTAGGCCCTGTTTTTAAAGAAAGTATTTTACTCAGACCAGTAGAAAACCTGAACCTCACTACTGAATGGGTGCTAATGGGCTGTTCTTCTATTGGTGCATTGCTTGCCCTGGTTTTTGCTTATTTAAAATATGGCAAGGGTATCAGCTCTGCTTCAGATTTTGATCACCCAACATTTGCTGTAAAACTCTCTTATAATAAGTTTTATATCGATGAGCTTTATAATCAGACCATTACACGCCCACTGAACTTTCTCTCGGGTTTCTTTTATCAAAGAGTAGATAAAGAGATAATTGATGGAGCTGTTAATGGCCTGGGCAGTAGTACTGGCTGGCTATCTTCTAGATTGCAGCGAGTTCAAAATGGAAAAACAGCAAATTATTTGCTGCTTATGGTTGCAGGTATAATCGCATTACTTGTTCTGAATGCATTTTTTAATCATCCGGTTTCTATTCGTTAATCAATGATCTCACTCCTACTTCTTTTTCTTCCACTCGCAGGATCGCTGATTGCATTGTCTTTAAAAAATGGCTCATGCAGGTATATTGCCCTTGGTACATCGTTGCTTTCACTTGCAGTTGCTCTTTACAGCTGGTTTGTTTTTCCCGGAGGTGCTGCAAAAGCATTTGAATTAAACATACCATGGGTAGCAAGTCTGGGTATACAGTTTCACCTTGGCATCGATGGTATCAGTTTATTACTGGTTATACTTACTAATTTATTGATCCCAATAATTATTCTTACAACCTTTAATCATCGGTATTCACGGGAGAATATTTTTTATTTCCTGGTTTTATTTATGCAAACCGGTCTTATCGGGGTTTTCATTTCAATGGATGCTTTTCTTTTTTATATTTTCTGGGAAATTGCTCTTGTTCCTATTTATTTTATCTGTGCACTTTGGGGTGGACAGAACCGCGTTAAAGTAACGATCAAATTTTTCATCTACACTATACTTGGCAGCCTGTTTATGCTTGCTGGCATCATTTACCTGTATTTTTTAACACCTACCAGAAGCTTTGATATTACGGCATTTTATAGCCTGGCCCTGGATGCTGCAACCCAGCGCTATGTATTTCTCGCCTTTTTTATGGCATTCGCCATAAAAATGCCCATTTTTCCGTTTCATACATGGCAGCCAGATACCTATACCCAGGCGCCTGCCCAGGGTACAATGCTACTGGCGGGAATCATGCTAAAAATGGGTATTTATGGTGTTATCCGTTGGATATTACCCATCATGCCAATGGCTGTATCATTTTACAGCAATTACCTGATAGTACTTTCGGTAATAGGAATCATTTATGCTTCAGTCATTGCCTTCACCCAGACTGATCTTAAAAGACTTATTGCCTATTCATCGATTGCCCATATCGGGCTTATAGCCGCCGCATTATTTGCAGCTAATATTTTCTCTCTTCAGGGATCGATGGTGCAAATGCTTAGCCATGGAATAAATGTCGTCGGGCTTTTCTTTGTCATTTCAATTATACAGCAACAAACCGGCACAAGAGAATCGATAAGCCTGGGTGGTATTGCAGCCAAGGCTCCGGTACTGGCTGTCTGTTTTGGTATCATCATGCTTGGCACAATTGCATTGCCATTAACAAATGGATTCGTTGGTGAGTTTCTCATGTTAAACGGCCTTTTTTGGTTTAGTCCTATGCTTGCTGGTATAGCCGGATTTACTATCATTCTGGGTGCAGTTTATATGTTCAGAATGTACCAGAAAGTTATGCTTGGTCCGACTAACAGCCTGACTGAATCTTTTACCGATGTTGCAGGCATAGACAGGTTTATCCTCGTTACCCTGACTATACTTATTTTAATTACAGGGATTTATCCCCAGCCTCTATTATCACTTACTGAACCTGCCATTCAAAACATCATTTTACAGATGGGTCATGTTTCGGCTAGCAATTTTTGATCAATTATTTTTAAAGCATGTACTCACTCATATTAATTTTCTGCCTTGCAATTACCGTACTTTTTCTCGGCTTGGATAAGTCTGGGAAAAAAGCACTTCTGCCTGTATCTGCTGTAGGTTTGTTACTGGCATTTGGGCTGGTTATATGGTCATGGACCAAGGAGCCACGGCAGTATTATGGTGAAATGATGCATGATGATCATTTTTCACTGGCATTTTCTGGCCTTATGATTATCAGCACCCTGCTGATTTTATTATTATCTAAAGGCTATTTCGAGCAGTTCAGTGAGCATGTAGCTGAATACTATACATTGATTTTATTCTCTCTTACGGGAGGTATAATCATGGCATCTTATTCAAATCTGAGTATGCTTTTTATAGGAATAGAAATCTTATCGGTCAACGCCTATATTCTTGCCGGTATTTCTAAAAAAGATTCCCGTTCGAATGAAGCATCTATAAAGTATTTTTTAATGGGTGCTTTTTTTACTGCGTTTCTTTTATTGGGTATTGCCTTTATTTATGGTGCTACAGGAAGTTTTTCTATTGTGAAAATCTTTATGGTTATCAATGCTGGTCATGCCAATATTCTTTTTCTTAATACAGGTATTTTACTCGTACTGGTTGCCTTATGTTTTAAAGTTTCAGTTGCCCCCTTTCATTTCTGGACCCCTGATGTTTACGATGGCTCTCCAACGCTGATTACTATTTATATGTCTACTGTCATTAAGGTTGCTGGTTTTGCAGCCTTCTTCCTGCTCTTTAACACCGCATTTGGGTCTATGAACATTTTTTGGGCTTCGAGTATCTGGGCACTGTCAGTATTATCGCTTTTTATTGGCAATATTGCGGCACTGGTTCAGAAAAGCTTTAAGCGCCTGTTAGCCTATTCAAGTATTTCACATGCCGGATATATGCTGATAGCAATTCTTGTTGCAGGCAGGATGTCAGCTGTTTCAATAACCCTACCCCAGAATGCAATTCTTATTTATTCATTGGCTTATTGTTTGGCTACCATTTCGGCCTTTGCTGTACTACTGGCTGTAAGTAAGGAAACAGGATCAGATAATCTTGATTCTTTTAATGGTCTTGCTCTGAAAAACCCGCTTCTAGCCCTTGTATTAACGATATCAATGTGCTCTCTAGCAGGAATTCCACTAACTGCAGGGTTTTTTGGTAAGTTCTATATGTTTAGTGCTGCCATAGAGCATCATCAGGTTTGGATTGTGCTTATTGGCGTTCTTAACGCAATAATTGGAATTTATTATTACTTTAAAGTTATTATTGCTATGTATTTCAGTGAGCCGGTTGCTGAAACGGCCAAAGTTCAGGTCAATATCCCCTTTACACTTGTACTTGGTGTTTCGGCTCTGCTAACAATATTATTAGGCGTTTGCCCATCTCTTTTTGCGAACTTCTTAAATTAACGTAGCTTTATCGAAGGCATGCATCATCTCTGGGAACTAATACAACAGCTTTTTCACCCGAAAAGTATCATTGAGTACGGGGGTTTAACTTTACTGTTATTTGTCATTTTTGCTGAAACCGGCCTTTTTTTTGGTTTCTTTTTGCCGGGAGATTCCCTCTTATTTATCGCCGGTTTGCTAACTGCAACTTCTGAAGAGTCAACCTCAATAAATGCAGACCACCTTTTTAAAGTTCCAATACTGATATTAATTCCAAGTTTACTGGCGAGTGCAGTTCTTGGGAATTTTGTAGGATATTATTTTGGACTGAAAACAGGAGATGTATTACTTACCCGTAAAGATTCCTGGTTCTTTAAAAAGAAATACATATATCTGGCTTCTGACTTCTACCATAAAAGGGGAGGTATGGCTATTATACTAGGAAGGTTTCTTCCCATTATCCGCACATTCGTTCCTATTTTTGCTGGCATTGTTAAGCTTGAATTTAAAAAATTTGCTCTTTATAATGTTGTTGGAGGCTTTTTCTGGATAAGTACACTTACCCTAGCCGGCTATTTTTTGGGTAAAACCTATCCTGCGCTTGGTGATCATCTTGAATATGTCGTTGTTTTTTTAATAATTTTGAGCCTTATCCCGATTGCCTTAACATATTTTAAAAACAAGGCCAGAAAAGTTAAGCTTAAACATAATGAACATTAATTTAATCTAAAATATATGGCTGCTGACCCGTGGCATAAAGTATCCCCTGGAACTGATATTCCCCATTCTGTTACTGCAATAATTGAAATCCCAAAAGGCTCGAAAGCAAAATATGAAGTAGATAAAGAAAGCGGTATGTTAAAACTTGACCGTGTGCTATTTTCATCAGTAATGTATCCTGCTAATTATGGCTTTATCCCTCAAACCTATTGTGATGATAAAGATCCGCTTGATATCCTCGTTCTTTGCTCCCTTGAGCTGGTGCCAATGTGTCTTGTAGATGCCAAAGTAATAGGTGTAATGCATATGGTTGACAATGATGAGCAGGATGATAAGATAATTGCTGTTGCAGCAAATGATATGTCTGTTAATTATATCAATGACATCAGCGATCTTCCTCCACATACAGAGATGGAAATTATTCGTTTCTTTAAGGACTATAAAAAACTTCAAAATGGTACTGTCGTAGTAGAACAATTTCTTGGCAGGGAAGAAGCATACCGAATTATAGGAGAAAGTATAGAACTTTACAATTCAACGTTTAGACACTGAGTGGAACCAGGCATTTCCATTCTGCAGTACCTTAATTGCCAAGCATTTCAGGTATGATTCTCAATATAGTATTGACCATTTTTCTCGTTTTATTAAACGGATTTTTTGTTGCTGCAGAATTTTCAATTGTGAAGGTGCGTTCTTCACAAATCGATCTCAAGGTAAGGCTTGGTAGTAAATCTGCCGCACTGGCCAAAAAAATAACCCGAAACCTTGATAATTACCTGGCTGCAACCCAGTTAGGGATTACCATAGCTTCATTATTGCTGGGTTATTTTGGAGAGAAGGTTTTTTCAGCAGGTTTTATAAGTCTGTTTGCTATGCTTGGTTTTAAACTTACCGAAGTGGTTGCCATGGGTTTTGCCTTTCCCCTGGCCTTTATTTTTATAACTGCACTACATATTATTTTTGGAGAACTGGCTCCTAAATCTATAGCGATTCAAAATCCAGCCAGTACCAGTATTTCTATCAGTGTCCCACTGCATATTTTCTACCTGGTTTTCAGGCCGTTAATCTGGATATTAAATGGTCTGGCTAATTCGATACTCAGTATTTTTAATATAAAGCCTGTTTCTGGCTATGATATACATAGCTCTGAAGAATTACAGCTCATACTTGAGCAGGGAAAGGCCAGTGGGGCCCTTGATTCTTCAGAACATGAGCTTATTCAGAATGTATTTGATTTCAAAGACCGGATCGTTAAAAACATTATGGTTCCTCGTACACAGATTGCAGCCATCGATGTAAAGACTCCTGAAAAAGAATTACTAAGTACCGTGATTAGTGAAGGATACTCAAGAATTCCGGTGTATGAAGAGTCAATTGATAATATTATTGGTGTTGTGCATGCCAAAGATATTCTTCCAATTCTTGCTGATAAGCGTGAACTTGTCTTGAAAGAAATTATCAGAGCACCGTATTTTATTCCAGAGTCAAAAAAAATTCATGATCTTTTGAATGAATTGCAGTTAAAAAGGCTGCAGATTGCCATTGTTCTGGATGAATTCGGGGGCACAGCAGGCATGGTAACTCTTGAAGATATCGTTGAAGAACTTGTTGGCGAAATTCAGGATGAGTACGATGAAGAAAAACCCATTGTTGAAAGGGTAAGTGATTTAGAGTTTCTGGTAGAAGGCAAAGCAACTATTAATGATGCGAATGAATTTTTGCCCATTGAACTCCCCGATGATGAGAGCTATGATAGTGTTGCTGGTCTTTTAAACTTTATGTTTGGCAGCATTCCTGAAGTTGGTGACTTCATGAATTACTGGGGGTATAAGTTTACTGTGCTGAAGAAATCTGAACGAATGGTTGAACTTGTACGTCTTGAACGCCTTCCAGCTGCCTTAAATGAACGTGAAGAATCCTGATTTATCGCGGTTTTTTGCTCCGGGAATTGATAATTCTGGAACTTATCTTCTCGATCCAGAAGAAAGCCGCCATGCAGTTAAAGTTCTTCGCTTAAATCCAGGTGACCTGCTTGAACTTGCAGACGGAAAGGGTTCGATATACACCTGTAGTATTATTGAATCATCCAAGAAAGGTACTCTTCTTGAAATACAGGATAAACACTTTACTGAAAGCCGTAGTTCTTACAGGCTTAATCTAGTTATATCACCAACCAAAAACAGTGAACGATTTGAATGGCTACTTGAAAAGGCCTGTGAAATTGGTATAGATGAGATAACGCCGTTGGTTTGCCACCGAACTGAAAGAAGAGATCTTAATAATGAACGGTTACAGAAAATACTTGTAGCTGCAATGAAACAGAGCCTGAATGTCTGGTTACCAGTCCTGCATCCGATTGTGCAGTTTAAAGTTCTTATTAAACAACCCTTTTCTGGGCTCTCAGCTATTGCCCATTGTATAAAAAGCGAGAAAAATAATTTGTCTGAAGTTCTTGCCTTAACACCCGAAGTTCGAAACATCCGGATTTTAATTGGGCCTGAGGGTGATTTTTCTGAATCTGAAATCGAGGAAGCATTAAATGCTGGGTTTAAACCCTTAAGTTTAGGTGATTCAAGGCTTCGAACTGAAACAGCTGGTATTGTAGCATGTACTGAGCTAGCTATGATTATGCGTCGGTTGAACTAATCTTTTTTGATCATGTCTAAGTTTTTATTTATTCCTTTTATGGTGATTGCCGCCTTTATTGGTCACAACAGACTTACCGACCTTATTGAACCAATTCTATTTCCTGCAAATAGCCTAATTTCAATCAGACTACTTACAGGAAGGCTAATTGCAAGAAGTCACAGTGCCGGATGGCAAGGTGAAGTGTCACTACGTAATACCAATAAGCAGTTAATTTCAATAACCGGTAATTACCGTCTTGCCAGACTTAAATATGAAGGTGGAGGTGACTGGTATGGTGACCGAACTGCGCTTGGTAATCTGGCCCTTTTTTGTAACGAGCAGTTAAAAACAGATTTTAACCCTGAAGAGGCTGTTGTAGAACCTGGAAGCCAGGAAATATTTCAATTTCCTTATGTATTCGTAACGGGTCATGGTAATATATTATTGAATAATCAGGAAGCTGATAATATGCGAAAATACCTGATTGCAGGAGGCTTCCTGCATATCTCTGATAACTATGGCTTCAATAAGTTTATCAGAATTGAGATGAAAAAAGTTTTTCCTGAACTCGAATTTGTAGAACTGCCATATTCATACCCTGTCTTTCATCAAAAATTTAATTTTTCTGGAGGGTTACCTAAAATACATGAGCATGATGGGAAACGCGCACAAGCCTTCGGCCTAATATATAAAGGTCGTCTGGTTTGTTTTTACGATTTTGAATGTGATCTTGGAAATGGCTGGGAAGATATGGGTACGTATCCAGATGATCCGCCCGCCAAGCATCGGCAAGCACTTGAAATGGGAGCCAATTTAATATCTTATGTTTTTATGCAATAATCAATAAATTGAAAGATGAAATATTCTGCAATCGTAAATGACAGTTTTGAATTTCTAAATATAGACGCTGAAAACAATTCAGTTGCAGGAAAAAAAGTTGAATGGGATCTAGAACAAACAGGTCACCACAAATACAGTATTATTTATAAGGGTAAAGTTTTTAATGCTGAAGTTCTTTTGATCGATAAGGGTGCCTGCCAGGTAAGTATTAAAATAAATGGCAGGATTTACAATTCGAATTACTCTGACGAATATGAACAGTTGCTGCAGAAAATGGGAATTGGTAAGTCATTAAACCCATCTCAACCCGAACTTAAGGCGCCAATGCCGGGTATGGTAATCAAAGTTCTGGCTATTGCGGGACAGCAAATTAAAAAGGGTGATTCGCTGTTGATTCTTGAAGCCATGAAAATGGAAAATATTATTAAGGCGGCTTCAGACTGTTTAGTAACTGCTATTCATATAAGGGCAGGTGATAAGGTTGAGAAAAATCAGGTTATTATGAATTTTGCCAATCTCAATGTAAACTAAACAGATTAGCCGGCTGAAAATTACTTTAATCATTCATTTCTTGAGTATCTGGGTCATCTCAGCAAGAATCTTTATTTCTAAATGTATGAATCTAAGCACCTGGCTTTGTTCAAATATGACCAGTTTCCTGCTGAAAACTAACAGGACATGCAGAGACATTTCATACAGATCAGGTAGCGAGCATAGAAACAACTGTATTTGTTCTGGCACAATTAATAATTTTAAAACGCAGGCTAGTAATACAAATGGTGAGATCATCTGAACTTGAATCAGATCGCTGCTGATCAATTGAAATAAATGCATTTCTGTTAGTTTTATTTTTACAATGCTTTATTTAGTTGAATCATTGTCTGTATTTTCCTCCTTATCTGCCTCATTTGTTTTCTCTTTAATTGGTGTTCCATATTTAGGGATCAGGCCGTTCTGTGTCATGACCCATACATTTCCTGGCCCGTTAAGCTTGTAATTATCCAAATTAGGCAGGTTATTAACATATAAGTTCTGATCTATCGTAATTACCGTATTTACCGGTATTTTTAGGGTCAGATCAACCTGCTGCTCATGATAGCCAAGTTCAGGTTTGTAATAAAGTTTTTTGGCAAAATTCAGCATGCTATCTTTTTGATTGAACTTATAAACGATCTGGTCTGCACTTTTCAAGGCCTGTCGTTCGTTTATTCCTTTTGCCGCTATCCGTTCTACAAGTACAGCATGCAATGAATCACTTTTTTCAATGCTGATATTAACCGCACCCTCAGTCTGTTCATCATCAAATTCAATATGCCATTTAGACCGTGATAATTGCATTGACCGGGTCATCAGACTGTCTTCAGTATGTCCTGATTTATCTGCTTTCAAGAAATAAGAATTTGAAGAAGATCTGGCGATGGGGATATCCTGATTGAAACTCGCCTCCTTATTGAATTGTAATGCAGTGCTACCCACCAGGTATCCTGTAAAACACAGGGCTATAAACCAAATAATCAATAGCGTACTGGTAACCTGGGTGCTCATGATGAAACGCTTGAACAGGATTCTGATGCCCAGTAATATTAAAAAAAGCAGGGGAATAAAAAAGGTTATGGTAAAGGAGATGACTGCCTGAAGTCTGTTATCATGGGAGATCATGCTAAAAGGCAAGTTGAACCAGAAAACATGTTCTGGACTAAAGATGCCAGCAATACCTGCAACTACAAGCCCGATCATCAGACACCCGCCAATAAATATGGCCATAACACCGAAAGTCAGTCCAAATACTTTAAAAAATGCCTGTATCACCTTACCTATAAACTGAAAAATCTCTTTCAGAACAATGCCTATCCGATCTTCTATTCCGCTATTCTTAACCTGATCACGGTATTTTGATAGATTCTTCTTTACATCATTTAACTCATCGCTAACGGCATTTTTTATGGTCTCAAGATTGACATCTTCCCCATTCATTGCTAGTTTTTCAGCTCTGGTACGTGCTACAGGCATAACGATCCAAAGTATGATATAGGTTATTAATCCGATGCCACCAGCAAAAAATAGAGCTGCCCAAAGTAAGCGGATCCATACGGCGTCGGTGCTGAAATAATGAGCAAGGCCTGAACACACCCCCCCAATCAGTTTATCATCATTATCACGGAAAAGTTTTCGTTGAATCCCGGATGTCATCTGGGCCTCTGTAGGTGAAGCCGCTTGATCAGCCTGATCTGCTGCTTCAAAGTCAGCAGGGCGACCCATCTGCTCAATTATGGCCTGAACATCTTTAATAATTATGACTTGTTTTAAATCTCTTTTTAAGATTTCACTAAATAGTTCTGCTATACGGTTTTCTATATCCGTGACGATTTCAAAACTATCTGCTGACAGGCCAAAATGTTTTTTGACTTCAGTCATATAGTTTTTAAGTATCTCATATGCATCTTCTTCTATATGAAAAATAGCGCCGCTTATGTTGATAATGATCGTTTTATTCATCTGAATATATTTTAGCTTGTTTGATTTTCGGTATTATCAGTTTCCTGATCTTTTAGAATTATCGGATTAGGGGAAGGGCTCACAGAATCTGTAAAATTTGAAGCTGGATTCGTGCGGCTATGGTCAGTCGCTTTTTGAACAGCAAAGGATAAGTCTTTCCATGTTTCATGTAATTGAGCCAGTACCTGTTCACCATCTTCAGATAGTTTGAAATATTTCCTTGGCGGGCCTGATAGTGATTCTTTCCAATTATAAACCAATAAGTTATTGTTTTTTAATCTGGTTAACAGCGGATAAAGGGTGCCTTCTACAACCATTAGTTTTGCTTCACGTAATTCAGCAATTATGTCTGATGCATAGGTCTCACCCCGTGAAATAATGGCAAGAATGCAATATTCAAGAATACCCTTTCGCATCTGGGTTTGTGTGTTCTCTGTTATCATATTATTGAGACTACCATGTTATAAACTCTACTTGTTAATACAAAGATAGTGGTAAAGTATATTACTATGCAATACATAGTACTAAATAAACGTAATTATACTCAGATTGTTACCAAGTAATGTGATTTACTGGTAAACAAGCTGTTAAAACGTCAGTAATAAATTTTCGTCAGTATATTATTTTTTGTCTACGCTGTATCTGCCTGGACCAATGATAAACAAACTACCAAAAACAATGAGTAATTCGAGGGCATGCGAATAATCGTTAAAACTTCCACCTGCCTTTACTTCACCAATTACAGCTACCAGCATCACAATGCCAATAAAAATACAGGCCTCGCGAAAGGCCAGCCCGAGTATGATCAGAATTCCTCCAATAAATTCTGAGACTGCAGCAAGAAACCCAAAGACGACAGGTAGAAAATGAATTCCAATTGTGGCTGTTGCAGCTCCAACCAACGCCCATTTATGCTGACCTCCCATTATTTTGGGATAACCGTGAAGCGTCATTGCCAGACCAAGACCGGTTCGCATTATTAACAGACCTGCATTCTTATATTTTGATAAACCTGAAAAAAGCATGTCTAAGTTGATTGGGAGATTAGTAGAAAGAAATTCATGATAAGTAAAATATACTTATCAGAGCGATTAATTAGAAGTATTCAAGAACGGTATCTTTGGATGATACACTAAGTCTGGCGGGCTTGCCCAGGTAAAGGGCCCTGTTATCGCGGATATGCCCGGCTGGGAAATTGAAGCATACAGGATAAGAATATTCTTTTACGTGTTCCCAGATAATTTCTTCTGCAGTTTTGCCAAAGGGTGTATCGTTATCATTCATTTCAACCATGCCCCCTACAACCAGACCTTTGAGATGAGTGAGCTTTCCTGCACGTTTTAAAGAGATCATCATGCGGTCGAGATGGTACAGGTATTCGTCAAGGTCTTCAATAAATAAAATTTTACCATCTGTATTAATATCTGATGCTGAGCCAAGCAATGAATAGAGAATCGAGAGGTTACCGCCTACCAAGACCCCTTCAGACTGCCCTATTCTGTAGGTAAATGATTGCTGGCTGACTTCATAACGCAGACCTTGTCCAAACATAGCCTGATGCAGGGTTGCCTGGGCACGAAGTCCTGCTTCATCAAATCGGAAAATAGTAGGCATCACAGCATGGATGCTCGGAATCTGAAACCGTGCTTGCAGGTGTGAGTGCATAACCGTTGCATCACTAAATCCTACAAACCATTTGGGCGTTTTTTCAAAACTACTGAAATCAATTCGGTCAATAATTCTTACAGTCCCATACCCACCGCGTGCACAAATAATGGCAGCAATTTCAACAGCATTAACAGCCCGTTGAAGATCGCTGGCTCTGATTTCATCTGAACCTGCAAACTGGTGATCCTCTTTCCCAATGCTGGTACCAAGCTGCACATTTAAACCCCAGCTTTTAAAAACGGTTATTGCAGCTTCAAGATCTGTAGCGTCAGCCTTTCGTGCAGTGCTAAGAATGCAAACGGTATCTCCTTTTTTTAAAAATGGTGCCTGCTTCATCAATAAATCGGGTATTTAATTTTATGAAGATAAAGAAACGACCCACAATTAAGGGTATTTCTCCTAAATTGCGCTTTTGTTCCTTTTTAAGGCTTTCAGCCGCTTACGCATAGTTACTCAATGAAAGAATTCAAGCGTTATACCGTCACCGCCGCCTTACCCTACACCAATGGGCCGGTTCATATAGGCCATATCGCAGGTGTTTACCTTCCTGCTGATATTTATTGCCGTTACCTGCGAATGCAGGAGCGTGACGTAATATTTGTTTGCGGCTCTGATGAGAATGGTATTCCTATTACCCTAAAAGCGAAAAAAGAAGGCATCACCCCCCAACAGCTAGTTGATAAATATCACAAAATTATTTCTGAATCTTTCGCTGAATTTGGCATCTCTTTCGATATTTATCACCGCACTTCTTCACCCCTGCATTACGAAACAGCCTCAGAAATATTTAAAACCCTGTATGATAAGGGAATATTTGAAGAGCAAACTTCAATGCAATATTATGATGAAGAAGCTGGGCAATTTCTTGCCGACAGGTATATAAATGGTACCTGCCCGA
Organism: bacterium; assembly: GCA_031363945.1. GTDB lineage: Bacteria > Bacteroidota > Bacteroidia > Sphingobacteriales > Sphingobacteriaceae > JANLVJ01. Next base: position 83,495 of record JANLVJ010000064.1, on the reverse strand, counting down.
ATTGTGGCTTTGATAAAGCTTATGGTGATCAATGTGAAAACTGTGGTACTTCACTCAGCCCGACAGATCTGATCAACCCTCGTTCAATGCTGAGTGGTCAGAAGCCCGTTAGAAAAGAAACAACTCACTGGTATCTTCCTCTTGATAAATTTCAACCTGCTCTTGAAAAATATATTCTTGAAGATCATACTGAATGGAAACCCAATGTTTATGGGCAATGTAAATCATGGCTCGATCAGGGTTTACAGCCCCGGGCAGTAACCCGGGATCTTGACTGGGGTGTACCCGTGCCAATTGAGGGTGCCCAGGGTAAGGTTTTATATGTATGGTTTGATGCTCCGATAGGTTATATCTCGGCAACAAAAGCCCTCACACCTGAATGGGAAAAATATTGGAAAGATCCTGAAACACGGCTTTTACATTTCATAGGTAAAGATAATATTGTCTTTCATTGTATAGTCTTCCCTGCCATTCTGATGGCTGAAGGCTCTTATATCCTGGCCGATAATGTACCTGCGAATGAATTTTTAAATCTGGAAGGTGAAAAAATTTCAACTTCCAGAAACTGGGCAGTCTGGCTGAATGAATACCTGATTGATTTTCCTAATATGCAAGACGTACTCAGGTACGTGCTTTGTTCGACGGCCCCTGAAACCAAGGATAATGATTTTACCTGGAAAGATTTTCAGGCAAGAAATAACAATGAACTATTGGCTATTCTGGGTAATTTCATAAATCGGGTGGCGGTACTTACATTTAAATATACAGGTGGTATAGTTCCTCAGTCTAAACCTGGCCCAGCCGAAATAGCATTGGGGCTAGAGATTGCAGCTTTTCCTCTGAAAATTTCTGCAGCAGTCGAAGAATTTCATTTTCGTGATGCGCTGTCAGAGGTCATGAATCTTGCAAGACTAGGAAACCGTTACCTGGCCGAAACAGAACCATGGAAACTTAAAGAAGGTCAGGAAGAGCGGCTTCATACAATTTTAAATACTGTCCTGCAGTTGAGTGCTAATCTATCTATCTTATGTGAACCATTTTTACCATATACAGCTAATAAGCTCAGGGAGTTTTTAAATCTGGGAAAATTGAACTGGGATGATGCCGGAAGGATAGACCTGCTTGAGCCTGGGAAACAGCTTAAACAACCTGGTCTGCTGTTCAGAAAAGTTGAAGATGAAGAAGTGGAAATTCAGATAGAAAAGCTTCAGGCTAGTAAAAGACAAAATCAGGTGCTTAATGTCAGGCCCCTAAAGGAAGAAGTAAGTTTCGAAAGCTTTTCAGCTATGGATATTCGTATTGGTATAATTCTGGAAGCTGAAAAAGTACCTAAAACGAAAAAACTGCTTAAACTGTTAATTGATACAGGAATTGACAAACGTAGTGTAGTTTCTGGAATCGCAGAATATTTTGATCCGCGTAAAATTATCGGGCAACAAGTGAGTATTTTAGTTAATTTAGCGCCCCGGATGATCAAAGGAATTGAATCTCACGGCATGATTCTAATGGCAGAAAATTCTGCCGGAGAATTAAGCTTTATTCAATCTACTGGTCTTCAGGAGACAGGAAGCGAAATTCGCTAAAATCAGGCACTGTAGTTCAATGGATAGAATAGAAGTTTCCTAAACTTTAGATGCGGGTTCGATTCCCACCAGAGCCACCATAATGCGCATACTATTGGCATCGTAGTTCAACGGATAGAATAAAAGTTTCCGAAGCTTTTGATACAGGTTCGATTCCTGTCGATGCCACATCTGATCTGATAATTATTTATTTCAGCCGATGCTGAACATTGAGTTCTTACGCGATTATTGCCTGGCCAAAGAAGGAGCCTCAGAAGAGATGCCATTTGGTGATGACACCCTTGTTTTTAAAGTAAATACCAAAATTTTCTTATTGTTGCCCCTGAAATCGCCTTTGGAATTTAACGTAAAAGTCGACCCCTTAAAAGCGATTGAACTCAGGGAGCAGCATCCGGCCGTACTACCCGGGTTTCATATGAACAAAAAACACTGGAATACTATTCTAATCGATGGAAGTATTCCTGATAAGGAAATTCTTACTTTTATTGATGATTCGTATAGCCTTATCATCCGGACGAAAACTAAATCAAAGCTTTAAACTTATGTGGACAGAAACAGATAATAAACTTTGCCGTAAATTCACGTTCCAGAACTTTAGCCAGGCCTGGGCTTTTATGAGCAGAGTGGCCCTTATTGCTGAAAAAATGGATCACCATCCAAACTGGACAAATGAATACAATAGTGTTGAGATTAAACTTTCTTCACATGATCTGGGCAATATAATTGGCCCTAAAGATCATGCCCTTGCTGAAGCCATAGATAAAATCAGTGCTTAAAAACCTCCAGCGGATGATCCTGATGCGAAAAAAATACCCGGTATCACCTGTGCCATCCTGTTTACAAAACTCAATTTAACTCTTACCCTTCTTCCTTTATGCATTACCTATCATGGTATACAAATCCTGGTGCCATTTCAATTTTAGCGATTACGCTGATCTTTAGTATCGCTGGCCTTGCAAATGAGAGTTTCAAGGAAGAGTGCATGTTACATCCATGGAGCATTTCACGTAAAAAGCGTGTCTATACCCTGATCACCAGTGGTCTTGTACATGCCAACCTCGCCCATCTTGCTTTTAATATGTTTACGTATTGGTTCTTTGCTTTTTTGCTTGAAAAGTACTTTCTTGGAACACGGGGATTCATTCTGCTCTATCTTGCCGGACTTCTTCTTTGTGATATTCCGACAATTATCAAACAGCGTAATAATCAGGGGTATTATAGTTTGGGGGCCTCAGGGGCAATTTCTGCTGTTCTTTTTTCAATGATCATTTTTTACCCAACGATGGGCATTGGAATGCTATTTCTCCCATTTCATATTCCCGGTTATATATTTGGAATCCTGTTTCTCTTGTATACCACTTATGCGGCGAATCGCCAGAGTGGTAATATAAATCATGATGCACATTTATATGGTGCGTTAACTGGGATCATCATGGCATTCATTCTTAATTATAGTGTTGCCTCTCAGGTAATTCATAAAATAGTGCAGAGTGGCTTTATGGCGCAGTAATCAGCGTAAGCCCGTCATTCTATGAATTTCGTCATTGCTTTTTCCGGATTTGTCCTTATTTCATCTTTTGTGATATTCCAGGGTTTCCAGAAGGCCTCAAGAACCTGGGCATAAACTTTGGCATCCCAGGGATTAAATAATGCTCTCAGACCCACACCTTCAAGTGGTTGTGGGCTTAGGCTATATTCATTATTATTTCCCGCAGGGGGTAGAATCAAATACTGGGCAATCGGGTTAAAAAGGTAGGCTGAATAATAAAATAGGGCACAAAGTTCTTGAAACTGCATTAATTCAAGTGTATTGCCATTGATTTTTTTCAGAAGTGCCCCATGATATTCGAGGTTCTTACCATGATCCTGCAGGCAGATAAGGATTCCAACATCTTTAATAGCCAGAGAAAAAATCATTGTTGCCATCTCATCACGGTAATCAAATACATTCGATTCTGTCGATAGCTTTACCCTTACCAGTGACCATGGCTGAAAATCTTCATAGACAAGGGGCATCCGTAATGATTGTAAAAGTAAATGCAGGTTTCTGAATTTTGATAATAAGGAAGGGGAAATCCCAAGGGGCTCATCACCCTCATGCTGGGTAAAAGCTGCCTGCAATTCAATAAATATAATGCCATACAGAATCTTTGAGAACCAATGAAAAATTGTCAGTTCATCAAGTGCTGAAACACCATCAAATCCAATATCAAATCCTTTACTGATTTTGAGTTCAAGCTCCTGAAGATAATCCCTGTCACATTTGCTACAGGCAGGAGTTTTCATGGCTTCGTAGGTAGTCATGCTTTCATCAAGTAATTTGAAGGGCATTTCATACAGATTATACTTTTTCATGAGCCATGCTGGAAATACAGGTGACTGCTCGGTCAGGCCATCCGTTTTTTTTCCGCAAAGAAAACATTCGGTGGGTGAAAAGCTAAGTTTGTCGAAAGGATCATATAATTCCATATTGCAAAGAAACAGATAAATTAACGAGCGCTCTCTATCTTAGACAGGCCTTATTTTGGGATTAAGAAAATCTTATGAAACTGACTTTTACCCGGTATTCACTCAAGCTGAAACATTCTTTTACAATAGCAGGTAATTCAAGAACTACCACCCCTCTGGTTTTATTGCAATTGCAACACACTGATTTTATAGGTTATGGAGAAGCCTCGCTACCGCCGTATCTTGCCGAAACTCAGGATACTGTCTGTGGGTTTTTAGGTGCTCTAAAGCTTGACATGTTTACTGATCAGTTTGATTTCGATTCAATTCTTGAATATGTTATGAATTTTTTGCCAGGTAATATGGCAGCAAAGGCAGCAATTGATATGGCCTTGCATGATCTTCTAGGTAAATTGTTAAATAAACCCTGTTTTGAAATCTTTAAGGCTAATCCTGATAAAATGCCCGAAACTTCATTTACAATCGGCATTGATTCTCCAGAGGTAATACGCCTTAAAGTTAGTGAGGCGGGGCAGTTCAAGCTGTTAAAAATTAAACTGGGTGGTATTAATGACAGGGAAATTATAAATGCTGTCAGGCAGGTTTCTTTTAAGCCTCTTTGTGTTGATGCCAATCAGGGCTGGACAGACAAATACCAGGCACTCGATATGATTTACTGGTTGCGTGATGAAGGTGTCAGATTTATAGAACAACCAATGCCCAAAGCCAGTACAAAAGACATGATATGGCTAACTGAACAAAGCCCCTTACCAACTATTGCTGATGAGTCATGCCAGAAGCTCAGCGATCTGGAAGCAGTTCAAGGGGTATTTAAAGGCATTAATATCAAATTGATGAAATGTGGTGGAATTAATGAGGCCCGTAAAATGATAGCACTGGCCAGAAATCTTGATCTTAAGATTTTGATGGGTTGTATGAACGAGACGTCTAATGCTATTTTGGCTGCTGCAACTCTGGCCCCCTTCTGTAATTATGCAGATCTAGACGGCCCGTTTCTGGTTACTAATAATCCCTTCCAGGATCCTGAGCTTAAAGGAGGTAAAATTAAGCTCTCTTCTCAGGCAGGCCTCGGTATGAAATTGCCTGCAGGTAGCTGAAATTAGCAACACACAATTAACATTAGAGCCTGGCAACTCTAATTGAGTTATTGCTGGCTATAAATTTACAGTTTAAACGATTTCAAGAGTTGGGTCGATATCCTGAGCCCAGGCAAGAATACCACCTTTCAGATTATATAAGTTTTTTAAGCCATATTGTTGTTCGAGTTGTGAAATGGCGGCAGCACTCCTGCGCCCACTTCTGCAATAAATAATTACAGGTTTTTCACGCTCAACCTTATCAGCCTCCAGTAAAACATTTGCCAACGGTATATGAAGACCAGCGATGCTTGCTGATTCAACTTCAAAGTTTTCTCTGACATCAATCAGCTGAAAATCTTCTTTATTATCAAGTTTTTCTTTTAATTCCTGAACTGTAATTTCTTTAATTGCCATACACAGATTTTTCACTAATATACAAGCTTAGACTTATTTTTATAGACTAAGCTCTTACTACATCAAAGGTTTGCTAAATTTCCAAGGGTTTTACGAATGATACTTCTTTAAGATCAAGGATTAACCTGTTTAAATACTGTACATACTGTATGCGTAAATTTCTTTTCTTTCTGTCAGTTTCAGCTGCTTCGCTGCAAGCACTTAACTCAATGGCACAGGTTATCAGTGATTCTAGCACAGTGCTAATAAACAAAGTATCTCAGGCTGGTAATTTACTGGTAAAGTCGAAACGCTCTGACAGATTGTTTCTTCGTCTTGATCCTGGTTTCAAAGATTCTTTAACAGTTCATAGCCCGACAAAACCCCTTACCGGAATCACACTGGCCGGAAGCCACCTGAAGATTAATCTGGTTGAAGCAAAGGTTTACTCAACAGGAGCATTTGGGCTTATGCTCAAACTGAAAGTTGGGTTAAATAATATCGCTTTTCAGCTAGACGGGCCTGACTCAAGTCGGCTTGACACGGTGATAAAAATCGTTTTTGTGCCTGTAAAACCTGCTGTTGAAACCCGGGAATTAAGAATTGAGGCCATAACGATTTATCCGCATTCTGATCAGGATCTGGTAACCGGAGATCTCCTGAAAATCAGGATTAAGGCATTTCCTGGTTCAGTGGTAAGTTTCAATAATGGTATTTTATTGAATGAACTGCCAACAGTACAAACAGGAGGACTCAGGGGTATCTATCAAGTAAATTACCTGGTCAGAAGTCAGGATACACTGGCCCTTCAAAAAATTCTTTTTACGCTAAAATCAAACCTGGGACGTAGTGTATTTGCCAAAAGTGAAGAACGAATCAGCTTCAATGCTGTAGGCTTTCCAAAGGTCGGCATCTCTCATGGTAATCTACCGTATTTGAACTTTGGTTTGGGTACAGATCGTTTGGGCGGTGCCAAGCTGGGTTATATTGATACCCTGGTAAGAATGAAAATCACGGGCCGTTCAGGAGACCTTTACAGGGTAGATCTGAGTGAGCATCAACAAGCTTGGGTTCCTGTCAGTTTTATTAATCTGATGCCTGTCGGCACTTTCATGCCATCAAGTAATACGGGAAATATAAATATCACTGCTGATAGTAGCTATGATTATATAAGAATGACTTTATCAGACAGACTCCCGTATAGTTCAGATTTGCTTGTTGGCCCGACCAGGCTTGAAATAAACCTATACGGGGCTACATCGAATACGAATTGGGTAATTCAGCATCTGGGCACAAAAACTATTCGTTCAGTTTACACTTCTCAGCTCGAATCAAATTTATTCAGAATTACCGTCGACCTTGTTAAAGAACAGAGCTGGGGCTATTCTATTTACTATGAAGGTCGAAGCCAGCTTGTAATTAGAATCAAACATGCACCCCAAATTCTTGACCTGACCAGGCTTGTAATTGCAGTAGATCCTGGTCATGGGGGTAAAAATTATGGCGCCAGAAGTATCACCGGGGTATATGAGAAAAACCTGACCTTACAGATCGCTGGCATTTTGAAAACACATCTTGAAGCCGCAGGGGCCAAAGTTATTCTTACAAGAGATGCAGATCTTGATGTCAGTATGTATGACAGAGTGAAAACAATGCAAACCATCAAACCCGATATTCTTATAAGTATTCATGCGAATTCAACCGATGATCCTGAGGTTAATGGTAATAGTACCTATTATCGCTACGTGGGTTTTCGTAATTTAAGTTTGAGTATTTATCAGAAAGTGCTTGAACTTGGACTCAGCGATTATGGTAATATCGGGAGATTTAATTTTGGGCTCAGCGGACCTACAGAATATCCAAATGCCTTGGTTGAAACAGCTTTTCTTTCGAGCCCTTCAGACGAGTCAAGGCTTCTAGACCCTCAGTTTCAAACACAGATGGCTATGAAAATAGTAGAAGGGATTAATTTATTTCTCAAAAATGCCGGACATATTAATCAGCCCGGTAAAACCGGGCTGAAAAACGAATAATTGTTTTTATTATCAGATATGGTCAGTCGTTGTTAACGAGTAGCTTCAAGGCCTAATGATGCCCATTCCTCTTTTGAAGGCCCATAAACACCTGGAACAGTCAGGCCTGCCTGTCTCATCAAGACTGTTAATTGGCCACGGTGGTGTGCCAGATGCAAGATTACCAGCGAAAGAAGGTAACCCTTCATCATTGGTCGTCCAAAGAATAGAAATTCCTGATCGAGCATACTATCGAGCCATTCTGCATTTACTTCTTTTACAAGTTCATCAGCTGACTTTTTAAATTGGATTGAAATATACATCGGATCAAAGGGCTGGGCCATAACTTCTGGGTTCGTAAGTCGAAGCCCTGACCTGCCAGCAAAATCAGCAATAGAAAGCGCCATATGCCAGGCTATTATACCCATAGATCGGCCACCGTGAATAACCTGCTGACTTAATGAATCAGGTGTCAGCCTTTCGAAAACTTTGAGGGTACTTTCTGTTTCAAATTTCCATTCTCTTTCAAAGTCTTCAACCGATCTAAACATAGTATGTGCTATTTGTTTAAAAATATGAAATTTCCTTATTAGAACCTGAAATTAACTCCAACGCTCACATTAAAAGGTGCCTGTGGATAATAGTAATTACTGTTTATTGTTCTACCAGCCTGAACATAAGGGTAGGCGCTACCATTAGACACATACAGCACATTCATAATATTGTTTAAAGCCAGTAAAAACTCCATATTGGGAATGAAACCAGAAATAATTTTATAATTGAACCTGATGTCATTTAAAAAATAAGGTTCAATTTTACGGTTGGCGTGAGAGGTATTATCTAAATATTGTTTTCCCACATATTTAGTTACCAGACTGGCATGGAAGTCTTTAATTAACAGGAAATCAAAAATACTGGACCCAATAATTGAAGGAGAAAATGCAATATTGCTATGATGATAGATATTGTCTAAAGCCGTATTGTTTTCATTGTATAATGTCTCATGGTATTCCCTGATCTTATTGCTACTCAGCGTAAGATTTGCTTTCCAGATAATATGGTCTGTAATTTTATAAGCCCCCTCAAGTTCTATGCCTGCACGGTAACTAAATGGAACATTCGTTCTTACCGGATTACCGACATCATTCAATTTGCCCGTTTGTACCAGCTGATTGTAATAATTCATGTAGAAAAGATTGACGTTACCACTGAAGCTTGTACCTGTATGCCTGATTCCGGTTTCAAGGTCCTGAAGATTTTCTGGTTTAGGTAATTTTCCAGCAGTTGCCTGTACATAGTCATCGCGGTTGGGCTCTTTATTTGCTACACCATAGGAAACATATAACGTCTCATAGTCGCCTAGTTTATAGCTTATTCCGAATTTTGGATTAAAAAAGTTTAAAGCCTCTTTCTGATCAATTTTCATCTTAAATTCATCAGTACCATTAAATTGGTAATGTACTCTTCTATACTGCAGATCAAGGTTAAGGCTGAGGTTGCCTATTTTCCAACTCTCTTTTCCATATAAATTGAAATCTGTTTTAATCCCGTTATTATCATAATACCGGCTACGAATCTGACTGTTAGAAGCGAACTGAGCCCAGATTACTTCGCCATAATGCAAACCGCGATATTCATTATAGGCACCACCAAAAGTAAAGTCAAGGTCTTTGGCTGTATGATTCTCAGCAGACCAGGTTGCACCATAAAAATAATTATCAAGCCATTGCCTTCTGATAAGATTACTTGTGTCTATGGTAGTTGCACCAATTACCACTGGCGCGATAGAATAATTTGAAAGTAACTGGCTGGCTTCATATTCTTCATAATAACCTTTGCCATGTGTTAAATGCAATGCTCCGTTTAACAGCCATGCGTCTCCAATTCTTTTAGAATACAGAATCTGGTAATTATCCTGAGTGTAATTATCAGTCTGATTTGGATAGGTCAGAGAATTGTAGCGACGGTGATGAGGTAATGAATCTTCGGGTACCCCATAATAAGCCTGATATGTTTTTTCAGCTCCGGCAAATACATTGAATCGCAAAAGATCAGCTTTACCTGTATAGGCCGCTGAAAAATACAACGACTTCAGTAAAGCAGATCCTCTTTCGATATACCCGTCTGAACTGATTCTTGATAGGCGCCCATCAAAATTCCATCTTCCAATGGGGCCAGTACTAAATTTCAGCGTATTTTTCAATGAATTATAAGATCCATAAGAATTATCCAGTTCTGCATAGGATTTTGGGGAAGCAGAATTTGTCTGAATATTCAGACTACCACCAAAAGCTCCGGCACCGTTTGAAGATGTTCCCACACCCCGCTGAACCTGTATGTTTTCTACAGATGATGCCAGATCAGGGATATCTACGAAATAGGTTTGTTGTGATTCAGCATCATTATAAGGAATACCGTTGATGGTTACATTTGTTCGTGACGCATCAGATCCTCTTATGCGTATATAGGTATAACCTATTCCAGTTCCGGCATCAGAGGTAACGACAACAGAAGGCAGTGTAGCCAACAGATAGGGCAGATCCTGACCAAGATTTGAACTTGCAATCTGCTGCTTGCCCAAACTTGAATAAACAGTACCATCAGTAGGTTGTGAACGGGTTGAGCGTACAAAAACTTCATTAGACAGGTAGGGTGCAACCTGCAGTTCTATCCGAAGGGGGTTAACTGAAGTAGCTGGTATCCGTACAGACTGTTTAAGATAACCCAGAAAACTGACTTCAAGTGAATCAGAAGCCGAGCCTGTTGAACGTAAAACAAATCGACCTTTTGCATCTGAAAGTGTGCTGAGGTTAGTATGTAACAGCTTAATTCCAGCCTCTTTTAACGGGTAGCCGTTAGCTGCATCGGTAATAGTTCCCTGGATCAGATGCTGGGAAAAAAGCGTAGCCGGTAAGGCAAGAATCACTAGTGTAAAAAAATATTTCATGAAAAAATTTTGATTGATGAGAGGTGTTTTAAGCAGACCAGACATCAGTATTTTAAAAACCGGGGCAAAGGGAATAATCCCCCGAATAATTAACAACATTTCCTACGCAGGCATTATCCTGATCAGGTTATGGGTGTGATCTCAGCCTTATTGGGGCACCCCTTTATAGAACGGCTAAATTTATTAAAAAAGATTGATTTTTTTTAAGTAATTGGTAATCTTGACAAAATCTTCAGGCAATTAAAAACTCTTCAACTGCCCTGATGGCATTTTTTTCTCTTTCAGCCCCAAAGCCTGAGATAATGGCATAAGGTTTACCCAGTGCTTTGACTTCTTTGATATGTACTTTCATAAAGTGTTCACGCAAATCAGGAAAGTTTCGAAGATGATCTTCCTGCCAAGGTAAATCTATGTTCATGATCAAAAAAAAGTCATAACTACGTACTAAAAGCTCGTTATCAACCTCTAAAGGATAGGTTTTAAATTCAAATTCAGACCAGATTTTAACGGTTAAAAACATCGTATCACAAAAAACCAGATGGTTTGCGTTTTTTATCAGCCTGTCTTCAAGTGCCAGCTGCCCTTTAAGCATATTGAGTTCATCTTTCATTGTTGGCAAATGATCAAGGTCTTCACAGTATTCCCGTGCATACTCTGGCACCCATACAGTATTATAATATCGGGCAAGAAAAGAGGATATTGCTGATTTCCCCGTCGATTCAGGCCCCATCACGGCAATTTTAAGCAAGCTGTTTTTCAATTTTTTTCCACGTTGTTAAGCCAGCTATAGCAAGTATAACAAGCACTGCATATAGAATAGCAGTCGGGTATAACTGTTTCAGGCAAAAGAGATAGATATAGATGAGATCAGCAAATATCCATAAATACCAGTTTTGAATTATTTTACGGGCCGTTAGCCAGGTTGCAGCAACACTCAGGGCTGTGCAAAAACTATCGGTATACGGGTAGCTTGCCCCGCCTACATACTGACTGAAGATGAAACCTCCCGATAAAGTTAGTACCATGACCAATGTTGTAGCAATATAGATTTCATCACGCGTAATATCCCTGATCTGTAAAGTGTGTCCACTATAACTGGTCTCTGTCCAGCTGTACCACCCATATATACTCATACTGATAAATAGAATTTGTAGCAGTGAGTCAGAATAAAAACCGGCCTTATAAAAAACAAACAGATATAATAATGAACTGATGATATCAAGAATCCAGCTTGAACTGCGCTGCATAACTGTCAAAATAATACCTGTAAGGGCAATTATAGCGGCTATCTGTTCAAGCCAGCTACTACCCAGAATTGATGCTAAATACTGAATAAACATGTTCGTTAAAAAAAACCAAAGCGAAATTAAAAAGAAACTCTAAATTTAGCCAGTTTGTACCCCTACCCAATCAAGCCACTTTTTACTTTTTTACTCATTTTTAATGCCTAAAGATACCCGCATAAAGTCTGTACTCATCATTGGTTCTGGTCCTATTATTATTGGTCAGGCCTGTGAATTTGATTATGCAGGCTCACAAGCTGCCCTTTCACTAAAAGAAGAAGGAATTGAAGTCTCAATTATAAACTCTAATCCAGCCACGATTATGACCGATGAGGTCATTGCAGAGCATATCTATCTGCTTCCATTGACCTGTGAATCGATTGAACAAATATTGAAGGAAAGGCAGATTGATGCTGTTTTACCAACAATGGGAGGACAAACAGCCCTAAACCTTTGTATTGAAGCACACGAAAGAGGTATTTGGGAAAAATACGGCATCCGTATCATCGGTGTAGCCATTGATGCAATTGAAAAAACAGAAAACAGGGAGGCTTTCAGGCAGCTCATGATTGATATAGGGGTAGATGTTGCACCCTCACAGGTCGCCAATAGTTTTCTTGAGGGTAAAGAAATTGCTCAGGAAATAGGTTTCCCACTCGTGATCAGGCCATCTTATACCCTGGGTGGTAACGGTGGGGGGTTTGTTCATCGTAAAGAAGATTTTGATGCCGCCCTTCAACGCGGTCTGCAGGCATCTCCAACCCATGAGGTACTGGTAGAACGTGCTGTCATAGGCTGGAAAGAATATGAGCTTGAATTATTACGCGATAACCGCAATAACGTCATAATTATCTGCTCGATTGAAAATATGGATCCAATGGGGATTCATACAGGTGACTCAATAACTGTTGCTCCTGCAATGACCCTGTCTGATACCTGTTATCAGCAAATGCGGGATCACGCCATAAAGATGATGCGTGCGATTGGTGATTTTGCAGGTGGTTGTAATGTGCAGTTTGCTGTTGACCCGGCAAATGAACACATCATTGCGGTAGAAATTAACCCAAGAGTATCCCGATCATCAGCACTGGCTTCAAAGGCGACTGGCTATCCGATTGCTAAAATTGCTGCCAAGCTGGCTGTAGGTTATAATCTGGATGAGCTTGATAACCAAATCACAAAGACCACATCTGCTTACTTTGAGCCTAGTCTTGATTATGTGATTGTGAAAATTCCACGGTGGAATTTCGATAAATTTAAAGGTGCCAAAAAAGAGCTTGGTCTTCAGATGAAATCAGTGGGTGAAGTAATGGCGATTGGTCGAAATTTTGCTGAAGCATTACAAAAAGCCTGCCAGTCATTAGAAATCGGGCGCTATGGTCTTGGTGCCGATGGGCGTGAAATTAAAGACCTGGCTACGATCATGCAAGGCTTGGAACATCCTTCATGGAATAGGTTATTTCTGATTAAAGATGCATTTAGCCTAGGAGTTCCACTAGAATCTATTCGTAAAGTAACCCTGATAGATCGATGGTTTCTACATCAGATTCAAGACTTAAGTCGTCTCGAACTTGAATTGAAGCGCTATCAGTTACATAATATACCCTATGAGCTATTTTTCGAGCTAAAGCAAAATGGTTTCTCAGATGAACAGATTGCCTTTGTTTTGGGTAATACGACGCCTGAAGATGTGTATCAGCTTCGTACGAAACTGGGTATCAGAAGAAAATATAAAATGGTCGATACCTGTGCTGCTGAGTTTCAGGCTAAAACCCCTTATTTCTATTCAACTTTTGAATCTGAAAATGAAAGTATTCCTTCTGATAAACCTAAAATAATCGTTCTAGGTTCAGGACCCAACCGAATTGGTCAGGGTATTGAGTTTGACTATGCCTGTGTTCATGGTCTGATTGCTGCCCGTGAACTTGGTTATGAGGCAATTATGATAAACTGTAACCCTGAAACCGTCTCTACTGACTTTAATATGGCTGATAAGTTATATTTTGAGCCTGTATACTGGGAACATATCCGTGAGATTATTGAGCTTGAAAAACCTATTGGGGTAATTGTTCAGCTAGGTGGTCAGACGGCATTGAAACTTGCCGAAAAGCTGTATGAACAAGGTATTCCAATACTGGGTACTTCTTATCCTGATATGGATGTAGCTGAAGACCGGGGCAGATTTTCAGATTTATTAAAAGACCTGAACATCCCTTATCCACGTTATGGTGTAGCTCTTTCTGCTGAGGAAGCAATCAGGGTCGCAAAAGAAGTTGGTTATCCGGTGCTGGTTAGACCTAGCTATGTATTAGGCGGACAAGGTATGCAAATTGTAATCAATGATGAAGACCTTGAAACGGCTGTTATCGGCTTGTTGAGAAGTTTACCTGGTAACAGGGTTTTAATTGACCACTTCATTGACAGGGCCGAGGAAGCTGAGTCTGATAGTATCAGTGATGGGTTGAATGTTGAAATAATTGGGCTGATGGAACATATTGAACCTGCAGGAATTCATTCTGGTGATTCGTTTGCTGTTCTTCCCCCCTTTAACTTACCTGAGGCAGTTATCTTGCAAATGGAAGAATATACACGCAAAATTGCTATTGCCCTGAAAATAAAGGGATTGCTTAATATTCAGTTTGCGGTAAAAGATGGCAAAGTGTTTGTAATCGAAGCAAACCCAAGGGCATCCCGTACTGTTCCTTTTATTTCCAAAGCATACCGGGTACCTTATATAAACATGGCTGCAAAAATTATGATCGGAGATAAAAAAGTCAGTGATTTCAAACATACCCCCTTTAAAGTAGGATACGCAATCAAAGAACCTGTCTTTTCTTTCGACAAATTTCCTGAAGTAAGTAAAGAGCTTGGACCTGAGATGAAGTCAACCGGAGAATCAATCAGGTTCATCAAAGACCTGGAAGATCCATTTTTCAGGCATCTCTATAAAGAAAAATCTATGTATCTAAGCCGATAATAGGTAAAAATGATCAATTAGGGTAACTTTAAATAAACACTTGCGTAAAAACCTGCATTATCACATTTTTTTTATGAAGCATCTTATTTTTCTGGTATTCTTGTTTCAGGCCCTCTGTTTAAGAGCAGAAACACCAGACCTTGCCTCATTCGATTTACCCGGATCTCCAAGTATTGCTAAAGATTCAGTTAAAATTAATGTACTGAATAAAATTGCCTATGATTACACTAGCAGAAATTCATTTCTAGCTGAGAAATATAGCAATCTTGCTCTGGAATCAAGTAAACGTATAGGTTATGCCAAGGGTATGGCTGAGTCTTATAAAATTCTCGGTCTTGCGTTTCTTGGACAGGCCCGCTACCCTGACGCTCTCGACAATCTTCTTGATGCCTTAAAAATTTCGGAAGAAATGAATGATGATGCCCAGAAAGCAAACGTGCTGAATGATATCGGGTATTTTTATCATGCGATAAGGAAATACCAGAAAGCAATCAGGTATTATGATCAGGCAGCCAGTTTAAACAAGTCTTTGCATCATGAGCAAAATGAAATTGACTGCCGGGAAAATGTGGCTGAATGCTATATTAGCTTAAATCAGTATGTAACAGCTAAAGAGTTAGTTGATATATTGCTAAAATCAGCCAGGGCACTTAACTATCAGGCTGGTATTGCTGATGCCTATCAGAACCTGGGCACTATTTATGCTGCATACTCAAAATTCGACAAAGCATTACCCTATTATTTAAAAGCGGTGCCCATTTATGCGGCAATCAATGATGATATGAACCGCCTGACTACCCTGAATAAAGTTGGGAAGTTATATATGCAGCGTGAAGAACCTACCAAGGCAAGGGAATACATTCAATATGCGATTGATCAGAGTAGTCGTATCGGTTCGGCAGATATAGAACTCACCGGTTATCTTTATCTTTCAAAAATTGATTCAATGGCAGGCAATTTCCAGGGAGCCATGGCAAATTTCAGGCGCTTTACTACCCTGAAAGATAGTATTGAGTCGGCAGGTAAAGCCCTGAAAGTTGAAGAGATTCAATCAAACTTTCTGCTAAAATCACAGAACAAGCATATCAGCCTTCTTCAAAAAAATATGGACAGGCAGGATCTGAAAATGAAAGGTAAGAATACCCTCATTTATATTTTCCTTATATTCTTCGTTGTAGTTGGTTTTCTTTCTGTCGTGCTAACCTATTTCTACCGGCAGAAAAAAGATGCTGTGTTAAAACTTGAAGCTAAGAAAGAAGAGCTCGAGATGTTAAATGGAGTGAAGGATAAGCTCTTTTCAGTTATTTCCCATGATTTACGTAGTCCATTGGCCAATCTGGAGGCTATTCTGAGCTTGATGGAAACGGGAGATCTTTCTACTGAGGAAGTTGTTATGCTGGCAAGCCAGCTGACCCAGAATGTTCAGGATACTTCGAATATGCTTGACAATCTTCTCCAATGGTCAAAAAGTCAGATGCAGGGTATAAGACCCAAACACGAAAAGGCAAATCTGGGTCTGCTGGTAAATGATATAATCTTTTTCTATCGTAACCAAGCCGAAAAAAAGGCGATTACAGTTCGTACATTCATCAGTGAACCTAGCAGCACTTTTGCTGATGTCGAGATGATGAAACTTGTAGTCAGAAATTTGCTTGCGAATGCCATTAAGTTCACACCAACCGGGGGCATGATTAATGTAGAAATAAAGTCAACCTTACAAAATGTGATCGTTTCTATTAAAGATTCAGGGTTGGGCATAAGTGAAAATAACAAACAGCGATTGTTTTCAAATACCAGTTTTTCCACTGCCGGCACCCAGGATGAAAAAGGGACGGGTCTGGGCCTGCTTTTATGCCGGGATTTTGTAGAGAAGAATAATGGCAAGATCTGGGTTGAAAGTCAATTAGGGAAAGGCAGTATTTTTAGTTTTAGTCTGCCGCTGATTCTTGACCCCGACGCTGTAAAAGCACCCATCAGGTCGAAATTTATCTAACTATATCCAGGGCCGTATTAAGAAAATAAATGCCCGACAACTTCTTCAATACGCCCCATTAAAATAATCTCTATGCTTCTTTTCTTACCAGAAATACTGGGGCTCAGTTTATTATATTTTGAGATATAGATACGTTTGAAGCCTAGTTTTTCAGCCTCGCTAATGCGTTGATCTATTCTATTCACCGATCGTAATTCACCAGAGAGACCAATTTCGGCCGAAAAGCATACTGAATCGGGTAAGGGCATATCTTCCATTGAGCTAATCATTGCAACCATCAGACCCAAATCAATTGCAGGATCTTCAACCCTGAGTCCTCCTGTAATATTCAGAAATACATCTTTGGCTGACAGCCTGAAACCGCATCTTTTTTCAAGAACTGCAAGTAACATACTCATTCTTCTGCCGTCAAAGCCAATGCTTGACCTTTGAGGTGTACCGTAAGCTGAGGCACTTACTAAAGCTTGGCATTCAATCAGAAGCGCTCTTGCACCCTCCATGATCACTGAAATGCTGATACCACTTAATGCCTCTTCTCTATTGGGCAAAAGTATTTCAGAGGGGTTACTTACTTCACGTAAACCACTCCCTTGCATTTCATATATGCCGAGCTCTGAACTTGCTCCGAACCTGTTCTTCAGCGTTCTTAGAATGCGGTAGGTATGCTGTCGGTCACCCTCAAACTGGATAACCGTGTCAACCATATGCTCAAGTACTTTCGGGCCTGCGATTGAGCCATCTTTGGTAATATGACCTATCAATATTACCGGAATCATACTTTCTTTGGCAAAACGCATGAATTCTCCTGCACTTTCCCTCACCTGGGAAATACTTCCAGGGCTTGAATCATTCAATGATGATTGCAGGGTTTGAACAGAATCAATTATGATCAGACCAGGTAAGATCGCTTCAGCCTGCTCAATGATATTAATCGTACTGGTTTCACAAAGTAAAAAGCAGGAATTTGTAGGTGAGGCTTGTTCAGTTGAGATACGCTTAGCCCGCATTTTTATTTGCTGCTCGCTCTCTTCGCCTGAGACATATAAAACTTTTAAGTTTTGGATGCGAAGTGCCAGCTGTAATAATAAGGTTGATTTACCAATTCCTGGTTCTCCGCCCAGTAGTACAAGCGATCCGGGAACTATGCCACCGCCTAAAACCCTATTCAGTTCATTGTCGGGAGTGCTGATTCTTGATTCTGGCTGATCAGGTATATCGTGGATATTATTTGGCGTAGCTTTTTTTAAGGCACTTCCTGAACTGAACAGTTTTTTTGCGTCTTTTTGAACACGCTCTTCAACCATTGAGTTCCATTCACCACAGGATGAGCATTTGCCTAACCATTTTGGAGAATCGAAACCACAATTTTTACAGGTAAACTGTGTTTTTAAGATTGGAGCAGCCATGAAGAATGAATCGTTGCCTAGATCTTGATTTCTTCGCCCTGAGATACGAAATGGAATTCAAGAAATGTAAATGCTGGATCAGCCTGTATTTTAATCCATTTTTTATATTTCATATACCATTTCACCTGGGTAGAAATCAAGCCCTTTTTAAGAAAAGCCTCAATAAATGGATGAACCATCAGCACAATACTTTTTTCATTCTGCTCTTTCAGAATGTAGTCAAGATTGTTTTCGATATCATCTATAACCAGAACAGTTGGCTTTACCTCGCCTGAACCTCCACATGCCGGACATTTCTCAATGGCAATAATATTCATTTCAGGTCTGACCCGCTGACGGGTTATCTGAACCAAACCAAATTTACTGGGTGGTAAAATAGTATGTTTTGCCCTGTCCTCTGCCATTTCAGTACGAAGGGCATCAAACAACGTTTTTCGATTTGGAGCCTTATGCATGTCAATAAAATCGACCACGATTATACCACCCATATCACGTAGACGTAATTGGCGAGCTATCTCACGTGCTGCTTCCATATTCACCTGCAAAGCATTCTCTTCCTGATTGGCTTCACCGTTTGTACGGTTCCCACTATTCACATCAATTACATGTAATGCTTCAGTATGTTCAATGACCAGATATGCGCCGCCCAACAGGTTTACTGTTTTACCAAATAAGGCTTTTATCTGCTTTTCAATCCCGTAATGCTCGAAAACAGGGTCTTTACCTTTATAAAGCCTGACAATTTTTTCTTGCTCGGGTGAGATTCCCTGTATATAAGATTTAACCTCTTCGTAAAGTGACGGATCGTTTATAACAATACTTTGGAAATCGGCATTCAAAATATCTCTCAATATTGATGAGGTGCGATCAATTTCACCCAGAATCTTTTTACCAGGTTCAGTAGCAGGAAGCTTCTGTATCAGAAGTGCCCATTTGGCGGTTAACTCTGTAATATCTTTTTCAAGCTCCTCTACTCCCCGGCCTTCTGATACAGTTCTGATAATAACACCAAAATTTTTTGGTTTTATACCTTCAATAATTTTTTTGAGCCGGTTTCTTTCTCCGTTGCTCTTAATTTTTTTGGAAACAGAAACAGTTTCAGTGAACGGCACAAGCACTACATACCTGCCTGCCATAGAAATATCTGAACTCAGTCGTGGACCTTTTGTTGATATTGGTTCTTTGGTAATCTGAACAGGGATTAGCTGGCCTTTGGTGAGTACTTCAGTAATTTTACCGCTTTTGTTAATATCGGCATCAGTATTATAGTGCTCAAGTAATTTACCCTTGAACTGCCTGTTTTTAAGATCGCGGGAAAAGTGAATCAATGAATTTACCTGCGGCCCCAGATCGAGGTAGTGCAGAAATGCATCTTTTTCAAAACCAACGTCTACAAAAGCGGCATTCAGCCCGGGCATAATCTTTTTAACACGCCCAAGGTAGATATCACCTACTGCATAGTTATTATTATTTTGCTCCTGATGTAACTCGGCCAACTGACGATCCTTTATCAGGGCAATCGTCACTCCAGACGGACTGGCATTAATTACAAGCTCTTTCAAATGAATATCGGTGTAAAACCTCTGAAACAGCGAATGGCTATGGTCAGAATGATTTTCAGTAAACTAAAATACAAAGACCATTGCTTTTTAAAAAGCAATGGGTCTATCTATTTTACATTAAAAATACTTATTTCTTTTTATGTCTGTTTTTTCTCAATCGTTTTTTCCGTTTGTGAGTAGCCATTTTATGTCTTTTCCTTTTTTTACCGCTTGGCATAATGAATTGCTTTTATGTTGTAAATTAATTAAGTTGTTGTATTAAATGATCTATACTACTGACCGTTTCCGCGTCATGGATGTATTTTCTGGCGTTTCTGTATGCTTCTACCGCCTCTTTCTTCCTGTTCAGGTTTTGAAAAGCTTGTGCAAGGTAGAAATAAGCTTCTCCATCTGGTGCAGTTTTAACAACATTCTGAAAACGGCCTATTGCCTTATCATACTGACCCGACCGCATTGAAAATAATCCTAAATTAAAGTTTGCATTCACATTACCAGGATCCTTTGAAACTACACCAAGTAAGAGCGTAATTCCTTGCATGGGGTTTGAGCTGCCACTTACATAACATACACCCATGCCGGTTTTAGCATCTAGATTGCCCGAATCAGTTTTCAAAACCTGCTGATAGGCACCTACAGCCTTTTCGAAAAAGGCAGTAGTAGCAACAGAATCCTGTTGATTGACCAAAGCAACCCTTAGTTTATCACCAGCTTTAAGCCAGGTTTTTATAGCAGGAGAAAGACTGGCAGCCTTGTAATAATACCAGCCGCTTAATCCGGGATTTTTATATTCGTCCCATTTTTCAGCTAGTCGGTTGAATTCAGCAAAACCAGTTATGTCTGCAGACTTTTTCTCCAGACTTGTAATCGTTTGCAATTGGTCAGGGCTTAGTTTTGTTTTTGCCCGTTTTAAAATTTCGTCTTCATTTGCTGCCACCGGAGCTACTGGTTTAGTAGCATGCCCATTATCAGCTGGTTTACCCGCCTTATGAATGTTCAGAGAGAACAGGGAAACCATTACTGAAAGTACTGCAATTAAAACGATAATTTGCTTAACCGACATTTGCTGATTATTTAGTGCTTTCTAATTTTGCTTTTTTATTTGCATTTGTCTTTACTTTTTCAACGAATACTTTTGCTGGTTTGAAACTAGGTACAAAATGCTCAGGAATTATAATTGCAGTGTTTTTTGAAATATTACGAGCTGTTTTTTTAGCTCTTTTTTTCACAACGAAACTTCCAAAACCTCTTACGTATACATTTTCACCTTCGATCATTGAATTCTTAACAACTTTAAAGAATGCTTCTACAGTCTCCTGGACATCACTTTTTTCAATACCGGTTTTATTGGCAATTTCTGCAATTATCTCTGCTTTTGTCATTGTTTTTAGTAGGTTACTTAATCCCAGACATCGTTGTTTTGGGGTGCAAAGATATTGGTTTTAATCAAAAACTAAAAGCCCTTTCACAATTTAATATCTCTTTTTTATCAGGATTAATCTGATTTATAGAGATTTATTCCTAAAATGTCAGACTTTGCCCTCCTAACGGCATCCAAGGCTACCTTTACACCAAAATGTTAAACTCATCTGAAATAAATTTTTTACAGCTAAAATCCATTGCTGAAACTGAACTCTTTTTTCAGTCAACATTGCTTCTTTGGTACGAGCAGCATAAGAGAAACTTACCCTGGAGGCATTTTCCTGACCCCTACAGGGTTTGGCTTTCAGAGATCATCCTGCAGCAAACCCGGGTAGATCAGGGCCTTCCTTATTATGAAAGGTTTGTGTCAGCCTACCCTGATCTTAAATCTTTTTCTCAGGCTTCAGAAGAGTCCATTCTGAAACTCTGGCAGGGGCTTGGCTATTACTCCCGGGCAAGAAATATGCTCAGCGCGGCTGCACAGATAATGAATGAATATGGAGGCCAGTTTCCGGTAACAGCAATAGAATTAAAATCATTAAAAGGTATAGGCGACTACACAGCTGCAGCTATTTCTTCTCATTGTTTTAATGAGCATGTTGCAGTTGTTGATGGAAATGTTTACCGAGTGCTGTCACGTTATTATGGAATTGATACAGCTATTAATGAATCATCAGGTAGAAAGCTTTTTGCTGAGCTTGCGCAGTTACTTTTACCCCTCGGGCAGGCTGCAACGTACAACCAGGCCATTATGGATTTTGGCGCTTTGCAGTGCAAGCCAGCTCCAGATTGTTCAATATGTCCGTTGATTACTTACTGCGTGGCATTTGCTGATAACCGGGTTAAATCACTGCCTCTAAAGTCTGGTAAAACAAAGGTTAGGCTGAGATATTTTCAATATCTGGTTGTTTCATTTTCCGGTACTGTATTCCTTTTGAAAAGAGGCAAAGGCGATATCTGGCAAGGTCTTTTTGACTTTCCATTAATTGAAACCAGTCTTGAGTCAGATATTACCTCTTTGCTCACCAGTGAAATGCTCACAGAATTAATGCGTGACAATACTTTCACACTAAATTCACGGGGAAGTACATTCAAGCATATGCTATCACATCAGGTGATTTACGCAACATTTTGGGAATTTACACTTGATCAACAGGCAGGGGTAGCATTTGATAAGTTTACAGCCGTTAAATTTTCTGATTTTTCTGTACATGCTGTCTCACGTCTGGCTCAGCGCTACCTTGAATCAAAGCAACATGAAATTTGATCTTTAATAAGTGAAACCCCTAGTTTATATGACAGAAAACCTATCATTGCTAAGATTAGCATCCAATATTGGTGAAATTTATCATACTAGTCCTGCAACTTTTGGATCCTGGTTGGCAGGAATCCTGCTTAAGGCTGAAGAAGGTAGCGTAATGATGGAATTCATCATCAGGCAGGAAATGTGTAATCCAGTAGGAGCCTTACATGGAGGAGTAATAGCTGCAATGCTCGATGAAGTTGCTGGTGTTACCGTTTACAGCCTTGGCCATACAAATTATCATACTTCAGTAAATCTGGTTGTTGATTTTTTTGCTCCATCACTGGTTGGCCATCGTGTAAAAGCAAGGGGAAAGGTGATAAAGCGCGGTAAAAAAATCTCCCATCTTCATGCTGAGCTGACTCATTCAGAAACAGGCAGATTACTGGCACATGCTTCAACAAATGTAATCTGGATTGATAAAGAGATTGATCATGCCAATCAATAACTTAATAATTAAGGCTAACCTGTTCCAGATCATTCTTTACAAGTGCCCCAAGAAGTATTCTTACTTCGAGATGAGTGCGTAAAAAATAATCCGCATTTGAAATATTACTACCGACCTTAATGCTTACAGATCCAGCTGGTAAAATTTTAAAAATATCTTCATCTGTTTGATCATCTCCTATGGCAACAATAAAATCATAATTTTCCCGCTCGATTAAGGTAAGGGCAGCCTTTCCTTTATTAATTTCTATGTTTTTTATTTCTACCACCTTATTACCCGGCAGTAACTGCAGTCCTTTATCTGCAGAAAGATAACGAAGGTTACTTACCAGCTCATTTGCTCTCATTTCACCAAGATCAGATTCTGCCTTACGGTAATGCCATACCAGAGAATACGTTTTTTCTTCAATAAATGCACCTGGCGTTCGGTCGGTATAGGTTTCCAGAATTGGCATGATTTCAGGTTTCCAGGAATCATTTAGCCCAGAAATAACCTGCCAGTCTTCTCTGTCATCCTTTGACCAGGCACCATGTTCTGCAATTAAATTTAATCGGGTATGGCCGAACCATTTTTCTAGGGTTTCATGCTGTCTGCCACTAATAATAACTACGGTGTTCCGGGTATCGGCTTGTAAGCTTTTTAATAGCCTGTATAATTCATGATCAGGTGATGCCATTTCAATATCACTTTGAAACCCAACAAGGGTACCATCATAATCAAGCAGTAACAAACGTTTTGATGCGGTCACGTATTGGTGGGTAATAATCTGTTCATTAAGCTGGGTGAGCCGTCTTGCTTTTTGTGATTCCTGCATTTCTTTAACCTCTGAAAGTTTTTCCATAAAGATCTTTACCCAATGACCGACTGTAAATTTAAACACTACCAGTTTCATGGCCTTCATTCGTCTTGACTGCTCATCAAACCCCATTTTTAAGCCCAGGTCAATGGTTTTATAAAGTTCATAGATATTACTTGGATTAACGATCAGAGCGTCTATCAATTCTTTAGATGCGCCGGCCATTTCACTTAATATTAAAACTCCTGTATTCTGGCTTCTGCTGGCAATGTATTCTTTACTGACCAGATTCATACCGTCTCGCATGGGTGTTACCAGACAGATATCAGCAGCCTGATACAAAATAGAAAGATCTTCGAGTTCTACAGATCGGTAAAAATAGTGGATCGGGCTCCAGGTCATCGAGCTAAACCGGGCATTTATATTACCAACTTTTTTATCAATATTATCATGTAACTCCTTGTACTGTAGAACATTATCTCTTGATGGTACGACAATCATATAGAGTATAATTTTTCCCAGATATTCAGGTAGCATTTCGAGTAGCATCTCGAAGGCTGCCAATCGTTGAAGAATGCCCTTACTATAATCAAGCCGGTCTACTGACAAAATAATACGAAGACCAGAGAAATGATTTTTAAGGGTTTTTATTCCTTCAATAACGGTTTGATCAAGACTGAGTGATGCAAATTTCTCACTGTCTATTCCCATAGGAAATGATTCTACCACTACTGAACGATCGGCCAGGTTTATTACATTTGCTGATGACTGGTAAGGGAGAAGCCGGGTTGAAGCGCTTAAAAAATGCCTGGCATCTTCAAACGTGTGAAAACCAATCAGATCTGCTCCTAGCATTCCTTCAAGAAGTTCTGTTCTCCATGGAATCAGTCTGAATAATTCGAAAGATGGAAATGGAATATGCTGGAAAAACCCTATTGAGATATCGGGTAAGACAGCCCTGACCAGGGCGGGTAATAGTAAAAGTTGGTAATCATGTATCCAAAGCTTGTCTCCTGGTTCTATGACTGCCAGTATCGCATCCCTGAATTTTTCATTAACCAGTTTATAAAAAGACCAGTTTGACTGGGTATAATTAGCATATGTGCTGGCATAATAATGAAATACCGGCCACAATATCTCATTAGAGAACCCCTCATAATACTGGTTAATTTCTTCCTGACTTAAAAAAACAGGCAGAAGATTTTTTTCGATGAGTTGTGTACTGATACGTTCCTGGTCTGAAGCTTCAGTAATTTCTAAACCCGGCCATCCGATCCAGATATTATCATCGTGCTGGTACACTGCTCCCAAACCAGTCGCCAGCCCCCCTTCGCTTTGGGCAAAGGTGAATTCATCACCGGTTCTTTTAACTTTAACCGGAAGGCGATTTGACACTACAATAGTTTTCCCCATAATCCTTGAAAAAAGATAGAATATGTATTATTATGGGGCAATCAACGTACCAGAAAAAAAAATTACCGGATATACTCCCGGTTTACATTTATCCCGAGTTCTTTTAACTGGGTATCATAAATGGCAGAAGGTGAATCAATCATGACATCTCTGCCTGAGTTGTTTTTGGGGAATGCAATGATATCCCGAATAGAATCCAGACCAGCAAACATGGCACAAAGCCGGTCAAAACCAAAGGCAATTCCACCATGTGGGGGTGCACCATATTCAAACGCATCCATTAAAAATCCGAATTGTGACTGTGCATCTTCTTTACTGAAACCCAGAAGTTGAAACATCCTTGCCTGCAATGATTTATCAAAAATCCGGATAGAACCTCCACCAATTTCAGTACCATTGATCACCAGGTCGTACGCATTTGCCCTTACTTTGCCAGGCTCATTTTCAAGTAATGAAATATCTTCTGGTTTGGGTGAAGTAAAAGGGTGATGCATTGCATGGTAACGACTATTTTCTTCGTCCCATTCAAGAAGTGGGAAATCTATCACCCATAATGGATAAAATTCATCTTTTTTACGAAGTCCGAGTTTATTGCCCATCTCAAGACGTAACTCTCCCAGGGCTTTGCGGGTTTTATCAAGCCCTCCAGCCAATACCAGTATAAGATCTCCGGCTTCAGCCTTACATGCCAGAGCCCAGTGTTGTAGGTGCTCAAGGGTAAAAAACTTATCTACTGATGATTTTAATCCGTCGGCCTGATAACGGACATAAATGAGACTTGTTGCCCCAATCTGTGGTCGTTTTACGAAGTCACTTAATTCATCGAGCTGCTTGCGGGTATATTCAGCACAACCTTTTACACATATGGCAAGTACTGCTTCTGTTTGAAAGGGCTTGAATTCTGTACCTTTTACCAGCCCACTCAGATCTGCAAATTTCATCCCGAATCTTAGATCTGGTTTATCAGAACCATAGTACTGCATAGCATCGGTGTAATACATTCTTTCGAATGGTTTGAATTCAAGACCCTTTATTGACTTAAATAAATGCTTTGCCAGGCCTTCGAAAGTTTGAAGAATATCTTCTTGGGTGATAAACGACATCTCACAGTCAATCTGGGTAAATTCTGGCTGCCGGTCTGCTCTCAGGTCTTCGTCACGAAAGCATTTGACAATCTGAAAATAACGGTCAAATCCAGAAACCATTAATAATTGCTTGAATGTTTGTGGAGACTGGGGCAGGGCATAAAATTCTCCTGGGTTCATACGGCTGGGAACGACAAAATCTCGTGCTCCTTCAGGGGTAGACTTGATAAGAACAGGTGTTTCAACCTCTATAAATTGTAAAGCGTCGAGGTATTTTCTCGTTTCCTGCATCATCCTGTGCCGTAATTCCAAATTTTTACGAATCGGATTTCTTCTTAGGTCAAGGTACCTGTAACGGGCTCTTAATTCTTCACCGCCATCAGTTATATCGTCAATAATAAAGGGAGTAGTTTTTGAAACATTCAACACGTCAAGTTTTTCAACTTTGATTTCTATTTCTCCCGTGTTGATCTTTAAATTTTTATTACTTCTTTCAAGTACCTGACCTGTAATCAGGATTACATACTCACGACCAAGCTTACGGGCCTCCATACATAAACCGTCATGTTCATCCATATTAAACACCAGCTGAGTAATGCCATACCTGTCGCGAATATCAATAAAAGTCATACCACCCAGATCTCTGGATTTCTGTACCCAGCCGGCTAACGTAACGGTATTGCCCAATTCTTTAGTAGATAATTCTCCGCAGGTATGAGTTCTTAGCATAAAAATTCGTTTTTATCAGAAATATAGAATGTTGTATTCGTGTTTATATTGGTTGCAAACTTAAATTATTTAATGTCACTGAACTGATTTCTATTAAAAAAACTATGTATTGGCAATACCGTGTGTAAATAATTGGCGTTGAATTTAATTTATGGCATGTTTATGTCATATATAAGGAACCTGTCAGTATATTTCTTGAAATAATTTCAGGAAGAAGGCGTTTCTGACATACTATAACCCATAATATCTATATGCAATACCTTATTTCTCGTTCCAGGCTATCTACAATTCTTTTACTGTTGTTTTTTAGTTTTACCAGTCATGGCCAGACCAGAGCAGTACAGAAGCCGACTGTTAGCACAGCCCCCATAGGAAAAATAATTTCCAGTTCAAAAAGTGCTGATAACGAAAGTACAGATTCAATACGGGTTCAACCAGCGCTGAAAGCCCAGGTTCAAACTGGTCTTCATCGATTAGGTGCTGATATTCATGACGCGGTTTCAACATTGAAATCTCAAGTAAAAGAGGCAAATAAAACAAGTAAGTCAATCTTTGAAAAACGGGGCAGTGAGAGAGATTCTGCCGTTGGATTAAATTCATCTGATGGGTCTCCCGTTGATTCAGCATCAAATGAAGTGCAACAGGAAGCTAGAAACGGTAAGGTTGGTCTATTAGAACAGCATAAGCATATCACCAAGTTATATACTACTAATGAAGCAGACAAACTATATATAAATAATAAATACGGGAATATAAATGTAGTCAGCTGGGATCAACCTCAGATGAATGTAGATATACAGATTATTGCCAATGGCACGTCTAAAGAGAAATTAACAGATCTGCTGAATCTGATAACGATTGAGGAATCAAAAGATTTTGACCAGATTAGCCTGATTACACATATAGGTGGTAAGATTGAAACAACCTGGAATAATCTGACCGGTAAAAATAAAAATACCAGTTATGAAGTAAATTACCTCATATCAATGCCCAAAAAGAATGCCCCAGGTATCTCTGCCAGATATGGCAGAATTTCTCTTCCTGATAATATAACAGTGATCCAGTAATTTTAATGATCATCTTTAACAGGTGGAAATTGAACTATACACGGATGAATATTTTATGAAAGAAGCTTTGAAAGAAGCTACTAATGCACTCCTATCTGGCGAGGTTCCGGTTGGCGCTATTGTTGTATGTAAAAATAGAATAATTGGAAGAGGTCATAATCTTACAGAGACGCTGAAAGATGTAACGGCTCATGCAGAAATGCAAGCTATAACTGCTGCTTCAGCATATTTGAGTTCTAAATATCTGAAAGAATGCACGCTCTATGTTACTCTTGAACCTTGTATTATGTGTGCAGGAGCTATTTACTGGGCTCAGTTTCAACGTTTGGTTTTTGGTGCCCGTGATAGTAAAAGAGGTTATCAGCTGGCTGATAATCCACTGCTGCACCCAAAGACTGATGTTAATTCAGGGTTACTTGCCAACGATGCGGGGAAACTGCTGAGCGATTTTTTTGAAGCTCTCCGAAACCGATAAAAGGATAATTTTTCTTAACATTATAAACTTTACAAACCTGTCTGGGTTTCAATTAAGACAATTTCACTAAACACTAATACTATAAATATGGCATTTGAACTTCCTGCACTGCCCTACGCATTTGATGCGTTAGAGCCGCAAATTGACAAGCAAACAATGGAATTACATCATAACAAGCATCATCAGGCTTATGTGACGAATTTAAATAAAGCACTGGAAGGCAATCCTGCAGCAAATTCTACTATTGAAGAAATCTTGCATAAAGTTTCTACTTTTCCTGTAGCCGTTCGTAATAACGGTGGTGGCCACTATAATCACTCACTTTTTTGGACTATGATTGGCCCACATGCAGGCGGAGAGCCAACTGGTAATGTTGCTGAGGCAATTAAGTCAGCTTTTGGATCATATGATGAATTCAAGATTAAATTTGCCGATGCTGCTACCAAGCGTTTTGGTTCAGGATGGGCCTGGTTGCTTGTGAAAGACGGAAAACTTGAAATAACCTCAACCCCAAATCAGGATAATCCTTTAATGGATCTTGCTGAAGTTAAGGGTGCACCAGTTCTGGCCCTTGATGTTTGGGAACATGCATATTATCTCCATTACCAAAACCGCAGACCAGAATATATCGCAGCTTTTTTTAATGTAATTAACTGGCATACAGTTGAAACGCTTTACAATAAGGCCAAAGTGTAATACTAATTTTTAAATTCAGGTTTACCTGTTTTATAGTGTATTTTAAAAAAGCTGCCATAATGGTGGCTTTTTTAATTTAATGGGTTGGGGCTGGTATCCCCCAGTACGGGTGCTTTAGTCCAGGCAAGCGCCCTGGACCTGTCAAATTCATTTTCAGTTCTCGCAATTACAACCGTGGCAAGACAGTTACCCAAAACGTTTACGGCCGATCTTCCCATATCCATTAATGCATCAATTCCGAAGAGTATGAAAATCGGCCATGTTGGAAGGCCAAATGAGGCTGTCATACCTGCCAGGATGGCAAAAGGCGCACGAGGAACACCCGCAATTCCCTTACTTGACAGGGTAAGAACCAATATCATCGAAACCTCTTCGGCAAAGCTAAAGTTCATTCCTCCAGCCTGAGCTATAAAAATAGTTGCAAGACTTAGATATAAGGTGCTGCCATCTTGATTGAAGCTATAACCAGCTGGCATTACAAATGAAACGATATGCTGAGGCACTCCAAAACGTTCAATAGCAAGCATTGCTTTAGGCAAGGCGGCCTCTGAGCTTGAAGTTGCGAACGCGATTGAAACTGGTTCAGCAATAGCGGCAAGAAATTGCGAAATAGGGATACCTGCAATCAGGGCCACTGGTAATAAAATCAACAGAACAAATATTAATAGAGCAATATAAAGTGTTACCAGCAGGCTAAGCAGGTTACCAACTATACCCAGACCGAGGTGCGCAACAGTAAAAGCAATTGCGGCAGTTACGGCAAATGGGGCCATATACATTACTATGCCGGTAAACTTAAACATTGTTTCAGCCAGAGAATGCGTAAAGTCAATCATTGGTCTACGCGATTTTTCAGGTAGCATAGCCAGACCTATGCCGAATAGTATACTGAAAATAACCACCTGTAAAATTTGTCCGTCAGCAATTGATTTAGCTATATTTTCGGGAAAAATATGAAGAATAACATCATTTACAGTTGGCTTTATAGCTACAGTTACCTTCCCTGCCATCGTTGCCGGCGCCTTAATACCTGATCCAGCTTTAGAGATATTTATGCAGACTAAACCAATTACCAAGGCAAAACTGGTCAATACCTCAAAATAGAGTAAAGATTTCCAACCCATACGGCCTACCTGCCTGAGATTAGCATGACCTGCAATCCCATAAACGAGTGTTCCAAAAAGCAGGGGGGCTATTATGCTTTTAATAAGCCGTAGAAATATATCGCTGACCAGATTTAGAGAGCGGGAAAATTCTGGATAGTCTATACCAAGCTG
Organism: bacterium; assembly: GCA_031363945.1. Classification (GTDB taxonomy): domain Bacteria; phylum Bacteroidota; class Bacteroidia; order Sphingobacteriales; family Sphingobacteriaceae; genus JANLVJ01. Next base: position 53,083 of record JANLVJ010000064.1, on the reverse strand, counting down.
AACCCCTACCAGCATTCCGATAAAAATCCAGACTGATAGTGATTTTTTTTGAATGGCATATACTATCAGCGTAAGCGACCCGGTCCATCTGCAGGCCCTGATCAGATCTTTACTTGGAGAAAGTAATTGATAATGCGCAATAAGAATAAATATGGCAGTCAGGCCTAAAATACCTAAACCTGTTGCCAGTAATAAAACGGACCTCTTCATTAAAAAATAGGGGACATGAGAATTATTCTACTGTAACTGATTTGGCCAGATTTCTTGGCTGATCTACATTACAACCCCTGAGAACTGCCATGTGATAAGAAAGCAATTGAAGTGGGATTGTCGCAACCAGTGGTACAAAAGCCTCATGAGTTTCAGGTATTTCAATTACGTAATCAGCCATTGCGCTGACCTCAGTATCAGCCTCGGTGACCACTGCAATAACAATTCCTTTGCGTGCTTTTACCTCCTGGATATTACTGATTACTTTTTCATAACTAGGTCCCTTTGTTGCAATAACAACAACAGGCATCTGCTCATCAATCAGCGCAATTGGTCCGTGTTTCATTTCTGCTGCAGGATAGCCTTCAGCATGTATATAAGAGATCTCTTTAAGTTTTAATGCTCCTTCTAATGCAACGGGGAAGCCATATCCTCTACCCAGATACAGGAAATTAGTAGATTGGTGAAATTTCTCAGCAATCTGAAGTACTGTCGGATCAGCTTTTAGAGCCTGTTCAATTTTTGAAGGAATTGAATTAAGTTCTATAACGAGTGCCTGAAGAGTGTTATGAGGTAAATTGCCGTTCTTTTGACCCAATAATAGAGCTATAAGGGTAAGAACAGTTACCTGTGCAGTAAACGCCTTGGTTGAAGCAACTCCTATTTCAGGCCCAGCATGGGTATAAACACCTGCATGGGTAAGTCTTGGGATACTGGCCCCTACCACATTACATACCCCGAATATTGTAGCTCCCTTTGATTTGGCCAGTTCAAGTGCAGCCATAGTATCAGCTGTTTCTCCTGATTGAGATATGGCAATTACCACATCGTTTTCAGTTATTATAGGATTACGGTATCTGAATTCAGATGCATATTCAACTTCTACCGGAATGCGGGCGAAATCTTCAATAAGGTATTCAGCTACCAGGCCAGCGTGCCATGAAGTACCACAGGCAACGATGATTATGCGTTTGATATTAATCAGCTTTTCAAGATAGTCTTTTAAACCACCCAGTTGAATTGTACCCTCTTTAACGTTTATTCTACCACGAAGACAATCCAGTACAGAACGGGGCTGCTCAAAAATTTCTTTCAGCATAAAATGCTCAAAGCCTGCTTTTTCAAGCATCTCAAGTTTAAGTTCGAGTTCCTGTACGTAAGGTATTTTTACAACATTCTCGATGGTCTTGATTAAAAGATTACCAGGGCGTATATAGGCTATTTCATTATCATTCAGGTAAATTACATTTTTTGTGTATTCTACAATTGGTGATGCATCTGAAGCGACGAAATACTCTCCTTTACCCACACCTATTACCAGCGGACTTCCTTTACGGGCTGCAATGAGTAATCCGGGCTCATCTTTCGACATGATGACAATCGCATAAGCACCGATAACTTCAAGCAGGGCCATACGCACTGCTTCTTCTAGCGGAACATGTGCATTGACTTGTATGTCCTCAACAAGATGTATTAAAACTTCTGTATCTGTATCACTCGAGAAGTGGTGTCCTCTTTTGATCATTTCCTCTTTTAAAGAAGAATAATTTTCAATGATCCCATTGTGAATTATGCATAATTTATGTGAATCAGAGGTATGAGGATGTGAATTTCTATCGCTTGGGACGCCGTGAGTTGCCCACCGCGTATGGCCCATACCAATTTTTCCAGTTAGATCTTTGTCTTTAACAAACTCTTCAAGAGCAGAAACTTTTCCGGCCTTTTTGTAGATATGCAGATCTGAATTTTCCAATGCAACACCTGCACTATCATATCCCCGGTATTCCAGACGTTTAAGACCACTGATAATAATTGGGTAAGCCTCACGGTACCCAATGTATCCTACAATTCCACACATAATATTAAACTGCTACTGTTGCGAGTTCTTCTTGAATAAGAGCCTCGTAAAACTGGAAAAAGCGATCATAATCGCCAGTCTCTTCGTAGGTCAAGAGCGGTTTTTGGGAAATTTTGAGAGCTGCTTCTACTTTCTGGCTGAGATTAGTATCACCCCTGACAAGGGCATCAGAATAAGCAATAGCCCCTAGCTGCAATGCACAACAGTCAGCGTCTGCAAAGGCAGCAACATCGCTTTCAGTAATTCCTGACATAATCATCTTTTTACTGAACGCTTCATTCAGACTGCCAGTAAAGCTATTTTCAAAAGCTGAAAAAACAACTTTAGAATGCTTGAAGGTTGGATCATCTTTGTAACTGGTTTTTACATATAGTGGAACCAGACTACTCATCCATCCATGACAATGGATGATATCAGGTGACCAACCTAGTTTTTTTACAGTTTCAAGGGCACCCTTACAGAAAAAGATTGTCCTTTCGTCGTTATCTTCGTAAAATTTATCCTGGTGGTCAGTGAATACGTATTTCCGATGAAAATATTCTTCATTATCAAGAAAATACACCTGCATACGTGCGGCCTGAATTGATGCCACTTTAATAATCAGAGGGTTATCATTTTCATTGATCACAATGTTTAAACCTGAAAGCCTGATTACTTCGTGTAATCTGTTTCTCCGTTCATTAATATTTCCAAATCGAGGCATCAGAATTCGAATTTCGAATCCCTTTTCTTGCATAGCCTGCGGAAGATTACGGGTGATTTTTGATATTTCAGAGAGTTCGAGAAAAGGAGACATCTCATGAGTAATGAACAAAATCTTAGTTTTTCCCATTCTAATCAAGAATTTAGTAAAAATTTCTAGAACGCAAATATACGGAAAATCATAGATAATACAAGCTTTTGACCTAATATTGACCCGATAATATGCTTATCAGCATCACGGCACCGCTAACCCAGTATTAAGCTGCATTGTGGGCATCAATTAATTAACAAGAATGAAAATCATCAACACCAGAAATGAATTACTTGAAGTACTGACAGTTTGCAGGCTTAAAAGTACAACTGTAGGGTTTGTACCTACGATGGGAGCCTTACATGCTGGTCATCTTTCTTTAATAGCAGCTTCCAAATCAGATAACGAAATAACTGTTTGCAGCATTTTTGTTAATCCAACCCAGTTTACAAATTCGGCAGATCTGGCAGCATATCCCAGACCGGTAGAATCTGATATTCGTATTCTTACTGATAGTGGGGTTGACCTGCTATTTATGCCAGAACCATCAGAGATGTATCTCCATAATGAGTATTGGCATATAGACCTGGGTACTATTGACAGTGTGCTCGAAGGTAAATTCAGGCCAGGGCATTTTCAGGGTGTTACTCAAATTGTTCACAAATTTTTTACACTCATAAAACCTGATAAGGCTTATTTCGGGATTAAAGATTACCAGCAGTTACTGGTTATCACAAAAATGGTTCAGCTCATGAATCTACCCGTTAAAATTGTATGCTGTCCTATTATCAGGGAGCCTGACGGCCTTGCAATGAGCTCAAGAAATATACATCTAACTCCTGAATACCGATGTGCTGCACTCCTGCTTTCTAAAACACTGTTTACTGCCGCCTCTGAATACAGTAATTATTCAGCAGCAGAAACAGTTCAGCATGCATTGATCACCCTTTCTGAAAATGAACTTTTAAAGGTAGAGTACTTTTGCATTGTCGATTCTCAGACGCTGAAGCCAGTCGTAAACTGGATTGATTCATCTGGTATTATAGCCCTGCTGGCAGTAAATGCTGGCCAAACCAGACTCATTGACAACCAATATTTGAAGCAGCAAGAATTTTATTCTTAATTTTGCAGTACGATGTTTGTACATGTTTTAAAATCCAAAATCCATAGAGTAAAGGTCACTCAGGCTGAACTGAACTATGTAGGCAGTATAACAGTTGATGAAGATCTGATCGATGCAGCGGGTATGTTTGTAAATGAAAAAGTTCAGGTTGTCAATGTTAATAACGGAGCAAGGCTAGAAACATATATTATTAAAGGTGAGCGTGGGTCTGGAACTGTTTGCCTAAATGGTGCGGCAGCCAGACTGGTTCAAATGGGTGATCTGGTAATTATTATGGCCTATGCAATGATGGAAATCGAAGAAGCAAAACGGTTTGTTCCGAATGTGGTCTTTCCCGATCAACAAAATAAACTGCTTAGATAATTTAATCTCATGAAGAGCAAACTTCGCTCACTTTTTATACAGGTTTTATTATTGGCTGCGGGAATCTTGATGTTATATCTGGCATTCAGGGGTCAGGATCCGGTAAAGCTTTTACATGAAATGGGTACAGCTGATTACCGGTATGTAGCTGGTTCTCTGATTGTATTACTGATAGCACACTTTTTCAGGGCATTAAGATGGAAAATGCTCATCAGCCCTCTTGGATATAATCCTAAAGTTACTGATGTTTTCTGCGCTGTGATGGTAGGTTATCTGGCAAACCTTGCTGTGCCACGTATGGGTGAAATTAGCCGCTGTGCAATCTTAAACCGAACAGACAAGGCCCCTGTTGATAAATTGCTGGGTACTGTGATAACCGAACGTATCGCTGACGTACTGATGCTGCTACTCTTGATGGGAATTACCTTTTGCAGCCAGTACGTATTATTAAGTAGTTTTCTGCACGAACAGGTCTTAGCAGGTATTCTTGCAAAAGGCCAGTCAACTGGCCCTGTATTTGAAAAAATCAGTGTCATACTCATGTTTTTTATGGCCCTTATCCTATTTTTCTATCGGAAGAGAAAAGATATCATTCTTGATCTTGCACCAGTCAAAAAGATCAGGCTTTTTATTATTGGTTTACTTGAGGGCGCAAAATCTATTAAAAATATGCAGTCTTCATGGCTTTTTCTTTTGTATTCATGTGTCATCTGGGGTTTATATGGTATTTCAACCGCCCTGGTATTTTATGCACTGCCAGCAACAGCCGGTTTACCCTCTTACTTTGCATTATTTGTGCTTTGTGCCGGGAGCCTTGGCATGGTGGCTCCGGTTCAGGGAGGCATTGGAGCCTATCATTTTATGGTAACCCAGGCCATGTTTTTATTAGGGATCGCAAAAACAGATGGTCTTGCCTACGCAACTATTAATCATTCATCTCAGATAATATTATTCCTGTTAGTTGGGGGTTTATGTGTCTTGTATATCTTAGTTTTGAGAACTGCCAGAAAACCTGAGCATGTATCATCAGAAATATTAAATCTTTAGGTTTAATATTTTCCTGAATTGTATATGAACAGGGCAGGTTATGAATAGTACCACCAATAAATCATTGTAACGTATGAATTTTGATTTAACAGAAGAACAAATTCTGATAAGAGATGCTGCCCGAAACTTCGCAAGAACTGAACTCCTGCCAGGGGTTATAGAACGTGATGACAAACAGATTTTTCCAGCTGAACAAATAAAGAAACTAGGTGAACTCGGTTTCCTGGGTATGATGGTCAGTCCTGAATATGGGGGGGGTGGTATGGATGCGATTTCATACGTCCTGGCCATGGAAGAACTTTCAAAAATTGATGCTTCAACTTCTGTCGTAGTTTCTGTAAATAATTCTCTGGTATGTGCTGGTCTTGAAAAATATGCCAATGAAGAACAAAAACAAACCTATCTGGTGCCTCTGGCTAAAGGAGAGAAGATTGGCGCCTTTTGTCTCTCAGAACCAGAAGCTGGTTCTGATGCTACTTCACAACAAACTACAGCCATAGATAAAGGTGATTACTACTTGATGAATGGAACCAAAAATTGGATTACCAATGGTAATTCGGCGTCTATTTATCTTGTCATTGCACAAACTGATGCGGCCTTGGGCTCACACGGAATCAATGTATTCATTGTTGAGAAAGGGATGCCAGGTTTTACTATTGGCCCGAAAGAGAATAAAATGGGAATCAGGGGTTCTGACACCCATTCTCTTATGTTTAGTGATGTCAGGGTTCCCAAGGCGAACCGGATAGGTGAAAATGGCTTTGGTTTTAAATTTGCCATGAAGATGCTTGAGGGTGGGCGAATTGGTATTGCTGCACAGGCTCTTGGCATCGCCTCAGGGGCCTATGAACTTGCCCTGGCGTATTCAAAAGAGCGAACTGCGTTCAAGAAAAAAATCTCAGAACACCAAACTATACAATTTAAGCTTGCTGATATGGCAACTGAAATTGAAGCAGCCCGCATGTTATGTTATCATGCAGCCTGGCTGAAAGATAATGGTAAACCGTATGCCCTGGCAAGTTCAATGGCAAAATTATATGCTTCTGAAATTGCTATGCGTACTACAATAGAAGCTGTTCAGATTCACGGTGGCTATGGTTATGTGAAAGACTACCATGTTGAACGGTTGATGAGAGACGCAAAAATCACACAGATTTATGAAGGCACTTCAGAGATTCAACGCATTGTAATTGCACGTGAAATTCTCAAATAGTTAAATGGCCTGAATTAGTTTTGATTTTAATTTTTCAAACTCTTCTTCTGTTAGATTACCGTCTTTTTTGAGTTGAATCAGTTTTTCCAGTTGCTCCGTAATTTGAAAGGCACTTGAGGCTGATTGTCCGGGTACAGGTAAGACGATCGGTTGAAGCACAGGATGTGCTTCAACCACTTGACGATATGAAGGCTGCTCTTTTTCCCTGTTTATTAAAGCCAGAAAGTTAAGCGGATCTGGTATGAATCTCAAAACGTATTCAGATCTTAATCCATCCTTTTTAATCAGGGTAATATTACCATAATTAAACATTTTCTCATTAATTCCCTGTCTGGCATAAGCTTCAAAAATATTATCAAGTGTCAGGTAAGTCATTTTTTTCTGCCAGGGTAATAAGCCCCATTCAGTTCTTACACGCTGATTAGTAATAATAAAGGTAAATTCACGTGTATACAAAATAATATAAATTAGTCGGCTAAGTACTGCTAAAACCAGTATGGCAAGTGGCATGGATAAAACAGCGAATTTTGGACTTGCTGAACTAAGGTTCATAAAATAGAATAGTAAGGCAATAATCAGAACATGACCGATAACAGGCATGGTATACGTACTCCAATGCATTTTTCTTCTTCCAAGCTCTTGTTCGTTTTGATTCATTGGCGTTTAAATTTTTTTTAGCATAAGATTACACAATATTTCGGGAATAACGGCCTCTTCTCCTATGTAAGACCTACAAGTAACGGGGAAATAAACCTGAAAGCCAGCCTCTGCAGGTAATATTTTCAGGTTTGGTTAAATAGGGCAAATCCATTTTCAAACTTTCTCTTAAATTCATTTGTTGCGTAACTAGAATTTATTTAAATGAAGACAAGATTCTTTTTAACCTTTATTTGTTTCCTGATTGTAGGAGAAAACACTAGTTTACTTGCCGCAAACCTTAAACCTGGTCTTTGGCATGCAGCCATTACAAATGACAGCGGTAAAGAAATACCATTTTTATTTGAAGCCAAAACAACTGCTGGTTTACAGTCTGTTGAAATCATGAATGGTACAGAAAGGCTTAAGGCTGATGAAATTACTACTGCAGGAGATTCCATTTTCATTAAAATGCCATTTTTTGATTCGGAATTCAAAGCCATACTTAAAAATGATAAACTTTCAGGCAACTGGGTCAGGCATTCAATAACCGGACAATCATTGATGCCATTTCATGCCGAATTTGGCCAGGCTGAAAGATTTGCTCAGGCTGAGCCTCTTGTAAATATGGGTGGAAGATATAAAATTACCTACCCGGGGCGTGAAAAATATTCTATCGGTGAATTTATCCAGACATCAACAGGTATTGTAACCGGGAGTATTTTGAATATTGATGGAGATTACAGGTTTTTAGAAGGCCGGGTTAGAGGAGATTCTTTATACCTTTCTACTTTTGATGGGTCCCACTGTTTTCTGTTTACTGCAAAATATTATACAAAAGGAGATAGCCTTGGAGGTGCAAAATTCTATATGGGCAAAAGCAGTGTTAGAACATGGTCTGGCCTTAAAGATCAGAATGCTGCTCTGCCAGATGCATATTCTCTGACGGCTATGAAGCAAGGGGTCAGCAAGCTTAATTTCGCATTTAAAAATCTAGCAGGCAAGGAAATAACTTCAAGTGATTTGTATTTTAAAAACAAGGTGGTTATCGTTCAGTTTATGGGATCCTGGTGCCCGAATTGTATGGATGAAACAGCATTCTTAAGTAAATTTTACAAGGCCCATGCCAAAAATGTAGCAGTTGTAGGTCTGGCTTATGAAAGAACCACAGACTTTGAAAAATCTAAAATTTCTCTTTCCAACCTTGTCCGCCGTTTTAAAGTTGACTACCCTATTCTGATAACAGGTTATACAAATGAGCCAGCCCAGGTACTTATCAGCATGCCAGCACTCAATAACTATATTGCCTTTCCAACAACTATTATTCTTGACAGGCACGGGAAGGTTCGGAAAATACATACGGGCTTTTCTGGCCCGGGTACAGGAAAATATTATGCTGACTTTGAAGAAGAATTTACTTCACTCATTCTTGCGCTTAGCATAGAGCCCTCTATGTAAGCTAAGGTTCTTAAAATCAATTTTTTTCTTATATTTGCAAATAATCTGGTCCTCCGCATTTCGGGGGATCTTTTATTTAGAGGGTTTTTAACCTGTTAAATAAGGGTATAAAAATTTCTCCTGTAAACTTTTACTATGCACCTTGAAAAACAGCTTGCTGATTGGCTTAATGAACAATTAATCGGTCAGGATATTTTTCTTACTGAATTTAAGCTTGGTGGTTCAGGACTGGTGTCTGTCACATTAGACGGAGATGAACTTGTTCCTGTAAAAAAGTGTGTTGAAGTAAGCAGACTTCTAAATAATTACCTGGAAGAAAATAATTTATTTGAAGGTTCTTTTACGCTTGAAGTGGGTAGCCCTGGTGCCGATTCACCTCTAGTGCTGTCAAGACAATTTCCAAAGCATATTGGAAGAAAGCTAGCTATTAAACACAAAGACGGGTCAAAAATAGAAGGCATACTGGTTTCAGCAAATGATCTTGAAATAGGCCTATCTGTAACAGTTAAAGAAAAAGGTAAAAAGTCGTTAATAGAAGTTAAACAAGAGCCGTTTGCTGAAATTGCCGAAGTTAAAGTAGTGATTGATTTTAAGGGAAAAGACTAATTTTTTCTTTCTTTCAACCTGGTTTGCACTAGCAGATCAGTTTTTAAACAGAATATAAATAACAACGGGTAAAAGGTTTTCAAAAAAATTGATTAGTTTTTTAAGAACCCGTATTTTTAACCTGAATTTTATTACATAAAAAAATGAATCAAGATGGATAACTTCAATCTGATTGAAACTTATCAGGAGTTCAAGAACGAAAAAAATATTGATCGCCCGACTCTGATGAGTGTAATGGAAGATGTGCTGAGAAGCATGCTTCGCCGCAAATATGGAACTGATGAAAATTTTGACGTGATCGTCAATATTGAAAATGGTGACATGGAAATCTGGAGAACCAGAGTGGTCATGGCTGATGATTTTCTTGAGGATGATTTCACTGAAATCCCTTTTTCAGAGGCTCAGAAACTTGACGCAGAACTCGCAATTGGCGATGAAGCTGTTGAGGCTGTACCGTTAGTAAGTTTTGGTCGCAGGGCAATACTTGCTGCACGTCAAACATTGGTTTCTAAAATTCTTGAACTTGAAAAGGATGATATCTATAAGAAATACAAAGACCGTACTGGTGAAATAATTTCAGGTGAGGTTTATCAGGTCTGGAAAAAAGAGACATTGATAATTGATGATGAAGGGAATGAACTGATACTGCCAAAAACTGAGCAGATTCCTGCAGATTTCTTCAAAAAAGGAGATAATGTAAGGGCTGTGGTTTTAAAAGTTGAAATGATTAATAATAACCCAAAAATTATAATTTCCCGAACGGCTCCTATTTTCTTACAGCGATTGTTTGAAATGGAAGTTCCTGAAATTATGGATGGATTGATCATCATTAAAAAGATTGTAAGAGAACCGGGCGAGCGAGCCAAGGTTGCTGTTGAATCTTATGATGATAGAATTGATCCTGTTGGGGCCTGTGTAGGAATGAAAGGTTCAAGAATACATGGAATTGTTAGAGAGTTGAAAAATGAAAATATCGATGTGATCAATTTCACAAATAATATTTCATTGTATATACAGCGCTCACTTAGCCCGGCGAAAATCAATTCTATCAAGCTCGATGATGAGAAAAAACAAGCGTCGGTATTTTTGAAACCAGATCAGGTTTCTCTAGCGATCGGTAGGGGTGGCCATAATATTAAACTTGCAGGTAAATTAACAGGTTATGAAATTGATGTTTACAGAGAAGCTACTCAAGATGACGAAGATGTCGATCTTGAGGAATTCTCAGACGAAATTGAAAGCTGGATTATTGATGAACTGAAAGCTATTGGCCTTGATACAGCTAAAAGTGTACTTGCACTTACTGTAGATGAACTTGTCAAACGTACAGACCTTGAAGAGGTGACAGTAAAAGAAGTTATCTCGATTTTGCGTGCCGAGTTTGAATAATATTGAGCAGGTAATAATGCACCTGTGAATAAATAGTACAATTTCATCAGAATTTGCGAAATTTGCATTTTGAGAAATTATAGAAGCTAATTAGAAGGTAAATTTTAATGTCAGATACCGACAAATCAACACGTCTGCTTAAAGTAGCTAAGGAATTAAATATTGGTACAGCTACTGTCACGGAATATCTAGCCAAGAAAGGTTTTCAGGTAGAAAACAAGCCTATGGCCAAGATCACCGATGATATGTATGAGGTATTGCTAAAAGAATTCCAGGGTGATAAAAACACCAAGGAAGAAGCTAAACAGATTACAATCGGGAAAGTGCGCCGTGAAGAAATCCATGCTGAAGAAAACAAGCCCTTGAAAGCGAGTTCAAATCAGGATGATGAAGGCGATGAGATTCTTATTAAAAATGTTTCGGCCGTTAAGGCCCAGCCTCTCGCCCCTGTACAGGCGGCAGCTGCACGTGTTGCAGAAACTGAACCTGTAATTTCAACTCTAAAAGCAGTAGTTCCAGCTATAAACGCAGCACCTGCAAAAGAGGTTATCATACCTGCCCCTGTCATTCAACCCCCCGTGGTTGTGACTCAGGCAGCTATGATCCCAATAGCAGTACCAGCCATCGCTGACCGGGTTGAAAAAACAGCTGTAAAGGCTGAACCAGAGGTAGAAAAAATTGAAGTTCCCCAAATAAAAGAAGAAGTCAAACCCATCGCTGTATCTTCAGGCGAGCTAAATCAAGAAATTACGCCAAAAGAAACCAAACCGGAAATTCTTGTCAATCCAGAACCGATACTCCCTCAGACCAGAGACGATCAGGTTCCGCAATTAAAAATTGTAGGAAAAATTGACCTAACCCAGCTGAATCCGCGTACCCGTCCTGAAAAACGGCATAGAGAAGAAGCTCCAATTGCCAAAACGACTGCTATCACGCAATCTGGGGTTACAGCCAATCAAAAACATGTAACAACTACAAGCCTTGATAAACCTGTGAACCCGGCTGTAACGCCAAAAGCTACCCAACCGTTTTTGAATAAGGTTCAAAAGGCTCAGCCTGCTGCAAATGCGATCGAAACAGCAACAAAACCTGTTCCTCAGAATCCAATAATCACTACTCCTGCGAATTCTGCGACCGATGCTGCTACCGATGCCGCTGACCCTGCCAAAAAAGTTGATGAGCGGTTAAATACCAACTATCAAAAATTATCGGGGCCGAGCATTATTGGGAAAATTGAATTACCAGTAGCCCGTAAAAACCAACCTGTTGCATCTTCTGCAAGTCCACTTGAGCAGGCTCGTAGGAAGAGAAAACGAAAAGATACCCCGCCACCCCGTAACCCTGGTCAGATACCACACGTCGCAGGCGCGCCAATAACTGACCGTAAGGTTATGGATCAGAGTCGTAATAACTCTCGTCCACCGTTTAAAAAAGATGATCGTCCGAGGGTAAGCCGTGAAGAACCTACTGAAAAAGAAATACAGGATCAAATTAAAGCAACACTGGCCAGATTAAGTGGAGCCGGTAAATCAGGAAAATTTGCCCAGCGTGCAAAGCTTAGGAGACAGAAACGGGATGATAATGCATCTTCAAGAGAAGATGATATGGCAGAGCAGGAGTTACAATCCAAGATTCTGAAAGTTACTGAATATGTAACTGCCAATGAGCTTGCTAAACTTATGGATGCACCAGTGAATCAGGTTATTTCAACCTGTATGAGCCTTGGCCTGTTCGTTTCTATCAATCAGCGTCTTGATGCTGAAACGCTAACAATAGTTGCCGAGGAATTTGGTTTCCAGGTTGACTTTGTGAGTGCTGATAATGAAGTAAAAGTTGAAGAAGAAATTGATAATGAAGAAGATCTTTTACCTAGAGCACCGGTTGTAACCGTTATGGGTCACGTCGATCATGGTAAAACCTCACTTCTTGATTATGTCCGTAAGGCAAATGTAATAGGCGCAGAAGCCGGGGGTATAACCCAGCATATTGGTGCTTACGAAGTTCAGCTTGAGAATGGCAAGAAGATAACCTTCCTTGATACACCAGGTCACGAAGCATTTACGGCCATGCGTGCCCGTGGTGCCCAGAGTACCGATATTGTAATTATTGTTATTGCTGCAGATGATGCTGTCATGCCTCAGACTACTGAAGCAATTAACCACGCCAAGGCTGCAGGTGTACCAATGGTTTTTGCCTTTAACAAGATGGACCGCCCAGGAGCAAATCCAGATAAAATTCGCGAGCAGCTTTCTGCCATGAACATACTTGTTGAAGAATGGGGTGGAAAATTCCAGACCCAGGAAATTTCAGCCAAAAAAGGGACAAATGTTAATGAGTTACTCGAAAAGGTTTTACTCGAAGCAGAAATCCTTGATCTGAAAGCAAATCCTGACAAGCGTGCAGTCGGAACAGTAATAGAAGCTGCACTTGATAAAGGACGGGGTATTGTAACTACTGTTATGGTGCAGTCTGGTACGCTTAGAGTAGGAGACCCTATACTTGCGGGTTGTTATAGCGGACGTGTGAAGGCGATGTTTAATGAACGTCAGCAGAAAGTTTCTTCAGCCGGCCCATCAACTCCTGTACTTGTACTGGGTATGCAGGGTTCACCACAGGCTGGTGATAAGTTTATGGCAATGGAGTCTGAAACCGAAGCACGTGAAATTGCAAACAAACGTCTTCAACTACAGAGAGAGCAGGGAATCAGAACCCAGAAACATATTACCCTTGATGAAATTGGTCGCCGTCTTGCAATTGGTAATTTCAAGGAGCTTAATATAATTGTCAAGGGTGACGTTGATGGTTCTATTGAAGCTCTTGCAGATTCTTTACTGAAACTTTCAACACCAGAGATACAGGTAAATATTCTTCACAAGTCTGTAGGTCAGATTTCTGAATCAGACGTTGTACTTGCATCGGCTTCTGATGCAATTATCATAGGATTCCAGGTTCGCCCATCCTTAAGTGCACGTAAACTTGCCGAGCATGAGCAGATTGATATTCGCTTATACAGTATCATTTATGATGCGATAAATGAAATCAAACTGGCAATGGAAGGAATGCTTTCGCCAGTATTTGAGGAGAAAATCGTGTGTAATGTTGAAGTACGTGAAACCTTCAAGATTTCAAAAGTTGGTACAATTGCAGGTTGTTATGTACTCGATGGTAAGATTAACAGAAATACAAAAGTTCGCCTGGTACGTGACGGAGTCGTTGTGTTCTCTGGAGAACTTGAATCACTGAAGCGTTTTAAAGATGATGTGAAAGAAGTTTCTGCCAGCTATGAATGTGGACTTAATATTAAAAACTTTAATGATATCCAGGTGAATGATATTATTGAAGGTTATGAGCAGGTTGAAGTAAAGCGTAAACTGGCTTAATACAACGTACTTTAAAAGTAAAAAAGGAAACCCCCTTCGGATTTGTTCGATGGGGGTTTCCTTTTTTTGGGTCTCTCAATAGGCTCGACTTGGTTTCGTAAAGTCACTAATTTGAATTAAATTTTGTGATTTGACTTTGAATCATATATTTGCGTATCGCTTAATTTACAATTGCATGTAAAGGGCTGTCACCCTATGTAGTATATGATAATCAGTAAGTAATTAATTTCACAGAATCTAATTCACACTTATGCAGGATTTAGATTTTGTTAAAACCAATTCTTCCCTGAACGGTCCTCTGATTTCAATTGCATTATGTACCTATAATGGAGCTGAATTTTTAACACAGCAAATAGAAAGTATACTTAATCAAACGTATAAGAATATTAATCTTGTTATTGTTGATGATCATTCAACTGATGAGACTGTCAGTATTCTTTCAGGGCTTGGGAGTGATCACAGGTGCCTGGTTTTTCTGAATGACAAGAATATGGGAGCCAATAGATGCTATGAAAAATGTATTGGTTTATGTCAGGGTGAACTGATAGCACTGAGCGATCAGGATGATATTTGGGAAATAGATAAACTCACTTGTATGGTTTCAGGGCTTGAAGATAACATACTGCTTTACCACGATTCCCAAATGTTTGCCAGCGACAATTTAGCAATAAATGAAAAGATGTCTGATGTTTACCACTTTGTTAAGGGAAAATGCAATCTTTCTTTTATTTTTAAGAATTGTGTCTCTGGCCATTCGATGATTTTCAGATCTGAATTAAAAGAATTTCTGGTTCCAACTCCAGATGGAATTTATCATGATGCCTGGATTGCATTTATTGCCTCAACCGTGGGTAAGATAAATTATCTGCCACAGATTTTGGTCTGGTACAGACAACATTCAAAGAGTGTAACCCAGCTTCAGAAATCTCATGCTGATATTCATGAGGTTAGTAAAGACGCTATTACTGATCAAAAAAAATTAAAGTATACCCGGAATCTGAAATTGTTCATGAACTATTCAGGTATTAATACTCTTGACAAGCAGTTATTTCAAGACATCTATGATCGCTATTTACGAAGAGAAAAGGAAGTTTATTCTTTTGGGCTTGTATTTTTCCTGCTTAATCATCTTCGTATTTTCGATATTGACGATAAAACCCTGTTTAAAAAAATAACTCATGCACTTAGAGAAGGATTCAATCCTGCTACCAAGGCTGGTTTCAAATATCATAAAAAAGCCTTATCACGCAGGATTCATTCTATTTTTCATTAACCCTGATTTAATTTAGTTTAACCAGGGTTCTGATTTACATTTCCTGAAACATCTGCATTGAAATTAGTTTGTGATATAGCCCGTTAAGAAGCATAAGTTCAGAATGGGTACCAGTTTCTATGATTCGGCCTGAGTCAAGCACTATGATTTTATCAGCCTGTTGTATGGTACTTAACCGATGAGCAATGACTAGCGATGTTCTGTTTTTAAGCAGATTATTTAAAGCCCCCTGTACAAGTTTCTCAGATTCTGTATCTAGAGCAGAGGTTGCCTCATCAAGAATCAGTATAGGTGGGTTAATTAGTACTGCCCTGGCAATACTCAGTCTCTGCTTCTGGCCACCAGATAATTTTACACCGCGGTCACCAATACTGCTTTGGTATCCGTTATCTGTTGCCATGATGAATTCATGGGCATTTGCAATTTTTGCAGCTGCAATTACAGCTTCTTCCGTGATATCTGCCCGTCCAAAGACAATATTATTATAGATAGTATCATTAAACAGAATTGATTCCTGGTTTACCATACCCATAAGAGCTCTCAGACTTTCAACCTGCACAGCTCTCAAATCATGGCCATCTACCAGGATGCTGCCTGAATTAACATCATAAAACCTGCATAGCAAATCTGAGATTGTACTTTTCCCCGCGCCAGAGGGCCCTACTAATGCAACAGTTGTTCCCTTTGCAACGAAGAAGCTCACATTATCCAACACGTTTTTATCACCATAACCAAAACTTACATTCCTAAACTCAATTTCTGTATTGAATTCAGATAGGTAATACGAATTTTTTGTATCAACCACTTCTGGTTTAAAATCAATCAACCCTAATACCCGGTCACCTGCGGCCAGTCCCTGATGAATATTACTAAATGAGCCGCTGATTGATTTAATTGGGTTTATAACCTGTGAATAGATGGCTATATAGGCGATGAAAAGATCTGCAGTCATTGAAGTCTTATGTTCAAGAATGAGGTAACCACCATATAAGACAATCATAACCACTGTACCAACCCCCAAAAATTCAGAGATGGGTGAAGCCAGTTGCTGACGGCGGGCCATAGAACGGTTAATTTGGGCAAAACGGCTATTCTCTGCAGCAAACCGGTTCTTGACAAATTCTAGGGCATTAAATGATTTGATAATCTTGATTCCTGATAGTGCTTCTTCAATAAGACTCATCATAATACCATATGATTTTTGCGCGTCTGAAGCCTGATGTCTTAATCGTTTAACGATTGCAGCAATGATTAATCCTGAAACAGGAACTACCAGCAGAGACAATAAGGTTAATCGTGATGAAACATAAAACAGGTAACCCAGATATGCAGCCAGTTGCAATGGATCTTTAAAGACTACCTGTAACGTACTGGTGATGGTAAATTGTACTACCTGTACATCGGAGGTAATTTTTGAAAGAACGTCACCCTTACGTTCATTACTGAAATAACCCAAATGCAAATTCATGACATTATTAAAAACTGTCTGTCTCAGATTTTGAAGGGTATGAATTTTCAGGTTTTCCATGATCCGCTGAGAGAGGTAACGGCAAAGATTACTGATAAATACAGAGCATATAATTACAAGACAGACAAATTCAAGTGCTCCAAGTTTACCGTAAGACTGAGTGAAAAGGTAAGAATTATAAACAAACAGGTCATGAAAATACCCGAATGAAAAACGAAAGGAAGGTAAGATCCTGATTATGGTTTTTGGGTTTGCCGGATAAAATAATACTTGTAACAGCGGAACTAGCAAGGCAAGGTTTAACGTATTAAATATGACCCCAGTTATTGAGAAAAATGCATATGGAAAGGCATATTTTTCTATTGGGCGAGCAAAAGTAAGGAGCCTGAAATAGGTTTTCATGGTAATGATAAGAGATAATTCATTGAATTGAAAAGCCAAAAATAAGAAATTAAATCAGGGAGGTGTCTGATACGATTCAATGGTATTCAGGAGATTTAATTAGTCTAAGCTAATTTTGGATAATGGTTATTCAGACCATTCAGGCAGACGTAATTTCCAGCCTTGATTTTTTCTGCCATTAATGCCTCCATGCGAAGCTGTACTTCAGGATTATAGTTTGCTTTATGTTCAAGATGATATTCAATGGCCCTGTTTTTTAATGACTTGATCTTTAAACCAAGAGCCTTTAATCTCCAGTCAATATCAAGATCTTCACCAGCACAAGCCTCATTATAATCTTCATCAAACCCATTTACTGAGAACAGTGAGGCTTTTGACACGCCCCAGTTACATCCCCAGATTTGCCGGCTCTGTTTATTTTTGCCAATTGAAAAGGGTAAATAAATAGCAAGTCCCAAATATTTTGAACGGGTCAAAAAAAGGTTTATCAGGGTAATTTTGCCAATGTCTTTGGTCTTAATCAGTTTTTCTGTAAAAGCTTGGGATAATCTTGTTCTGCGGGCGTAATAAAAGTACCCTGGTTTGATGCTCTCAGCGTAAACCCCAAGAAAATCTGGATGAAGAATGCAATCACCGTCGATAAAAACAAGTTTATCACCTTCTGAGACATAAACTGCTTCATTTAAAATTGTTGTTTTTCGAAAGCCCTGATCTGCTTGTGAAACATGTAAAAGTGGAAATTTGCACTTGTTTCTCTCAGCGATTACAAATTCTGCTGTGGTCTGATCCCTGGCATCTTCGGCAATAATTACCTCAAAGTCAGTATAATGCTGGGCCCTCAACGATAATAGTACCAGTTCAAGAAAATCTAATCGTTTGTATACAGCAATTACTATAGAAATCATTGAGTTTGAGGGTTGTCTAGTTCAATCTTTTGGCTGTCACTAATTGATGTCTTGGTTTAATCTAAATATTCATCCTGTAGTTCAAACCTAAGATCTCGGTAAATATAAATTGTTTTGTCAGCGCTGCACTGAAGCTTTTCGCCCCGAAATTTAAATACTTTTGCCCTAATTTTTAAATTGGCCCTACCGAAAGGGATAATTAGCTATAAAATTGAAAATACTAGAATTGAACTTCGCTAAAAACTGGAGGGGTGGTGAACGGCAGACCATCTATAACTGTCAGGGCTTTATTGCTGAAAAACAGGAAGTAGTTTTGCTTTGCAGGAAGGGGTCTGTACTAGAAGCAACCGCAATTTCGGCTGGTATCCCGTTTCATTCTTTTAAGCGTATCCCAGGTCTGATCTTATTTCTCCTGCTAAATGGGCATAAATTTGACCTTTTGCATGCCCAGACTTCACATATTCTAACATATTGTATTTTAACCAAGCCCTTTCACCGGCGAAAAGTTTTGTTTTCGCGAAGAATCGATTTTATTCCCAAAGGATTTATTACTCAAAAAAAATATCAGTTGGCAGATTTCAGAGTTGGTGTTAGCACTGCTGTAGCCCGTATTGTTGAACAGTTTTCTCAGCGTAAGACCTATATGATATCAGATATTGCAGTAGCTGAAAAGTTAAATAAACCCAGGGCTGTAAAATGGCTTGAGAAAATGGGCATTAGTCAGTCAAAAACAATCATCGGTACCACTGCAGCGCTGGTACAGCATAAAGACCCACTTACGCTTGTAAATGCAATCGCCTTGGTAGCAGAAAGTCAGACTAACTTTGTTTTTCTTCATTTTGGATCTGGAGGTCTAACAGTAAATGTACTAGATAGAATAATGGAACTGGGACTCGAAAAGGTTTACCTGCTTGCAGGCTTTGATGAAAATGTAACTGATTTTTTTTCCATTTTTGATATTTTTGTAATGAGTTCTGAACAGGAAGGACTTGGAAGCAGTGTACTTGATGCATTCCTTTACGAAGTTCCGGTAGTCTCTACCATTGCTGGCGGCCTTTCAGATCTTTTGGCTGACGGTAGGGGCATATCATGCCCGATTCATGATTCAGAAGCATTAGCAAGAGGTATTATATCAGTCTTGAACAATAATAATTCTCCAGGTTCTATTAAAAGGGCGTATGAATTTGTAAAAACACAGCACAGCATGCAGTATATAAGCCAGAGATACCTCGATCTGATCAGAAGAACCTGACCTGATTATTAAACCGGTATTTCTACCTTTAAAAAGTAGCTTACAAATTACCCATGACATTCTTTAATTTGTTTTCTCTCAGCTCACTACCCACCTATTTTTATGATTAGCCTGATTGTCTGTACAAAAAATAAACACTCACTTAGCAGACTTGAACAAAATATTGCAGATACTATTGGCCTGGTTTATGAACTTATTATTATTGAAGATGCAGATGGTAGTATTGGTATATGTAAGGGGTATAACCAGGGTGCGGCTCTGGCGAAATATGAATTTCTCTGTTTTATGCACGATGATATTGCATACAAGACCTTAAACTGGGGCCCTGTCATATGTGGTCTTCTTGCTGATAAATCAATTGGATTAATTGGTATTGCTGGAGGTATTGTAAAAACTAAAGTACCATCTGACTGGAAAGGTCGCTATGAGAGCATGGAAATTCACCTGGTGCAGCATTACCGTTATCGTACGAGTGAACCATTATTTTTAAAGACCAACTATTCTGGGTTAAAGCTTGCTGATGTGGTGACGTTAGATGGCACATGGCTCTGTAGCCGAAAAGATGTGCTGCAAACAGTGCACTTTGATGAAACAACTTTTACTGGCTTCCATGGCTATGATATGGACTTTTCATTACAGGTATTACAATACTATCGGGTATGTGTCAGCTTTGAAATTTTGCTGGACCATTTTTCTGAAGGCCAGCATTCTAAAGCATGGATAGAATCTGCGTTAATAATTAGTGATAAATGGGAAAAAAAGTTACCAGTATACGCCCCATCTTTTTCCAAACGGTTATTATCGCAGGTAGAATTGCAAAACATGAAATATTTCATGAAGCTGCTTCTTAGAAGCAATTATTCATTCTCCAATGTTTTTAAAATCCTTGTGAAATATTCACTTCATATTCAGTTTAAATCAGGACTCTTCGGGAGAGCATTAATCAAGTTATTAGAATATAGATGCAGGTTATTTATAACAAGAAAAATCTAATCAGATAATTTTATAGTTTTTATACTCTCCAAGACGGTACCCTGTTAAATCTTCAAGTTTCTGTAACAAGCGGTGGCGCAAGCCTTGTTTTGCTGATCCTTTATAGCGTTCCGGATCAAAACTGGCAGTTGAGGCAGCTACCCTGCTTTTTATAACATTAGGGTGCTCGCCAGAGAATTTAACCATACGGGCTGAGTTGGCATAGTTAAAGCTGTCAGCAGGCTTTTCAGCAATTAATCTTTCACCTGCATAAAAAGTACTGAAGTTATGTACTTTATTGGCCAGGCCCTTACTTGACTGAGCCCAGCCATAATGATAGATAGTTGCATCAACTTGTTTTACCCGCAGTTTTCTATTATTTATCCGAAAGCCCTGGGCATCGCGGTAAGAGCGAATCTGTTTATTATTTCGTATCACCCGTATTTCATTGCGGTACCATCCCCTAGATGACCCTACATACTGATATGAACCGTAAAAATGCAGGTATTTAAAAAGCAACCCTTCAACAGTTGGATCATGAAGGTATTTTTCCATAGCTGCCGTAATCTGGGGAAGGTATTTTTCATGAACACATTCATCACCCTGAATATAAAAACACCAGTCTGTATCTTCAGGAATAGCATCCATTGCCTTATTGGTTTCCATTGCAAATACCCTTCCTCCTATACGCAGGTTTTCATCCCAGTTACTGGTAAAAAGTGTAATCTTAGGTGAGCCAATGCTGTCGATCAGGGCTTTCGTGCCATCATCAGGCAAACCAAGTGCGATGTAAAAATCATCACAAATGGGTAAAATGGATTCTATCGCAGCCTTTATTGGATAATCATTATAAACGGCATTCTTAATAAATGAGAACCCACTTACTTTCATGCTGCAAACCTATTAAATTTTTTATAAGACTGCCACGGACTTATAAAGTACGCTGTTTATTCTGGTCAGATTGATAGAAATGAATTATTTTTACAATCAATTAAACTGATTTTAAACCTTGTATCCTGTGTCAGATTCTTATATACCGAATCTCTTAACCCGTCTTGAACAAGGAAATATAGCTGCACTCGCCAGGGCGATCAGCCTGATTGAAAATGAATCTGCTGGTCATTTTGAGCTGCTTAAGCTTTCAAACCCGAGGTCTGTTCCGATGATTGGTCTAACGGGTGCCCCGGGGGCAGGGAAAAGTAGTTTATTAAATGCATTGGTCACAGAACTAAGAAAGCAGGGTAAGCACATTGGTATTCTCGCGGTAGACCCAACTTCACCCTTTAGTCACGGTTCATTACTGGGAGACAGAATACGCATGCCATCTCATTATAATGATGAATCTGTTTATATCAGGTCGCTGGCAACAAGAGGTGCATTGGGCGGGCTGTCTTTAAAAGCTGCTGAAATAACAGATATAATGCGGTGTTTCCCATTTGATTTAATTTTTATTGAAACGGTGGGTGTAGGGCAATCAGAGCTTGAGATTGCTTCACTGGCTCAAACAATTTTGCTCGTACTTGGCCCTGAATCAGGTGATCAGGTACAGGTCATCAAGTCAGGGATTATGGAGATCGCCGATGTATTTATTGTTAATAAAGCAGATCGGGAGGGGGCTGATAAACTTTATAAAAGCCTTCAGGAAATGATTGCCGGTCGTCATGAACTGATTTCTGCAGGGTTGGTAAAAACCATTGCTACCACTTCTACCGGCATTGAGGAATTAATTACTCAGATTGAAAAGGTACCAGTCTTAAAAAATAAAGCCCGGTTGCTCTTTAGCCTTACAGAAAGAGCTTACCAGCTGATTTCAGCAAACAGGATGAAAGGAATTAATAGAAATAATCTAGGTTCAGCCATCACAATTGCCATGACTGAACCCGATTTTAACCTTTATCAGTTCACCTCTTCTTACCTGCATCAATAGTAAAAAATACGTTTACGGTCAAACAGATGAACTACTAATTTTTGTGATTTAATTTCATTAAGGATTCAATTTCATCTATTTCCATCGGTATATGTTGCATGAGGTCAATATTTCCGGTTTCAGTAATCAGAATATTATTTTCAAGACGGATACCTATATTTTCTTCAGGAATATAAATACCAGGCTCACAGGTCAGCAACATGCCAGGTAACAAGCGAGTATACCTGTCGCCCACATCATGTACATCAAGCCCCAGAAAGTGTGATATGCCATGTGGGTAAAATTTACGAAAACCTGTATTTCCGCTTTCAGATAATGCCATTTCTTTAATTAATCCAAGACCAATAACTTCTTTCTCAGCCATGGTATCAGTCTGTTTCCGGTAATCTTCAAGCAGCATGCCCGGTATCAGCAATGCCTTTGCCTGCTTGAATATGCGAAGAACGGCAGCATAAACTTCACGCTGTCTTGGATTAAATTTACCATTTACAGGAATGGTGCGACTCATATCGGCATTGTAATTTCCATATTCAGCACCAAAATCCATCAATACGAGGTCTCCTGCTTCACATGCCCTGTTATTTTCATTGTAATGCAATATACAAGCCTGGGCACCAGATGCAATAATTGGATTATAGGCATGTCCTGTGGCCCGGCTTCGAATAAACTCATGCATTATCTCAGCCTCAAGCTCATACTCAGATACGGCAGGTTTTAAATAGTTTAATACCCTGGTAAATGCATTTCCGGTAATTTCTATCGCTTTTGTAATAAGCTCTATTTCTACTGCTGATTTTATCATTCTCAGGTCACTCAGAATGGGAGCTACTCTTAGAAAATCATGCAAGGGGTATTTCTTTCTCAAACTTCTTATAAAGCGCAGATCACGGTAATCAGTTTGATTGCCATAACGGTCATTTTCATTTGTGTTCAGGTATATATGCTTGGCATAATGCATACATGTAGGAAGAATGTTTTCAAAATCTGGTAACCAGTATATTTGATCAACCGGTATTCCAGAGGCAGCTGAGGCTTCAGCACGAGTGTATTTATGGCCTTCCCAAACAGCGATATGCTCATTGGTTTCTCTTAAAAATAGCAATTCCCGGTGCCTGGGATTTGGGGAATCAGGAAAGAGGATGAGAATTGTTTGTTCCTGATCGATTCCAGAGAGGTAAAATAGATCTGGATTTTGTTTGAAAAGAAAATTTTGATCACCACTTCGGGGAAATTCATCATTCGCATTCAATATGCAGACTGAACCAGGCTGCATTTTACTCACAAAATTGTTTCGATTCTTTAAAAATAAACTTGCTGCAACAGGTAAATACTTCATATTAGCGATATATTAGGTTTGAAAATGGGCTTTCAATCTAAATTGTTACGCGTAAAGCCCAAATGGAATGGTTTTTGCGTGATTGCTAAATTAAAAAAACATTTATTTTTGGCCCTGAATAAACAATTAAAAATTAATCCAAAATTATGAGAAAACTTAAACTTCGTAAGATAGCTCCCCTTACCCTCTTTGCGTTGGTAGGTCTGTCTTTAGGTTCACAAGCCCAGGATAGCACAAAAGCTGCTATGCCTATGAAAACCGCTGATAGTTCAAAAACTACTATGAACTACGGCCCAATCAAAACTTTTGGTGGTGCAAGACAATTTGCAGCATTCTCACTTGGTGTAAATGCCGGTGCCCTATCACCTCAGTTTTTCATCGGAACAAATCAATTTTCACATAATCAGGTTACTTTCGGTTATGCTGCATATCTTAAATATCAGTTTTCACATGATCTTGGGATTCGTGTTGATTACGTTGGCGGAACATTAAAAGCTAACAATAGCGCATCAAGCCAGAACTCTGCAGCTGGATTTCCTGCCAGTGTGCCAAATGCTTCAACAAAACTTGCTTATGGTATAAGTATTAAAGGAGAAGCAGATATTGCTTCTATCAATTTTTTAAAGAGAAGAAATGGTATCAGACTTTTCGTAACCGGTGGTTATGGTCTTGCACAGTTCACTCCTTCAAATTATGGCAAAAAAATTAAATCAGGTTATGTACCGGTTGGTGCAGGTATTAAATTCAGAGCTAGCGAAGCCCTTGCCATTAACTTGGGGTATGATGCTTACTTCTTTGATGCTTCAAACTTAATGGGAGCACCTTATGCAACAGGAGATTCGCGTCAGAGCAAAGCTTCAATGGGTTATGTAGGCTTGGAATATATCTTCGGTGCAGGTGCTAAAAAACAAGCACTTATCTGGAACAACCCTGTTGCAGGTATGTATGATGAACTCAAAAACAATGATAGTCTTTCAAAGGAAATCGACGGTCTTAAGTCACGTGTAACTGCTGTTGAAGGTGATGTTTCTAACTTGAAGAAAGATTCTGATGGTGATGGTGTTTCTGACGTATTTGACAAATGTCCTAATACTCCTGCCGGAACAAAAGTTGATGGTTCAGGTTGTGAATTGCCAAAGGTTGTTACTGCAGTACCAGATTCAGCGGTAACTGCTGAAGCCCCAAAAGATCGTATCCAGTTTGATTTTGATAGCGACAAGATCCGCACGTTATCATACCCAACTCTTGATAGACTTGCTGATCGTTTAAAAGCTGATCGTTCAAAAATGTTATTAGCAGGTCATGCTTCGTCAGAAGGAACTGAGCAATACAATATGGGTCTTTCTATCAGAAGAGCAAACTCTGTACATGATTACCTGGTAAATGCAGGTGTTCCAGCAAAGCAGGTTAAAATCAAAGGATATGGTGAAACCCGTCCGATTGCTTCTAACGATACTGAAGAAGGTCGTGAGAAAAATCGTCGTGTTGAATTCAGATTTGGTGCAGCTGCAAATGTTGCAACACCTGTAAAACACCATAAAAAGCGTAAAAAATAAGAAGCTGTTTTCTAAGATTTAATTTTAGAATTTACTACTGCTTATTTATTTGCCCACTAATAATCAAGGCCAGCTTTATAGTTGGCCTTTATTATTATGGAGTTTTTCAAGATGTAAGAAAGTCATTTGTCAGGGTGAAATAGAATTCAGTATCTGAAAAAATCTTAAGGCCAGCAGAAACTTATTTTAAAGTTCGCTGTCTTAAAAATTAGTTAATTGCAATAAATTATTCATTTAAATATGTACTTTTTTAGAAAAAGTGATCCTGAACGTCCAACTAATTTTAATATCCAGGTAATGCACTGGATTAATAGAATTGCCATTTCTGTATTCATTGTCGGAATAACTGTCAAAATTTTATTCGCGCTTGCACATAAATACCATTGGTTTTAAACGATATTGTCAGGAAATAACTCATTTTTACCACTAGATTATTTTCGATGAACAAAATTATCAATACTGCAGACGCGCCCGCCCCTTTTGGACCGTATAGTCAGGCTGTTTCCAGCTTGGGTTTTGTTTTTAGTTCAGGGCAAATTGCCATGAATCCGGCAACAGGTGAATTGGTTATTGAAACGATAGAAAGAGAAACAAATCAAGTACTGGCAAATATCAGAGCTTTACTGATTGCTTCAGGTTTAGAATTTTCAGATATTGTAAGTACATGCATTTATCTGAAGAACATGGATAATTTTGCAATAGTCAATGAGATTTACAGTACTTTTTTCACTTCAGATTTTCCAGCACGTACAACAGTAGAAGTAGCAAGACTTCCTAAAAATGTCAATTTAGAAATTTCCTTTATCGCTTCAACCCAGAACCGATCATAGTTTAAGGGTCAATGAATGGATAATACCTTCCCGCTCGCATATTTAAAAGGTCTTGGCCCGGCAAAAGCTGCTCTTCTACAAAAGGAACTTGGATTGTCGAATTTCAATGATATCCTGACTTATTATCCCTACCGTTACCTTGATCGTACTACCTGGCATAAAATTGGGGAAATTGAACCCGATATGCCTTTCGTTCAAATTAAGGCAAAGTTAGTTCGCAAAGAGCTGTTTGCCGGCAAGGGTCCAAGACGGCTGAAGGCCTGGGTAAGTGATGAGACAGGAGTACTTGAACTGGTTTGGTTTCAAGCGGTTAGTTTTATCGATAAAAACCTCAGGCTAAATGAAAATTACATAGTCTTTGGAAAACCTGGGTTGTTTGGTGACAGCCTGAACATGGTGCACCCTGAGTTAGAAACGAATGCCGAGCATGAGGCGAGTTTATCGGCCTTTATGCAGCCTGTTTATTCAAGTACCGAGCGCCTGAAAAAGGTTTATCTTGATAGTAAGGGTATCCTGAATCTGTGTAAGCAGGTTCTCTCATTTCCCACATTACAAATTACCGAAACGCTTCCTTTATACATTCGGGAAAAGTTTAAGCTGATCTCCAAAGAGACGGCCATCAGAAGTATTCATTTCCCCAAAAGCCAAATAGATCTCAGACAGGCTATATCGCGACTGAAATTCGAAGAACTCTTTTTCATCCAGTTAAAAATGCTAAGGATTAAAAAGAACCGGATACTTAAAAGCAGGGGATTTGTCTTTCCCCGGGTTGCAGCTATTTTCAATGACTTCTACCAAAATCAACTGAAGTTTGAACTTACCTATGCCCAGAAGCGGGTTATTAAAGAAATCAGACATGATTGTGTTTCAGGTCATCAGATGAACCGACTGTTGCAGGGTGATGTAGGTAGTGGCAAAACAATTGTAGCATTGATGAGTATGCTGATTGCTCTTGATAATGGTTTTCAGGCTTGTCTGATGGCACCTACTGAAATTCTAGCCCGCCAGCATTTAAATTCAATTACAGAGGCGATGGGTATTGATTTTAAAGGAATCGCTTTACTTACCGGATCTGTCAGGCATAGTACTGTCACTACCATACTTAGAGAACTTAAAGAAGGCGAACTGCGTATTTTGATTGGTACTCATTCACTTATTGAAGATAGAGTTGTTTTTCAAAATCTTGGAATCGTTATTATTGATGAACAGCACCGTTTTGGAGTAGAGCAACGGGCAAGACTCTGGAGAAAGAATAGTCTGCCCCCTCATATGCTGGTAATGACTGCTACCCCAATTCCAAGAACCCTGGCTATGACCTTATACGGTGACCTTGATATTTCTGTCATAGATGAATTGCCTGCTGGTCGAAAACCCATCAAAACAGTACATTATTTTGAAAGTCACAGGCTCAGGCTGGTAGGTTTTATCAAAGAGCAGATAGCCCTTGGCCGGCAGATATACATAGTTTATCCGTTGATTGAAGAATCAGCAACTCTTGACTATTTAAATCTTCTTCAGGGGCTTGAACAACTTGAACGCTCTTTTGCCAAACCTGACTATCAGATCAGTATTGTGCATGGCAAGATGAAAGTGGTAAATAAGGAACTTGAAATGCAACGTTTTGTCAGGGGTGAAACCCAGATTATGGTTGCCACTACCGTCATTGAGGTCGGAGTCAATATTCCCAATGCTTCTGTTATGGTCATAGAAAGTGCCGAAAGATTCGGCCTGTCGACTTTACATCAGTTAAGAGGCCGGGTCGGTCGTGGTGGTGAACAGTCTTATTGTATTTTGATGAGTGGAAATAAACTATCAGCAGAAAGTAAGCTTAGGATTAATACGATGGTCAGCACCAATGACGGATTTGAAATAGCTGAAACAGACTTAAAATTACGTGGACCTGGCAATATAGAGGGTACCCAGCAAAGTGGGGTACTTGATTTGAAGTTAGCTGATCTTGTGGCAGACCAGCAGATATTGCATGCTGCAAGAACCCTGGTTCTGGCTATTCTTGAAAAAGACCCGGCATTGATTCTTGAAGAAAATCGTCTGCTGAATTTGTTTTTTAACAGCAAAAACCTGGAGCATATCTCATGGGAACAAATTTCTTAGTAGCTTACAAATAACTTAGTACCGATAATGGAAAGTGACCCCGAGAAATTAACAGACTTCCCCCTGACACCATTTGTATCGCTTAAATTTCCTGAATTCAGATCATATATAGGAATCCGGCTTGCTATCACATTTGCCTATCAGATTCAGGGTCTTATTATTGGCTGGCATATGTATCTGCTTACACATAATACATTTACACTTGGCCTGATTGGTCTTGCAGAAGCACTACCTGCAATAAGCACTGCTTTATTTGCAGGTCACCTGGCAGATCACAGTGATAAAAAGAAGATGATGTTGATCGTCATCTCAGGTATGTTTATTTCTTCCTCAACTTTATTATACTTTACCCAGCCACATATAAGTATGAGTGTAAGTCTGAGCTGGCAGGTAGGTATCATGTTTGCAATGATTGTCTGTAATGGTATCTGCAGGGGGTTTTATTCCCCTGCTGCTTTTTCATTACTCGGGAGCCTCGTACCCAGGAAGTATTATGCTAATTCAAGCACCTGGAATAGCAGTGCATTCCAGGTTTCAACGGTTCTGGGCCCAGCTATTGGGGGGTTGGTGCTTGGGTTTTTTGGTATCACGGCTGCATTTATGCTTGTTATTTGCAGTCAGTTAATAGCTATGTTATTTCTTTCGACCATTGCCAATCGCCCTCCAAACCCTATACCCAATAGTGAAGAACTTTCTATCTTTAATTCTCTTGGTGAGGGTATAAAGTTTGTATTCAGTAATAAAATGATGCTGGGAGCACTTTCTCTAGACCTTTTCTCAGTATTCTTTGGGGGGGCAATTGCTCTGCTTCCAGTATATGCGACTGATATATTACATGTTGGGGCTACCGGTCTGGGTTGCCTGCGTTCAGCACCGGCCGCAGGTTCGCTCATTACCATGGGCCTTATGTTATACCGCACTCCAATTGGAAAAGCCTGGCGCAATCTTTTATTAGGCGTCACGGGATTCGGGCTGGCAACGATACTTTTTGCCCTGTCTACCAATTTCTTTCTCTCAATCTTCGCCCTTTTTCTAACAGGCGCATTTGATAGTATAAGCGTTATAATCAGGTCTACGATTCTGCAAGTACTGACCCCCGATAATATGCGAGGACGGGTATCGGCTGTAAATACGATGTTTATCAGTTCATCAAATGAAATTGGGGGCTTTGAATCTGGCACAGCAGCAAGACTTGTGGGCACTGTACCTTCGGTCGTATTTGGAGGTGCTATGGTATTACTGATCAGTGGCCTTACTTTTTTGAATAGTAAAGAACTTTTGAAAAATAATTTAGTGAAGGCTACGCTTGCCTAGCTGATTGACAAAATTCAAATTATATCAACAGTATCCCATAAACTTTTAATCTCATCATAACCGTAGCTTATCAGGTCATCAATATTAGTAAGATTAAACATACTGCAGGTTTTTAACCTGCTGGGTTCTATATAGAGATCACAGTACTTTCTTCTTAAAGCTACATTGCAGCTTATTGCCAGCTCTATGCAACGCTGGGTAATTTTGGTCATGTTTTTTGGTTTGAAATGATCATCTGTTGAATTGACATTCACCCCGATAATCTTATCGCACAGCGTCAATAATGGTTCAACGGGCAAATTATTCAGGATTCCCCCATCCATATACAGATTATTATTTATTTCAATGGGTTGAAAAAACATGGGCAGGCAGCAGCTTGCCAGTATAGGCTTATAGAGATTTCCTGATTGAAAAAATGTTGTTTTGCCTTTTTCAACATTTATTGCTGATACCCAGAGCGGAGTTTTTAATTCTTCAAAATTTGCGGGCAGATGCTTTGAATAAACAGCACTGATTTTTTCAGACTTGAAGAAACCCGTTGATGAAAATGCAGGTCTGATCAGGCTAAAAAAATTAACAGTTTTAATTATTTCAGCTATCCTTCCTGATTCATAACCAGCAGCATAAAATGCACCGACTATGGCACCTACACTGGTTCCGGAGATATGGCTGATGGTTATATTTTTCTCTTCCAGAAACTTTAATACCCCAAGATGCGCTATTCCCCGGGCACCCCCACCAGATAACACCAGTCCTATGTTCATTTTGTCAAATTCTAACTTATTTCGTCTGTCAACCGCTCGCCTATTTGCTGTCTCCACATTGCATAATAAAGACCTTTCAAAGCAAGTAATTCAGTGTGACCACCAAACTCAATAATTTTACCTCTTTCCAATACATATATACGGTCTGAGTGCATAATAGTTGACAGTCTGTGAGCAATTAATACAGTAATATGATCTTGTCCAATAGAAACTTCCCTAATGGTCTTACTGATCTCTTCTTCGGTGAGTGAATCAAGTGATGAGGTTGCTTCATCAAAAATCATGATTCTTGGCTTTCTTAATAAAGCCCGGGCAATTGACAACCGTTGTTTTTCTCCACCTGATACCTTTACCCCACCTTCTCCAATCAGCGTATCCAGACCTTTCTCTGCCCGGACAAGTAAACCCTGGCAGGCAGCTTTTTGCAATACATCGAGAATTTCTTCATCCGTGGCCATTGGTGCAACAAACAATAGATTTTCTCTGATTGATCCTGAAAACAACTGGGTATCCTGGGTTACAAATCCTATGCGTTCACGCATTTCATCCATATCAACCAGGTCTCCAGAAAATCCATTATACAGAACTTCACCTGTAACAGGTTTATACAGGCCAACCAATAGTTTTACGAGTGTAGTTTTACCCGAGCCTGAAGGTCCGGCAAAAGCAATTGTTTCGCCCTTTTCGACTTTAAAGGAAACCCCTGCCAGTGCATTACGGGTACCACTTAAATGCCTGAACTGTACATCTTCAAATTCAAGTGCTTCGATAGGCCCTAATTTTACCGGATTTTCTGGTTTAATCTCTGTAGGTATTGCGATAATTCGCTTAAAGTTCTCTAGCGATGCTTCTGTTTCCCTATACACGTTTATGATATTTCCCAATTCCTGAAGCGGGCCAAAAATTTGGAAAGAATAAAAATATAAGGAGAAAAATTGCCCTATGGTGATTTTGCCGACATACGTTAAATAAACCAATAACAGTAAAAGGCCATTTCGTAAAAGATTGACACAGGTGCCCTGAACAAAGCTCAGGCTTCTCACATATTTAACTTTCCGTAATTCAAGCTTGAGTATTTTGCGGGTTATACCATTTAATCTTTTTATTTCCTGATCAGCAAGGCCCAGACTTTTCACTAACTCAATATTTCTCAGTGATTCAGTTGTAGAACCTGCCAGAGCTGTGGTCTCATTGACTATATTGCGTTGTATTACTTTAATCTTCTTGCTTAATACGTAGCTTATAGTACCTAAAATTGGGATGGTTGCCAAATAAATCGGGGCAATTGGCCAATAAATAGTAGAGGCATAAATACCAACAAATAGGATAGCAATTACTGAGGTAAAAAGCACACTTATAAAGGCCGTAATCAGGCGCTCACAATCAGTTCTCAGTTTTGTCAGTATGCCCAGCGTTTCACCACTACGCTGATCTTCAAATACAGTGTAGGGAAGTTCAAGTGAATGCCTGATTCCATCAGAATAAATTCTGGCACCCAGACTCTGAGTAATTACATTGGTATAATAATCCTGGAAGTTTTTTGCGATACGTGAAACCATGGCAACTCCGACGGCCATAAGTAAAAACTTACCTGCCCCGAACATGAATGCATTCAGGGTATATTTTTTAAAATTCTTCAGATAGATGTCAACGATCTGACTGAAAATATACGGATCAAGTAATGAAAAAAGTTGGTTTATAGCAGCCAGAAGAAGGGCAAGCATTAATAGTTGCCTGTATCGGATCAGGTAGTTCCAAAGAATCTTCATGGGCTTAGTAAGAGAGGTAAAAAAATAGAATGATTGCTGTTAAACGGTCAGAATATCTTTTTCCTTTACTTCTAAAAGTTTATCGATTTTAATAATATAAGCGTCAGTTAATTTCTGAACTTCGGCCTCCCCTGTTTTCGCATCGTCTTCTGCAACTCCATCTTTCACAAGCTTTTTAAAGCCCTCATTTGTATCTTTACGGGCATTTCTAATCGTTATTTTTCCCTGCTCACATTCAGTCTTTGCCATCTTTACAAGGTCTTTTCGTCTTTCCTCTGTAAGTGCAGGTATATTGATACGAATCAGAGACCCATCATTTTGTGGATTCAGACCCAGATTTGCTTCTTGAATAGCCCGTTCAATGGCTCCTATAAGGTTTTTTTCCCAGGGCTGAACAACAATTGTACGTGCATCAGGAGAGTTTATACTGGCAACTTGTCCAAGGGCAGTATTTGTGCCATAGTAGTCAATATACAGACCATCAAGCATTGTCGGATTTGCCTTGCCTGCCCTGATCTTCAGTAATTCTGAATCTGTATGACTGATTGCTTTTTCCATAAGCAACTTTGCTTCATCAAGGAGATTCTTAATTCTTGGTTCCATTTATATCTGGTATTAATAAGTCTGAAGATTTTTTATTTTTTATGAATGAACTAATGTACCAATAGGTTCGCCAGAAACAATCTTCATAAAATTCCCTTCTTTATTCATGTCAAACACAATAATTGGTAGATTATTTTCATGACAGAGCGTGAAGGCGGTCATATCCATAACATTTAAGCCACGTTCGTAAACTTCTGTAAATGTAATTCTGTCAAAGCGTGTAGCTGATGCATCTTTTTCTGGATCTGCTGTATAAATACCATCAACCCTGGTACCTTTTAGCACTACATCTGCCTGTATTTCTATAGCCCTTAAACTGGCGGCTGTGTCTGTTGTAAAATATGGGTTTCCCGTACCCGCCC
Organism: bacterium; assembly: GCA_031363945.1. Lineage (GTDB taxonomy): Bacteria > Bacteroidota > Bacteroidia > Sphingobacteriales > Sphingobacteriaceae > JANLVJ01. Next base: position 20,222 of record JANLVJ010000064.1, on the reverse strand, counting down.
CAAATATCACTACTCTTCCTTTCTCAAGGTGCCTGATTGCTCTGCGCCTGATAAATGGCTCACAAATCTGTTCCATTTTAATGGCAGATAGTAATCTGGTTTTAATATGGTGTTTCTCTAATGAATCTTGCAAGGCCATGCTATTAATCACGGTAGCAAGCATGCCCATATAGTCAGCCTGAACCCTATCCATGCCACCTTTTTCAGCATCCAGCCCTCTGTAGATATTTCCACCACCAATAACGATTGCTATTTCTACTCCTTTGGCAACAACACTTTTAATATCGGCAGCATATTGGGCCAGCATATCCGGATCAATTCCGAATTCTTTTTTCCCCATTAATGATTCACCACTCAGCTTGAGAAGTATCCTTTTATATTTCATCATGGTATTGGTTAAACACAGGTTATGGGCAAATTAATAAAAATTACTCAGCCATCTAATGCGTTATATCGTATATGGATGAATAAAGTATTTCAAAAAAAATCCCCGGCTTTCGACGGGGATTTTTTTTAGGCTCCTAACTGAACCCTTTTAAATGAGATGACTGTTAATCCCTTATGAACCGTGTCGAGCATTTGCGCGATTGTTTTAGAGGAGTCTTTCACGAACTCCTGATTCAGCAATGTGTTGTCTTTATAAAATTTATTAAGTTTTCCCTGGGCAATTTTTTCAACCATTTCTTCAGGTTTGCCTTCAGAACGTATAACGTCTTTGGCAATCTCCAGTTCTCTTTCAATTACACTTGCATCAACATCACCCTTGTCAATAGCGACAGGATTCATTGCTGCAATCTGCATGCTTACGTCTCTTCCTGCTTCTTCTACTCCTTGCGCGTCAGCGCTTAAGCCAACCAATACACCAAGCTTATAATTTGCATGGATATAAGCTACCACTTTTGGGGCTTCAACTTTTTCAAATTTAGAAACTCCAATCTTTTCGCCGATTTTACCAGTCTGTTCATTGATAGCTTCTGATAATTTAGTTCCATTTAATTCGAGGTCTAATAAAGCTTCAAGTGAAACGGGGTTTTTTTCAATGGCAAGAGCTGCAACTGACTGAGCAAACTGAACAAAATCTGCATTTTTAGCAACAAAATCAGTTTCACAATTAAGCTCAATGATGATTCCTTTTTTACCATCGGTGGTTGTCTTTGCAATAACAACACCTTCCTTTGCCTCACGATCTGAACGGCTTGCAGAAACCTTTGCACCTTTTTTACGCAGGTAATCAATGGCAGCTTCAAAATCACCATTTGTTTCGGTCAGGGCTTTTTTACAGTCCATCATGCCAGCTCCGGTTTTAATTCGAAGCTTGTTTACATCTGCAGCAGTTATGGTTACAGTTGACATAATCTTATCTATTTTAAATATTTATTGACAATTAGTAATAATCTTATCGGGCATTTCTGTAATCTGATCAGCTTGCTGGCAGAGAACAATTAAAAGCCCGGATATAAATCCGGGCTGTTAATTTTTTAAATAAAATATTGATTAAATTAGTTCAGGAAAAAATAATCGTTTACTCGGTGCTTTCTGACAGGCGTTCTCTTCTGCCGGTTGCAGGAGCAGCTTCTACACCTTCACCTTTTTCGGCTTTTGCAATAGCAGCAGCTTCTTTCTCGCTTTCGTCATCTTTTTCTCGCTTGCGTTCGTCAAGACCTTCTTCAATTGCCTTGCATATAATGCTGGTAATTAGTGCAATAGACTTCGTTGCATCATCATTTGCAGGAATAGCAAAATCGATATTAGTAGGGTCAGAGTTGGTATCTACCATCGCAAAAGTAGGAATGTTTAATTTCAATGCTTCTGCAACTGCAATATGTTCTTTCTTTACGTCAATCAGGAATAATGCTGCTGGCAAACGATTAAGATCTGCAATACCTCCTAAAACATTTTCAAGTTTGATACGCTCGCGCTGAATCATCAACTTTTCTTTTTTAGACAGGTTATCATATGTTCCGTCTTTACTGAACTTATCGATATTCGTCATTTTTTTGATTGACTTACGAACAGTCGCAAAGTTGGTAAGCATACCACCCAGCCATCTTTCAGTTACATATGGCATGTTAACGCGTTTTGCGCTTTCTACCACGATATCTTTTGCCTGTTTTTTTGTTGCAACGAATAAGACTTTTCTACCTGATTTCACGATTTGCTTAATCGCTGCGCAAGCTTCTTCGGTTTTAACGAGTGTTTTATTGAGGTCAATTATATGGATCCCGTTTTTCTCCATAAATACATAGGGAGCCATTTTTGGATTCCATTTGCGGGTTAGATGACCAAAATGGACACCTGACTCTAATAAATCTTCATATGTTGTTCTTGACATGTCTGGTTTCTCAGGATTAACGCTTGCTGAATTGGAATTTCTTTCTGGCTTTCTTGCGGCCTGGTTTCTTACGTTCGACCATTCTTGAATCGCGGGTCATAATACCTTTAGCACGCAGAGCGGGTTTCTTTTCGGCATCACCTTCAACGATAGCTTTAGCAATTGCCAGGCGTATAGCTTCTGCCTGTCCGCTGATACCACCACCTTTTACGTTGACCAGAATATCAAATTTACCTTCCAGCTGAGAAACTTCAAGCGCCTGATTTACCAGGTACTGAAGGGGAAGAGTAGGGAAATACTCTTTATAATCCCTTTTATTAACGGTGACCTTACCTGTGCCGTCTGTCATATAGATACGGGCTACGGATGTCTTTCTCCGGCCTGATGTATTTTTTCTTTCCATTACTCCTGAATTTAAAGTTTGACAGATTCAGGATTCTGGGCAACATGAGGGTGCTCAGAACCTGCGTAGACGTACAAATTTTTGATGAGGGCATCACCAAGTTTGTTTTTTGGAAGCATACCCCTTACAGCTTTTTCAAGCATGCGGTTCGGATGTTTTTCCATCAACTTCTTAGGAGTAATGAACCGCTGACCACCAGGATACCCTGTGTAAGACACATACAATTTTTCAGTCCATTTTTTGCCGGTAAGGCGCACTTTGTCTGCATTGATCACAATAACGCGGTCACCACAGTCTACGTGAGGGGTAAATCCAGGCTTGTTTTTTCCTCTGATGATCATAGCGATCTTAGAAGACAAGCGCCCCAGAATCTCTGCATCAGCATCAACTACAATCCAATTTTTGGTCACAGTTTTTTTGTTGGCAGAGACAGTTTTGAAACTTAACGTATTCACTTCTTCTCGATTTTAATTAACTATTCGTTCTATTTTTCCACAATTTTGAGGACTGCAAAGATAGGCATATTTATTCTAAAAAATATGACTGTGAAGTAATTGTAGAATTTTAAGATTATTCTACCTTTAAAATACCAGTTGAACCTGTCAATATATATACTGTACGAGGCGTATATGCAAGGATAAATTTTGTTTTTATGCATTTTAGCAAAACATGTTAACCAGTTTTCGTACTTTTTCAGATATTTGTGCCCTTAATAACAATGAGAGAACATAATCCTTTTTCGATACATGTAGCTGAGGAAAAGCATACTGAATATGCTGCTGCCATTTGTCTTGAAATGGCTGAGTCGGCTAAACTCAGGGGTACAGGTATTGCCTATCGCTCACCTGAATATATTATTGCTAAAATGCAGGAAGGCAGGGCAATCATCGCCTTGCACCTAAGTGGTAACTGGGCTGGCTTCTGCTATATAGAAACATGGAGTCATGGTGATTTTGTAGCAAATTCAGGCCTGATTGTAAATCCGGTTTACCGGAAACATGGTCTTGCCAGAGCGATTAAAAGAAGAATTTTCGACCTGTCAAGAGAGAAATTTCCTGAGTCAAAGATTTTTGGACTTACAACTGGTCTGGCGGTGATGAAAATCAATTCAGAACTCGGTTATGAGCCTGTGACTTACGCCGAGCTGACTCAAGATCAGGATTTCTGGAAAGGATGTCAGAGCTGTGTTAATTATGAGATTCTGATGGGTAAAGAGCGTAAAAATTGCCTTTGTACGGCTATGCTGTTTGATCCGGCTGAACTTGTAAAAGATAAAGTCAGGCCCGGCAGAAATTTTGCTGAAGACTTTAGAAAACGTTACAGGCTTTATGAACGCTGGATGCGGATCAAGGCTTACCGCTTGTTAAAACATAGTTTGCTAAAAGAGAAAAGAAATAATTTACCCGATTAATAGACAATGAAAAAAAAGGTTGTATTAGCTTTTAGCGGAGGCCTTGATACCTCTTTTTGTGCTGTATATTTAAGTAAAGACAGGGATTTGGAGGTTCATGCTTTATTAGTTGATACGGGCGGTTTCAGTGTGGATGAAATTGAAGAAACAGGCAGAAAAGCCATTGCCCTGGGTGCGACAACTTTTACCTGTAAGGATGTAACCAGAAATTACTACTCAGACTGTCTGCGCTATCTTATTTACGGTAACGTTTTAAAAAACAATACCTACCCGCTATCAGTAAGTGCCGAGCGTGTTTTTCAGGCAACTGCAGTTGCTGAATTTGCCCTAGAGATCGGGGCCGATTTTATAGCTCATGGTAGTACAGGAGCAGGAAACGATCAGGTAAGGTTTGATATGGTATTTAATATTTTATGCCCTGGCAAAAATATTATTACTCCGATTCGTGACCTGAAATTGAGCCGGGAGGCTGAAATCGATTACCTGTCAAAAAAAGGTTTCGATGTTAATTTTCAAAAGGCAGCCTATTCAATCAATAAAGGACTTTGGGGCACATCGGTTGGTGGCAAAGAAACGCTCGGTTCAAAGGGTACTCTGCCAGAACAGGCGTGGCCAACCCAGATCACTAAAATTGAACCTGAAGATCTTACTATAGGCTTTTTAAAAGGAGAAATAAATGAAGTAAACGGGCAAAAGTTTGACCATCCCGTTGATGCAATCAGAATGTTAACAGCACAGTCAGCCCCCTTTGGAATTGGTCGTGATATGCATGTCGGAGATACCATCATTGGCATCAAAGGCCGTGTAGGTTTTGAGGCTGCAGGTCCGCTACTTATAATCAAGGCTCATCATTTATTGGAGAAGCATACCCTGACCAAATGGCAGCTAAACTGGAAAGACCAGATGGCCTATTTTTACGGGAATCATCTGCATGAAGGTCAGTTTCATGACCCGGTAATGCGCAATATTGAGAAATTCATGGAAGACACCCAGCCGTTTGTGAATGGCAAGGTTTATATCAGACTACACCCTTACCGCTATGAATTGCTGGGTATAGAATCACCAAATGATTTGATGCAATCTGCATTTGGCACGTATGGAGAAATGAACAATGCCTGGTCTGGGGAAGATGTAAAAGGCTTCTCAAAAATAACAGGCAATCAGGTTATGATTCACCGTCAGGTAAATACACTTCATGATGACAAGCAATAGCATATTTTAAATTCGTCAGTATATGAATAAAATTAAGGCTGGCATTGTTGGCTCAGCAGGATATACAGGTGGAGAAATGATCAGGATCTTGCTGAACCATCCCGATGTACAGATTCATTTTATTCAAAGCAGTAGCAGCCCAGGTAAATACCTCTACGAAGTACATACTGATTTGCTGGGTGATACAAAACTAAAGTTTGATGCAGGAATGAAACCTGGTGCAGATGTTATTTTTCTTTGTGTCGGTCATGGAGATGCAAGAAAATTTCTTGATGCCAATAACCTTGAACCAACTGTAAGAATTATTGATCTAAGCCAGGATTTCAGACTTGAGCCTGCAATGTTCCTGGCAGAAGATCAGTCTGGGAAGGCTGGAGAAAATCAGTCTGAAACCCGAAATTTTACCTATGGCCTGCCGGCCCTAAACAGATCTGCTATAAGGCAGGCAAGAAATATTGCTAACCCTGGATGTTTTGCAACTGCTATACAACTAGCCTTGCTACCCCTGGCGTCTTGCTCGTTATTAAAAGAAGATATTCATATTTCTGCCGTTACTGGTTCTACTGGTGCTGGTCAAAGTCTGGCACCAAGTTCTCATTTTACCTGGCGTGAGAATAATCTCTCCGTTTATAAGGCATTTACGCATCAGCACCTTGGTGAAATTAAAAGGAGTCTGAAACAGCTTCAGCCTGATTTTAATGTCGCTGTAAATTTTATACCCTATCGGGGTGACTTTACCAGGGGCATCATTGCCTCTGTGTATACAAAAAGTGATCTTTCTTATGAACAGGCATTTGAGTTATATACTTCTTACTATGAATCAGATCCTTTTACCTGGGTTTCTGCTTCCCCAATTGATCTGAAGCAGGTTGTAAATACCAATAAGGTTTTTCTGAGCTTGCAAAAGCAAGATGGAAAATTATTGATTATTAGTATTTTAGACAATCTGCTCAAAGGTGCATCCGGACAGGCTGTTGAGAATATGAATCTCATGTTTGACAAGGATGAACGTGCGGGTCTGAATTTAAAAGCCATTGCCTTTTAGTTCTATCATTAATTTAAATTAGGTGCATGAAGTTATTTGACGTTTATCCATTATATGATATTGAAATTGCCAAAGCTAAAGGTTCGGTCGTTTGGGATACCAATGGACAGGCCTATACAGACCTTTACGGTGGTCATGCCGTAATTTCAATTGGCCATTCTCATCCGCATTATATCAGTCGTTTGAGCACGCAGCTACATAAGATCGGGTTTTATTCAAATTCTGTTCATATTTCTCAACAGGTTGAGCTGGCTGAAAAGCTGGGTGATCTATCAGGAAAAGAAAATTTTCAGCTATTTCTATGTAATTCTGGTGCAGAAGCCAATGAAAATGCACTTAAACTAGCCTCTTTTCATACAGGCAGAAAGCATGTGATTGCTTTTACAAATTCATTTCATGGCAGAACAAGTCTTGCTGTTTCGGTGACAGATAACCGGGCAATACAAGCACCCATAAATGAAAATACAGCTGTTAGTTTTCTGGTGCTGAATGATATTGAAGGGCTTAAAAATGAATTTACCAAACATGAAATATGTGCTGTAATTATAGAAGGTATACAGGGAGTTGGCGGAATTCATGTTGCCTCAGATGAATTTTTGCAGACTATACGCATGTTATGTGACCAGGTAGGAGCAGTTTTTATAGCTGACGCTGTTCAATGTGGTTATGGGCGGAGTGGAAAGTTTTTTGCACATGATTTTGCAGGTGTAGATGCAGATATCTACAGTATGGCCAAGGGAATGGGCAATGGGTTCCCGATTGGTGGTATACTTGTGGCAGATCATATTAAAGCACGACACCAGTTACTGGGTACAACCTTCGGAGGTAATTACCTGGCGTGTGCAGCTGCAAATGCCGTATTGGAAGTCATGAAAGAAGAAGATTTAATGGCAAGAGCCACTCAAACTGGTAATTTTCTGATCGAACGACTGTCAAAGATTGAGGGTGTAAAGGAGGTGCGTGGCACTGGGCTGATGATCGGGATAGATTTGAACTCTGACAGCACTGAACTTAGAAAAAAATTACTTTACAAACATCATATTTTTACAGGTTCGGCTAGTTCAAAGTCGGTTATCAGACTACTGCCAGCGTTAAACCTCCCGATAGAAATGGCTTCACATTTTCTAGAAGTATTTGAAGAATTGATGCAGGCTGAAAATGCGCGCATACATGTTTAGAATGATCATGGTTTAATTTCATACCCAGCTACCTATTATACAATGAACCAGTTTATCTCAGTACATGATGCCGGCAACCCAAATCAATTGGCCTTTGAAGCCCTGGCGTTAAAAGAAGATCCTTTTGCCTATGATGATTTGGGCAAACATAAATGCCTTGGGTTAATTTTCCTGAATCCAAGCCTGCGAACCCGGATGAGCACCCAGCGGGCAGCTCAAAATCTGGGTATGGATGTGATGATTCTTAATATTAACCAAGAGAGTTGGGCCCTGGAAACCAAGGATGGTGTTAAAATGGATGGGAATAAGGTCGAACATATTCGAGATGCTGCTGGTGTGATGGGGAAATACTGTGATATACTTGGCATTCGCTCTTTTGCCAGGTTGCAGTCAAAAGAGGAAGATGAGAAAGAGGAAATATTGAATGGATTAATACGCTTTAGCGGAGTTCCAGTTATAAGCCTCGAAAGTGCATTCTTACATCCTTTGCAGAGTCTTGCAGATCTGATGACGATTCAACAACAGGAAAAATCTGGCAATCCCAGAATCAGTCTGATCTGGGCCCCCCATGTTAAGGCCTTGCCTCAGGCAGTCGCAAATTCATTTGCAGAATGGATTAATTATGCTGGTCTTGATCTGACAATTGCCTGCCCTGTGGGCTATGAGCTTGATGAGCGCTATTCTGGCTCAGCCAGAATCGTACATACCAAGGAAGAAGCGCTTGAAGGTGCTGATTTTGTATATGTTAAAAACTGGTCAAAAACTGAACCCTATGGTGAAATTGAAACAGGGCTTGATCACTGGATGATTAATGAAGCTGATCTGAATAAAAATAAAAATACCTGTTTTATGCATTGTTTGCCAGTAAGACGTGATGTTGAACTAAGTTCAGTCGTTCTGAACAGCGGTCAATCGCTGGTCATAGATCAGGCGCAGAACAGAATTTACGCGGCTCAGGCTGTACTTAAACGAATGCTTGAAGAAATGAATAAATGAAAAAAAAACTTTGGGTAATTAAGATTGGTGGAAATGTGCTCGATGATGCCCTGTCTCTTGAAATTTTTTTGAACGACTTCAGTAAAATTAAAGGCTTTAAAGTACTTGTTCATGGGGGTGGCAAAATCGCCACCCAGCTAGGCTCAAAATTAGGTATTGGCCATCATATGGTTAATGGACGCCGGGTAACTGATAGCCAGACATTAGACCTTGTAACGATGGTCTATGGAGGGCTTATTAATAAAAATCTGGTTGCAAAACTTCAATCTTTAGGTTGCAATGCTATCGGTTTGTGTGGGGCAGATGCAAATATTTTTCCAGCTAAAAAAAGACTCGTCGTCGATGTAGATTTTGGCTTTGTGGGTGATATTGCTGTTGATCTCTTGCAAGCCTCACGAATGCAGCTTTTTCTTGATGCTAACCTGAGTATGGTTATAGCTCCTCTGACTCATGATGGGCAGGGACATATTCTCAATACAAATGCTGATACAATGGCCTCGGCAATTGCAAGTGTACTTGCAGCTGAATATGATACCGAGTTGATCTATTGTTTTGAAAAAGAAGGTGTTCTTGACAATCAGGAGAAAGTCATGGTTGAACTTCATGAACAGCAGTTTGACAAACTGGTCAGTGAGGGAACAATTCTTGCCGGAATGATACCCAAACTAACAAACTCATTTTCTGCCTTGCATTCGGGGGTAAAAGAAGTTAGAATCTTGCAAGCATCAGCATTAATGGATGTCATTAATGGTTCTTTAGATACAGGAACCAGGGTATTTACCTGAATGTTTATTTTTAAGGAATTAGGTTTTGTAAACCGATTCCCCTTGCGGGCATGGCCCGATAACCTGACATATAATTATTTTATGGGAATACCTTTAGCAATTTTAGGTGGCGGAAATATTGGCCTCAGTATGGCCAGAGGACTGGTTAAATCAGGTAAATATGTTCCATCAGAGATTAGTATTACCCGTAGAAATACCGGCTTGCTTGCTGATATGGCTGAACTTGGATATCATACTTCCCATTCAAATTCAGTAGCAGTTGCCAGGTCGGGTATTATCATGCTGTCAGTTCTACCCCAGCAGCTAAATGCGTTGCTTGAAGAAATAAAACCCGCTATAGATAGCAGCAGGCATCTTGTAATTTCAGTCGTTACTGGTGTTTCAATCAGCGATATCAAACATATTCTGGGTATTAATCTGGCAGTTACAAGAGCCATGCCCAATACTGCAATTGCGGTAGGTCAATCGATGACCTGTTTATCTTATGATGAGCTTTCATCAGGGAGAAAAGAAGAAATAGCTGCGATATTTGAAACAGTGGGTATTCAGACAGAAATAAAGGAAGAATTAATGATTCCGGCAACTGCGCTGGCAGCCTGTAGTATTGCCTTTTTTCTCAGGGCAATCAGAGCTGCAACCCAGGGTGGGGTAGAAATCGGATTTCATGCCAGCGATGCCTTGAAAATAGCTTTACAGGTTGCCAAGGGAGCAAGTATGCTACTTGAAAATCCAGGAACTCACCCCGAACGTGAAATAGATAAGGTGACATCGCCCAGGGGCTGTACGATTGCAGGCCTGAATGAAATGGAACATTACGGCTTTAGCTCAGCCATGATCAGGGGCATAAAGACTTCTGCTGATAAGGCAGGAAAATTATACGAAAAATCAAACGACTAATATGCAGTTTCAGCATTTATACGAAGGGGCGCTAAGCTTATTAAAACAATTGATTGCTACCCCTTCCTATAGCAAGGAAGAAGCCCAGACAGCTAGAATCATAGAAGACTTTTTGCGTAAAAACGGTGTAGAATTCACGAGAACAGATAATAATGTATGGGCCCGCAACCTGCATTTTGATGGCAACCTCCCAACAATCTTATTAAATTCTCATCATGATACGGTGAGGCCCAATTCTGGTTATATACGTGACCCGTTTGAGCCTGCTGTTGAGAATGGGCGTTTTTACGGTCTGGGTAGCAACGATGCCGGTGGGGCTCTGGTTTCACTACTTGCCACATTCATTCACTTTTATACGCTGAAGAACCTTCGCTATAATCTATTAATAGCGCTGACTGCAGAAGAGGAAATTTCAGGAAGCGGTGGTCTTGAAAAAGTGCTTCCAGATCTGGGGCTTCTTGATTTTGCCATAGTCGGAGAGCCAACAGGCATGAATCTGGCAATTGCTGAAAAAGGACTTATGGTTCTGGACTGCATTGTGCGGGGTAAGGCCGGGCATGCCGCAAGAGAAGAAGGGGATAACGCCATATACAAAGCCTTACCCGTTTTAGACTGGTTTAAAACGTATAGATTTCCCAGAAAGTCAGAAATCTTCGGTGAAATTAAAATGTCGGTAACGATCATCTCAGCTGGTACACAGCATAATGTAGTGCCCGAATCCTGCAAATTTACTGTTGATATCAGGGTTACAGATGCATATTCGCATGAAGAACTGATGGAGATTATAAGACTTGAATCGGGGGCAGAAATTCTTGCCCGTTCAACAAGGTTGAAATCATCTTCAATACCTGAAATTCATCCGATTGTCAAGGCCGGAATCGCAGCCGGGAGGAAAACGTATGGCTCACCTACTACATCAGACCAAAGTCTGCTTTCTATTCCTTCTTTAAAAGTCGGTCCCGGAGAATCTGCCCGTTCACATTCAGCAGATGAATTTATTCTGGAACAGGAGATCAAAGATGGCATCTCAATCTATATCAGTATGTTGCATAAGTTGCTTATTTCTTGAGAGCCCTGTAATGCTTGAAAAAACAAAATTATTATTATGAAACTCTGGGAAAAAGGAATAAAACCGGCTTCAACTGTAGAAAGGTTTACAGTAGGTAATGATCGGGTTTTTGATCTTATGCTGGCTGAGGCTGATATTGAAGGATCTATGGCACATGCCATGATGCTGACATCGATCGGGCTGCTTGAAAAAGATGAAATGTCGGCAATTCAGGTAGAACTTATGAGTTTATATAATGCGGTTATTCAAGGTGATTTTCTCATCGAAGAAGGTGTAGAAGACATTCATTCTCAGATAGAATTATTACTAACAAGAAAACTCGGTGACACGGGTAAACGTATTCATGCAGGTCGTTCCAGGAATGATCAGGTGCTGACAGACCTCAAGCTTTTTTTTAGAACGCAGCTTAAAAGCATTGTCGACCAGGTTTACACGCTGACCCGTGTTATGCTACAACTTAGTGAAGAACACCAGCATCAGGGGCTTCCTGGGTATACACATTTCCAGGTAGCCATGCCTTCGAGCTTCGGCTTATGGTTTGGTGCCTATGCTGAAAGTCTGGTTGATGACCTTGAAGCTGTCAGGCTGGCTTTCTCTATGGCAAATAAAAACCCACTTGGCTCAGCCGCAGGTTATGGGTCTTCACTACCCATTAACAGAACAATGACAACTGCACTGCTTGGCTTTGATGATATGCACCATAATGTAGTTTATGCCCAGATGAGCCGGGGTAAAACTGAACGCCTGATTGCCCAGGCACTAGCCGCCATTGCTTCAACCCTAAATAAAATGGCAGCAGATGTTTGTCTTTATATGAGCCAGGATTTCGGTTTCCTGAGTCTGCCTGATGCATATACCACAGGGTCAAGTATTATGCCCCACAAAAAGAATCCTGATGTTTTTGAATTAATTAGAGGGCGTTGTAACCAGCTTATGGCCATTCCAAATCAGATTACACTTTTGACAAATAATCTGCCATCTGGTTATCACCGTGACTTTCAGTTACTTAAGGAAATTCTTTTTCCTGCTTTTGGTATGCTGGGTGATTGTCTGTCATTAACAACCGAGCTTTTACCCCAGTTAAAAATCAGATCTAATATTCTGGATGAAGATAAATACAAGTATCTATTCAGTGTTGAAGCAGTTAATCTGCTGCTGAGTAATGGCATACCTTTTCGGGATGCCTATAAACAGATAGCCACAGAAATCGACGCCGGTAATTTTATACCTGCAAAAAATCAGCTACATACCCATGAGGGTAGCATTGGAAACCTGCATAACGAATACATTATGAGTAATTTAGATTCAGTTGTTCAAAGTTTTCCCTTTGAGAAAATTGATCAGGCAATCGCCAAATTATTCCTACTTTTACCATCCTGATTTTTAATCACGCAATTCATATTATGGAAGTTTCACAGATGGCAGATTCGCTTGTCGGGTCAGAGATTATTAAGATTGCAGCAGAGGTAAGTGAGTTAAAGAAACAGGGTGAGGCAATCAGTAATCTCACCATCGGCGACTTTGACCCTTCTCAATTTCCTATACCAGAAGACCTGAGAGATCAAATTAATCTGGCCTATAAAAAAGGGTTTACCAATTATCCTCCAAATGACGGAGTAGCGTTATTAAGGGAAGCACTTCATGAATTTACGCTTGAAAGGCATCAGCTTGATTATCCTGCGGCCGATTATATAATCAGCGGCGGATCGAGACCCTTGATCTACTCTTGTTTTTTAACACTTATAGACAAAGGTGATAAAGTCGTATTTCCAATACCAAGCTGGAATAATAACCACTATTGCCATTTTACAGGGGCTGAGATGGTTATGGTACCAACTACTGTAGAAAATAATTTTATGCCAACTGCCAGTGAACTGGAAGGGACATTAAGTGGAGCAGTTTTGCTGGCACTTTGTTCACCTTTGAATCCTACTGGCACGATGTTCAGCGCTGAAGAACTCGCTAAAATATGTGATTTGGTACTTGCTGAAAATGCCAAACGAAAGGAGGGTGAAAAACCCTTATACCTAATGTATGATCAGATCTATAGTTTGCTAACCTTTGGCAATCATAAACATGTAAACCCCGTTACGCTCAGGCCTGCAATGCGTCCATATACAATTTTTATTGATGGGGCAAGTAAAGGGTTTGCCTCTACAGGTGTTAGGGTAGGCTGGGGCTTTGGTCCGGCCAAAATTATTGCAAAAATGCGATCAATTATCAGTCATATGGGAGCCTGGGCTCCAACACCTGAGCAGAATGCCGTTGCAGCATTCCTGAGAGAAACAGAACAGGTTGATCAGTTTCTGGGAGATTTCAGGTTTAAGGTTCAGCGTAGTCTTGATACCCTTTATAAAGGTATTAAGTCATTAAAAGAACAGGGTTATCCGGTTGATGCAATTGCACCAATGGGTGCGATTTACCTGACTGTAAAAATTGATATTCAGGGTCGTACGACTGGTGATGGTGAGGTGATTCAGAATTCTATGGAGGTCAATTCATACCTGATTAAAAAAGCTAAACTAGCGTTGGTTCCATTTTCTGCATTCGGGAATGAGCCATCTTCAGCCTGGTTCAGGGCCTCAATCGGGGGGTGTTCTCTTCAGGATATTGAGCAGCTTTTACCAAGGCTGAAAGCGGCCCTTGACAAATTAGTCTAGCCAAAAACATGCGCAGATTTGAGAAAAAATATCAGTGTGTTTCTACCTCATCATACCCCCCGCCAATAAATGCCAAAAGGAAGACTTATATTAATCCCTACTACATTAGGGGCTGATACTATTAATCAATGCCTTGTTCCAGCGTTAAAAGAAACCATTTCAACGCTGACTGAATTTATTGTTGAAAATGAAAAATCTGCACGAAAATTTCTTAAAGAGGCACAGATAGCTACCCCCCAGCAGCAACTAATCATCAGAGAGTATGCCAAGCATAATAAAGATGAATTACCTCAATATTTTAAAAGCATAGAGGAAGGACGTGACGTTGGCTTGCTTTCAGAAGCTGGTTGCCCTGCCATTGCCGATCCCGGTTCTGAAATTGTTCTTGAGGCACATCGTCGTAATATAAATGTTGTGCCCTTTGTCGGAGCAAATTCTATCATACTTGCCCTGATGTCATCTGGTTTTAACGGGCAGTCATTTAAGTTTTCAGGCTATCTGCCTATAGACAGAACTGACCGTAATACCCGGCTTATACAGCTTGAGACAGAATCGTCGAAGTCAAATATGAGCCAGATCTTTATTGAGACTCCCTTTCGCAATAACCGAATGTTGCAAGACCTGGTTGTAACCTTACAGCCTGATACCTTATTATGTATCGCTGCCGGTATTACTACGCCTGAACAATTAATTCAGACGAAAAAAGTTTCAGCCTGGAAAAAATCACTTCCAGAACTGCATAAAATCCCAGCTGTTTTTATCATTTATAGTGGAAAGCGTTAATCAGATAGTTTGCCTGTGACGGAGATGAAATTTTATAATCATATTAAATCAATCTTCTTTGTTGTCTTTTTATTAGCCGCCTTTACCGTGACAGCGCAAAATACCAGCATCAGTGGTAAAATCACGGATAGTAAAAATTTAAGTCTGACCTCAGTTTCTATTTATATAAAAGGTACAAGTACAGGCACTACATCGAATGGTGAAGGACGATACCATATTCTTCTCAGGCCAGGTCATTATGACCTGGTTTTTACACTAATAGGCTTTAAAACCCTGGTAAAATCAGTAGATCTGGAGGCTGGTGAAATCATACTTGACCTTGTACTACCTGAAAACACCTATAATCTGAATGAGGTTACTGTAAGGGCTGAAAGAGAAGATCCTGCACGCAGAATCATGCGTAATGTAATTGCACGGCGTGATTTTTATACTAATCAGGTCAATACATATAGCTGCCAGGTATACATAAAGGGCATTCAGAAATTGAGAAATGCACCCAAATCTTTTCTGGGCACAGATGTTCAGGGTGAGCTTAAAAATATGGGTCTTGATTCGGGTAAGCGCGGTATTCTTTACCTTTCAGAATCAGTCTCCAGGCTGAAAGTAAAAAAACCTGGATCAATTCATGAAGAGATGATTTCGTCAAAGGTGAGTGGTAATAACAGCAGTTTTAGTTTCAACCAGGCCTCTGATCTGATGGTCAATTTTTACCAGAATAGAATTGATTTAACTAACATTACCCCCAGACAATTTATATCACCACTTGCCGATAATGGGTTTTCAATGTACCGGTATAAACTTATTGGTAAAACGGAGAACCTGGGGCATCAGACGTTTAGAATCCAGGTAATTCCGCGTCGTAAAGGAGCCAATCTTTTTCAGGGGCTCTTATATATTCAAGATTCAAGCTGGAATATCCAATCCCTTGATTTACGTATAGCAGATCAAAGCAAGATTGATTTACTGGATACCTTACAGATCAGGCAGCAATTTATTGAACCAGCCACAGGAGTATTTGTCTTATCGACTGTTGAGTTCAGGTTCAGCTACAGTATTTTTAAATTTAAAGGCTATGGCTCCTATCTTGAATCGCTCAGTAATTATACACTGAACCCGAAATTTACCGTAAAAGATTTTCCCTCTGATATTCTGCAGGTTGTTAAAAACGCTAATGCCAAAGACAGTACTTATTGGAATAGTATACGTGCTGTGCCCCTTACCCATGAAGAAATTACCGACTATAAAAAAAAGGATAGTATTTTCACAGTTCATAATACCCGCAGGTATCAGGATTCTATAGATCATAAACGCAACCGCCTGACACCATCAAGTCTCTTACTTGGGCAAACGTTCACCAATAAATTTAAAAAACGTAGTTTCAATATTGCCCCCTTTTTTACGGTGGTCAGTTATAATACGGTTGAGGGGCTTGCATTTAGTCCTGATCTGTCATTCACCCAAAATACAACAGATACCAGTTCATATACGATAGGGGCAGATCTTCGATACGGGTTTATAAACAGGCGTTTTAATCCATCGGCACGTTTTAGCAGAGAATTTAGTTCATTAAGACATACCTTTTTGTCTATTGAAGGGGGTTTTGCGGTCAAAGATCAAAACAGATTGGGAGGGGTCGACCCTTTTTACAATACAGTACAAACCGTTTTTGAAAAGCGCAATCCACTAAAACTTTATGAACGTCATTTTATAAAGGTTGATTACTCAACAGATCTTACCCGGCAGATTAATTTCGTAGGAGGGCTTGAATTCGCCCGGCGCATACCACTTGCTAACACAGCCTATGCCTATCTTACCGGTAGCAAATTCAAAATCTTTTCTGCAAATAATCCATTTTCGCCTCCCGGCAATCAACTGGCTTTTCAGACAAATCAGGCATTTACCGTACATCTTGGAGCAAGGATTAATTTTGGTGAGAAGTTTGTTGTCAGACCCGATATGATCATACCTCAGGGTTCAGATTATCCTACTTTGTTTATTGATGACAGGGCAGGAATACCCGGAGTACTGGGCAGCTCTCCAAATTACAATCTGCTTAGCTTCAGGGTAGCCCAGAATAATATTGAGGCCTCAAGCTTTGGCCGTTTTAATTACAGTGTTTCTGGTGGCAGCTTCTTAAGTCATCAGAATCTACAATATCTCGATTACCAGCATTTTACCAGCAGCAGTTCTACCCTGTTTGAAAGAGCTGAATCATTTGAAATTCTGAATAGTTACCGCTATAGTGCTTCACGGTATTTTGTGCATGTTCATGCTGAGGAAAACTTCATGGGTGGTCTTTTTGCTAAGATCCCAATACTCAGGAAGCTGAATTTACAAGAGCTGGCCGGTATTTCTTATATGAAAAATGATGAGCTCTTAAATTATACAGAACTATACGCAGGGTTACAAAAATTTGGCTTTCGTGCCGGATTTACCTTCGGGTTTTTACCCGGGGGCAAACATATAAATGGCTTTACCCTGAATATCGGAGGCTTCTAGGCAGAGGGTTTAAAGTTTTGCTTTTTGCTTTTTTACGGTTTTTGGCAAGGGCCTAAGCCCTGAATCTCCTGTTTCAAGATCTGAATCTTTCTCAGGCTGCTGCCCTGATGGCTGATCTTGTAGCGCAGGTTGGTCAATATGCTCAATCAGATTCATATCGTTCTCAGGTATATATTCAATGAGTGATTCGGCCGGGTCATCCTGATATAATAATCCATTATGCGGGAAACGCGAGAGGTGAATCGGTAAGCAGGTGCTGTATAACAAATCCCGTAATTCCTGGATATGCTCATTTCTTGTAGCAGATATGAATACTGAATTCACCTGGTCTTTGGCCATCCAGCTATTTTTGAAATCTTCGAGGCTGAATAAAGGGGCCTCTGGATTTTCTCCGTTGGTAAAAAGATCAACTTTATTAAAAACAGTAATGATCAGCTTTCCGGATGCTCCGATTTCCTGCAAGGTTGAAATCACCGTATTCATCTGTTTTTCAAAACCCGGATGTGACAGATCTACAACATGCAGCAAAATATCTGCTTCACGAACCTCAGCTAGTGTTGATTTAAATGATTCAACCAAATGAGTCGGTAGCTTACGAATAAAACCTACTGTGTCTGAAAGCAAAACTGGCAGATTTCTCAGGGTTAATTTTCGTACAGTAGTATCAAGGGTGGCAAAAAGCTTATTCTCAGCCAGAACGTCTGCCTTACTAAGTAAATTAAGTAAAGTTGATTTGCCCACATTGGTATATCCTACCAGTGCAATACGTACAAATTCACCTCTGTTACGGCGCTGAACCAGATTTTGCATATCAATCTGGGTAAGTTTTTCTTTTAGCAAAGAGATTCTGTCACGCACAATACGGCGATCTGTATCAATTTCAGTCTCACCAGGACCCTTCATACCGATACCCCCTTTTTGCTTTGACAAGTGGGTCCACATACGGGTAAGCCTTGGCAGCAAATATTGAAATTGGGCCAGTTCTACCTGTGTTTTGGCTTGTACTGTTTTGGCCCGACTGGCGAAAATATCAAGGATCAGATTACTTCTGTCAAGTATTTTGCAGGTAAGGTAATCTTCAAGGTTCCTTATCTGAGACGGGCTAAGCTCATCATCAAAAATCACGATATCGATTTCCTGGGCAATAACGAAGTCTCTGACCTCTTCTATTTTTCCTTTACCCACATACGTGCGGGAATCAGGATTCCGTGCTTTCTGGGTAAAATACTTTATAGCCTTGCCACCTGCTGTTTCGAGCAGAAAAGCAAGTTCATCAAGGTATTCCATTTCTTGTTCCAGGGTCTCATCAGGTGTGATTAGACCTACCAGAACCGCAGTTTCCTGCTTCGGGGCTGTATCATACAGTTTTTGCATTCAAGTGATTTAGAGCCAGTAAAGATACGGGTTTCGTACTTAAACCTAACTTAGATTGAAACAGTGAATTAGATGCACAGTTCTAAGTAAAACCAAATAAATAAAGGACCAAGAAGCATAAAGTACTTGTGTAAGCTCCCCAAAAAACTGGACGTTTGAAATTTAGGAAATCCTGGTTAAATTTAAACTAGGAACAGATGAAAAAGACCACCTTCACCGAGAGCCAAATTGTTGGGATTCTGAAGTCCCATGAAAATGGCGTCAAAGCCACAGACCTTGCCCGGGAGCACGGTGTAAGTACGGCAACCCTGTATAACTGGCGCGCCAAGTATGGCGGTATGGAAGCCAGCGAACTTAAAAGAGTAAAAGAGCTGGAAGATGAAAACCGGCGGCTGAAAAGTATGTATGCTGAATTGAGCCTGGATCATCAGATGCTGAAAATTGTACTGGGAAAAAAGTAATTAGCCCTGCTGAAAAGCGTGAGAAGGCTCGTCTGTTAATCGAAGAGCATGGATCAATCATTGGCAGGGCTTGCAGGGCAGTAAATCTGGCCCGCTCGGTATTTTACTACCAGCATCGGCTGGATGACAGCCAGGTAATGGATGTATTGCGGCAGAAAGGCGAACAGCACCCTACTAGGGGATTCTGGAAATTACACGGCTACATCCGAAAAGAGGGGTATTTATGGAATCATAAACGGGTTCACCGGGTGTATGTGAAGCTGAAAATGAATCTGAAGCGTAAACATAAGCGAAGGCTACCCAGCAGAATAAAAGAGCCATTATCAGTACCAAAGGGGGTAAATGAATCCTGGAGCATGGATTTTATGAGCGATAGTTTAACCTGCGGCAGGAAGTTCCGGACACTAAATATTATTGATGATCATAACAGAGAAGGACTTGCTATTGAAATAGATACCTCCTTACCTGCACGCAGGGTGATGCGCACCCTGAGCCAGCTATTGGAGGAACGAGGAGCACCGAATCAAATCAGGGTAGATAACGGTCCGGAATATACCAGCCAGGACGACCGATGCAAAACGGGTATATCGAGCGGTTCAACGGAACATATCGCCGGGATATTCTGGATGCCTATATGTTTAATAGCCTGGACGAAGTCAGGAAGCTTACCTGGAAGTGGATGGAGGAGTACAACAGCTGCCGACCTCATGATTCATTGATGGGTTTATTGCCAAGGGAATACTTAGCCAGTCAACTAATTACGCAATAAATAAGAATGTAGGATTTTCTAAAATTTCACTGTACAGAAATGGGTAAGCTTACACATAGATCCACATTGGTTTCCAAACCATTCTTGTTTTGTTAAAATGTAGCCGGTCCAGGCTTTTCAATCTGATGACCGTTTGATTGTAAACGTTTGGATCACTAGACAGAAAGGTATCCGTTCGGCCATGTTGAAAAAAAGTTTGATGAGAACTGGATATTCTGATCAAGGTGACCCCCTTCTGGTGATACTGACCCCCCTTGTGGGTCTTGGTTCAGAGAATCTGATTGCCTGTCAATTTTACCGTTTTTTTCTTAGACTTTCACCGGTTAATTCTATTCGATATGAAGTGTG
>JANLVJ010000026.1:0-11448 GCA_031363945.1 bacterium | reverse complement strand
GCATTCGATTATCTAGATGCACCGATATTAAGAATTATGGGAGCAGATGTACCACTACCCTATGCACCTACACTTATCGAAGCTTACCTGCCAAATCCAGCAAGAGTTATTGCCGCAGTAAGAGAAGTGATGTATGTAAAGAAATAAAATCTGTTCTTATAATAAGGGAGGTTGGTTTTTGCCAGTTTCCCTTTTTTATTGTCATTCCCGGAAGAGTACAACTGGCTTATAACCCTTGACCGGCATGAAAAAGAGTACCTATACTGACGGGTAATTTTCCACAGCCTTTTTGGCGTCTCATTATATAATTGATTGCACTCAGTTCGGCCGGCTTACTATCCTGATAGGTAAGTACCAGATTCTGTGCTTCCCCCAAATTATTAACCTGACCAAGAACATAGGCATTTGTGAAAAATACCAGCATGTTGTGGGCATGTCCGGCAAGTTCAGCTGTGAGATCAAGTAAGGGTTTACTGAAATTCAAACGGGCTCCAGGCCTGAGTCTCTGATCATGGATAGCAATAATGGCATAATCAAATTTACTCAACGATACTTTTATTGAATCAATGGCCTTTTGATCAGCAGATTTTGTCAAACGCAAGACGGGAATTTTCAATTGCTTCCTTAAACTGTCAGCAAATAACGTATTCCCGTTTACCCCAAGTTCAAGTAGTACTGTCTTTTTCAACGTCAAAATCGAATTCATAATTGCCCTGCTTTGCTTTAAAACGGTTAAAGATGAATCAGATAGTTTCTGTAAAAGCTCAACCGCTGCATTGCTATTAAGGTCCTGAAGTAATTTTGTTGTATCTCCGGGTACGTAATTGTTAAGGCCTGCCCATTCTTTATAGGCAAGTACCTTTCGGCATTTATATTCAATATCTGATTTCAGGATTTCTTTTCTTCGAACGGCTTTACGAACTGCTTTTAGAGCAGCTGGCAGATCAGGGCTCATTTCTACCATATCATTGCCAGCTTGAAGCGCAAGAACTGCTGCCTGGGCAGGGGTATAATATTTTGCCAGTCCCAGCATGTTCATAGCATCAGTAATTATAAGGCCCTTAAAATGCATTTCAGATCTTAATAAACCGTTTACGGCAATTTTTGAAAGGGTTGTTGGTACCCCTCGTGCAGAATCAATTGAATTGACATGCATATGAGCAATCATTACTGCTCCTGCTCCGCTGTTGATTAGTTTCCTGAAAGGATAAAGTTCAAGACTGTCTAACCGCATTCTTGAGAACGGCAGAACTGGCAGATCAAGATGCGAATCAACATTTGTATCGCCATGGCCGGGAAAGTGTTTGATCGTTGCCAGAATACCATTTCCCTGCAGCCCTTGAATATAAGCTAGTCCTTTTGCTGCCACATTATCTCTTATCTCACCAAAAGAGCGGAAGTTGATGACAGAATTATCAGGGTTATTATTGATATCAATATCAGGGGCAAAATTGATCTGCATTCCCATTCGCTTGAAATCAAGGGCAATTTGAGAGCTCATTTTACTGATCAGCATATTATCTTGGATTGCTCCCAGACTCATCTGATATGGAAATGAAATTGTGCTGTCAAGTCTCATACCCAGACCCCACTCCCCATCCATAGCAATTAATGATTTCGTTTTTAGCAATTCCTGATAACAATTTTCAAGCATTAGCTGCTTTTTTGGCGACCCTTGAAAAAATATGATTCCTCCCGGCTGATATTTTTTAATCAGCTTGCCGATAGAATCCTGAAATCGAGGGCTCTTATTAGAATAGGCGGGAACGATGAAGAGCTGGGCAATTCGCTTTTTACGGCTAAGGCGATGAAAAACCGAGTCAACATAGGGAGAATGCATCGCCTTTTCATTCAGCGGAAGAATTTGCTGAGCAAAAAGATTTAAGGGAATAAACAAGAATGCAAGAAAAAGTTGCCAGTATTTCATACCTGCAAATATGCATAAAATCAGATTTCTGAATACCATAACTTTAGTGTGGAAGCCGAAATCAATAAACCATTATTTCAGCAACACCTAAAAAGAAATGTTAAAGATTGGATAAAAAAACATATAATTTTTCAATAAAAAAGGCATCTGACAATTTTAAAATGAAATAGGACTAATCAGCAGCAAAAAAATATTCTTATTAATGCAGTTAGTACATTACACTGTTAAACAAGATCTTGTCCTGTGTTTGATATAAGTATTTTACATTTATGTATTTCTATAAATGAAAATTATGACTGGTTGGTATTCTTTTTGTAAACAAGCAGGAAAACAATTTAATCATGAAAAAACTATTTTTCGCCGCAGGCATACTTTTCATTTCAACTGGAGCATTTGCTCAATCTTATCACCATGCCACTACTGAAGACCCAATTGTATTTGGTATACGTGGAGCATTTAACCTTTCAAATGAAATTATTAGCTCTTCAAACTATAATTCTTCATCCTCATCTTCAACTACCAGAACTTCAGGTTCACTTCCTGGATTTGCAGTAGGATTCTTTATCGAAGCCCCTCTGAGCAGAGAATTTGCCATTCAGCCCGAAATAGATTATTCTTTAAAGGGTAGTAAGGCAGTCAACAATTTTAATGGTGGTAACTATACGTTCAAAGAAAACCTGGGTTATATTTCTGTCCCTGTTTTATTCAAATATAAACCAGCTGCTGTTAAAGGGCTGAATGTTTTTGCTGGTCCTGAATTTTCTTTTTTGACTTCAGCAAAGGATAATGGTACAACTACAACTGGAAACGTAACGATGGATACCAAAAATGACGTATTAAACAATTTTAAGAAATTTGACTTTGGAATCGACATTGGAGCTGGTTATGATTTTGTTAAAAATATCGGCATAGATGTACGTTATGGTTTTGGTCTTCTTAATATTTCAAAAAATGCTGGTACCAGCACAAATAACGGAAATACCTATGCAAGCAGTGTAAAAAATGGTACATTCCAAATTGGGCTCCGTGTTCTTTTTCAATAATCCTATTTTGTAATTCAGACTAACCTGATGATACTCATCAGCCAGGCTCATAGTATGAAAATTTAGAGCCTGGCTTTTTTACAGGCAGAAAACCCTGGGTATTTTACAGGCATAATACCCTGGCTTTTTTACAGGCATAAAACAGGGACCCTGATTTTATCAGGTTGTAGATTAACAGTGGTCAGTTTTTCTGACATTATTTCTATTAATTTCCATCTACAAGACTATAAACTTAGATCAGGTTGGTATTTTATGTTAGAGGGATGTAATTAAAAAAGCTGTTTTTAAGCTCTTTAAATACAAAATTTAAAATAGTAAGCCATTAACCTTTTTACAATAGTTAATTGTATGGTTTTTATCAATTAATAAATTGTGTCTGTTTGTAAAAGAAAATTTACTAATTATGTTCTTTCTTGTTGGCGCAGCACCTTTAAAGATTTAAATTCAATAATCATACTAAAATGAAAAAACACGTTTACTTTTTTGCGATTGGCATTTTACTTTTCAGCCTGCAGGTTGAAGCGCAGCAGACTAAATCTGCCAGAAAGAAGAAAATGGCTAAATCTGCCATCTCATTTGGTATTCAGGGTGGGCTGAATGTAAGCAGCGTTACAAATGCTAAACCCAATAGCTATGGAGATAATAACTTTTCACAGAATTCAAAGCCAGGCTTCAATCTGGGTGTTTTTGCAGAAATTCCAATTATAGCAATGATTCATTTTCAACCTGAAATTAATTATTCAATGAAGGGCTTCAGGGCCAATACCGATCAGGGTATGCTTACAAGAAGTTATAATTTCATAGATGTACCTCTGCTGGTCAAGTTTTATCCCATACCTCATTTCTATGTTTTTCTAGGACCTCAATTATCAGTAAAGCTTTCTACGACTGATAGCTGGACGATCAATACACCTGATTTTACAAAATACGAACGCCGTAACAATGATATAAATCAGCTTTATGCTGGTCTTGCACTGGGTATAGGAGTTGATGTAACCAGTCATTTAATTTTTAATGCCGGCTATTCAGCTGATTTCACCAATACGTACAAATATTCAGGTGATGATACCCCTCCATTCAGAAATCAGGTAATAAACATTCGTGCTGGTTACCGGTTCTAATACTTACAATACGTATTTATGTCAACAATAAATTTTGAACTTGCAACATTTGGCGAAGGTTGCTTCTGGTGTTATGAAGCTATTTTTCAAGAACTAAAAGGTGTTGAAAAAGTGACTTCAGGCTATGCAGGTGGTCAAATTGTTAACCCTACTTATGAGCAGGTTTGTACAGGTAATACTGGTCATGCTGAAGTCATTCAAATCAGATTCGACCCTTCGATAATTTCATATAATAGCTTGCTGGAGGTTTTCTGGGGTAGTCACGATCCTACAACGTTAAACCGTCAGGGCAATGATATAGGAACTCAATACAGATCTGAAATCTTTTATCATTCTGAAGATCAGCAAGCCGAGGCTACCGCCTCAATGAATAAATTACAGGATTCCGGGGCGTATGCTGGTAAGATCGTAACCCTTATTGAGCCATTACCAGTTTTTTATCCGGCTGAAAGTTATCACAATGACTATTTTAAACTCCATGGTGCACAGCCTTATTGTGCAATGGTAGTAAGGCCTAAAATTGACAAGTTTAAAAAAGCATTTGCTGATAAATTGAAATAATAGATAACCTTTTTATGGTACCGTTTTTATCAGACGCCATTATACAAAATCAAAGATGGGAGATTCTGCCAGAACTTAACTGGTACGTATCTCCCATTTCTTTTGCTTTTAAGTGTAGCTTTTCACTATTTAGTCGATAACAGTAACCTTCACCATATTGGTTTTAAACTTTTCCAGGATTGGCATAGAGGCGGTATTAATTACAACATCACCAGCAACTACCAGATTTTCTTGTTTGAGAATATTATTTACATCGTTAATAGTACCATCAGTACTATGCATTTTATCATAATAAAATGCTCTTACTCCCCAGATTAAACTCAGGGTGTTCAAAAGCTGTTTATTAGGCGTGAAAATATAGGTCGGTGCTTTCGGGCGGTAACTTGAAATCTCAAAGGCAGTATAACCACTTTGAGTCATAGCAACAATTGCATCTGCATCAATTATCTTTGATAGGGCACAGGCTGAATGGCAAATGGCATCTGAAAGAAAATGATCTTTCTCTAATGAAAAAGGCAACTGGTTGTATGGATAATGCCCCTCCTCAATATTTCCGATAATTTTTGACATCGTTTCAACAACTATCAGCGGGAACTCGCCTACTGAAGTTTCAGCACTTAACATTACTGCATCAGCACCATCAAGAACCGAATTGGCAACATCATTCACTTCAGCCCGGGTAGGCCGGGCAGTGGTGATCATGCTTTCAAGCATTTGGGTAGCAATAATGACAGGTTTTGCTTTTTTGATACAAGCCTGGGCAATTTGCTTCTGCAGAACAGGAACAACTTCCATTGGCATTTCTACCCCCAGGTCACCTCTTGCTACCATTATAGCATCACTTACATCAATGATGGCATCTATATTTTCAATCGCTTCTGGTTTTTCTATCTTGGCAATCACGCGTGCCGGGCTGTTCCGGTGATTAATAATCCGTTTTAATTCAATGATATCGTTTGCAGAGCGAACGAAAGACAAACCAATCCATTCAATATCGTTTTTCAAGGCAAAGTCTAGATCTTCCAGATCTTTTGGTGTAAGACAAGAAGTCGAAATTTTAGTATTCGGTAAATTAACTCCCTTTTTTGAAGAAAGCATACCCCCATAAACAACCTCTGCAATAACTGAATCAATTCTGTTGGTTTCAATAATGCGCATTTGTAATTTACCATCATCAAGCAAAATAATTTCACCTGGCTGTACATCTTTTGGGAAATTTGTGTACGTAATAAACAGGGTTTTCTCGTCACTTAACTGTTCGTTGGTAGTAATTGTTACCCTGCTCCCGTTTACAAGTAAAACACCATTGTTTTTTACCTCGCCGATCCTGATTTTAGGGCCTTGTAAATCAGCAAGTATACTAACATTGGTTTTGTACTGGGCGTTAATCTCTTTTATTGTATCGATTGTTTTCTGGTGAACCTCATACTTGCCATGTGAGAAATTTATGCGGCAAACATTAACGCCCGCTTTAATCATGGCCAGCAAGGTGTCTTTATCCGATGATGCAGGACCCATTGTGGCGACGATCTTGGTACGGTTATGTTTAAGTTTCATTTATGCTTATTTGTTTTTTATACGTTTAAATGCAAAGGTAAAAAGGTTGGTCACAAATCAGAGTTGATCTGATATTTAAATTTTATCGTTAAATTAAAATAACAGGAGGTTCTCTTTTGACTTTAAAATTGAAATATCCAGTAAAAAAGAATTTTCTACACGCTCTAGTTTATGAAGCAATTTTAGATTGTACGCTGTTTCCTGATGATTGATAGGGCTCTGCATTAGAAAGAAATCAACTTCTTTTAATTCTGGAATAAGGAAAGAAAAAGCAGCCTTGTTGGCGAAAAAGTAAATTTCTGTCTCAGACTCTTCCACCATGAACGAAAAATAGGAAAGGTAATTTTGTTGAATACCGTTAGGTCCGGGAACTTCTATTTCAAACTCCTGTTTTACCAGGTCAAGTTCTAAAGCACTGTTAATGAAATGCGCCAGGCGATAATCTTTCATCGAGGTGATAATTCCGATGAGTGTAAAATTGTAATCGTACTCGATTTTTAATACTTTCTTGGTCAAGGGTTGAATAAGGTTTGGTTTATAAAATTTAAATTAGGATTTTTGAAGCGTTCCCTGACAATAAAAATTTTTATACTCGATATAATTTATTTTTATTTGCTGAAATTCTAAAAACAGATTGAACAATTAAACTGCAAAAATTATGTCTGATATTGCATCACGCGTTAAAGCGATTATCGTTGAAAAACTAGGTGTGGATGAAAGTGAAGTTACTCCCGAGGCGAGCTTCACCAATGATTTGGGTGCTGATTCACTTGACACTGTTGAGTTAATCATGGAATTCGAAAAAGAGTTTAACGTTGCAATACCCGACGAGCAGGCCGAAACAATCCAAACTGTTGGCCAGGCTGTTTCTTATTTGGAAAAAAACGTAAAATAATACTTTGAATTTTAATGACGTTAAACCGAGTTGTTGTAACTGGAATTGGTGCGCTTACTCCAATAGGTAACACTGCCCCTGAATTTTGGGCTAACCTGCTAAATGGTGTAAGCGGATCTTCTGTGATTACCCGATTTGACACGACCAAGTTCAAGACAAAATTTGCCTGTGAACTTAAGGGATTTAAGCCTGAAAATTATTTTGACAGAAAAGAAGCCCGCAAACTGGATCCTTTTATACAGTATGGCGCGGTTGCTGCTGATGAAGCAATTAAAGATGCTGGTCTAAATTTCGATGAACTAAACCGTGATCGGATTGGAGTGATCTGGGGCTCAGGAATTGGGGGCGTAAGAACTTTTATTGATGAAGTAACGGATTATGCCCGTGGAGATGGTACTCCTAGGTTTAATCCGTTCTTTATTCCTAAAATGATCATGGACATTGCTCCAGGATATATTTCTATTCGTTACGGCCTGCGAGGGCCAAACTTCGCTACAGTTTCTGCTTGTGCCTCATCTACAAATGCCATAATCGACGCCTTAAACTATATCAGGTTAGGGGCTGCCGATGTTATGGTAACTGGTGGTTCGGAAGCCATAATTAATGAAGCAGGAATTGGCGGTTTTAACGCTCTCCATGCTCTTTCAACCAGAAATGAATCGCCTCAGACAGCTTCAAGACCATTTGATCTTGATCGGGATGGTTTCGTCGCAGGAGAAGGTGCGGGTTCAATTATTCTGGAAGAGTTAGGTCACGCTTTAAAAAGAGGAGCTCCAATTTACGCTGAGCTCTGTGGCTGGGGTATGTCAGCAGATGCTTATCATATCACCGCTCCTCATCCTGAGGGGTTGGGGGCTAAGTTGGTTATGCGTAATGCCTTACAAAATGCAAACCTTGTTGCTGCCGACATTGATTATATCAATGTGCATGGTACTTCTACCCAACTAGGTGATCTGAGTGAAATACGTGCGATTACTTCATTATTTGGTGAAGAGGCTTATCATATGAATATAAGCTCAACAAAATCAATGACAGGGCACCTTCTGGGTGCAGCTGGGGTAATTGAAGCAATAGCATCAATACTTGCGGTCAAAAACAATGTCGTGCCCCCAACAATAAACCATTTTACCGACGATCCCGAATTTGATTCAAGGTTAAATCTCACGTTTAATCATAAACAGGAACGTGAAGTGCGAACTTCAATGTCGAATACATTTGGCTTTGGAGGGCATAATACTTCAGTTATCTTTAAGAAGTATGAGGCTGATTAATGCACAATGAATTAATTTTTGTAAATCAGCTTCATAGAGTTATCTCTAATAACCAATATGCGTAGAATATACCTGCTTTATTTTTCACCTGAGCGTCAATATATTCGATCATTAAAGAACATTCTTGGGTTTCTACCAGGTAATATCAACCTATACAGGCTTGCCTTTCGCCATAAGTCAGCTGCAAATTCAGTTATTAATGGGCTGAAAAATAGCAATGAACGGTTAGAATTTTTAGGAGATGCTGTTTTAGGCACCATCATTGCTGATAATCTGTTCAAAAAATTCCCATATCGTGACGAGGGCTTTCTCACCGAAATGCGGTCAAAAATTGTTAACAGAAATTTTCTGAATCAACTTTCCCGTAAAATAGGCCTGGGTGATCTGATTGAATTTGAAGGCCGAACCTTAAATCACTATATCAAGCAAAGTTCGTTGTATGGTGATGCATTTGAGGCATTAATTGGGGCCATATATTTAGATAAGGGTTTTAAATTCACCCAAAGCTTCATCATAGGGCGCATCGTTAAGAATCACGTTGATATTGATCAACTTGAAAAAACTGAAACTAATTTCAAAAGTAAACTGATTGAGTGGTGTCAGCGAAATGGCAAGGAGGTTCTTTTTGAACAGATAGAAAGTGCTGCAAATGAAAAAGGAAAGCTTTTCAGCATTAAGGTTTTTATTTCTTCTGAAGAATACGGTTTTGGTCAGGACTTCACCAAAAAAAATGCTGAAAAAATTGCAGCAGAAAAAGCCTGCCTCGCGCTAAACATATAATATTTTTACCTTCGACAAAAATTGCGCTCACCCTTATTCAGGGTTGGTACTGAATTTGATATTTTCTACACATTTTAAATACCGCTATGCTTAAATCAATGACAGGGTTCGGCCTGGCCAGTACAGACTACAAGCAGTCAAAAATTACAGTAGAAGCCAAGTCGCTTAATAGTAAATTTCTTGAACTCTCATTAAAATTGCCCCGGGCTCATATGCAGCAGGAAATGCTGATCCGTACTGATTCTCAGAAACTGGCAGATCGCGGAAAACTAAGTGTAGTTGTTACAATCGATCAGGTTGATAAAACGCTTGTAAAATCAGCAAAAATAGACCGGGCTGTTTTTTCAGCCTGGTATTCAGAACTAAAATCTGTTGCTGAAGATCTTGGTGAGAGTACTGTAGGAATATTTCAACTTTGTATGACCCTGCCAGATGTTATCAGACATGATGAAATTGAAGTAGCAGACGAGGAGGAATGGAAAGCTATCTATTCAACTTTCCTGCAAGCCATGAAAAATATGGATGCTTTCCGGATTTCAGAAGGTAAAGTCTTACATGATGACATTAAATCGAGAATATTAATTTTGCTTGAAACCCTTAAGCGCATCAGCTCAGCTGATACCAGCAGAATTCCTGCAATTAAGACTAGGATTGCTGATCAGCTTGAGCAGTTGGTGAGCAAGACTAACTACGATCAAAACCGGCTTGAGCAAGAATTAATTTATTACGTTGAAAAACTTGATATAACAGAAGAAAAAACTAGGCTGAAGAGTCATTGTGATTATTTTCTTCAAACACTTGACCTGGATGATGCAAATGGCAAAAAACTCGGGTTCATAGGGCAGGAAATAGGGCGTGAAATTAATACCATAGGCTCTAAGGTGAATGATGCCATCATTCAACGAGATGTTGTATTAATGAAAGATGAGCTTGAGAAAATCAAAGAACAGCTCTTAAATATTTTATAATGGAGGGGAAATTATTTATTTTTTCTGCTCCTTCAGGTGCAGGCAAGACAACAATTGTAAAATACCTGCTTGATCAGATTCCTGAGTTGCAATTTTCAGTTTCTGCTACTACCAGACCTGCACGGATAGAAGAAACAGATAAAAAAGATTACTACTTTCTTTCAAATGAAGAGTTTTTGCACCGCGTAGCTAAAAAACAATTTGTTGAATTTGAGGAGGTATACAAAGGTACCTTTTACGGCACACTTCGTGCTGAAATAGGACGAATCTGGGCTGAGGGCAAACATGTAATATTTGACCTTGACGTGCAGGGCGGCATGCATCTGAAAAAGAAATTTGGGGCTCAGGCGCTCTCTGTATTTGTTAAACCACCATCAATGGAAGTGCTGATTAAACGCCTGACTGGCAGAGCTACAGAATCAGCAGAGAAAATTGCTGAACGCATTGAAAAGGCAGGCATTGAACTCAGTTACCAGGATAAGTTTGATGTCATCTTGTTAAATGATGATCTGGAGGTTTCCTGTGCCAGGGCATTGCATTTAGTCACCGATTTTATAAAGAGCGAATGAAAATAGGCCTGTTCTTTGGCTCTTTTAACCCGATACATATCGGGCATCTGATTATTGCCGGCTACATGGCAAATTTCACTGAAATTGACCAGGTCTGGCTGGTGGTTTCACCTCAAAGCCCGCTTAAAAAAAAGAATGGACTTGCCGGGGTTTATGACCGTATAGAAATGGCCAGGCTTGCTACCGATTCAAATCAGAAAATCAGAGTATCTTCTGTCGAACTGGGCATGCCGCAACCTTCTTATACAGTTGATACCCTGAATGAACTTAAAATCAGGTATCCAGAGTATCAATTTTCATTGATAATGGGGGCTGATAATATTGTTTCTTTAAGAAAATGGAAGAGCCATGAACAAATTCTTGCGGAACATAAAATTTTCGTTTATCCTCGTCCTGGTTCTGATATTGGTGAATGGATAAATCATCCGCAGATATGTATAACAGAAGCGCCTTTTCTTGAGCTGTCATCTACCTTTATACGTAAGGCACTTAAAGACAAGAAAAATATCCAGTATATGCTGCCTGAATCAGTTCTTGATTTCATTGACCGCAAATCACTCTATAGCCGGTCAAGCAAATAATGAGTTTCTGGAATCATAATCAATTTACGTATTTGTCCTGTAATCAATGAGTTAAAATAATGAACTTTTTCGGAAGAATTAATACGAAACCTTTAAGTAGAATTATTCCTTTTTTCATTTAGAATTTATTTTCATTGCCAAACTAAATTATATAAAAGCACGCTTTTGCCAGTAC
>JANLVJ010000012.1:0-38745 GCA_031363945.1 bacterium | reverse complement strand
TGAGTGATTTTATAGGTGCATATCAGTATCTAATAATCGATTAAAGGATGATTTTTAATTTTATTGAACTTAATTAGGAGCGCAGATGCGGTATCCTATTTTAACAACGGATTACGACGGTACAATTGCTGAGAATGAACGCATTTCTGGGACAAGGTTGTATGTCTTGAACAGGCTTAAAGGAACCGGAAGATACCCCATTTTGGTCACCGGCAGCGAACTGAACCAGTTCCAGGTTATCTTTCCTGAGTAAACCCTATTTGACTTGAACGTAGCTGAAAATAGTGCGTTAGTATATAATCCGTCAACCCTCAAAAAGATATTGCTTAGAGAACGATCGCCGGATACTTTTATCCAGGCTTTAAAAGATCAGGCAATTCCGCTTTCAGGTGGCCAAGTTAGTGTAGCAACCTGGTAATCCCACCAGGATTTTGTTTCTGAAACGATTAAAGTAGCTCTTTAGGAATACCAGGTGATCTTGAACAAAGAGGCAATAGTAATTCTGCCTCCCGGCGTAGTTACTCTTGCAAAGCTCCAATATTCACCTCCTGATTCAATGAATGCCCTATTTTTTTTCTCAGCAATAATTCCAATGTCAAATTATACTGTTTCGCAATCCAATAGCCTGCAGACCCCGCCTTGCGGTATTGCAAGTACAACTCTGCGTTCTGTGTTGCATTTTCCCAACTTTTTTTGACTCGGCTTAGAGTTCAATTACTTTTAATAGTACTATAGTTATTTGTTTTTAGAAAATGTTTATTTACTTTTTGATTGCCTTTTTTTTGCGGGAACTTTAGTTCCTGCTTCTTTGGCTTCACTTATACCGATGGCTATTGCCTGCTTGCGAATTTTTACTTTTCCGCCTTGACCGCCTTTACCCGATTTTAATTCTCCATTCTTAAATTCATGCATTACCTCTCCAATTTTGTCCTGAGCCTTTTTGGAATATTTAGCCATAATGGTAATTTTTTATAAACAATACTAACATAATAATAGCTTCCTGGAACTATTTGGCCAAAATTGCAAATTTTCCAGGATTAGTAAAATGATGCTCGACAAACTTATATATGATTAAAAATAAAAATTTCTATAAAAGCTACCCGGGGTCTTTTAATTGAAAGCATCCAGCTGATAGGTAAAAGGTTGCAGGCGAAGTAATTAGCCGGGTTTCTAAAATGACGTGGGAGAACTTTATAGAAAAGCGGATTCTAAGGCCTTTAAAAATGGATCAAAGTTCAGCATCATTTAATGGATTAAAAGTAAGGAATAATATTATTGATCCCCACAAGGTGATCAATGGTTCTGTCAACGTAATTGCTCGTTATGCCTCTGCTAAAGACGATGCAGCTGGAGGCATATATTCCAATATTGATGACTTGAGTAAATGGTTATTGATGCTTATGAACAATGGTAGATTTGGTCAAAATCTTGGTCAGCAATTGTTAAGTACTCAAGTAACGCATGAGTTATTGGCACCTCAAATGATCATATCAGGCGGAAATGGGGGAGTGTATGGTAATCATTTTCAGGCTTATGGTTTAGGTTGGTTTTTGATTGACAGTAAAGGATATAAACAAATAGTTCATACTGGCGAGGATGTTGGAATGGTTTCTGAAGTTTTAATGATACCTGAAATAGGATTGGCCGTCATTGTTCTTACCAATAATGAAAGTAATGCGATTAGCGCCATTACTGATCAGATTGTTGACAGCTATCTTCATATTGACGGTGTAGATGAATCAAAAAACAATTTGGAACGGTTAACTAAAAACGAACTCGCCGAATCTAATGCCAAAAGAGAAGTTTGGGGAGCGGTAAATGATCAGTACAAAAACAGTTTTGCAGAGTTAAAGAACTTTACGGGAACTTATCATAATGCCTGGTTTGGAGACGTTTCTATCAAAAATCACCAGGGCTTCATGTATTTCGCATCAAAGCGTTCTTTACAGTTGAGAGGATTATTGCATTATTACAAAAAGGATTGCTATGTTATAAAATTGGAGAACCCTGAAATAAACGCTGATACTTTTTTAACTTTTAAAAATAAAAAAGGGTACACCACTTTTGAGCTTCGGTCCGCCACACCTGTGAGTGGGTTCAATTAGGATGGTATGAATTTCAAAAGGAAATTATTTTAATACCTGGCTTAGCTAAAAAGTTAAAAATAAAGGTAAGCGCGCAAATAAAATAAAAAAACCTCGTAAGTACGGTTGTACCTGCGAGGTTGATGTACCTAGAGCGGGAATCGAACCCGCACGACCTTTAAGGGTCACAGGATTTTAAGTCCTGCGTGTCTACCAGTTCCACCATCCAGGCATCGAAAAAGATCGAAAGAAAATGGAAATGATTGGAGCGAAAGACGGGATTCGAACCCGCGACCCCGACCTTGGCAAGGTCGTGCTCTACCAACTGAGCTACTTTCGCAATTTATAATACCCTTTCAAGTCACGCTATCACCCTTTCGGGATTGCAAATATAGAAAAAGGAATCAATCTCAAAAACAATTCTCATAGGTTTCTTAAAACAAAAGCTCATCGTCAAGAAGAATAACTACAACTAGCTTTGTTTGACTGATGTAAAAATCAATTTATTTTTAATTTCTTTTTATTCTGCCCAGTGATGTCTGTTTTCAAGCCTGTCCCACACTAATTCTGGCTCATAACCCAAGCCAATCACATATTTAGCGATTGTATGCTTCTTTAGTAAATCATTTTGAATGGCTGTCATTTCAGTTTTCTTTATAACAATCTGATTA
The DNA here is from genome assembly GCA_031363945.1 of bacterium. Lineage (GTDB taxonomy): Bacteria > Bacteroidota > Bacteroidia > Sphingobacteriales > Sphingobacteriaceae > JANLVJ01. The sequence goes on along the minus strand of JANLVJ010000012.1, from coordinate 35,990 downwards.
AGTTTATGCAAATAATCTTCGTTGTTTATCTCTGCCAGGCCTTCATTCACCAATTTTTCTGAAAGACCCTTTCTTGACAGTCCTTGTTTAATTTTTACCTTGCCCCAATTCTTTATCCTGAATTTACCCAGTGCATAAGATTTGGCAAATCGCGATTCATCGAGGTAATTAGTTGCTAGCAGTGAATGAATAATTGTGTCAAAATGTTCATTATCTACTTCCCACTCTTGCAGTTTATGTAAGACCTCAAGTTTGCTTCTCTCCTGATAAGCGCAGTAATGTTGTGATTTTATGAGTGCGGTATGTTCTTCCATGTTATTCAAACGGGTTAATAAAATTCTTGTTTAAAAGGAATTGTGTCTGGTTCGACCTGAACAATCTTAATTATATTGCAAACATCGGATTTCTGTTTTAATTAAAATAGCATCTTAGGTCACTTGATTAACAAATCTGTCTGATGCCAGGCAGGATGCTTTTTATTAGGCTTTATTTTAAAGATATTTGAGCAGCCCATATGACCCATAACCAGTATTCGATTTCAAAGGTTGCCAATATCATTCAGTCAGATTCAATTTTCTCTGATTCAGAATCTTATATTCAGTTTCTGGTTACCGATAGCCGCAGAATTATTGATGCATCGACGTCACTCTTTTTTGCATTACAGGGAAAGCAAGACGGGCATACTTTTATTCCAGCGCTTTATGTATTAGGTCTTAGAAATTTTGTAATTGCTGAAAATTCTGCACTTGATCTTAGTCAATTTCCAGGCTCAAATTTCTTACGCGTTAAATCTACACTTACCAGCTTCCAGTTACTTGTTAAAACGCACCGTGAAAAGTTTAAGTATCCTGTTATAGGTATAACAGGTAGCAATGGCAAAACAATTGTCAAAGAATGGCTTTACCAACTACTTTCTCCAGATAAACATATTGTCAGAAGCCCTAAGAGTTTTAACTCTCAGATTGGGGTTCCTTTATCAGTTTGGCAGATGTCAGATGAGTATAATCTGGGTATTTTTGAAGCAGGTATTTCACAACCTGAAGAAATGTGCCGTCTTCGGTCAATCATACAGCCAGACATTGGCATTCTAACCAATATTGGTACTGCCCATGATATGGGATTTGAAAGCAGGCAGGAAAAAATTAAAGAAAAGCTGGTACTTTTTGAAAAGGCTGGTGTTCTAATCTACTCACGTGATTATGTAAATGTAGATTTTGCCAGAAATACATTTACCTGGTCATTTTTAAAAGATGCTGATCTGAGAATTCTGGACTTTGAGCCACATTTATTCAATACTACCATTAACGCCCGTTACCAGGGTAAATCAATTAGCATAGAGATTCCGTTTACCGATAAGGCATCTGTTGAAAATGCAGTTATCTGCTGGTGTACGCTACTTTATATGGGATACCAGCAGGAAACGATCAGGACCCGCATGCTGATGCTCTCGCCGATAGCCATGAGGCTTGAATTAAAGCAGGCCGTTAATAACTGTTCACTGATCAATGACAGTTATAATTTTGATCTGCCGTCACTCACTATTGCCCTTGATTTCTTAAACCAGCAGCAGCAACATATAAAGAAAACTGTCATTCTCTCAGATATGCTTCAAACCGGTATACCCGAGCGTGAGCTTTATGAAGAGCTGGCTTTCTTGCTGAGGTCTAAAAATATTAACCGACTGATTGGTATTGGTGAAGCTATTTCACGCCATGCTGATCTTTTTTTGCAAGAGAAACAATTCTTTAAAAATACCGATGACTTTATAAAAGTATTCGATAATTTTCAATTTCAGAATGAGTCAATCTTACTTAAAGGTGCTCGCATTTTTGAATTTGAGCGCATCTCAAGGCTTTTTGAACGCAAGGTTCATGATACAGTGCTTGAGATAAACCTAAATGCGATTATTCATAACTATAATTTTTATAAAAGTAAGCTCAAAACAGGCACCCGTATTATGGCTATGGTAAAGGCTTTCTCATATGGCAGTGGAAGTTTTGAAGTAGCTAGCATTCTTCAGTATCACCGGGTAGATTACCTGGCTGTTGCCTATGTCGATGAGGGAATTTCACTGCGCAATGCTGGTATTGAAACTCCGATCCTGGTCTTAAATCCAGAAGTGTCAACCTTTACTTCCCTGATAAAATACAACCTTGAACCAGAGATTTATTCAATGCGGATTCTGAAAGAATTTGTCTCTTTTTTAGTTGCATCAAGAATCAAGATTTTTTCTGTGCAGCTTAAGCTTGATACCGGTATGCACAGACTAGGCTTTAACCCGGGAGATGTCGATGAACTGATCAAGTTCTTACTGGCGAACCGTGTTATTGATGTTAAAGGCATCTTTTCTCACCTTGCCGGTAGCGAAGATTCAGTAGAAGATATGTATACCATCTCTCAAATTAACCTTTTTACATCCTGTTCTGATAAAATCATTGCAGAACTAGGTTATCCTGTAATCAGGCATATTAGCAATACTGCAGCAATCAGCCGTTTTCCCCAGGCCCAGTTTGAAATGGTTAGGCTTGGTATTGGGCTTTACGGTTTGGCAGGGGGAAAAGATAAAAATGAGCTCCAGCATGTCGGCACTTTAAAAACTGCTATCTCCCAGCTCAGAGATCTGAAGGCTGGAGACTGTGTGGGGTATAATAGAAAAGGAGTACTAACCCGTGATTCACGTATAGCAACCGTTAAAATAGGGTATGCTGACGGATACCGGCGGGCGCTTGGCAATGGGGTTAATTACATGCTTGTCAGGGGACAGATGGCTCCGGTAATTGGTAATGTATGTATGGATATGGTCATGTTAGACGTGACTGATATTGAATGTATGGAAACTGATGAAGTGATCGTATTCAATGAGCAGTTAAAAGTCGAGCATCTGGCTGATTTACTTGAAACCAATGAATATGAGGTTATCACCAATATTTCCCAGCGCGTTAAGCGGGTATATTATTATGAATAACCAGAAATAAAGCTTAATTGTACAGAACTGAAGAAGTACTAAAAATAATTAGAAGTTACGCTATAATGTATTTAAGTGTAACTAATCAGAAGTTTGGTTTCAGCGTGTATTTATCGTAAAAGCGAACGATATGATTGACTGCTTCTTCAGCGGTGTCAACTATTCTGAATAGATTCAGGTCTTCTTCATGAATATTTCCTTCCATTTCCTGCATACTTGCTTTCATCCAGTCGATAAGTCCTTTCCAATAAGCAGACCCAACAAAAACAATTGGAAACCGGGCTATTTTTTCTGTCTGAATCAGCGTCATTGCCTCGAACAGTTCATCCATCGTACCAAAGCCACCCGGCAAAATAATAAAACCTTGTGAATATTTGATAAACATCACCTTACGCACAAAAAAGTAGTCGTAGGTCATCAGCTTATCTTTATCAATATACGGGTTACTATACTGCTCGAAAGGTAAGTCAATATTCAGGCCTACAGATTTGCCCCCAGTTTCATTTGCTCCTTTATTAGCAGCCTCCATAATACCTGGCCCACCACCAGTAATAACGCCATACCCACTTCTTGTCAGCAAACGCCCCACTTCTGTAGCTAAAGTATAATATGGGCTGTCAGGGCGCGTACGTGCTGACCCAAATACCGATACACAGGGCCCAATGCGGCCTAATTTTTCAAAGCCTTCAACAAATTCAGCCATGATCTTGAAGATCTGCCAGCTATCGGTAACCTTTATTTCCTGCCAGTCTTTATTTTCAAAAGCAGCTCTTATCTTTTCTTCTCCGTAAATCATAACAGGGGTATATGCCAGAACGCAATCAGGTTTTTAGCGATCCAATTGATTATTAAACGCGGATAAAATTTTCTTGTTTCCTGCTGAAGATGAATAAGCCAGCAAAAGTAAGTAAGGCATTGTAAATGATGACTTCAGTGCCAAAACCATTATTAAACAAGGCTGTAAAGTAGGTAAAACCATGTATGCTGGCCAATGTTGCCACCGTTATCTTGGCTGTACCCATTTCTATAGAATGGTAGGCGGCTATCATTGAAATGGTGACAATAATTAAAGCGCTGATCACCGCAATATAAGGAACAAGTTTATCGGTAATGCTTCTTTTTACCAGTAAGCCGAAAGCATACATGGCAATGAGCGGCCCATAGGTATAAGAGCCTATGGCATAAACAATGGTGATCACAGAATTCTGTGAGCCTTTAAACAAGAAAATGATCAGCAGAAACGATAAAAGACTGAAACCAAAATGTACCTGTTGACGCAGGTGTACCCGGCTCGGATCAGCAGCATCAAAATTCAGAATATCTATGCAAAAACTAGTTGTCAGTGCTGTTAATGCACTATCGGCTGAGGCAAATGAAATGGCTACCAGTCCAACCACAAAAATAAGGGCCCCAAAAGAACTGAAATAATGTGTCGCAACCTCACCAAAGGCCAGATCTGGGCGGGCAACTTTAATTCCTTTTAACTGCATATAATAGGCAATAAATGCTCCCAGGGTTAGAAAGAGCAGGTTCACAACCAGCGAAATAGCACTGAAGCTGAGCATATTTTTCTGGGCATCATCAATATTTTTGATACTCAGATTTTTTTGCATAAGATCCTGATCTAGCCCTGTCATACCGACGCAAATAAAAATTCCCGATAAAAAATTCTTCCAGAATCCACCTGCTCCACTGGTGAATATTGCTGTATAACCCTGACTGTTTACTTCACTTGCAATCGTTGAAAGGGGTTGATGCAGGGCTTTGCTTATTTCCCAGATGCAGACAAAAACGGCCAGAATCATCACACTTGTTTGTATAGTATCTGTGTAAACGATTGTTTTTACCCCACCCTTAACCGTGTATACAAAAATCAATACTATAATAAAGGCCACGCTGACTTCAAACGGGATACCCAGACTCTTAAATACCAGATCGTTCAATACTTCTACGACCAGGTAAAGTCGGGCTGCAGCACCGAGTGTACGGGCCAAAAGGAAGTAAAAAGAGCCAACCTTATGACTGTTTGTACCAAACCGTAGGTCCAGATAGGTATAAATTGAAGTCAGATTCAGCCGGTAATACATCGGTAATAACACGAAGGCAATAATCTGGTACCCGACTGTCAGGCCCAGAACAAACTGCAGGTAGCTGAATTTTGAAGCTGCCACCATGCCAGTCACTGAAATAAAGGTTACCCCAGAAATTGACGTCCCGATCATGCCAAAGGCAACTAAAGGCCATGGCGACTTTTTATTACCCAGGTAAAACGAAAGGCTATCAGCTTTTCGGGTAGTATACCAGGTAATGATCGAGATTAATATGAAGTAACCAAGCAGGTAATATAAGATAGATAGAGGCTGCATGAATTTGCTTATCCTGCTATTTAGGATAATTTTTTAGTTTTACAAAATGAACTATTCTTCCAGATTGCTGGAAAACGCAGTAGATGAATTCGCCCGGTTGCCTGGCATTGGTCCGAAAACTGCCTTACGTCTGGCTTTACATCTGCTCAGGCAGGAAGAGGCTGATGTAAAACGTTTCAGTGAAAGCGTTCTCAAGCTACGAACAGATATTAAATATTGCACTGAGTGTGGTAATCTTTCTGATGACCAGCTCTGCCCTGTGTGTTTAAGTGAGAAACGTGATCGTGGTCTGATCTGTGTCGTTGAAGATACCCGTGATGTCATGGCTATTGAAAATACTTCCCAGTATTACGGTCTTTATCATGTACTTGGGGGTTTGATCTCACCCATGAATGGGATAGGGCCATCTGATCTGCGCATTGATATGTTGATTAAACGTGTCAAGGAATCAGGCATAAAAGAAGTTATTCTGGCCCTGAGTGCAACCATGGAAGGTGATACAACCATTTTTTATATCTACAAAAAACTCAAAGTTTTCGATATTACGCTCACCACTATTGCAAAAGGAATTTCTTTTGGTGGTGAACTTGAATATGTTGATGAGGTAACCCTTGGGCGCTCTATTTTATCAAGGGTTCCGTATGAAAATTCGTTGTTTAAATAAAAAATTATGCAGTTTACAGATAAAGTAATTGTCATTACTGGCGCATCTTCAGGCATTGGACTTGCCCTTGCTGAAGCATTTGCACGCCGTGGAGCAAATCTTGTACTTGGTGCACGTAGCTTTGTCAGCCTGTGTGAAATCGCCAGAGACCTTGAATCGGCTCATTCAATAAAAGCCCTTGCCGTTGAATGTGATGTAACTAGCGAAGAATCCTGTAAACTGCTCATTGGTCAGGCTATACGTACATTTAAGAAAATTGATATTCTGATTAATAATGCAGGTATTTCAATGCGGGCAAATTTTCTGGATGTTGAACTTGAAGTCTTGAAAAGACTGATGGATGTAAATTTCTGGGGTACCGTCTACTGTACTAAATTTGCGCTGCCTTATTTACTGGAATCAGGCGGATCACTTGTAGGGGTATCGTCCATTGCCGGTTATCAGGCATTGCCAGGGCGTTCAGGATATTCAGCCTCTAAATTTGCAATGCAAGGTTTCCTGGGTGTAATACGGCTTGAAAACCGTCAGCATAACTTGCATGTGTTGATTGCATGTCCAGGCTTTACATCATCCAATATTCGTAAGGTTGCCCTAAATAAGACTGGGAAAGAGCATGGCGAGTCAAATATGCAGGAAACCAGCATGATGTCATCTGCTGAAGTAGCAGAGTCAATAGTTCTTGCCATTGCTAACCGCAAACGTTCAATCGTACTCACCCGGGAAGGCAAGTTTACCGTATTCTTAAGCAGGATTTTTCCAACCTTCCTTGATAAGATGGTTTTCAATAAATTCAATGCAGAATCAGGCTCTTCAATAAAAAAGTAGCTGTTGATGCGCGGTACAACCATCCACTTTTGGTTTTAAATTTAATTACCAAAATGGTTAATCATTCTAAGCACAACTTACTGATCATTTGATAATAGGCTGCAGCGAGAAATTAATCGAAGATCCAGGCGTTCAAACGTTTTGATTTTCCTGGCTTTCAAACGTTTTGATTTCGCTGGCTTTAAAACGTTTTGATTTCGCTGGCTTTCAAACGTTTTGATTTCGCTGGCTTTCAAACGTTTTGATTTTGCTGGCTTTCAAACAAATTTAGCGCTGGCATTTATGAAAACAAGGGTTTTTAGCTAAAATAACTATACTAAATGCTGTGATGGTATAATTTCCAGCACTAACTGTTAATAAGAACATTTGCTGAATTTAATAGTAAATAGCTTTTTTATTGTATCGAACTTCCTAGTTCTTCTTTTAAGCCTTCCCACTGACTTTCATCACCTTTGATTGAAAGTAGCACTTCACGCAATTTAGAAGTGCCAAAACCCCAGGCTTCTTTCAGTGTAATTGTTGGGGGCAAGCTGATTTCACCTGGGCTAACCATGGCTTCAATTAAAAAAGGTTTTGTCGATCGTAGGGCAGCTTCTATTGCAGGAACAATGTCTTCAGCATTTTCAACCCGCACACCATCACCACCGCATGCCCGGGCATATTCGGCAAAATCTGGATTCTGCAGATGTAAGGCATCTTTAAAGGGTACCAGCCCAGCTTCTTCCATCTCTGTTTTAACAAAACTGAGTTCACTATTATTAAAGACTACTAACTTAACGGGCCAGTTATAACGCACTGCGGTCACAAAATCCTGCATGCCCATCGCAAAGGCGCCATCACCGGCAAAGGCCCAAACCTGCCGGGTACGATCTACTGATTGAGCACCAAGGGCAGCAGCAAATGCTACGGCCATAGACCCATGATTAAAACTACCCAGCAACCGGCGTTTGCCAAGAAGGTCTACAAATCGTGCCAGCCAGATAGTAGATTCTCCAACGTCTACGGTAAATATAGCATCGGTGCTTGCTTTCAAGCCTATTTCATGGGCAAAAAGTTGTGGGTGCAGCGGCTTGCGATCACGCTTAAGTGAGCTTTCAGCCCTAATATGCTTGCGCCAGGCATCAAGTTTTAAAAAAATCCCAGCTTTAAACTTGGTTTCAGTTTTTTCCTTTATCAGTGGCAAGAGTAAATTTAAGGTTTCACCAATATCACCCAGTATGCCCAGGTTAACAGGCGCCCGGTTGCCCAGGTTTTCAATCCGGATATCAACTTGGGCTATCTGCCGGTTATGGGGTAGAAAGGCTGTATACGGAAAGTCAGTTCCTAGCATCAGTAATAAATCGGCCTGCATCACAGCCGCATAACCAGGAGGATTGCCAAGTAAACCTGTAAGACCGGCAACATGGGGGTCGCTTTCATTAAAAATATCAGCAGCCTTCAACGTATGAACGATCGGCGCTTTCAGCAGTTCAGCCAGTTTTATGACCTGTTCTTTTGCCTCCCTGCACCCTACGCCAGCAAGTATAGTGACCGAACCAGCTGATTGAATAAGCTGAGCCAGAGCCTCAACTTCAGAAAGTGCCGGAACTAGTCTGGCCTTGGATCTGAAAATTTTATGAATCATACCCTTTCCCTCAAGCTGCATGCCAGCTATATCTATCGGCAACTCAATCCGGCAAACTGTTCGTTCTTGCAAGGCAATTTCAATAGCTTTTAAAATAATTCTTGGTGCTTGCTCTGGTGACCGTATAACTGCCTGAAAAGCGCAGACGTCATCATATACCCTGGTAAGATCAACCTCTTGAAAATAGCTGCTCTCCATTTCAACAGTTGCAACCTGACCACTAATTGCAAGAACAGGCACCCGTTCTTTTTTGGCGTTGTACAAACCGTTTAAAAGATGAAGTGCACCCGGCCCAACAGTGCCGGCGCATACAGCAAGATTACCGGTAAGCACTGCTTCTGCATAAGCTGCAAATGCTGCATTTTCTTCATGGCGCATGGCAATCCACTTGATTTCATCCTGACGGCGTATTGCATCAACGAAAGTATTAAGGGCATCACCTGTAACACCAAAAACTTGATTAACACCAGCTTGCCTTAGGCACGAGAGCAAATATTCAGAAACTGTCATCTTCGTTAATTTTGACAGATCAGACAAAAATTAAACCGCTTTTTCCTGGTTATTATTCCCGGGCAAATCAATAAGTGAATACTCTGAAATTTTAGCCAGATTGATGGTGATTGTGCCTCTGGGAGTGTGATTAAGTACGGGAATGAATTTTGCCCCTGTAATCAGTTCATGTTCTTTATAAGAAAACCTGGAATGCACATTTTGTGAAAAAGTATCATCGAAAGCTTTCACCAATACCATTATTTCCATAGATGATTTGTCAAAGTCGGCCTTTTGCTTTCCATATAAAGGGCTGTCTGCGTCGATAGGATGTACCACCGTCCAGGTCATACTTAGAATGGGTACTTTTTTTCGTTCAAGGGTCAGTGGGTAATACCTTCGTATTTGTGAACCTTCATGCATTTCAAGTTGTGAATAGGTGATCACAACTTCAACATCTATAAGTTCTGTACTGCGTAAATTAGCAATACGAAACATAAGCCCTGAAATATCCTGATAAGGTGAGATAAGCGCCCACTCACTATATAAAATTTTAGCAACAGGTCTTGAAAAACGGCCATATAATAAACCTGTGGCCAGGGCAAAAATCAATAAACCAATTAGTGATTCAATTGCAGCCACAGCGCTGGGTAGCAAACCTGATGGTGAAATGCGGGCAAAGCCTAAAGTTGAAATTGTTTGTGAACTGAAGAAAAACGCATCCTGAAATTCACTCCAGAAATCTCGTGTTGATGCACCCATCAAAGCGTTTTTACCAAGAGCCATATACAGGCTGGCAAATAAAAAATTGGCAATCAGGTAGCTTATAAATATCAAAACCAGGAATTTACCCCAGGGCATCGTGATAAGTTTTATATAAATTTCATAAGGTCTAAAGATTGGTAATCCTTTTTTGATGACATTAGACGTGCCATCTCGATTTATAATTCGTTGATCTGCTGTACCTGCAGCCGTTCCAAAACCCAGGTCATCAGGTTCAGCAGGTATAAATATTTTCTTTTCCATAAATTATAAGGGAAGCTGGTATCCAATAAAAACCTGAAAAACTCCATTCTTTACATTATAGCCAGTGTATTGCTGATAGAAAGGAACAAAGTTTGCTATATTATTATCGGGCCTTTTGATAAGATTCGTCAGACCAAGATTATATCGCAGGCCAACCAAAAACCCAGTATAGGGGTAAACTTCGATACCACCGGCAAGGCCAAAGTCAAACCTGTTAAAGGCTGATATTGGGTTTGCCCCCTTGGCTCCCGGTCCGTTTGAATCTTTTGAACTAACTAAAAATCCTTCCTGGGTTCCTAACTGTAGTTGTACCCGGTGAAAAACTGTGAGGGTTGTCATAGTCAGCAAGGCCAGGTAATCATTTGTAACATGGCCATTCTGCCCATTATTATCATAATTAAAACCCTGCCTCGAATAGTTAAGTTCTGTTCTGCTGCCAAGGATTTTTAATCCATGCTGAAAAAATACGCCTGCAACCAAACCTGTCGTAGGGCTTGAAATAATATTACCAGACGAATTTATAGCACGGGCAAAATTTAAACCCGCCTTAATACCAACTGCATAATTTTTGCCTTCGTAATAATTTGGTCGTTTTATAGGTTTCGGTTTAGAAGCAATAACAGACGTATTCATACTCTGCCTGTTTGTATCTGCAACTTTGGGTTGGTTTGCAGGCTGAGTTATTAAACCCAAGCTATCACGTACCTGGGCATTAATTGAAACATGTGCAAGCAATACGAATAAAGTAATGAAAGGAGTGATAACTAGGGTAGATCTCATTTGCTGTATAGTAGGGTAAATCGCTTGTTCACTGATTAATACTGATATTTGAAAGGTAAGTAATTACAGAGACCGCACATTAATTACTTGTGAATAAACACCAGTAGGTATAATCTGTACTAAGATACAAAAGGGTCGCATTGTGTTACCGGTTTTGATATTCGCTCTGCCTGAACTCATATTTTTTTTTAATGGTTGTTTATTACGTCTGTTTGTTGATCTTTTAATGCGCATCAGCTATATTACCACCAATAAACCAGCAAGATTAATGAGAGAAATTTTAAACAGGCTTTATGATCACGGTACTTTTAGCTCTGACGAAACACGTCAGATTCTGATAGACCTGGCCTCAGGAATTTACAATAACTCGCAAATGGCTGCTTTTTTATCAGCTTTTTGTATGCGCAGTATTACTGTAGCCGAATTACGGGGATTTAGAGATGCCATGCTTGAACTCTGTATACCTGTTGATCTTGACGCCTATGGTGCAATAGATCTTTGTGGCACGGGAGGTGATGGCAAGCATACTTTTAATATTTCAACACTTGCTTCCTTTATTCTTGCCGGGGCTGGTCATAAAGTTGCCAAGCATGGTAATTATGGTGTTTCTTCTTTAAGTGGGTCATCAAATGTGATGGAATACTTCGGCTATAAATTCAGTACAGATAAAGATCAGATGGTAAGAAGTATGGATGAGGCAGGTTTATGTTTCCTTCATGCCCCACTTTTTCATCCGGCTATGAAAACATTGGCGCCAATTCGGAGAGAACTGGGGGTAAAAACATTTTTTAATATGTTGGGGCCAATGGTGAATCCGTCTTCACCAAAATTTCAGCTGGTAGGGGTTTTTAGTCTCGAGCTTGCAAGGCTTTACAATTACCTTTATCAAGATAGCCTTGTGAATTTTTATATTGTTCATTCCCTTGATGGGTATGATGAAATCTCACTCACGGCAGACATAAAAATCTTTTCAAATAAAGGTGAACAGCTCGTTGCCCGTGAATCATTAACTGCTGAGGTGCTTACGGCTGATTCTATTTCTGGAGGAAAGTCAGCTGAGGAATCTGCTGGTATATTTGCTAAAATCTTATTAGGTGAAGGAACAGAGGCTCAGAATAAGGTTGTTTGCTGGAATGCTGCTTTTGGTATAAATTGCCTGACTCCAGAGCGTGATCTTCAAAGTTGCTATGCTGAGGCTAGTGAATCTCTGTTTTCAGGCAAGGCAAACAAAAGCTTCAAAAAACTTCTTGAGATTAATAGGAACTGACTCTTTAAATGAAAATAAAAATTTGTGGAATGCGTGAGCCGCAAAATATCAAAGACGTGGCAGCTTTACAGCCTGATTATATGGGTTACATATTCTATGCCCGCTCTCCAAGGTTTGCAGGCAAGGTAACCAACCATGAGACCTTACTTACAAAAACGGATAACAGCATCAAAACAGCAGTATTTGTTGATGAGCAGATACCTGAAATTTGCAGGGTGCAGCGTATTTATCAGTTTGGAGCTGTGCAGTTACATGGTAATGAAACTTCTGAGTTCTGCAAAAACTTACGCGATCAATTACCTTCGGGCGTACAGATTTTTAGGGCATTCGGCATGGCTGATGAATTTGATTTTTCGAAATTAATTACCTTCCAGCCATTTGTTGATTTTTTTCTCTTTGATACTAGTACCATTGAAAAAGGCGGAAGTGGTAAAACTTTTGACTGGGCAATTCTCAAAAATTACCATCTTGACACTCCTTACTGGCTCAGCGGAGGTATAGGGATTGAAGAAATTGAACAAGTATTAAAAACAGGCTTCCTGTCAGATACGTTATATGGCATTGACCTGAATAGCAGACTGGAAACTGAACCAGGACATAAAGATATTTCAAAAGTAGCGTCGATCATGAAATTTCGTGATGCCTGTCTTAATAATGAATGATATAAAAGATTCAAAATAAATACAAAGATGAAATATACTGTAAACGAAGAAGGTTACTTTGGCAATTTCGGCGGTTCCTATGTACCAGAAATGCTTTACCCGAATATCGAGGAATTGCGTACCCGGTATTTAGAAATTACTTCTGAGCCAGATTTTATTGCAGAAATGGCCCAGCTTATGGAAGATTATGTTGGCAGGCCAACACCGCTTTATTTCGCCAAGCGCCTTTCTGAGACCTATGGTGTAAATGTTTTCTTAAAAAGAGAAGATCTTTGCCATACCGGATCACATAAAATCAATAATACCATCGGTCAGATTTTGCTGGCAAAACGCCTTGGTAAGCATCGGATCATTGCTGAAACAGGTGCAGGCCAGCATGGAGTAGCAACTGCTACAGTATGTGCCCTGATGGGCCTTGAATGCATTGTTTATATGGGTGAGGTTGACATTATACGTCAGGCTCCGAATGTATTACGGATGCAGCTGCTTGGGGCAACTGTTGTTCCTGCCTGTTCAGGTAGTAAGACGCTAAAAGATGCTACAAATGAGGCAATGCGCGACTGGATTAATAATCCGGTTGATACGCATTATATTATAGGTTCAGTCGTTGGGCCGCATCCATATCCTGATATGGTTTCACGTTTTCAATCAGTCATCAGCCGCGAAATCAGAGAGCAGCTATTGGAGAAGACAGGTAAACCAGATCCTGATATCGTTCTTGCCTGTGTTGGTGGTGGGTCAAATGCCATGGGTGCATTTTACCATTTCCTTGATCAGGAACATGTACAGTTAATTGCTGCTGAGGCCGCTGGTCTGGGTATTGATTCAGGTTATAGCGCAGCTACCCTTGTATTGGGTAAAGAAGGTGTTTTACATGGCAGCCGTACCATACTGATGCAAACTGAAGATGGTCAGGTATCTGAACCGCACTCAATCTCAGCAGGTCTTGACTATCCGGGAATTGGTCCGCAGCATGCATTTTTACATACTTCAGGCAGGGTCAGGTATGTAAGTATTACCGACGATCAGGCTATGCAAGCCGGAATGACCCTTAGTAAGTTAGAAGGTATTATTCCTGCGATTGAATCAGCACATGCCCTGGCATGCCTTGATACACTTGAATTTGAACCAGGGGCTTCTATTGTCGTCTGCCTTTCAGGCCGTGGTGATAAAGATCTTGATACCTATGTCAAATATTTTAATCTTACAAATACTGCCGTATAATGCCTAACAGACTCCAACAACTCTTTACCACAAGACCAGAAAATTTACTTTCCGTGTATTTTACAGCGGGATACCCGGCTCTTGATGATACACTGGTGCTGGCAAAAAAGCTTGAAGATGCCGGAGCTGATTTCCTAGAAATTGGCTTCCCGTTTTCTGATCCTTTGTCTGATGGGCCAGTTATACAGCACAGCAGCCATGAAGCTTTAAAAAATGGCATGAACCTGACTTACTTATTTGGTCAGCTTGCTGCCCTGAGACCTGCGATTAAGATCCCGGTTATTTTGATGGGTTATTTTAATCCGGTATTGCAGTATGGTATTGAGCGGTTTTGTGCCGATGCTGAAAAAGCGGGTGTTGACGGGGTGATTATTCCCGATCTGCCAATGGTTGAATTTGAGCAGTTTTATTCAAAGGTTTTTGAAAAACATAACCTGAGCAATATTTTTCTGGTTACCCCACAAACAGCAGAAACACGCATCCGTAAGATTGACACATTGAGTAATGCGTTTATTTACCTGCTCTCATCATCATCAATTACTGGCAGCAGCCTGCAGATTGATACTGTATCAGAAACTTACTTCAAGCGTTTACAGGCAATGAATCTGCATAACCCGCTGATGATCGGCTTTGGTATTTCTTCTCATAAATCATTCAAGGAAGCTTGTACGTATACAGCTGGCGCCATTATCGGTAGTGCCTTTATCAGAGCCCTTGATGAAGGTAAAGATGTGGCCACCTGGGTGAAGAGTATACGGGAAGAACCTGTTACAGCTTAAACTATAATCAATCTTCTTTTGAGGCTATCTGGTTACGACCAGGTAGCCTTTTTTTAAAAAAAGCTGTTTGGTTGCGACCAGGAAGCCTTTCTTCTAACAAAAAACCATATTTTTTTAGAAGGAATTACAGGTTAGCAGTATCTTTTAATTGAGCATCTAAACCCGGGTTAGCAAACTTTATAATTTCCACCAGGGTAGCCAGCCCAAGATTTTCTACGGGTAAATCTGTTAATATTTCAAATTCTGCTACCGGTGATGGTGCTTCAAAGATTAGACTGTCTTTTACCGTAAAAAGTTGTGGTATTTCAGTTGGAAGCTCAAAATTTTTCAGCTCATCAACAGGTTTTACCAGGGGTGACTTAAATCTGATAACAGCTGTTAATGTTGCTGTTGAGTAATTGTTATTCAGCAGATCTTTACAGCAATTGTCATCGGCAAAAGCATTGACAGAAGCAAAACCTAATGTAAAGATTGCGGTGAGTAATTTTAAATTGAATGTGTTCATAATCTGTTGTCTTTAGGGTTAGTTCAGCTTGTTTAGCTGATTATACCCTTATGACACCAGACATTTTACCGAGGTTGCATTGTTTTTAAAATATATTTTTAGCGCGTAATATGCAATGCGATCCTGCTAAGTAATTTTAATAGTTGCCTGAAAAATAGCTAATTTTAATTGTAAAAAAATTACGTTAAGTTACTGTTACCAATCTTAAGTAAACACAGAGACTTAAATCGAAATAATATGGATGCAAGAGAAGTACTTCTTACACTAGCCCTGATTGGTTCTTTTATACTTATTGTACTGGCAGTAAATATGGTTAAAGCGCTATATGCGGCTGATAAGATAAAAAAATCAGAAAGCAATTGGCTATATTATCTTGCTATTTTCTTTCCGATAGTAGGATTTTTAGTTGTTTACAACATTAATAAAAGGCTAAATAAAAATTCTGTGTAGCGTTCTAAAACTCGTTTACGGTTTGTTAATAATCCTGAGCTATGTTGACAGGCGGTCTTGTCTTAATTATCATTTATTCTGAATGCAGCTAAATAGCTACCTGCCTCATATCCTGGTTTGGTCAATCTGATTAGTCTCATACCAAAGCACGGCCAATTTTTACTTTTTTTACAACCGGCATCTTTCCGAAATTCAAGAGCAGAAAGCCTCCCAAACCTGCAATGATAGAGGCAATAAGTATTGCCAGACAATTAAGATCCTGACGGCTGCCTACATCATAGCAGATAAGTGAGATGAAGATTGACATACTGAATCCTATTCCACCTAATAAGCCAAGACCAATTAACTGACGGTTTCCCATTGATGCAGGCCGGGTTGATAATTTCAATTTTGTTGCCAGAATACTTGCACCAGCGATACCGACCGGTTTGCCTAAAATTAAACCCATCATGATACCGGAACTTACCGGACTTAGCATTTCACTAAAATTTATACTACTGAAACTGATGGCTGTATTGGACAGGGCAAAAAGGGGCATGATTAGAAAGGCTACTGGCTTACTCAGAAAATGTTCAAGCGTTTTAAGGGGTGAGGGTGAATCTTTCTGATCAGGAATGCATAATGCAAGTATAACTCCTGATATGGTCGCATGTATACCTGCCTGGTAAGTACAGTACCACAGTAATATACCGGGGATTAAATAAAAGATTATCGGCTTTACCTTCAGCCAGTTTAAAACCAGCAGCACGATTGTCAGAACCGCCATAGCGCCAAGGTAAATAAGGGCCAGGTGATTCGTATAAAATAGCGCAATAACAAGTATCGCACCCAGATCATCAACTAAAGCAAGGGTAGTGAGAAAGATTTTTAGGGCCAGTGGTATCCTTTTGCCACATAAAGCAAGTATTGCCAGCGAAAAGGCGATATCAGTCGCCATTGGAATACCCCATGACCGTGCATCAGCAGTACCGGTATTTATGATCCAGTAAATGATTGCCGGTACTATCATACCGCCCAGGGCAGCAAAAATAGGCAGGCTCGCTTTCCGGGGGTCCTGCAATTCACCAAATCTAAATTCACGCTTTATTTCAAGCCCTGCCAGTAGAAAAAAAACTGCCATAAGTAGCTCATTAATCCAGAAGTGCAGCGGTTTCGAAAAACTAAAACTACTTAAATCAGGGCCAAGCTTTAATTCAAATAAATGATGCCATGCTGTTTTTAGAGGCGAATTTGCCAGTACTAATGAGATAAAAACAGCAGAAAAAAGAAGATAGCCGCTGGATTTTTCATCTTTTAAAAATTCAAGTAGTGGTTTTGCCAGTTTTCTATACATCCTTAATAACTCGTCAGACTAAAGTATACAATCACTGGCAAACCTTAATGTACCTTTTTTAAGGGCTTAATTACTATCATGAGACTTACGCTAACAAGTAGAAATTAAAACTTCTATTACCCTTCTATAAGATAAGAGCTGATAGGCTACGGTAATTTATGACTTCTGACAGGTTAACATTACATGGGTGGTCGGTTTTATTACGATTTACTAATTAATGCTTTACCTAATTTTAACAGACATATAGTTGTAAACAATATTTTAAAAGAATTTAGTTATCCATTTAAGACAAACAAACTATGAACGAGAACCATACGGGGAGCGATCATCACAAAATGATGATCCTTGATTTCAGGAAGCGTTTCTTTGTGGTCTTGGTTTTGACTCTTCCCATTATGCTGCTCTCTACAATGATTCAGCAATGGTTACATATAAACCTGCAGTTCCCTGGCTCGGGACTGTTACTGTTTGCCTTGTCAACGGTGGTATTTGTCTATGGTGGCTGGCCTTTTCTGACAGGCCTGGTCTCAGAACTTAAGGCCAAAAATCCAGGTATGATGACCCTGATCGGTTTTGCTATAACTGTAGCCTATATCTATAGCACTGCAACAGTTTTTGGCTTGAAAGGGATGGATTTCTACTGGGAATTAACCACCCTGATATTGATCATGCTCTTAGGTCATTGGATTGAGATGCGCTCAGTGGTAGGTGCCTCAAGAGAATTAGAACTTTTGGTAAAGTTAATGCCAGAAACTGCTCATCTCCTTAAAAATGAAAAAACAGAAGAAGTAAAAACGGAGAGCTTGAAACCAGGAGATATGATTTTGATAAAGCCAGGAGAAAAGATAGCTGCAGATGGTCTTATTGAACAGGGTGAAAGCTACCTGAATGAGTCTATGCTAACAGGAGAATCTACACCTGTACATAAAATAAAAGGGCAATCAGTTATTGCAGGATCTATAAATGGAAATGGCTCTTTTCAAATAAAAATTACGCATAGCGGAGCAGATTCTTATCTCTCAAAAGTCATCAAGCTGGTAAAAGATGCCCAGGACGCAAAATCCGGCACCCAGTTACTAGCCGACAGAGCGGCCCGATGGTTAACAGTGATTGCCTTGGTAAGCGGCATAAGTACGTTTGTTTTTTGGCTGCTTTATGGCAAAGACCTTTCTTTTGCCATGGAGCGAATGGTTACCGTTATTGTCATCTGCTGCCCACACGCACTGGGCCTGGCTGTACCACTGGTGGTGGCAAAATCTACAGCTCTTTCTGCCCAGCAAGGGCTTTTGATCAAGAATAGAACGGCTTTTGAAGATTCGCGAAAAATTACTACGATTGTATTTGATAAAACAGGTACCCTGACCCTGGGGAAGTTTGAAGTGGCACGAATTGTTGTTTTGCCGGGTACTGATATTAAAGAAGGTCAGGATAATGAACTTCTCCGGCTTGCAGCAGCCCTGGAAAAAAACTCAGAACACCCCATTGCTACAGGTATTCTCAGCAAGTCAACCGAGCTGAAGCTATCTATACCTGAAGCCACTAACTTTCAAGCTATTCCTGGAAAAGGGGTGGTGGCCGAAGTTGAAAATAAAAAAGTAAGTATTGTGAGCCCGTCTTATCTTTCTGAACTGGGTATAGCCCTGCCACAGGGGTTTGAAGAAAAGGGAAGCGAAACAGTCGTTTTTGTATTGATTAATAAAGTACTCGCTGGATACATCGCCTTATCTGATACCATCAGGCCTGAATCAGCTGAAGCTATTCGAACGCTACATGCTAATACTATCCATGTATGGCTTCTGACCGGAGATAATAAAAAGGTAGCAGAAAGTGTGAGTAGCGAACTGAAAATGGATGGTTTTTTTGCTGAGGTATTACCCGACCAGAAGCTTGAAAAGATTAAGGAACTACAAGCCAAGGGCGAGTTTGTGGCAATGACCGGAGATGGGGTCAACGATGCCCCCGCCCTGGCTCAGGCAAATATTGGTATAGCTGTTGGTTCTGGGAGTGATATTGCTGCCGAAACGGCGGGCATCGTGCTGGTAAACAGCAATCCGAAAGATATTGTTAGTCTTATTTTATTTGGAAAGGCCACCTACCGAAAGATGATTCAGAATTTGGTTTGGGCAACTGCTTACAATGTGGTAGCCTTACCACTTGCCGCTGGTGTGCTTTATAATCAGGGTATTTTACTGAGCCCGGCTGCTGGTGCGGCTTTGATGACAGTAAGCACAGTGGTAGTGGCTATCAATGCCAGTATGCTAAAAATATAGATCTGCCTGAATGTCTTATTTTTAATTTATATTTTTGTAAATGAAACGCGCAGCAATTCTGCTATTCACAGTCTTTTACCTTATCTCAACTATTGGGATTACTGTTAGCCGTTTTTATTGTTGCAGGGTACTACAATCTACCTATTTTACACTTACTGATCCTGGTGAAAAGACTTGCAGTATGGATTCTTCCATGCCAGACTGCTGTAAAACCCTGAAAAGTTCTATTAAGATCAAAGACCACCATCTGAGTTCAGTATCCCATGTGATGAATCAGCAGGTAAGTATTGCTCAGCCTGTGGCATTGACTTTTACGAATACGTTATTTTCAACCACAGGCAGCCCACTTCCACATCCTTTATTTGACCTTCCAAGCCTGGGTCTTTATCCGATTTATCTTTTTACCTGTACGTATAGAATCTGAGAAGGCTAATTTCTTTGGAAGCTAAACTCCTTCTATAGTTTTTTCAACTTTCCCAATCCTGATTGACCCTATCAGGTTCAACTAGCACGTGTATGATCAACCAGCTTATCAGCCTGTCATTAAAGAACAGGTATATTGTTTTATTTGCTGCCCTGGCACTCTTCCTATGGGGAGCATATGCGGTACGAGATAACCCAATTGATGCAATTCCTGACCTTTCAGAAAATCAGGTCATTGTTTTTACTGAATGGGAAGGCCGTAGCCCCCAAATAATAGAAGACCAGGTTACATACCCACTGGTTACCAACCTGCAGGGTATTCCCAAAGTGAAGGCTGTCAGGGCTACGTCCATGTTCGGGATGAGTTTTATCTACCTCATTTTTGAAGACAAAACAGACATTTACTGGGCACGTAGCCGTGTGCTCGAGCGTCTGAATTATGCGCAGCGTCTGCTGCCAGCAGGGCTATCACCTTCACTTGGACCTGACGGAACAGGGGTAGGCCATATTTTATGGTATACACTTGATGCCAGGAATATTGACCTTGGCGAGCAGCGGGCCTTGCAAGACTGGTATGTCAAACTAGCCCTTCAAACCGTACCCGGGGTGAGTGAAGTGGCTTCTTTCGGGGGCTTTGAAAAGCAGTATCAGATCACTATAAATCCTGAAAAGCTCAACTATTATAATATTCCCCTGTCACAGGTTCTGAAAGCTGTGAAGAGTAATAACAATGATGTCGGTGGCCGTAAGTTTGAACTAAATGGTACCGCTTATATTGTGCGCGGTCTGGGCTATATAAAAAGTATTGAGGAAGTCGAAAATATTCCAATCGGTTCTCTTCGTACGCTTCCTGTAAAAGTGCGTGATATTGCTACCGTACAGATGGGGGGTGATTTGCGTCTGGGAATCTTTGATCAGAATGGTGAAGGTGAAGTCGTCGGCGGCATTGTTGTGATGCGTTACGGTGAAAATGCAGACAGGGTAATCCATGCTGTAAAAGAAAAAATGGAGGCTGTCAAATTGGGCCTACCCAAAGGGGTTACTTTCCACATCGCCTACGACCGCAGTACACTCATTGAACAAGCAGTTTCATCAGTCAGGCATACGTTGATAGAGGAAATGGTCACTGTTTCTATCATTGTGATTCTCTTTTTATTCAGCTGGCGAAGTGCACTCTCTATTTTGATACAGATACCTATCACCCTGGCTGCAAGTTTTATTTTTCTGAATGCTTTTGGCATCAGCTCGAATATCATGTCATTGACAGGCATAGCCCTTGCAATTGGTGTAATTGTAGATAATGGTATTGTCATGGTTGAAAATTCACACCGTAACCTATCCCTGGCTCAAGAAAAAGAAAATTTATGACTACTGCTGAGCGCATTCGTATTATTGAGGCCTCCTGTAAGCAGGTAGGCCGTGGTGTATTTTTCTCGACCCTGATTATTGTGGCCTCTTTTCTTCCGGTTTTCATGCTGGAAGGTCAGGAAGGAAAACTTTTTGGCCCCCTGGCCCTGACAAAGTCATTCATTCTAGGAATAGACGCCATTCTGACTGTTACTTTGGCTCCTGTGTTGATTTCTTTTTTTCTGACCGGAAAAATGAATTCCGACACCCATAACCCACTGAACAATGCCCTTGAAAAAATCTATCGCCCCCTTTTAAACTGGTGTATGGTTTGGAGAAAGACGACGCTGGCTATTAATATTTTGGCCCTGTTGATCAGTATTCCGATGCTGGCCAGTCTTGGCACAGAGTTCATGCCTCCACTTGACGAAGGATCAATACTTTTCATGCCAGTGAGCCTTCCTGATATTTCTAATTCTCAGGCCAAGCAGCTTCTGCAATTGCAAGATAAAATTATCAAAGGCTTACCTGAAGTTGAGAATGTGCTGGGAAAGGCGGGAAGGGCAAATACTGCTACCGATAATTCACCTATTTCTATGGTCGAAACGATCATCTTGCTCAAGCCTGTAAGCCAGTGGCGCAAGGGCATTAAAAAAGAAGATATCATCAACCAGCTAAATGCGCGCCTTCAAATACCCGGACTTGTAAACGGCTTTACACAGCCAATTATAAACCGGATTAATATGCTCTCTACCGGGATTCGGACCGATGTAGGCTTGAAAATTTATGGTCAGAATCTGGATACTCTTTATGCACTTTCAGGAAAGATGAAAAATGCGCTACAAGGAATTCCAGGAGTAAAAGACTTGTATGTAGACCCCATTACAGGTGGTCGTTACCTGAATATTCAGGTAAATAAAGAAGCTATCGGAAGGTACGGGCTTAATGTAGATGATGTAAATGAGGTGGTTGAAAGTGCTCTGGGTGGCATGAGTCTGACCCCGGTTATTGAAGGCCGGAGGCGGTTTAGTTTAAATGTCAGATTTGGTCAGGATTTTCGTAATACCCTTGATGCGGTGAAACGAACGCTGGTAAATACACCGGGTTATGGGCCAATACCCTTATCAGCTGTAGCAACAATCACCCTGAGTGATGGCCCTGCGATGATTCAGTCTGAGAATGCACTCCTGCGCGGAGCCGTACTTTTTAATGTGCGTGACCGCGATCTGGGCAGTACTGTAAATGAGGCCCAGATGCGTCTCGGTACCCTGGTTAAAACCCTGCCCAAAGGATATTACCTTGAGTGGAGCGGGCAATATGAAAACCTGATCAGGGCAGAGCGCACCTTAAAGCTTATTCTTCCAGTAGTACTGCTGATCATCTTTTTATGCCTGTATTTTGCTTTTAAATCTGTGCGTGAAGCATTTTTCAGCCTGATCAGTATACCTTTTGCCCTTATCGGGGGGGCTTATATGGTTTATTTCTTTGGCGTTCACTTGTCAGTTGCCGTTGCTGTTGGCTTTATCGCTCTTTTCGGTATTGCTGTTGAAACAGGTATTGTGATGGTCATTTATCTGAATGATGCAATGCGTCAACTAATCACCCTGAAAGGAAATTCAAGTAAGGTGATCAAGCGTCAAGATCTGCATGATTATGTGATGGATGGAGCAGTCAAACGCCTGCGTCCGAAGTTAATGACTGTATGTGTTGCCCTTTTTGGCCTGATACCTGTATTATGGGCAACAGGTACAGGTACAGATGTTATGCGTCCGATTGTATTGCCAATGATTGGAGGTGTACTTACTTCATCAACACATATTTTACTGGTCACCCCCCTGATTTTTCTAATGGTCAAGGAATATGAGTTAAGAAAGCATGGTAAAATTGAATCGGTCGATGTAAAGGAAGAAAAATCATGAACAGAAAACTAAAACTAACTGTGCTGGTAATTCTGGGCCTGATAAAATTCGAGACCGCTTTTTCACAGCATTTATCGCTTGATAGTTTATACCTGCTGATTGACAAGAACCCGTCTCTGCTTGCTTATGAAGAAGATATCAGGGCCAAAGATTCTTATGCCACCGGAGCACGCTCTCTGGATGCTCCAAGGCTGTCTGCCGGACAGTATCAGACTCCCTACCAGTTAAGACCTTCAATGGGATCTTTCATGATTACTGCCGAGCAGCAATTTACAAATCCTGCAAAGCTCAGGGCAAAAGAAAATTATATGAAGGGCCTGTCATTGCTTACAGCCGATGAAAAAAAAGGGCTTAAAAACCAGCTCGTGACTCAGGCCAGAGATGCCTATTATGGTCGGGTGATTCTTGAAAAGAAAGGTGCCGTATTACGTGAAAGTGAAATATTGCTGAATTACATTTTAAAAGATGCCAAACTAAGGCTAACCTATGGAAAAGAACAGCTAAGTAATATCTACAACCTGTCGGCAGAAATTTACAGCCTGAAAAACATGCAGGAACAGGTAAAGAATGAGATAGATCAAAAAAACAGTATGCTCAATACCCTCATGTCTCGCCCTGCGGGCACAGTCTTTACCGTAGATACCGTAGTTGAAAAGCATAGCTATGAAGAAGTAGCCGCCGACTCTTCCTTACTGGTTGCAGCCCGTAGTGATATCAGGGCGATAAACAGTAACGTAATTATTAAAAAGCTTGCTATCAATATGGAGACCGATAAACGACTCCCTGATTTCGGCTTACAGATAGGTCATATGTTTAGCTATGGTGGTGCCCGCAATCAGTATATTTTGATGGGCTCAGTAACCCTGCCTTTTATGCCTTGGTCATCTCATGAATACAAGGCTAATCTAAAAGGTATGCAGTATGAACTTCAGGAGCTTGCAGATCAAAAACAAAACCTGTACAATCAGGCAGCAGGAATTATAGCAGGCTTGAAACTTGAAATTGCCAGTAAAAAAAGGCAACGTCTTAACTATGAACAGCATATCATACCAGCACTTACTAACAGCTATAAAACGGCACTTCTCGCCTATGAGCAGAATACAGGAGACCTTTCTTCAGTTTTGATGACCCTAAAAACGCTTCAAAACTCCAGACTTGAATCGCTCTCGCTCTTACTAAGTATTACTCAATCAGAAATTTTATATGAACGCGAAAATGAAAAGTATTAAGCTTCTTATAGCGCTGATATTGGCATTATCGCTTAATGCCTGTACCCCTTCAGCAGTAAAAAATTCTCAGGTTTACTCATCTCACGTTGACTCATCCCGGGGGCACTCATCTCAGGTGAACGCATCTCTGGTTGACTCATCTCAGGTACACTCATCTCAGGTTGATTCATCCCAATTAAACTCATCTCAGGCTAAAGTGTATACCTGCTCTATGCACAACCAGATCATCAGAGATAAGCCCGGGAATTGCCCTATCTGCGGCATGACACTCGTAGAGAAAATAAAGTATACACATAATACTTCATCCACAGATCTTCAAACAGTTTTGAGACCCGTTAATTCAACGGTAATCTCAACCATCAGTGCACTGGTTCCTGTATTAAAGGAAGTAAATTCTACTACTCAGGCAGACGGAATTATAGGCTATGATGACCGTGCTATATACACGATTGCTGCCAGGTATGCAGGAAGAATAGAAAAAATTTACCTGACTTATGAGTTTCAGGAAATAAAGAAGGGGCAGCGTATGCTCGATGTATACAGCCCTGAGCTGGTTACTGCCCAGCAAGAGCTGCTTTATCTAGCTATGCATTCTTCTGGCGAATACATGCTGATTCAGGCAGCAAGAGAAAAGTTGCTTCTTGCAGGGATGACTAGTGGGCAGTTAAGGCAGCTACTTCAAACCAGAAAGGTATTTTACCGCTTGCCTGTTTACAGTCCTTACCAAGGGCATATTCATTATACTATGTCAGGTAAATCTACTAATGAGGTAGGCGCCTCTTCATCACAGGCTGATGTCAGTAGCCCCGAACTTGATCTCAAAGAAGGTCAGTATATCAGTAAAGGGCAACTTTTGTTTAAGGTTGTAGACCCTGGGCATCTGTGGGCAATCTTTAAAATAGAGAGATCGAGCGTCGGTAATCTTAGGTTAAATGATCCCTTGCAAATTAGCTTCCCTGATTTTCCCGGCAAAATACTCAGCGCAAAGGTGAACTTTATAGAGCCAGAAATAGAGCCTGGAGATCGCAATACCAGTATTCGCGTTTATATCAACAATCCCGGCCACGACCTGAAGGTGAATGAACTTGTCAGGGCAACCATTCAAACTGGAATCACTAAAGGGCTGTACATTCCGCGTACTGCACTTTATAATCTCGGTCGCACAACCATTGTCTGGTTAAAAAAAGGTGATTCATATCGTGTCAGACCTGTCTCTACGGGTGCCAGGCATGCCGAAGAAATTGAAATTTTGCATGGGCTTTCGCCCACAGATAGCATAGCACGAGATGCCAGGTATATGACAGATAGTGAAAGTTTTATTCATACGAATGATGCAGCCCAGTAAACTAAAATTAGTAGAAAGATTGCCCAAGGCAGGTCGCTTTCTGATGTATTCTTTGTTCGCTATTTTAATGCTCTTTTCATGCAGGCAGGCCAAAACTCCTCAAAAGGTAGATCAAAATACTTATTTCACCTGTTCAATGCATCCGCAGATAAGAGTAGAAAAGCCGGGTGATTGTCCTATCTGTGGTATGAAATTAATCAAGGTAACTAAGGCTACAACCTCTCATACTTTACTCGATACAGGAGCTCTGAGTTTAACTGACCAACAAATAGCTTTAGCTGGTATCAAGACAGAGGAGGTAAAAACAGAACCTGGTCAGGGTGCTGCTATGCTTACTGGAACTGTGCGCACAAATGAAACCCAGGCTCAGGTGATGAGCGCTAAAGTATCAGGCAGAATTGAGCACCTATACATTCGTACTATTGGCGAGAAAATAGCTCTTGGAACCCCACTTTATACCCTCTATAGTGAAGACCTTCGTTTGGCAGAAAGCGAGTATTTACTTGCCAGCCAGCAAGCCCCGGCCATAGTTACGGCATCTATTGATTATGATGCGCTCATTTATGCAGCCCGCAACAAGCTTTTTCTCTGGGGGTTGACAAAAAACCAGTTGAAGGCATTAATCAAAGCCGGTAAAATTCCACCTAATACGACTATTTTAAGTTCGGTTCAAGGAACTGTTTCAGAAATCAGTGTGCATGAAGGAGACTATATTGTTGAAGGCACTGAAATTTTAAAATCGCAGGTTTTAAATAGTTTGTGGGTAGAGGCTCAAGTTTATTCGGGCGAAATGGGGTTTAAACCAGGTACAATGGTGAGGGTTTTAATACCTGAACTTCAGGGAATAGAAGAGCAGGGGGTAATCAGCTTTATACAGCCAGAGTTATCAGAATCATCGAAGATATTGCTACTCAGGGTACCCATTAAAAATACGGAGGGGCGCATTCGTCCTGGTATGCAGGCCGCTGTTTCTGTACCAAGTGGGGGTGGGCAGAAGATTGCTATCACACAATCAGCCCTGCTAAGTGATGAGAAGGGTTCATATGTTTGGCTAGAAAAAAGTGCCGGTAAATTCATTAAAAGAGAAATAAAAACAGGCTCGGGTGATGTCAAATCTATTTCTGTCGTTTCAGGCTTGATGCCCGGTGATCGTGTCGTTACCCAGGGAGTATACCTTTTAAATAGTGAAGCTATGTTAAAAAATGTAGCTGATCCGAAGGCAATGGACCCAAATATGAAAATGTGAAAAAACTGAAATAAAAACCTGAAAGGCAGTCTATTCGGTTTATAAATAACTATTTAGTATTAACCTGAGTTCAGCCTCGACAAAAGTTTAAGTCATTTTTTCCTGTTCGAGTTTGACCCGGCTGTCGCTGAACGTTTAGTGCACTTGTATAATTATTTGAATTTTAAACCCGATCTTGCTTGAAGATCTGATTATAAATATCAATTATCCAATGACCCAGGGAAAAACCATTAAATTATTTATGATTGAAGGGGATGCAAATGGTAGAATTAGTTCCGAGCTTTCTAATTGGTCTGGTAAGGCTTACAGAATTCCCCGAACGGAAATTAAGGATTGCACCGACCGCGAAGACTTACAAAATCCCGGAGTTTATTTTCTTCTGGGTAAAGATGAACAAGGCGATGAGCTGATATATATTGGTGAAGCAGAATCAATCTTAACCCGGTTAAATTCACACTTGAATTCTAATGACTACTGGAGTGAAGTTATTGTCTTTATGAGCAAAGACGGGTGGAGTTGACAAAGTTAGGAGAACAGTAGGTTAAAGTGTAAAATCCTTAAACTTGTTAATCATGTCTCAGAGAAAGCGTTATTAGCGAGAATATAAAGTTGAAAACTCGGTTATTCCAACCAAATCATCCTTATCTGAATCAGACCGGTCAGAGATGGAAGTTTTTCTTGAAAATATCAAAGTGCTTGTAAGTACCCTCGGGCATAAAATCTTTGATTCTAAAAGAGAGGGTCGCAACGAAGTTTTATCTCAGATTTTTACTATCAAATCTCAGAATGGAGCAGATGCACAAGGTGAGCCTGTCCCAGATGGTTTTCTGGTCTTAAAAGGATCTAAGGCAACAATAATTGAAATGCGATCGCTGGCTATTTCATTAATAGCCAGAAGGGCACAATTATTAGCAACTCAAATTCTTAAACAAGTAGGGGAAACTCTCGAATTTACTGAAGACTATATCTTTACCAGTGCCTCAACAGCGGCAGCAATTATCCTTGGAAGAAGTTCAAACGGCCTTACGGAGTGGAAACTACCATGGGGCCCAACCTTGAAAGCGTTTGAAGTAAATCAAGCAATAAACACCGAATTTATTAAAGACCTTATGATCAAGGGAAAGAGGTCATAAATAATAGGGTAGGGATGTCTATAAAATATTATTTCGATACGGTAGGAATTAAAATAGCGCTAGCTCAATATATAAAATTAAGATAGCGCTCTCTGTAAGAAATAAGTTCTCAATGTTAAATTTATTGAAGGTTTACTTCCAGACTGTGTCTGCATTTCGAATTCCAATAATCCTTGAGACTGGGCTCCTTCCACCATCATATTTAACGATCAACATCTATTTCTTTTTAAATCTTGATAAGCAATCTGTTTTTTTACTTTAGATAATCAAAATTCACAAATGGCAATTTTAGATCCATCCCAGAATGCATTAATATTATTCGAAAAACCGAAAGCAACCAGGTTTGTATGCACATAGCCATATAGCGCTAGGCCGGCATTATCAACACTGTTTCTATTAAAAGTTGTTTTATAAAAGTCATAGGTTTTTTGTTGTCCCCACATGGCATCAGTGGCATACCGATCTATAGCCGGATTAAAAGTGCTCCAGGTAGTGGAGGAATTAGTGAAATCAGTAGCTCCTCCGTAATTCATTCCTTGGCCAGACATATTTAAAACGACAATGCCATTGCCCCGGTTAGCACTACGTAATCTATATAGATTGTTACTCACCTGATCCGTTGTTATCTGTTGCAACCCACTATAGGCAGTCTGAGTGTTTGCATTAACGTCGACATCATAAAGTTTTTGCCTGACACCCAAAATTTTTCCGCTGATTGCATCAACGAATATTTCCTTTTTGCTTAATGGACTGTTGGCATATACCTCAAGTACATAGGCCAGGCGCATTGCAGCGATATTCATCTCTCCATCCCCACTAAAGTATATCAGTGATGGTTGCGGGTAATAGGTTGCATTTTTGTCATGCGTTATTTCTTTAAGAAGGGCTTCTTCGGCGGGTATTTCCCATTTATAGACTTTTGCGCCGGTAAAATCCAGGGCGTTTTTTATTGCTTCTTGTTTAGAAAGCCTAGGCATAGCTGATGGAAGTCGAGTAGAATCCTTTACCCAAAGACCGCCTTGAGAAAGTATATTTTCTCCTTTGACGTGCTGTATATAAATGGCTCTATCAATGGGGATTCCATGAAGAAATTGTTGCCATTTATAATGGACAATGCCGTTATTGCCTGTCTCTTGTGAAAGTAATTTGCCCGCTGAGATTTTCTCACTTTTTGTACTATCAATGAAAATTGTTATTATTCCTTTTTGAAACCCTGGAATATCAGAACTCCCAAAAAAAATAGTTTCTTCGGAATACATGCCCTTGGAGCCAATTTTTACGCCAGTAGCTTTTTGAGCCCATAATGTTGTTGAAAGAAGCATGGAAGCCATTAACATTAGAGCGCCAGTTAAACAAACATGATTTTTCATAAGGGTCGTTTTTTGATTTAATTAGATTTCCTTTTTAGTATTGTGTGATTATTTCCGACAGCAAAAATTCCATTTGATCCCGAATAAAACTTTGATAATGTTGAGGTAGAATGCATATCTATGCTTGTCGTGAGGCCGCCATCCGTTGTTACATAGATATCGTTTCCCAAAATATAGTAACCAGTCTTCGGTGAAGTGAAGACCATATCTGTTACGAATCCCCCCAATTTTTTATTGACTATGAACCAACTAATGCCCCCATCAGCGGTCATTTCCAGCGATCCGTCATCCGTTGCAAGAAAACCAACAGAATTGTTGACGAAAGAAAACGCAACGATTTGCCGAAATCGTTGCGTTTTTGTTTCCCAGAACCCGGTGTCAATTTGCGTCCAAGACTTTCCGCCATCTATGGTTTTAGACAATAAGCCGTATGATGTACCCGTTTTATTCGCATCTTTCTCAACAAAATTTCCTCCTCCAACAAATCCAGTAAGGCTATCGGTGAATTGTATTAAACTATACCCGGGTACTGCAAATGTTTTAATCAAAGTCCAATTAGACCCGCCATGTTGCCTATATAAAGTGCTATTAGCCAAGGAATAGCGTGTGTGACCTGGAACGGTAATCAACTCCTGAGCAAAAAAGGAATCCTGAGGATTCTGAATTGGGTTCCAGGATTGTCCGCCATCAACAGAAGCGTAAAATTTATTGCGCGCTAGTAATATCGTATCGTCTGATGCAGGCGTAAAACAAAAGAACTTTGGAAGGAAATCGAAACTGAATTGTTTGATGATATTCCAAGTTAAACCATCATCAATAGATTTCAAAAGGAATTGCCCATTACTTCCATCTCCAAAAATGTAGCCCGTTTTAGGCGAAGAAAACTTTAAGGCGAAAAAATCTCCTTCACCTGGTGCAGAGATATATGCCCAATTATTTCCCACTGGTAATGGAAGACCCGGGGAATGAGGCTGTTTTTTGCAAGCTGAAAATAGAACAAGCAGTAAAATCAATGTAGTAAGAGTCGATTTCATAGTAACAACAAGGAATTTGACAGCCTTTCAGGCGTAACCATTTACAGTTAAAAAGCAAGAAAGTATAAATTAAAAGAGGTAGATGTAATTAAAGCGATGCGAAAGAAAAGAAAAAATCCAGAAGCGCACGATATATAATATTTAAGTGTACAAATAGCGAATAACAAATTTATGTATCTTTTGTATTACCAAGCAATTATCAAATGGCTCATTTCTCAAAAGTTGGGTAAATTAAAACTTAGTAAAAAAGCTGCCACGACTTCGCTGTAGAAAATTTGTACGAGCTTGAGCCTATATATTCAATTCTCAGGGCATTAGAAGCTAAAACTTGAACTTAACGTGCAATATATTCCGTTTCGTGAGGCGACCCCTATTAAAACAGGTTAAAGCCTTGGCCGTTGTTTTTGTTTTTTATCATATTCTGTCAAAGAATCCAGATTTGGCTCAATAATTTCCTTTATGTCTTTCATAAAGATTGCCGAGGAAACACCTCGCTTGTTTAATAAGTCTTTTACCTGGTCAATCCTAAAATCGAAATACTTTACTTCAGTAGGAGTCCATTCTCTTCTTCGTTCAAATTCAACGGCTTTAATTAGTGAGTCCATTTTAGAAGGGATAAATGGCTGCAATATCCGGTCTGGCAGGTATTGATTTCCGTCCCCGACTGGCTTCTATTCATAAAAAACAGCTCTATTCTATTAATGCTGTGTATACCTCAATTCGTACTCATTTTTCACGGTCTATAACTCATTTTCACGAAATACCCACTCCTGCAGCGCATTAGCCTTGACTAAGTTGAGCCTATAATCACCCCTACAAAAACTCTGCTAAATTCCCTTTTCCCTGTCTGATGATTTCAAAGCCATCTTTTGTGCAGTCAACAATGGTTGATGGTTCGTTACCGCCGTATCCTGAATCAATTACAATATCTACAAGGTCTTTGTATTTTTCATGGATCAGCTCAGGGTCAGTAGAATATTCAAGAATCTCATCATCATCACGCAGTGAGGTTGAAAGTATGGGGTTACCAAGCATTCGTACCAGTTCACGGGCGATAGCATTATCGGGTACCCTGATTCCGACTGTCTTCTTATTCTGGTGCAGCATCTTGGGTACAAGTGAACTGGCGTTGAAGATAAAGGTGAAGGGCCCTGGCAAGGCTTTCTTTAGCAGGCGAAAGGTCGTACTGTCAACGGGCTTGGTATAGTCTGCTATATGGCTGAGGTCATAGCAAACAAAGGAGAAATTTGCTTTTGCTGGTTTAATGTCTTTGATACGGCAGATTTTTTCTATCGCTTTCTGGTTGGTAATATCACAGCCCAGACCATAAATAGTATCTGTCGGGTAAATGACAATGCCCCCTGAGCGGAGGCATTGTACAATTTGTTCCATTTTTTTTTCGGCAGGATTTTCCGGATATAGCTGGATCAGCATATTTCTTTGATTAGTTGAATAATAACCTGCCTTGTATTGGCTTTAGGCAAGCACTTGCTTAACCAGGTCTGCTGCTTCTTTTAATTCAATGGCTGAAAATACTTTCAGGCCTGAATCATCAATCAGTTTTTTGGCTTCTGCAGCATTGGTTCCCTGCAAGCGAACGATAATAGGGATAGTAATATTACCTATATTACCATAGGCGTCAATAACGCCTTGGGCAACACGGTCACAACGAACAATACCACCAAAGATATTAATCAGAATAGCCTTTACATTTGGGTCTTTCAGAATGATATGGAAGGCTGCCTCTACAGTTTTTGCACTAGCTGATCCACCAACATCCAGAAAGTTTGCTGGCTCACCACCGGCAAGTTTGATAATATCCATGGTTGCCATTGCAAGACCTGCACCATTGACCATACAGCCAACATTGCCATCAAGCTTCACATAGTTCAAGTTTGACTTAGTGGCTTCAACTTCAGTAGGATCTTCTTCACTTTCATCACGCATGGCCGCATAATCAGCATGACGGTATAACGCATTGTCGTCAAGGTTTACCTTGGCATCAACAGCTAGTATCTTATTATCAGAAGTTTTTAAAACCGGGTTGATTTCAAACATGGCTGAGTCAGTCGTTTCATAGGCTTTATAGAGCGATGCCACAAACTTGGTCATCTCTTTTAAAGCCTCGCCACTTAAACCCAGGTTGAAGGCAATCTTACGGGTTTGAAAAGCCTGTAAACCTACTGATGGGTCAATTTCTTCTTTGAAAATCAGCTCAGGTGTATGCTCGGCCACTTCTTCAATGTCCATTCCACCTTCTGTTGAATACATGATGATATTACGGCCAGCGGTACGGTTCATCAACACGCTCATATAATATTCTTTGGTAGGGGTTTCACCTGGATAGTAAACATCCTGGGCAACGAGAATCTTATTTACTTTTTTGCCTGCCGGGCCTGTCTGGTGCGTAATTAGCTGCATGCCCAGAATCTGGGTAGCTCTTTCTCTTACTTCGTCAAGACTCTTGGCAAGCTTGACACCTCCACCTTTACCACGGCCACCAGCATGAATCTGGGCTTTTATCACCCACCAGCTTGTACCAGTTTCAGCCTGCAACTTCTTTGCTGCTTCAACAGCTTCTTCAGGAGTATTGGCAACAATGCCTTCCTGAATACGTACGCCGAAGCTTTTTAATATCGACTTTCCCTGATATTCGTGAATATTCATTTAATTTTTTTTGGTAAAAATAACGTTTAATTTGAATCGGCATAGACTAATTGAAATCTCTTGCCGCTAGTTGCCTTAACCTGGCCTGAACAGGTTTAAGCCGGGTCAGGCATACCCAAACCCATGCAGGCACGCATTTGCCGCTAGTTAACACAGCCTTCGGGCATTTGCCGCTAGTTGCCCCAACCCGGCCTTTAATCATTTTACTATATTAACCCCTATATTCACAGGGATGTTAAAAGCCAGAGGTATTCGTAAATCATATGCATCATTAGAAGTCATCAGGGGCCTTGATCTTGATGTCGCCCGGGGTGAAATTATTTCAATCGTTGGTGAGTCGGGTGCTGGTAAAAGTACACTGCTGCATATTCTGGGTACGCTTGACCGTCCTGATAGCGGCAGTTTATTGATAGATGATATCGCTGTTGAAGCCTTATCACCCCGTCAGCTTAGTAAATTTAGAAATGAGAAAATAGGCTTTGTGTTTCAGTTTCATCACTTGCTACCTGAATTTACAGCCATTGAAAATGTATGTATCCCGGGTTATATTTCGGGGAAGCCCAGAAAAGCGATTGAAGACCGGGCTGCTGAATTGCTCTCGGTACTGGGGGTTTCGGCCCGTTCAGGAAATAAGCCATCAGAACTCTCGGGTGGTGAGCAGCAGCGTGTTGCCATTGCCAGGGCCCTGATTAATTCACCTGCTATTATCATGGCCGATGAGCCTTCGGGAAATCTTGATTCCCGCAATTCAGAAGAACTGCATGCATTGATATTAGATCTCAGGGCAAAGTTAAACCAGACCTTTATCATCGTTACCCATAATGCACAGCTAGCAGCTATTGCTGACCGGCAACTGCGTATGAAAGATGGTGTAATGGTAGTTTAGAAGGAAATAAGCAACCTTGTTTCACAAGATCAAATTCTGATACCAACAACCAGCCACACAAATACTACGGGCCGGCTACTAATTCAATAACCTTCTTCCACCCAACTTATTCTGCGGTTTCTACCGTTCGCAGATCAACCGGCACAATACGTGACACACCTGGCTCAACCATGGTAATGCCGTAAATGACATCTGTAGAGGCAATTGTGCGTTTATTATGACTGACTACGATAAACTGTGACTGGTCAGAAAACTTGCGGATGATTGAGTTGAACTTATCAATATTCGAATCATCAAGTGGGGCATCGACTTCATCAAAGATGCAGAAGGGCGCCGGCTTGAGCAGGTAAAGTGAAAATAAGATCGCGGTTGCCGTAAGGGTTTTCTCACCGCCTGACAGCTGGTTAATGGTAAGGGGTTTCTTACCCTTGGGCATGGCCAGAATATCAATATCTGATTCGAGTGGATTTGCCGCATCGCTTAAAATCAGGTCACAGGAATCTTCTTCATTAAAGAGCGACCTGAAGACTAAGATAAAATTCTCCCTGATCTTATTGAATGATTCTAAAAACTTGATCCTGGCCGTATCATCAATTTCCTGGATTGTTTCAAGCAGTGACTTCCTGGCCTTGAGCAGATCATCTTTCTGCCCGTTTATGAACTGAAAGCGTTCATCCATCTCGGTATAGGCTTCCATAGCCAGGGGGTTGATGGCACCGAATGAATCAATCTGTGCTTTTACCTTCTCATTGCGTCTCTTGAGTTCTTCAGTCTGCTGTTCAGTGGCAATTTCCTGCCCTTCGGCCGGCTCAGGCAGGTTATCGGTATCAATTGAAAATTCAACAGCGAGCCTTTCTTTCAAGCCGTGCATTTCCATATTCAGCTCGGTGAGCTTCTCATTCAGCGCCTGTATCAGGGCCTCATTATTCTCACGTTTCCGGCGGCTTTCAAGAATCTGTTGCTCAAGGGTTGAGATATCACCCTTACTTTTAAAGTAGTCTTCTTCAATCTCGCGCAGCCCTTTATCAAGCGCAGTTTTTTGCTGGTAGAGTTCGATCAGATCTGTGTCTTTATTATCTGTACTCTGCAGCAGGGTATCTAGTTTTGTCAGGGCCTCGGCAAGCTCAACGGTATTTTTCTCCTGTTTCTCGTCGAGTTGTTCCTGGTTGATTTCTTTATACTCGAGTTCTTTTTCGATTCCCGAGAGCTTATTCTGCTGCTGGTGAAAAACAATATTTCGGGTATTAAAAAGCTGTGAAACTTCTGACAGAATCTCTGTCGATTGCTGAAATTCCTGCTCTATGGCACTTAGTTCAAGGCCTAAGGCATACTGCTCTTCTTTTAGCTGGCTGATCAGGGGCAAAAGGTCTTGCTGCTGTACGGCTATTTCAGCAAGTTTGGCCGCTATATCTTCTTTACGCTCGAAGTTACTCTTGATGAATACTTCGAACTGTTCTTTACGGGCTTCAACCCCGGCACGGGAAGAATTGATGGTACTTATTTCTTCTCTTAACTGGCGGCTATTGAGCTTGCCGGCTTCAGACTTCTTTTGCTGCAGACTTTCGGCAATGAGCTCCTGATCGGTCTTAGTTACGGTAATCTGCTTTTCAAGGTCAATGATTTCCCGCTGCAATACTTCCAGGTTCTTGGCCCTGCCAATACGCTTACCTTCAAATAGGCCCACTGAGCCTCCTGATAAATGCACGCTTGACGATATATACCGCCCCAAGCTATCGATCAGTGTACCCTGCTGCAGGTCTGAACCCTGATTGTCGGCTGTATCAGTCAGTTTCAGGTACACATCTTTAAAGAGGTATTTTACCAGACCTTCATACTGGGCCTCTACTTCAAGTACTTCAAGGGCCTGAATGCAGCCACTAGGTGTGGGCCCTGAATCAGGGGTAGGGCAAGTAAATGCTTCCAGAAAGAAGAGATTGGCTCTGCCTTTTTCCGCATTTCCGAGTAGCTGTATGGCTTTTAAGGCATCCTCACGGGTATCTGCCACATAATAATTCATATACGGCTCAAGAAAATTCTCGATGGGCACCCTGTATTTCTCGGCACAGAAAATTATATCAGACAGCAGGGGAGTATTCTTTAGCCAGGCAGCATTTTTCTTCAAAAACCTGATTGATTCGGGAAAACCTTCGAGATTATCAACC
>JANLVJ010000021.1:0-18899 GCA_031363945.1 bacterium | reverse complement strand
GATTGAATTTTTATATGAGCAGTGCTCGCTCCACATGACTGAAAAAATACTGACTTCAGTAAAATTCGGCACACGGCCCAAAATTTCACAGATACGGTCAAATTCTTCTGGCAGCAAGCCCATCTTCAGGGCACTTTCTTTTGATTCAATTCTATCTGCAGGTGTAATTTCTTGCACTGGGTAGGTTTTTAAAGTTTTGTATAGCTGGCAAATACCAGATTAGTATTTTGACCGAATGGCAAAAATACTATTTTTTAGGAATGCTTCTATCAATCATGCTTGAAACAGCTCGATCAGGCAGAGACCAGATCTGGTAATTCAAGTGATACCGTGATCGTTTTTCGGGTTTTAAGCCTGAAATAAATCAGGGAACTTAGACTGGCAATAAGCCCGATAACTGAAACAATCAGCATACCTCTTAGGTAAAAATGTCCCCAGCTAATGGTCAGATGAGTAAATTCTTTTAAAACCAGCACTGATATACTGCCCAGGTAACCAAATGAATCAGCGATATACATTATGAAACCGACATTACTGGCATAGCGAAAATTGGCAATCATACGGTCAAAAAATAGCGCATTATACGGCACATAGCCCATATATAAACCCAGACCAGAAAGTGTCATCCAGGTCATTACACTTATTAGATTCAGGATGAATAAAATACTTGCCAGACCAATAATGAAACACCCTGAGGCGATCATCAGGTGAATCAGTGAAAAGGCTTTTAGATTGTCTTTCACCAAGATCAGCAGGCTCAGCAGCAGTAGAACCAATATAGAGATACCCCCGTCAATTCGGGCATAGATCGAATTAGTATGAACACCAAAGTCTGACCAGATTTCAACCTCGAAATTATCTCTGATATCACGCATGATAGTAAAAAGAGTATAAATAATCAGTGTAAGAAAAATACCTGGCAGAAAATTTAAGAGAAACTTCTTACGCCCGGCTGCATTCATGGGTAAGCGCCGGGTACGTGAGATAAGATCCTGGGTATCCGGATCAGGAACTGATTCTAGAAGAAAGACAAACAGCAGCAGGGGCAAGACAAATACCAGTCCTGTCAAAAAGGGCATCCAGTATTCGTTTACATGAAAAATAGTTATAATTAAACGTCCGATTGTTTTAACCAGGCCAGATGCAAAAATAAGGCTGGTTGCCATAACTGCTCCTAAAAACTCGGTTGATTTACGCCCTTCAAGATAACTGAATACCAAACCCCAGATCATACCCAGCGGAAAGCCATTCAAAAACAGGAAAATGATATTATAGGGCCTGGGAACAATTGCAAAACCAAGAAGGGCTAGCCAGGCAGAACCAATCAGGATTATTATTGTTTGCGCTCTTCTGTTTGATGGTATTTCTGCTATAAATTTAATGCCGTAAAATTTACTCAGGGTATATCCAATTATCTGGGCAATCACCAGCCATACTTTATAGTCAACAGACAAAAACTTCACTGACTCGAAGGTACCTGCAGCAAATGCTTTTCTGAAGGCATACATACTGGTATAACAGCCAAAAGCAGCAAGGGCCATAATGAGAGACCTTTGAGAATAGGAAAGAGTATAGATCGCAGCTCTGCATTTTTGCAACATCTGATAACGGGTATTCAAGTTTTCAGGTTTTAAAAGGCTTAAGCTAGCATTCACTTATTACCCCAGCATGAGCAGTATGTTAATTCCTTGTAAACAGAATTGACTATCATACATTTTAATATCCTGTATATAAATGTTCGGGTCAATATTATAGACATTTAACCCAGAACGGAGTAATTTTAGGGCATATCTAATTTTTCGGCCAATTTTTTCAAGGGTTTGTTATATTTTATCGATTATCTTGAATTTTTAGCATAAATTCCATAGTTTTTTAAAAAAAATACCAGATTATTGTAACAAATTCCAAAAACTCATAGCACTTATGTCGACATTACGTTTTAAAGCTCTGGAAACTGCATTTTCAAGACAGCCTGTGATCGTTACAGCTCCATCTTCAAAGGTTTCTGATTATTATGGCTCTTATGTTTTTGATAAGAGGTCTATGAAAGATTACCTGAGCAAGGAAGCCTATAATAGCGTTTTAGAATCAATTGAAAGTGGTAA
This sequence comes from bacterium, assembly GCA_031363945.1. Lineage (GTDB taxonomy): Bacteria > Bacteroidota > Bacteroidia > Sphingobacteriales > Sphingobacteriaceae > JANLVJ01. The sequence continues at coordinate 16,794 of JANLVJ010000021.1, read as the reverse complement.
TCCACTAAACCGTGATATGTCAGAGCAAATTGCGACAGGCTTAAAGGCTTGGGCAATGAGCAAAAACGCAACTCATTATACCCATTGGTTTCAGCCATTAACTGGTTCAACAGCAGAAAAACACGATGCGTTTTTTGAGCCTCTTGCCGATGGCAGTGCAATCGAAAATTTCAATGGTGATGCATTGATACAACAGGAACCAGATGCTTCAAGTTTCCCAAGCGGAGGCATCAGAAGTACCTTCGAAGCCCGTGGTTATACTGCCTGGGATCCATCATCTCCGGCATTTGTATTATCGAGTGGTGCTGGCTTTACTTTATGTATTCCTACTGTATTTGTTTCTTATACCGGAGAATCACTTGATTATAAAGCTCCGCTTTTAAAGTCACTGAATGTACTTGATAAAGCAGCTGTTGATGTCTGTCAGTATTTCGATCGCAATATAACTAAGGTGAATGCTACCCTGGGTATTGAGCAGGAATATTTTCTGGTAGATCTTGCCTTATACAATGCCCGTCCTGACCTGGTTTTAACTGGCAGAACTTTACTAGGCCATCAAAGCGCCCGTGATCAGCAATTAGAAGACCATTATTTTGGTTCAATTCCTGAAAGAGTATATGCCTATATGCTTGATTTTGAAACTGAAGCTTTCAAATTAGGGATTCCATTAAAAACCCGTCATAATGAGGTGGCCCCAAGCCAGTTTGAGTGTTCACCGGTATTTGAAGAAATTAACTTGGCTATTGATCATAATCTGTTGTTAATGGATCTGATGGAAAAAATTGCCCGTCGTCATAACCTGAAAGTATTAATGCATGAGAAGCCTTATGCTGGTATTAATGGTAGCGGCAAGCATAATAACTGGTCAATGGGAACCAATACTGGTAAGAATTTACTCTCACCAGGTAAGACCCCAAAAAACAACCTGATGTTTTTGACCTTCTTTGTCAATACCATTAAGGCTGTTCATGAACATGATAACCTGTTAAGAGCAAGTATTGCTTCAGTTAATAATGATCACCGTTTAGGTGCAAATGAAGCCCCACCAGCAATTATCTCAATCTTCATCGGTACCCAGCTTACTGAGGTTCTTGATGAAATTGAGCATTCACGCGTTACTTCAGCTAAGAAAAAAGACCTGCCAGGTGCATTAGGCCTGAATATTCCTAAGATTCCTCAAATACTTCTCGACAATACAGATCGTAACCGTACTTCACCTTTTGCCTTTACAGGTAATAAATTTGAATTACGTGCTGTAGGTTCATCTGCGAATTCAGCCTCACCAATGACGGTACTGAGCACCATCGTTGCAGCCCAGCTTATCCAGTTCAAGAAAGAAGTTGATAACCTGATCAAAAAAGGAGAGAAGAAAGAAGTTGCGATCATGAAGATCATCAGAAATTATATCAAAGATTCGAAGAGCATTTTATTCGAAGGCAATGGTTATAGCGCTGAGTGGGAAGCTGAAGCTGAAAAAAGAGGTTTAAAGAATATCAAGACTACGCCAAAAGCAATCGATGCACTAACGTCTGATAAGACCGTTGCCTTATTTGAAAAACTGAGCATATTTTCTTCCAGAGAGATTCATGCCCGTCATGAAATCATGCTTGAGACCTATGTGAAGAAACTGCAGATTGAAGCACGCGTAATCAATGATATGGTGAATAACCAGATCATCCCTGCAGGTGTTCAGTACCTGAATCAGCTCATTGCCAATGTAAAAGGACTTCAGGATATTGGTCTGGGAGTTGATCTTGCTAAAGCTCAGGTTGATCTTATTAAAGAAATCTCACTGCATATGGGAGAAACCAAGAAATACGCTGATGCTATGCTTGAAGCCCGTAAAGTTGCCAATAAGATTGATGACTTAAGAGAGCGAGCCATTGCATATGACGAAAAAGTAAAATCATTTTTTGAGAATATCAGGTACCATGTTGACAAGTTAGAAATGCTTGTTGATGACACTATCTGGCCATTACCAAAATTCAGAGAATTGCTGTTTATCAAGTAATTACTGACTAACAATAAAATACGGGGCTTTTCCTTAACGGGAAGAGCCCTTATTTTTTTATTCCTATTTTTGCAGCCCTGAACATAAATAATATCTTATTACTATGTCAATTAACCAGAAACGCTACGAGCAAAGAGGCGTTTCGTCTTCAAAAGAAGATGTACACGCAGCAATTGAACATCTTGACAAGGGTCTTTTCCCAAGTGCATTCTGTAAAATATTACCCGATTTACTTGGTGGTGATGCCGACTGGTGTAATGTGATGCATGCCGACGGAGCGGGAACAAAATCATCACTCGCTTATTTATACTGGAAAGAAACCGGTGACCTGTCAGTTTGGCGCGGTATTGCTCAGGATGCGGTAATCATGAATACCGATGACCTGCTTTGCGTTGGTGCGCTGGGCCCGATCCTGCTTTCTTCAACCATTGGCCGCAATAAAAACCTGATTCCAGGCGAGGTGATTAAAGAAATTATAGAAGGAACAGAGGAAGTTCTTTCAATGCTGCGCACATCAGGGATGGAAATCTATTCAACTGGTGGAGAAACAGCTGATCTGGGTGATCTGGTACGCACCATCATCGTTGATTCTACGGTAACCTGCAGGCTGAAAAGAACAGAAGTCATTGATAATGCCAATATTGCAGCTGGTGATGTCATTGTAGGTCTGGCCTCTTCGGGCAAGGCAAGCTATGAAACAAGTTATAATGGGGGTATGGGTAGCAACGGGCTGACTTCTGCCCGGCATGATGTCTTGGCTTATGGGCTGGCTGAAAAATACCCTGAAAGTTATGATGCAGCCATTCCACGCGAATTGGCGTATTCAGGTACGAAAAAATTACTCGACCCGATAACCGTATCTTATCATTCATTTATACATAATACAGATCATACCGAGGAGATTTCTATCGGAAAGCTGATACTCTCTCCTACCCGTACCTATGCCCCGGTAATTAAGGCAATAACAGACGCCATGCATGGCCGTATTCATGGCATTGTTCACTGCTCTGGTGGTGGGCAGACCAAGATCCTACATTTCGCAAATAGAAATCTCCATATCATTAAGGATGATCTTTTTGAGCTTCCTCCCCTTTTTAAACTGATTCAGGCTGAATCTGGCAGCAGCTGGGCTGAGATGTTCCAGGTATTCAATATGGGGCACCGTATGGAGCTTTACCTGAATTCAGGCGATGCTGATCAGGTTATCAGAATAGCACGCAGTTTTGATATTGATGCCAAAATCATTGGCCGTGTTGAAACCAGGCCAACTACTCAAACAAGCAGATTAAGTATTATTTATGAAGGGTTGACGATTAGCTACTGAAAGGTTGAGAGCCGGGCTATCTTGGAACAAAGTTTTCGTTACCGGGGTTTTACTCATTGGGGCTGTTGCCGAGATTAACTATTATCCAATAATAGATTTAAGGCTAGGATTTTCACGGCCTTTTTTCGTTAAAAGCGCTTAAATTGCCCAAAATGCCATAAGATACCTGAAGGATCATGCACAAAGAATTCACGCCCCCAGTCATTATCCTTTATTCCTGAAATTCTTACTGTGGGGAACTTCTGAATCAGATTTAATGTAAGCAGTTCTTTTAAGAAAAGGTCAAGGTCAGATATCTCCATAAAAATCATGGAGTTCTCGATCCATTCTTTGACATAGGCTTTTTGAAGGTAAAACCCCAGATCGTCTTTAGTAAATAAAGACATACCGACATCAATGACACTTTCATTAAACCCCATACAGGAATAAAAGCTACGTGAGAGTTCGTAATCTCTGGCACCGATAAATGGTCTGATTGATCTTAACTGTTGATTCATTTTTTTTATTAACCCCAACTAAAAATAGGTTATTTAAAAATAGGTTATTTAAAAATAAAGATTTCCGAACTGTATTAGTACACACTAAGTTGCATTTTATCATATTCCGTAATTAAATTAGAAAATGAGAGACACAAAAGGCTACTATTATTGCTAAAGATGAGAAGAGCTTCAACCATCGAACCTTGATAAAGTCTGTCTAAATTCCACAAAAAAAAACAAAAAAAAGCTCCATCTATATTAGACAGAGCTGTTTTTATGAATTAGAGCTCCTTACTGGAAAATATATTTTAAGCCTAGTTGCATTGTCCAGTATGAAATACCTGGATTGTAAAAAGTACTGGTATAAGGTACTTTGGTAGCAGCATTCTGGTAGTTCATGCTAAATGTTGGATTACCTGTTATTTTATCAAGACCATTGAATTTGATCAAACCACCTGTGGTGTTAGGAATTTTCTGAATACCCCAATTTTTGTTAACTAAATTCTGAAAGTTGAAAATATCGGCAGTAAAACGTAATGTATTACGTTTGCCATTCTTTGCCTGGATGAAGATATCCTGGGAAAAATTAAGATTAGTCTGACCGTAGTAAGGGTTTAATAAACCATTTCTTTCAGCATACTGACCCCGTCTTTTCTTAAGATCTGGATCCTGGCTGATATAATTGTTTAAATCTAACCACTGCTGGGCAGCAGTATAAGTAACTACTTTATTGACAACAACATCAACCAGATTGATTTCACTCTGATTACGTGGTACGTAGATAAGGTCATTATTTCTAACACCATCATTGTTTAAGTCACCACTATAAGTATAACTTGAACTACCACCTGCGAGGTATTCATATGTTACGCCAATTGAGCTGGCAAGAAACTTTGCATATTCTTTACGGTAAGAAAGGATACCCAGAATACGGTTTGGCAGTCTATAAGAAGAGTATGAAGTAACATTCTCATTTGGGTCACCTGAAACCGGGCGCTGAGACCAAACTGACTGTGCAATAGACCCGCCGTCATTTACTGAACGTGAATCACTATGTGTGTAAAATAAGGCGGTATATAAACCTTTCACATTACGCTCAAGTTTAATAGAGGCTGCATAAGAATAACCCTTGTTTGTGTTGGTCATTAATTCAGCATCGGTAATGTTTGGATTGGCAAGAGTTGCTGGTAAAGGTTTACCATTCGTACCGTTAACGATTGCACCTGCAGAGCTATACGTATTACCGTCATAGACACTAGATCTTGAATAACGGGTACGGTTATCAGCGCCTAATAAAGCTGTTCCTGTTAAAGGAAGATTAATATTCTGTACATAAACGGCATTAATATCTTTGGTCAGGAATGCTTCAGCAGTTGCAACGATATTAAATGGCAACTTGTAATCAACAGCAAAATCTGAACGCCAAACCTGTGGAAACTTAAAGTTCTTATCAGTAATGGCCAGGTTATAACCAGTTGGCAAATTATTAGCACCAGGTGCCGGACGGTATGCATTAACATCAGGGCTGAATATATTTCCTTTAAGCGGGCCATGGCTGAATGAACCTAACTGCACACCATTATTAGATGCCTGGTTTGAAATCCAAACTTGTGGGGGCGGGCCTGTAAAAATACCTGTTCCACCTCTAAACTGTAAAGTCTGATCACCTAACACATCCCAATTAAAACCAACTCTTGGTGAAAATAATAAAGGAGTTTTTGGAGTTTGAGCAGTGCTAACCTGTAAACCATTACGGAATACTAAAGCTGGTACAGCTGGGTTATTGGTGAAAGTTTGCTCGTAAATAGGAATATCAAGTCTTAAACCGTAGGTAAGTGTGAAAGTCTCACGAATCTTCCATTTGTCTTGAATAAAAAATCCAAGCTGGTAGTTCTTAATTTTTCCATATGGAAAATCAGTTGACAGGGCAGCATAACGCAGTGTATAGTTAGTAGCATTATCTACACCATTATTAGCACTGGCGTAAAAATCACCCACGCTATTGAAGGTATATGAACCATAATAATTCGGAGCAAAACCATTCTTATAACGCTGAAACTGATTTTGCGTACCTAAGGTAATTTCATGAATCCCCTTAAATAAAGTGAAGTAATCATTCAGTTGAAAGATATCAGTATTCAGCTTATTAAAAGCGGTAAAAGGCTCATAACCAAAAGCAGTTAATGATTGACCCTGGCCATTTAAAATATCCACAAGTGGAAAATTATTTGATCCCAGACTCTTACGCTGATCACGCATAGCAGTATAACCAACCTGAAACTTATTTGAAGCTGAATTATTAAAAGAACTATTTAATTCAACAATACCTGAGAAGAGGTTATTAGCGATATTATAACCTGATGAAAAGAAAGGTAAACCAGTTAAGCTAGGCTGACGGTTACCATTTGGTGCACCACTGTTACTTGCTGAAACATCTTTGTTTGACTTCAGGTAGAAGAAGTTTACGTTCAGGGTATTTCTGTTATTGATGTTATAATCAAAACGGGTTGTAATTCTATCGGCAGCAAAATGATTTGCATAATTCTCATATGGGCCAGCACTGTAATTGTACTTGGTTTTCAAAAAATTCTGTAATGAATCAAGTGTCGATGCTTTAGCATTAGAAATGTTAGAGCCTGAAAGACCTGACCGCGTAGCCAAAATAGTAGTTGCAGGTGTTGATCTGCGTTCCTGCTCAGCATCAAAAAACACAAATAATTTATTCTTGATCAGGGGTGCACCAAAAGAAAAACCAGCCAGGTGGTAATCAAATGGCTGCTTGCTTAAAGTAACATTACCTGATTTTAAGCCCTTAATTCCTGCACCCTGAACATAACCATAAGCAGAACCGGTAACAGCGTTTGAACCCGATTTAGTGACAGTATTTATACCAGCACCTGTAAAGCTACCCTGACGAACATCGTATGGGGCAAGGTTTACCTGAATCTGGTCAATAGCATCAATAGAAATTGGCTGGGCACCCGTCTGACCGCCAATGGAGCCAGCAAGACCAAATGTATTATTGAAAGATGCACCGTTAACAGTGATATTATTGCTCTGATTATTACGGCCACCAAAGCTTCCACCTGAACCAGCAAAAGGAGTAAGTTTGGTGAAATCATTCAAACTTCTAGTGATCGTTGGCATTCTTTCGATAAGTGAGCGGGTAATGATATCAGACGCACCGGTATGGTTTGAATTGAAAGTTTTGTTCTGTCCAGCAGTAACAACCACTTCTTTCAGTTCAACATTGGTTTCAGACATATTGATGTTTGCCTGAAAATTCTGACCCAGGGTAAGGGAAAAAGCATCAGAGATATGCTGCTTGTAACCAATAAGATTAGCGGTCAGTTTATACGGACCACCAATCTTTACATTAGGAAAGTTGTATCTTCCGTCGGGCCGTGAAGAGATAGAATACTGGGTTCCTGTTGGCATATGAACTGCTGTAATAGTAACTCCGGCAAGTGGGCCGGATTTATCTTTTACAATACCGCTGATAGCAGCAGTGGTTTCCTGAGCGAATGTGCTACCTGCAAATAAAAGCAGTGAACACATCATCACTCCGAAATATGAGAGTATACTTTTTTTCATAAAATAGTTTGTTTGTTAACCGGAACAAAGCTAGTTGAAGCATGTAAAATTTATGTAAACAAATTGCAACCATTCCACACAAATGGCTCTTTTTGTGCATTTTTTGACTTTTATTTTCGTTTTTATCAAAAGATCGCTTCAAAACCTATTATTTATTTACATTAACAACAATCACAAAAACGGGCATATTTTTGTTTCTTAGCATCTAATTATAAAACTCACAGGCTTTTCATCTGTTAAAACATTAAGTTCACATAAATTAAGATCCTACATGAATTACGACGTTATAGTTATTGGAAGTGGCCCCGGAGGTTATACAACAGCAATCAGAGCATCACAGCTTGGCTTTAAAACAGCGATTGTTGAAGTAGAATCTCTCGGTGGAATTTGCCTTAACTGGGGATGTATACCTACAAAAGCACTTATTAAAAGTGCAGAGGTATTTGAATATATGAAGCATGCAGCTGAGTTCGGCCTTAATGTCGAAAATCCAACGGCTGATTTTACTGCTGTCATCAAAAGAAGCCGTGGTGTTGCTGAGCAAATGAGCAAGGGTGTTAACTTTCTGATGAAAAAGAATAAGATCGATGTCATCAACGGCTGGGGCAAGGCTGTCAAAGGTAATAAGGTATCTGTTACAAGTTCTGATGGCAAGACTGTAGAATACGGAGCCACTTATACTATTCTGGCAACAGGTGGAAGGTCAAGAGATCTACCAAACCTTAAGCAAGACGGGGTAAAAATCATTGGATACCGTCAGGCTATGACCCTGAGCAAACAACCAAAATCGCTGGTAATAGTAGGTTCAGGCGCTATAGGCTGTGAATTTGCTTATTTTTATAATGCAATGGGTACCAAGGTGACCATTGTAGAATACCTTGATACAATTGTTCCACTTGAAGATGAAGAAATTTCAAAAGCTTTATTGCGTAATTTCAAAAAATCAGGCATCAATATCATGGTCAGCTCTAACGTTGAAGGCGTAGAGGTAATAAACGATATCTGCCATGTAAGAGTTAAGACTGCCGCTGGTATTGAAATACTTGAAGCAGATGTTGTTTTATCTGCAGTGGGCATCAGTACCAACCTTGAGAATATCGGCCTTGAAGAACTGGGTGTTAAAACAGATAAGGGTAAGGTACTGGTTGATGATTTCTTCAAAACCAATGTTGAGGGTGTGTATGCAATTGGCGATATCGTACGCGGACAGTCATTAGCCCATGTTGCAAGCGCTGAAGGAATTACCTGTATTGAGAAAATTGCCGGTAAGCAAGTTGATCCGATTAATTACAATAATATACCAGGTTGTACGTACTGTGAGCCTGAAATTGCCTCAGTCGGTTATACTGAAAAAGCCGCCCGTGAAGCAGGTTATGAGTTAAAAATTGGTAAGTTCCCATTCAGTGCTTCTGGACGTGCCAAGGCAGCAGGTGAATTTGAAGGTTTCGTGAAGGTAATCTTCGACGCTAAATATGGTGAATTTCTAGGAGCACATATGATAGGTCATAATGTGACCGAAATGATTGCTGAAGTAGTTGTTGCCAGAAAGTTGGAAACTACCGGACATGAGATCATAAAAAGTATACACCCCCATCCTACTATGAGCGAAGCATTGAAAGAAGCTTCTGCGGCAGCATATGGTGAGGCTACAGATATCTAAATGAAACTTCATATCATCAATGCTGGCAATTTTAAGTTAGATGGAGGGGCGATGTTCGGTGTTGTGCCGAAGTCAATCTGGCAAAAAACGAATCCTGGCGATAGCAATAATTTATGTAACTGGTCAATGCGCTGCCTGCTGGTTGAAACAGCAGGCAGACGTATTTTGATCGATACAGGCATGGGTGATAAACAGAATGAGCGCTTTTTTAGTCATTATGAGCCATCAGGACCCACACTAGCCGAATCGCTGGCTATTGCTGGTTTTGAGCATGCTGATATTACCGATGTTTTTCTGACTCATCTGCATTTTGATCATTGTGGTGGCGCTATTCAGCTTATTGATGATAAACTGGTGCCTGCATTCTCAAATGCCAGGTACTGGAGTAACCAGGAACATTGGAACTGGGCCATAAAGCCAAATGGTCGTGAGAAGGCATCATTTCTTAGCGAGAATATATTGCCCTTACAAGAAAGTGGTCAGCTAAATATGATTCAGAAGGAAGGGCTCTTTTGTGAAAACTTCTCAGTTAGCTATTTTCATGGTCATACTGAGGCCATGATGGTACCTTATCTGACTATTGGCGATAAGACATTAGTTTATTGTGCTGATGCCCTACCTTCTACAGGTCATATCCCGCTGCCTTATATTATGGCATATGATACGAGGCCTCTATTGACGCTTACCGAAAAGCAGCTGTTTTTAAAGGAGGCCGCTGATAAAGAGCAAATCTTATTTTTTGAGCATGATCCTGTCAATGAATGCTGTACAGTCATAGAGACTGAAAAAGGAGTACGCATGAAAGAATCAGGCACTTTAGCAAACATTATTCAATCTCAATCCGTTTAAATCACAGGCATATAACATAATAAATTCGCTATACTCAGCGTTTATGTTAATTAATAGGTAATATTTTTATACCTTTGCCGGTTCTCGAATAGGATGTAATTTTTATTAGTAAGAATGAGACAACTCAAAATCACCCAATCAATAACAAATCGTGAAAGCCAGTCACTTGATAAATATCTTCACGAGATTGGAAAAGTTGACCTGATCACGGCAGAAGAAGAAGTGATTTTAGCTCAGAAGATCAGAGCAGGTGACCAAGCAGCATTAGAGCGTTTAACAAAAACTAACCTTCGTTTCGTAGTTTCTGTAGCCAAACAATATCAAAATCAAGGTCTCACACTAGGTGATCTTATTAATGAAGGAAATCTTGGTCTTATCAAAGCAGCAAAACGCTTTGATGAGACAAAGGGCTTTAAATTCATTTCATATGCTGTATGGTGGATCAGACAGTCGATCTTGCAAGCAATTGCTGAGCAAAGCCGAATTGTACGCTTACCCCTGAATCAGGTTGGTTCTTTGAGTAAAATCTCAAAAGCTTTCTCAAAACTTGAGCAGGAATTCGAGCGTGAACCTTCACCAGAAGAGCTTGCAGACACCCTTGAAACAACAGTCGATAAAATTTCTGATACCTTAAGTAATAGTGGCCGCCATGTATCTATGGATGCTCCATTCGTTCAGGGTGAAGAAAATACCCTGCTTGATGTTCTTGAAAACAGTGATACTCCAAATACAGACAGTTTACTGATCAACGAATCTCTTTCTGAAGAGATCAAGCGGTCATTATCTACCCTGACTGAACGCGAGCGTGAGATTGTTACTTTATTCTTTGGTTTAAGTACCAATCATCCACTTTCTTTAGAAGAAATTGGTGAAAAGTTTAATCTAACCAGAGAACGTGTACGGCAGATAAAAGACAAAGCACTTCAACGTCTGCGTCATACATCAAGAAGCAAGATTTTAAAATCATACCTGGGATAGGTTAATTCCGAAATATATACTGTTTCTTACTAGAATGAGCCCGATCTTTAGAGACCAGGCTTTTTTTATGGGATGATTTTTATGGGATGATTTTTTGTCGCGGGTTAGTTATGCCTTTCAGGATTACGATTTTCTAAAAACTACCTGCGTTTATACCTATTTTGATACTTTGGTCATCCTGAAGATCATTAAAAACGTCTGGTGCTCCTGGCTGAAGTTGTAATTTTAAACTTTATTGCGTGCAATTTCAGAATAGTTAATTTCACCCCATGGATCAAGAATCAGCATTAGCGTTATTACGAAAATCATTAAATAACGAGCATGCGGCTTTCAGGGAGAACCAATGGGAAGCCATAGATACCGTTGTAAACCAGCAAAAGAAACTGCTCGTAATTGAGCGAACCGGCTGGGGTAAAAGTTCAGTTTACTTTTTAAGTACACGTATTTTACGCGATCAGGGTAAGGGGATTACCATTATCATATCACCCCTGCTAGCCCTGATGCGCAACCAGATTGAGGCAGCGATGCGCCTGGGCATTAGAGCCGTATCTATTAATTCAACGAATATTGATGACTGGGAAGTCACAAAAAATAAGATCCTGAATGATCAGGTTGATGCCCTTTTAATTTCACCCGAGCGTCTGGCAAATGATTCATTTATGGAATCGGTACTTAGACCCATAGCTGACCGTATCGCGTTATTTGTAGTCGATGAAGCACATTGTATTTCTGATTGGGGCCATGATTTCAGAACTGATTACAGGCGCATTGTCGGCATCATTAAGATGATGCCGGCAGGCATGCCTGTTTTAGGTACCACAGCTACAGCCAATAACCGGGTTGTAGAAGATGTGCTACACCAACTCGGAGAATTAACGATTCTTAGAGGACCACTGGTACGGGAAAGTATTGTACTGGAAAATATAAATCTTCCTGATCAGTCGGCAAGACTGGCCTGGCTGAAAGAAAATATCCCCAGGTGCCCTGGAAGTGGCATCATATACACCCTCACAGTAAGCGACGCGATACAGGTGACACGATGGCTAAAACTAAATGGCATCAATGCCGAAGCTTATTATTCTGGTGTAAAAAATACCAGTTACGCTGATTCAAACCGCTACCGTGAATTTCTCGAAGACCAACTCTATACGAATAAGTTAAAAGTTCTGGTTTCAACTTCTGCTCTGGGAATGGGTTATGATAAACCTGATCTGGGATTCGTTATTCATTATCAGGCACCAGGCTCAATCATTTCTTACTATCAGCAAGTTGGCCGTGCTGGGCGGGCAATAACAGAGGCTTATGGGGTCATGCTTTCGGGTTCTGAAGATGAAGATATTCATGCATACTTTAGGCATGCAGCTTTCCCAACAGAAGACCGGGTTGCACTTATTCTTGATACCCTTGCCGAAGGTGATGGCCTGTCGGTACCAAATCTGGCTGAAAAGCTAAACTTACGCCACGGGCAGATCGACCAGGTGCTTAAATATTTGAGTGTTGAAGAGCCCTCACCCATCGTGAAAATGGGAACTAAATGGCTGCGAACTGCAGTTGCATATAGCCTGGATACTGAAAAGATCTTACGCCTGACCAATCAAAAGCTGGTCGAGTGGCAAGAAGTGCAAGGTTATACTGAGTTTGAGGGTTGCCTGATGACCTATCTGCAGAAATCACTCGATGATCCGATTCTTACCAATTGTGGTAAATGTTATAACTGCACCAGGCAATCAATCTTTACAAAAGAGGCATCACATTCAGATTCGGTTGAAGCGTCATTGTTTCTAAAGAAGTCAGAAATTGATATTCTACCCCGCTTGCAATTAGTCGCCGGGGGCTTACCCGGCTATGGCTGGAAATTTAAGCTACCTGCTGCCTGGGTGGCATCACCAGGCAAAGCCCTTTCCCGCAGGGGCGATTCAGGCTGGGGAACGACTGTCGAAAAGGACAAAAAATTAAACCATTTTAGTGATGAGCTGGTAAATGCAGTTTACAGCATGCTTAAAGAGCGATGGAAACATGAACCAAGGCCCAAATGGGTCACCTGTGTGCCCTCACTCAGAAATCCTGAACTTGTTCCTGAATTTGCTGAACGCCTGGCTCAGAAGCTAGGTATCCCCTTTTTAGCCGTTGTCAGCAAAATAAAAGAAGTAAGCCCACAGGCTGAACAAGAAAATAGTGTGTTTCAGTGCCGCAATCTGGATAGTGTTTTTAAAATCTCAGCAGCGGTTATGCATTCTTCAGTTTACCTGATTGATGACGCTATCGATTCAGGCTGGACACTCACCGTCATTGCAGCACTTTTACTGAAGGCAGGAAGCGGGCCTGTATTCCCGATTGCCCTAACATCAAGCAGTATAAACTAATGATTTCTGACCGAACGAGTGCCATCTTACTTATTACAGCCTACTTTTCTAAAGAAGTCAACGATACGATGCAGCCCCTTTCTACAGCCGAATGGGCTGTCATTGGTACCTGGCTAGTTGAGAAAAATCTTAATCCCGAAGATTTACTGACTGGTTATACTGAACACCTCAGTGATTGGAAACATGCCACGATCACAAAACAGCGGTTAATATCACTTCTTGAAAGAAAAGCATCACTTGCCATAGCTCTTGACAAATGGACAAAAGCCGGCATCTGGGTACTCAACAGAAGTGAAACAGCGTACCCTCAGAAAATTCGTGAACGGTTAAAGAATGCTGCTCCCCCGATACTATTCGGACTGGGTAATCAGAAATTGTTGAATCAGAAATACATCGCGATTCTGGGCGGTAAAGAAATAGACCAGGCTGATGAAATTGCTTGCAGCTCTGTTGTTGGGCGAGTAGTTGCTCAGGGTTACGGGGTTGTAACCGGAGGAAATAAAGGAATTGAGGAGTTAGCCCTGCTGGAAACCATTGACTCACAGGCTGAAAATACCTCAGGTGGCGCTGCTAGAGCTGGTTTGGCAGATGGCATTGGTGCAGTTGATAGATCAAGTGCCGCAGTTATTACTGGCACCTCAGGTGTTAGTGGCGCCTCAGGGGAGCCTATTATGGCCATTGTTAGTGATAACTTATTGAAGAGATCAACGTCATCACAACTGCGCACTTCAATCATGTGCCATAAACTCGTATTAATTTCAGCCTATAACCCAGAAGCCGGTACAAGCGCTAATAATTCAGCTGCTACAAATAAACTGATCTACGCCCAGTCAGAATTAAGCATAATTATTAAGTGCGAACTTAAAGGACAGACGATGACTGGTGCTAGTGAGAATATTGCCAAAGCCTGGGTGCCAGTTTATGTTATTAAACCGAAAGAACTGGGTAAGTCAGGAAACCGCGAAATAGTAAAGATTGGGGGTAAGTGGCTGGAAGAAGGGTTTGATGTTACAGAGATTATGAAAATTAATGACAATTAAATAAGGAAATTTAGTAGTGAAGAGGAACTGCCTAAAATCGATAATTTCCTTATATTACAACTAAAAGATAGAGGATTTACCCCTGTATAGGATGTAAGAATTATAAGATCAAAAAAAAATTCCAATATCGAAAAACATTGTTATGACGCTTTTTATTCATACATAAGCGTTGGGTCAGACATCGCATATCTAAAGGTAGAAATGTAAATTAATACTCAAAATAAGCGGTATTTATAAACTGAAGGAATCTCAGGAAGGCTCTCGCTCTATGACTAAAACCCTGTCAACCTCTTCAACAGATCGTAAATGGAAGATATCACGAAAGCCTTCGTATTTCAGATTTTTAATACTTTTTTGAAGCTGGAATATATGCAGGGGAATAACATGTTTACCAAACTGCCGATCAGGTTTTAAGCTATTACGGTCGGCACAAATATTCTCCGGTATATCAAGAATGATGGCAACCATTAAACACTTATATTCATCTGCCAGCCGGGTCCAGTCTTTCCTTGATTCTTCCTTAACATTAGTAGCATCAATGACAGTAAGCAGTCGATTTTTTAAACGCATACGGGTGATAAATTTAACTAAAGCAAATGCATCAGATGTCGCATTCTGACTGGTTTCATCATCACTAACAATACCACGACAGGCATCAGAAGAAACAATTTCAGTTGGCTTGAAATGTTTACTGGCAAAAGCCGACTTGCCCGATCCACTGGCACCGATCAATATCACCAGACAAAATTCAGGTAGTAACATTTTAGCATTAGCAGTTAAAAATTGTTCTGATAGGGAAATAAAAGTGCACCAAGTTCAGTAAAGTAGCGAGTACAACTTTCGACAACATGAGCTACTGGCGTCGGCGGCTAAATTAATCTCGTTCAGAAAGGTCAATATAATACAATTTTGTATTCCTATTTAGTAGGAAGCAGCAGAATTTGCGCTCGTTTGTAAGTAGAAAACTGGTATTAGAAAAAAGCAATTTCTTTTACCGAGGTAGCTTGAAACTGTAACCAATTCCATAGACCGAGGTGAAATAATCTGGGCAGCCCTTGGCAATTAACTTTGTGCGCAAGTTTCTGATATGCACATACAAGCGGCTATAATGTTTATCCTCATCTACTTGTTCATTCCACAAGTGAATAATCAGCGCTTCTTTGGTCATTAGCCGTTTCCCATTTGTTAAACAGAAAAGTAACAGGTCAAATTCTTTTTTCGTCAGCGCGATACCAACCGAGCCATTCAACACACTAAAATCAGGAATATTGATGCTGAGCGTATGAAATTTAATAATATCTACCCCTGTATAAAGACGCCTGCGCTTTACCGTATTTCTAGAATCTTCAGGTAATGATAAAATTGAGCCGATAGATACTGATTGTAAAAGATCATCTGTCGTAGAAAGCACTAATTGCATAAACGGTGGTATACTTATATATAATTTAAATTATAAATCAGACAGCGTTTACAGAATGGTTCAACGAAGTTAATACGTCTTATATTAAGTTAATAACACTAAATTATTAAGGTAAAAAGCAGTCATAAACCTGGTATGTTAATAGTTTTGACAAACTACAAATACGACAAATACCAAATCTGTATTTATCTAAAAACCTCAGGGGGTCTTGTCCGCTTTTTAGTTTACAGTTTTGAACGGGTTAAACTATAATCTTTTTGAATTGCATTAAATGAACCTCTATTACGGTTTTAAAAAATTCTCCAATTTCAACCAGTCAATAAAGCGGTCGGTCCAGGTATCACTGGGCAAACCTTGTTTTTTCAAACCAAATCCATGACCACCCTTTGCATAAATATGTAATTCAGCAGGATGCCTGGCCGTTACCCAGGTAGTATACAGAGATGCAGCTACCAGTTGCAGGTTATATTCGTCGTTGGTGGCAGCGGCAATAAATAGTGGTGGTGCATCAGCAGGGATAGTATTTTTATTCACACCAGTTGGCAAATCACCCCCGCCATACATAAAACCAACAAAATCAGGACGGTTTTCAGCTGTATAATTATAGGTTGTAGATAAAGAAATTACCCCCCCAGCTGAAAAGCCGATAATACCAATCTTTTTTGTGTCTATTCCATATTCGGCAGCATGAGAACGTACATAGGTAATTGCCTGCCTGCCATCAGCCACGGCCATATCGACAACAATTAGACGCTTGGCCTTGGAACTTTCATTGTGACGGTCTGCAATTTCCTGTTTATAAGGGTCGCCACTTTCAGCATGAATCAGTCTGTATTTTAAAAGAAAAGCAGTAATACCCTGGCTTTGTAACCATTTTACCACGGCATACCCTTCCTGCATGATTGATAGTGAATGAAAGCCGCCACCCGGGCAAACGATGATAGCCATACCCGTTGGCGCATGTGTTTTATCCGGCGCATAAAGAGTAAGGGTTGGTTTACTAATATCAAATATAGCATTGGAATGGTACATGTTATTGGCGCTTTCCTGTTCGTTCCAGGTCCAGGTTTCAGTAC
>JANLVJ010000020.1:0-2900 GCA_031363945.1 bacterium | reverse complement strand
GGCACAGGTGAAATGGTTGTTACCAAGGCCTCAGGTTGCCTGATAGAAAACAATATTTTCTGTACCAACAGCCAGAACCTGCTTTATAGCTTAAACCCAATACTACCTCAAAGTGGTAATATAATTAATTATAATTGCTGGTTTACTTCAGGCCAGAACCCCTCTAATATTCAGGTTAATTATCTCTCTGCTAGCTATACGGCTTTCGGTACCTATCAGCAGGCAACAAGTCAGGATAAACA
Organism: bacterium; assembly: GCA_031363945.1. Lineage (GTDB taxonomy): Bacteria > Bacteroidota > Bacteroidia > Sphingobacteriales > Sphingobacteriaceae > JANLVJ01. The sequence goes on along the minus strand of JANLVJ010000020.1, from coordinate 2,658 downwards.
GTCTTTATTTTCTGATCCGTTTTTTGTCAATGCAGCCCTTAACGTAAATTTTCATCTTCAAGCTTCAAGTATGTGCCTGAATGCTGGTAATCCTGCAGCGATAAAAGATATTAATGCTAGCAATTTTGATGGCATGCCCCTTATTTCAGGTGGTAGTGTGAATATCGGGGCTTATTGATATTTCTGTATGTTTGGCTCTGTATACAGGAATATGGAAATAATACACGCATTAGATACGCATCATCCTAAAATTAAAGAAATAGCTGAGAATACCTGGCCCATTACATTTGCCGGAATTCTTTCAGTTCATCAGATAGATTATATGTTAGAGATGATGTATAGTCTTGATTCACTGAAAAAACAAAGTGACCAGGGTCATCACCAATTTCTTCTTGGCAAAGTTAACCATGAATTCATGAGCTATGCTTCTTATGAAATAAATTATGCAGATCAAAGCGTCACCAAAATTCATAAAATATATATTCTCCCTGCGTTTCAGGGCAGAGGCAGCGGGAAAGATTTAATAGATTTTATCCGCATGAAGGCACTTGCCGCAGGTAATAATGCCTTGCGCCTGAACGTGCACAAAAATAATAAGGCCCAGCTATTCTATAATAAGATGGGGTTTCAAGAAATCAAAAGAGAAGTAATTGACATCGGTCATGGGTATCTTATGGACGATGTTCAAATGGAACAATCTCTGATCTGAGTCTGATTTTTTTTAAAGCATTTTCTGCTATTACTCGTGGAGGCTAAACTGAGCATGGTTTTAAGCTGACCATTCAGTAGCTGAACATTACGGTTCGGATCATTCAGTAGCTGAATATTATGTTTCGGATCATTCTGTGGCTAAACATCCCGGTTCGGATCTTTCTGTAGCTGAATATTATGGTTCGGATCTTTCAGTAGCTGAATATTATGTTTCGGATCATTCTTCAGCTAAACATCCCGCTGTGCATAATTCAGCCCCAATCAGGCTTATGTTGAAGCCATGGTTCTAAAAGTCAGGTTTATACGGGGCAGCTTTACTTTTGTGGTTTTTGGCAATGCATGAAGCCAGTTATGTTGGGTAGACCCTTTCATCACCAGCAGGCTGCCCGTTTCTAACTGCACACTTACCGTTTCTCCACTTTTTTTATGCTTGAATGAAAAGCTTCTGGGAGCACCAAAACTAAGGGATGAAATTGAAGAACCAGATTCAAGCGAGCGCTCATCATCACTATGCCAGCCCATTCCCTCGTTACCGTCATGATATAAATTCAATAGGCACGAATTATAGGTAAGTCCTGATCTTGCCTCAACCAAGGCTTTCAACGCTATCAGTTCAGTTGTCCAGCTGAGGGCATATTTAGTGGTTTTAGAATAACTATAGGAAAAATCCCGGTCTCCATACCAGGCGACCATACGCTTGGTAATGATTCGTTTGCCAAACATGATGGCAACATCATGCTCCCAACTGATTTGATTGAGCAGTGAATACAGATAGGCCGAGGCAGCTACAGGAGTAAATACGGGTCCGTAATAATCAACTTCTCCATCGCAGTTAATAATTCGGGAAAATTCAGGCTTAAAAAGATTCATTTTATTTTAAACTAATAGCCATGACCCGGTTAACAGACAGTGGTTTCTTATCAGAAAATTGCCCTGGTAAGAAGCTTACGAAATCAATCATCTATTCATGACTTCGTTAAATAACCAATCTAGGTCAATTTAGTGTGGCAAAAACCCAATTCATGTGCTCTTTAAAACTGCTGGTTCAGACCTTCAATTTCAATGATCAGTTTATTGATAGAATACTGACAGGTTAACGACCAAGATGCATATATGCCTACTCGTTTTTTCCTATACTATTTTCTATTAGATACCAGAACTATGATAATGCTACCTGCTGGTTCAAAATAATTTAAATAAACTGATTACTTTGCTTTTAGATACATCGATGTGTTTCAGGCTAATTTTTGTTTGAAAATACTGAAATTGATCTATTAGTGGTATAACCCATTCAAATGCCTTCATACTCTACCCGAATTATCGAATTCAATAAAAGCCTGTCGCAAGAAATGCTACCCTATAAAAATGAAATTATAGCACAAAACGCGTTCAGCTTCTACCGTGGCACATGCCACCTGTTTTATGAAGATCTCCATGCTGATAAAGACCTGATAAAATCACCCTTAAGCTGGCTATGTGGTGACCTGCATCTCGAAAACTTTGGCAGCTATCTGGGAGAGAACAAGTTGGTTTATTTTGACCTTAATGATTTTGTTGAGGGCATTTTAGGCCCGGTAAGTTATGAACTGAGCCGAATGCTGACCAGTATTTTTATAGCCTTTGAGACCTTGAAAATTGATTCTGATCAGGCGGCAACCATGGCTCGTCAACTATTGACGAACTTGCATCCTTTGGTGCTGACATAGCGTGGCAGGAGTTACTGCTTGAGAGTGCCAGGCAGTATGCAAAACAAGTAAAAGGTTATTATAAACAGTTCGTTAGAGACTATAAAGTAAAAAAATACCCGCACTCAGAACCCGCATAAAATTAGGTCAGGACCTCTTTACCCAAGCAGTTTAAAAAAATACCCACAGCCAGAATACGTATGAATTAATTTTCTTGCCTCCAGGGTAAATCTAAATAAACATTGATCTCTATATAAAAGTG
>JANLVJ010000057.1:0-1527 GCA_031363945.1 bacterium | reverse complement strand
CTCAGAACCAGTATAAATACAGCAGCAAAGAACTACAACAGGAGCTAAGCCTGATGAATTATGATTTCGGGGCAAGGCATTATGACCCCAGGATCGGTAGGTGGACAGGTGTAGATCTGCTCGCAGAAACTTATGAAAATGTCTCACCGTATAACTATGTTGCCAACAGCCCAATAAACAATATCGATGCAAACGGGATGAACTTTTCTCAAGGTATCCCCTGTCCAAAGTGGGGTGAGCCAGGTGGTGGATTATTTTCTGCAGGCGCCAATGTTTTAGCTTCTTTTGCAGCAGGGTTACTTGGTAGCGTAGGAAATGGTCCGGTTGCCCTAGACAAAGCCAATGCACCCGGACAGCAAGCATCTTTACAGTCAAGAAGTAACATAACCAGTAGCCTTAATGAAGACGGAACTACTGTTCAAGAAGGAGGAGGTGATCCAGGAGGTAAGAAAGAAGCAAATGCCAATCAGGGGAGAGGTGATCCACAACGTTCCGGATTTAATATACCAGATGCAATAGCAACATTAAATGCAAGAGCTCAAGATTGTTCGTCTGGCAAATGTGCAACATTTGTAAGAATAGCACTACAAGCAGGAGGAATTAATACTAGTGACCGTCCTGCATCTACAGTATCAGCAAAGAATTATGGCCCCTATTTATTAAAGAAAGGGTTTAATCTTGTCAATCCTAATGGCTATACACCTGTCGCTGGTGATGTTGCTGTGTTTGACGGATTTTCAGGCCATCCCAATGGACACATTGAGATGTATAATGGCAATCAATGGATATCTGACTTCAAGCAAAATTATTTTACTCCAGGACCTGCGTATAGGAAACCGCCAGATCCTTATCAGATTTTTAGATGGTAAAAGAAAATTAATCATTTAATACTCTAATCAATAAAACACATTAACAATTTTAAAGTAATAATGACAATGAAAACAAAATTATCAATCTTATTTTTCGCGCTTAGTATCGTATTTTTTTCAAATTTGAGTTTTGCCAGAGCACAAAGCAATTCTTCAGATAAACAAGTATTGACGATGTTAAAAGAGTTTTATACGAATTATATCACTGTAGTTTCCAATGGGGCCGAGCCTAAAATGATACTTTCACTTCAAAATAAATATTGTACGTCAGACCTTCTGAAAAAAATCCCCAAGTTAATTGAACAATCAGATTCTGATCCATTTTTAAAGGCCCAAGATAGCAATACGGAATTTTTGAAAACTTTATCTATAAGAAAAGATTTAAAAAAATCAAATACGTATATCGTTTCATATATCGCAGATAAAAAAATTACTATAAATTTAATAGTAATACATGAAAATGAAACTTTTAAAATAGCTAAGGTTTGGTAGTTGCCTTCATAGAAGAATGTTAAACGAAGTCCAGCCGACCTGGTGGACTTCGTTTTTTCTTACTAATATTAATTACTTAATGATGCCAATCAGGGGGGTGGTGAAAGTAATGGAAAGGCGTTTGACGTTTCAGATGCATTAGATAAATCATTAAATCTTACTACAG
>JANLVJ010000043.1:0-8656 GCA_031363945.1 bacterium | reverse complement strand
GCTCAGAAGCTTTAAATGTGGTAAAACGCCCGCCTGCCTGTTGCAGGATAAACATACCTGCTGCCACATCATACGAGTTTATATTGAATTCAAAATAGGTTTCGAATCTTCCGCAGGCCACATAGCAGAGATCAATGGCCGCAGAACCTAATCTGCGCAGCCCCTGCCCTTCAACCATCATACGCTTCATAAGGCCCAGATAGGCATCAATTTCTTTAAAATCAGAATACGGAAATCCTGTTGCAATTAATGATTCACCCAATTTATTGATTGTGCTAACTTGTATTTTATTACTGTTTAGCATAGCAGGACCATCCTTAAAGGCATAAAAAAGCTCATCCCGGTTTAATTCAAGTACAACACCAATTACAAGTTCCTGCTGCTGCATAAGAGCAATACTGATTGAATATACAGGCAGACCGTGCATGAAATTTGTCGTTCCGTCTAAAGGGTCTATGATCCAGGTAAAGATCTCACCGATTTTATTTATTGTTTTCTCTTCTGTGATGAAACCTGCTTCAGGCAGTAGAAGCGATAATCCTTTGACAAGTTGCTGTTCGGCTTCCTTATCTACATAAGATACAAGATCATGCACCCCTTTTACTTCTATTTTATCTCGGTTGAAATTTAGCCCTTCATCCTGAATGAATACTCCAGTCTGCCTGACCAGCTGGCATACCTTTAAACAAACCTTTTCGTAATCAATCATCAGCCTGTATTTTATTTTCTGAAAGTAAAGTATTTATGCAGATTAAATGTGATAAAGGCAACCAGCAAAGCAGAAATCACCCTTGAAACGGTCGGCCATAAATGAAAGATCTCAATGAAAAACTTAAGCAAGACCAGGTTTGCTGCAAAGGCCATAATATAAATGGGCAATGACTTCAGAAGCTGGTTCAGGCCAGCAGTTTTAGCTGAAAAAACAAAAAACTTATTCATCAGAAAACTTGAAATACTCCCAATGGTATAGGATATAACCAAGGCCACAGAGTAGGCATTAAACGTCATTTGCCCCAGAATTACATCATGTTTATGAAACAGGAAGTTAAATGCCAGGGTGAAGGCTGATATATCAACAGCAGCCGAAAAGCCACCCGATAAAATATACCTGAGAACCTTGTGAGAATAGGCCTTTTTGGCAAGTTTGACAAGTTTATGATCAGATTGAAAACTAAAAGACATAATGCTATAGAGGAATAATCAGACAGGTTGAATCTCAGGTTTGACAGCCTGCATTTTTGCGCGTTGGTTCAGGTAAAAATAGCCGATACAACCAGTAAGAAATAAAAGCACTGAAATAAGTTCAGCCTGACTAAAAGCTAGCTTTCCGATATGATAACGCGTATTAACCCTTATCAGTTCTATAAAAAACCGTTCAATACCGTTCAATACCAGGTAAACACAAAATAATACTCCGTTTACCTTAATACGCTTACGAATTGCCCAGAGTACACCAAATAGTACGAGACAAACGATAATTTCATATAATGGAGTCGGAAATACAGGCGGATTAAGTACATGACAGTGTAAGCCTATGCAACCAGGAATTGGCACTCCTTCATCTCCTACATTATTCGGGTAATTATACGCCCATACCCAGTCTGGTGCCCAGCTTAACCAACTCGGTTTTGGTGCAGTATTTACAATACCCCAATCACCGTCACCTGCAATCTGGCAACCAACTCTTCCGATAGCATAGGCAAGCATCATTCCGGCAGCACCAACGTCTAGCATTATAAGCGGCTTAACACCATATTTATTCATATACACAAGCACCGCAATAGCACCAAAAATAAATCCTCCGTAAAATGTAAGTCCACTTCCAGAAAATAAATTCCCAATCGGATCGCTGATGAACCTGTCCCAGTTTTCAAGATTATCAAAGATTTTTGCACCTACAATTCCTGCACCGGCGGCTATCATCACCGTTGTACCTAAAAGCTCATGTGGGTAGATTTTCTCTTCGACGACCTTAGGTACAGCTAGCGATACTTTATTTTTTTCATACCATGTCCAGGTAGCAAGTAAAACAGCACCAATCAAACCTGTCAGCAGATTTCCTTCACGATTAAATAAAAAACTCGGTGGATCAGCTGAGAAATGGGTGTAATTAACCACTATATATGGCAGTTTAAAACCTAATAGAAAGCCCAGGAAACCATTCAGCAATAAATCAAGGGGTTGAGGCTTTCTACCGATAGTCTGGCTGACAGTTGTTGTTAAAACAAGACCTGCCTTTTCTTTTCTCTTTAATTCAGATGAAAAAGCCCAGTATCCACCTAGAAAGGCGAAAAAAACTGCAAACCCAAAGGTCATCACGGGCAGTGGCAGATGAATGCCAAATAAGCCCCTAAGTAAGTCTGTAAGCGTAGGATACATAGGATAGTGTCGTTATAAAGCTGATTGAAATTCTATTACAGGTATTTTAGCTTGAATCTCATAAATTTTGATAATTTCACCGCTTATTGCACCTTCTCCATCAAGTTCTAAAAGCCGAACCCTGACCATACACTTTATGAGTTTTTCATCGAACGGGACGCTGACTTTTAAATAGTTTGCTGTAAAACCGTGCATAAGCCCCTTCTTATGATCCGTTTCTAACAATACATCCATTTCAAGACCGATATATTTTTCATAGAAGGCCATCTTCTTTTTATCTGACAGAATATGCAGCATGGCGCTACGGTGTTGCTTTACACTGGGTGATACCTTATCACCTAATGTTACGGCATGTGTCTGATCACGTTCTGAATAAGTGAAAATATGCAGGTAACAGATATCAAGGTCTTTTAAGAAATCATACGTTTCAGAAAAATCAGCCTCGGTTTCACCAGGGAACCCAATGATTACATCTACTCCAATGGCACATTCAGGCATTATTTGTTTAATATATTCAATTCTGCCGGCAAATAATTCTTTCTTGTAGCGACGGCGCATTGCAGCGAGTATTTTATTTGACCCGCTTTGTAAGGGAATATGAAAATGGGGCACGAAAAGTCTGGATGTGGCAACAAAAGAAATAATTGCCTCAGAAAGCAGATTAGGTTCAATTGATGATATTCTTACTCTTTTTATACCTGTCAGGGTATCGAGTTTATGCAAGAGCTGGAGCAGGTTTTCAGCCGTACTATGCCCAAAATCACCAATATTCACCCCTGTCAACACTATCTCGCTGATACCCTGATCAGCAATCAATCTGGCGTTTTGCATGATACCAGCAATAGAGTCATTACGGCTCATGCCTCTGGCGAGTGGAATGGTACAAAATGAACAGGAATAATTACACCCATCCTGAATTTTTAGAAATGAACGGGTACGTTCTGAAACAGACCAGGAAGATTGAAATTCCTTTACTTCACTGATGGGGCTATTTAAAATTTTAGCCTTTCCTTTTTCTCTAAGACCATCAAGATGAAAAGCAAGTTTGAATTTTTCCTGAGCACCCAGAACCAGATCTACCCCCCTGATACTTGCAATTTCAACTGGCTTTAACTGAGCATAACATCCAATGATTACAATAAAAGTATCAGGAGAAACTTTGAGAATTTCCTGCACCAGTTTCTTGCACTTTTTATCAGCATTTTCTGTGACAGAACAGGTGTTGATAACGGCGATATCAGTGGTAACAGCACCCAGGGGCACAGCATAGCCGTGTTTTTCTACATTGCGGCTAATTGAAGCCGTTTCAGCAAAATTAAGCTTGCAGCCTAAGGTTAAAAAACTAACAGTTCTAGGTAAATACATGCAGGCGCAAAAATAGAAAAAATGATGAGGAATAAGATATCCCTTATCGTTGCTGCCATCTGTATGTATCCTGATCGAGGCCTGCAAGGTCAATAACCCTGGTTACGACAGTAGCAGCAAGTTCATCAAAATTTTTAGGTAATGAATAGAAAGAAGGGTTTGCCGGACATATAATTCCTCCACTTTCGACGATAGTCTGCATATTACGAATATGGATCAGACTGAACGGTGTATCTCTAACAACTAAAATCAGCTTGCGACGTTCTTTTAGTATAACATCAGCAGCTCTGGTCATCAAATCATTTGAAATACCTGCGGCGATTCTTGCCGTAGTGCCCATTGAGCAAGGGCAAATTATCATCGTCTTATAATTTGCAGATCCTGAGGCAAACGGAGCAAAAAAATTATTGGGTTCATAAACCTTGAAGGGAAATGCAGAATAGTCTTCGTTGCCAAGCTCAAACTTCCAAACATCACGGGCGTTATCAGAAAGTACAATTGCAACATCTTCAATCTGATCTTTAAGCAAAACCAGATGTTCGAGCAGTACTTTAGCGTAAATAGAACCGCTGGCCCCGCTTATACCTACAATTATTTTATGTTTTGCTGCCATAGATTATAGTATACAGGGAAACATAATTTCTCCTGAAACGTAAAATGTAAAGTTAAAATTAACGTTTATACTACATTACCGAAGGTTAATAGTTTGTCGGGGCAATAGTTTAGGTTTGAATAGGGAAATTCAAAATATGCTGATTAAACACTCTTAGTTTATCAATCCCTTGCAATATAAAGTGGTACTAAAAAATTTGCGCCACCTTAAAATACCTTTTTACTGATTAATTTTGATCTTTGAATCAGTATCACAAAAAAAAGGGTCGACTAATTGCTTAGTCGACCCTACATCTACCTATGAAAAACATGCCCTTGGGTGGGCAAAAGATTAATTGCAATTGATGTGCCAGAAATATTTAAAAATCACATTTCTACCTAAGAAAAAAAGTCAAAATAATTAAACCCGATAAAACGAAAACCCTATGCAACAGATTCAGCGAAAATATGGTGCTTTTCTTCTTTTACTAACCTTGTCTTGGTCACCAGTAGTACCTGTTAAGAAGCTGATTATAAAGCCAAAGGAAGAAATTAAATGGCTGAGCATTGAAAAAGCAGTTGAATTATCAAAGACAAATCCTAAAAAGATCTACATCGATTTTTTTACTAACTGGTGCGGATGGTGCCGAAAGATGGATAAAGAAGCTTTCACGAATGCTAAAGTTATTCATGAGATGAATAAAAATTACTATGCTGTTAAATTTAATGCAGAAGGTAAAGATGCAATAACCATAAATAATCAGGTTTATACTTACTCAAGTGCTCAAAACATTCACAGCTACACCCTAGCAATGCTCGATGGACAGTTAGGTTATCCTACAGCTGTCATTCTTGGTGAAAAAGGTCAGAAAATTACCGCAATTCCCGGATATCAGGAAGCTCCCATGCTTGTAGAAATCCTTTCTTACTTTGGGAATAATAATCACCTAAAGCAAAGTTTTGAAGATTATCAGAAATCAGTTAAACAGTAAGCAGACTGCTTTTTTAAATAAATAAAGGGATGAATCAATTGACTCATCCCTGAATTATACAATTACGGGTGGGCGATGGGGCTCGAACCCACGACCCTCGGCACCACAAACCAATGCTCTAACCAACTGAGCTACGTCCACCGTTTTTGGAACTACGAAATTACAAAAACCTGCTTAAATTGCAAATATGATTGAAATATTTACAGATGGGGCTTCCAAAGGGAATCCTGGTCCAGGTGGCTATGGAGTAATTTTACGCTCAGGTGCTCATAATAAGGAGCTTTCGGGGGGCTTTAGAAAAACCACCAATAATAGAATGGAATTAATGGGGGTGATAACCGCACTTGAAGCCATCAAAAATGATGGACAAGAGATAAATATTTACTCAGATTCGAAGTACGTGATTGATCCAATAGAGAAAAAATGGCTCATTGGCTGGCAGAAAAAAAATTTTAAAGAAAAGAAAAATCCTGATTTATGGATAAGACTGATCCCATTATTAAAAAAACATAAGGTGACTTTTCATTGGGTGAGGGGTCATGCAGGTCATGCAGAAAATGAACGCTGCGATGAACTTGCTGTTGCAGCCTGCACAAACTCTATGCTTCTTATAGACCATGCTTATGAAAGCAGTCTGTAAGTATACATTTCTACGGGTAAAACTAAAAAATAAGCCCTCTCACCCTTAGGGTAAGAGGGTTATAAAAAAAATTTTAACTATGTTTGGTTAAGATCGCTTAACATTTACGGCATTCAAGCCTTTTTTGCCGTTTTGAATTTCGAATTCAACCTTATCGTTTTTAGTTACTTTATCAATCAAACCTGAAACATGAACAAATAATTCTTTTCCTGTTTCAGTCTCTAAAATGAATCCATAACCTTTAGATTCGTTAAAGAATTTTACTGTACCTGCAGTCATTGGGGGAGCGTTAATGGTAATTAAATAGTTCGTTAGTACTAAGTTAATTTTTTTTAACCTCTTGTAAAATAATGCAAGTTCAGAAAAACACCCCTTTTAGTAGTTGATTTTATCGATAAAATTAAAAGATGCGGTTTGACTACTTTAAAAGCAGAAATACACTATTTATTATTAGTATAATTTGTTTTATGTAACTGCTTTAATACTTAATTTACTGATTTAAAGCCTTATCCAGTACAGAATCGTAAACAGGGATGATATCACCGATAGAACCAAAAGACTGATTATCGATGAGAAGCTTGCCATCAGTGACAGATCCCAGCTGGTTTACAGGCACCAAACCCCGAGCAGTGAGGGCCTGAAATTCACTCAGGTCAGATGGCTTGACAGAAACTACTATTCGCCCCTGAGACTCACCAAATAAAAATGCATCTTTTCTGATTTCTGGTAAGGTTGAAATCTTAAAACCAAGATTGCGGTACATTGCCGATTCGGTCAGACAAACAAATAATCCTCCATCTGCTACATCATGTACTGACTGCACCAGCTTATTAAGGATTAGTTTTTTAACCAGTTCCTGACAGGCAAATTCTTCCTCCAAATTAAAATACGGAACAGAACTGGCTTTCTGCTTATGGTAAGATACGAGGTATTGGGAAGAGCCAATATCATTAACAGATTTACCAATCAAGAAAATTAAATCGTCAGCAGCCTTAAAATCTAGGGTCATGAAGGTCTCCCGGTTATCAAGAATACCCAGCATTCCAATTACGGGTGTTGGATATACTGCACCTTCATCTGACGACTGATTGTAAAAACTCACATTGCCACCAGTAACCGGAGTTTCGAAACGCTCACAGGCAGTTGACATGCCTTGTATTGCCTTTACAAACTGCCAGTATACTTCTGGATTATATGGATTACCAAAATTCAGACAATTCGTTACTGCAACTGCTTCACCCCCGGCACAGACAATATTACGGGCCGCTTCAGCAACTGCAATCTGAGTACCAATATCAGGGTCAGCATATACATAACGTGAATTACAATCAACAGTTAATGCCAGGGCCTTATTGGTACCACGCACTTCAACCACCGCCGCATCACTCGGGCGGTTAGTTGTCATATTGATCGTACCTACAGTAGAATCATATTGATTGCTCACCCATGATTTAGAGGCAATATTTGGATGACCGACAAGGTGCATGGCAACATCCCGAAGATTTGTAGGTTCAGCAATAGTATCTATAGAAAATTTTTGGTTTTCTTTGTAATAGGCAGGTTCATGGTATTCCCGGGTATAAACCGGAGCACCGCCCCCTAAAACAAGATCATCTGCAGGAATGTCGGCTACAAGTTTACCATGCATAAAATACCTGAGGCGGCGACTTTCCGTCACCTCACCGATGATCGCACAATTCAGATCCCATTTCTCGAAAACAGCTTCAACATCTTTCTCCCTACCCTTCTGAACCACAATCAGCATACGCTCCTGAGATTCAGAAAGAAGAATCTCAAAAGGTAGCATGGTATTGTTGCGCAAAGGCACCTTACCAAGGTCAATATCCATCCCATGCTCACCCTTGGCTGACATTTCAGAATTAGAACAGATAATTCCTGCAGCACCCATATCCTGCATACCTATAACAGCACCAGTCTGAATTACCTCAAGACTGGCTTCCATTAATAATTTTTCCTGAAAAGGATCTCCCACCTGTACTGAAGGCAGGTCATTGACTGAGTCTTCAGATATATCTTTAGAGGCAAATGCGGCCCCGTGAATTCCATCTTTACCAGTTGCAGAACCTACTATATAAACCGGGTTACCTACGCCATATGAAGTGGCTGAAACAGTTTCCCCAATTTTTACAATCCCCGCAGACATCGCATTCACCAAGGGGTTGATTGTATAACTCTCGTCAAAAAACAATTCTCCTCCTACGGTTGGTATGCCAAATGCATTACCATAATCACCAATTCCTTTAACCACACCTTTTAAAAGCCATTTGGTTCGTTCAGTTTGCAGATCACCAAAACGCAGTGAGTTTAGTTGAGCGACTGGCCTTGCGCCCATAGTAAAAATATCGCGGTTGATACCTCCTACACCTGTTGCTGCACCCTGGTAAGGTTCAATTGCAGATGGATGATTATGGGATTCTATCTTAAAAACGCAGGCCAGGTTATCACCAATATCAACCATACCAGCATTTTCTTCACCAGCTTTGGCTAGCATACGAGCACCGTCTTTCGGCAATTTTTTAAGCCAGGTGATTGAATTTTTATATGAGCAGTGCTCGCTCCACATGACTGAAAAAATACTGACTTCAGTAAAATTCGGCACACGGCCCAAAATTTCACAGATACGGTCAAATTCTTCTGGCAGCAAGCCCATCTTCAGGGCACTTTCTTT
>JANLVJ010000084.1:0-84760 GCA_031363945.1 bacterium | reverse complement strand
ATATAAGCCATTGCTGTCGTTACACTTGCACCAGATATTCCAGCAATAATTCTCCCTATAAAAAGCCAGAATATAGACGGTGCGAATGATAGAAAAATATAGTCTGTACCTAACCCCAAAAGTGAAATGAGCAGAACAGGACGTCTGCCGTACTGGTCACTCAAGCCTCCAATAATGGGAGAGAAGAGAAACTGGGCAATAGCAAATACTACCATCAGGTAGCCCCCATATTCGGCGGCAACAGATAAATTGCCACCCGTAAAGCCTTGAATTAATTTGGGTAAAACCGGTATGATAATGCCAAATCCTGTAAAATCGATAAGTACAGTTACCAGAATAAATAGAATGGCGGTATCATTTCTCTTTGGCAAAATAACAGCAGTTACAATTTATTATTGACTAAAGTCATAAATTTAAATTAGCAATTCTAAATTTCGAGATATACCCTCTTAACATAAATTTGATAAAACTGTTAAAAGACAAAATGAATTGATAGGGTAACTGCCCGTTTTAAACTCTAAAAATAGCTGGTACTGAAAAAGAACAGCTTAGAACGAAAAAAACCCGCTTCTGCAGGTTTCTTTTTTTGGCGGAGAGCTAGGGATTCGAACCCCAGGACCCTTTGACAAGTCAACAGTTTTCAAGACTGCCGCAATCGACCACTCTGCCAGCTCTCCGTGGGTAAATGTACAAATCGAAATGTCTTTTCAAGGATGATTTAAAGAAATATTGCCAACCATTTGTAGTAGCCTCATTGTAAGTGATAAAAAATATCTTTCCTTACTGATCTCCTTAAAACTCTGAGAAAAGGAACATTTTAAAACACAGATCGTACAAGTACAAGCAGATTTATTCTCTATCGGACGAGTGTCATATGATAAAACGTATATTTTTTTTAATGCTACCGGTCTTTTTGTTTTTTAATTGCCCAGCCATTTCCCAGAATAAATCCGCTAGGCCTGGTCAGGTAATTAACCAATTGTCACCTTCCAGATCACTTTACTATGACTATGCCAACCAAAATTATCAAGGTACGGATGAGCATAAGATAATGGCTGATCTAGGCTTTTTTAAATGGATGCATGATACCTATGACATGAAACTTGATTATTTTTTGATGGATGGGGGGGTTATTGATAATGCGATACTTTATCATCATTCAACAAATAAAGTAGCATATGGTAACTTGAATTCAACTGCATTTATCAGGCATTTTCCAAACAAGTTTAAAAACATTAATGAACTGGCAAAGTCTTTTGACTGCCGCCTCGGACTCACTATTGGTCCCGACGGCTTTGGCTCATCTAACCGGGATGCGGCAAAACGAATCCGGTTGATGGCTGATCTGTGTCGTGATTATAATTTCGGTTTGTTTAAGCTCGATGGCAGCATTAGTAAACTTCGATCTGATAAAGAATCTTATCTTGAACAATCAATTCAAAAAGCACTTGAAATCAGCCCCGATTTACTGGTTACGAATAGCGGAATTGATCTTGGAGCTGAAATTTCCACATATATACCTGTTACTGACTGGGCAGGTCAGGGTTCGTACACTGATGTAAACGACTTTAACAGTATGACAGGAGTTCACCACCGGCTGGGTTCGATGGACAGGCCTATAGTACCTGATATGAACCGCCTCAAAGATGATAAAGGTGTTGGTTTATCTTCGGCCCTAGATTTCTGGGAAGATGACCTGGTATTGCAGGCTTTTAACAGAAATACCCTTTTTTCACCAGAAATATTTGGTAACCCCTGGTTCTTAAAAGATGAGGAATTACCAAGGCTGGCAAGAATTTTTAATATTCACCAACGCTATAACGACATTCTGGTAAATTCAAAGATACTTCCTGCTGATCAATACGGCGATAATGCAGTTTCAAGAGGAGATGGGGAAACCAGGTTAATAACCCTGAGAAATTTAAGTTTCAAACCCCAAAAATACCGGATTACAATTGATAATTCAATCGGGATAAAAGCTGATGGTACTTTTATGGTCAGACAAATCTTTCCGAATGAACGTTATATCGGCCGTTATATGCAGGGGTCAACAGCAGAAGTGACTGTTGATCCCTTTCATGCTGCCTTGTTTATTGTCACCCTTCACGCGACAGATGTTGATTTAAGAGGATGTAATTATGAAGTGGTACAGGCTATTGCTGGAAAACCAATTACAGTCAAACTATTGGGTATGCCAGGCCAGAAAATTAAATTAAGCTGGGGGGGCTCAGAGCAAACAGTCACAACCGCAAAACTTGCAGGAGTTTCTAAACCGGGATTTTTTCGCAAAGGCCTGACATTCCGTTTTCCTGGTTCCCGTTCAGCCAATGATTTTCATCGTAAGCTTGGTGAATTAAGCAGTTTCTCAATTAATCCTCAAGAGGCTGAGTATATATATGAGGGATCATGCTTCTCAACTGATAATAATGCTCTTGAGATCAGATCACTGTACCGGGCAGGGATCACCCATTTTCGGGAAGTAGATCTGGCGCGTAATGCCTTTTTGCTGGATAGTACATTTATAAATCAAGGTGCCTGGGATAAATATGCTTTTGATGGTGAAAGAAATACATATTTCAAGGCTGGAAGAGAAACACTTACTGAAAAGGATCAGGATAAAGGTTCTTTTCGCCTCGATTTAGGTAAAATTGAGTCTGTTGACCAGTTTGTTATGGAAGCAACAAATGCAGATTTTAATCCGCTTAATATAGAAATTTCAAATGATCTCAAACATTGGACGTCAATTTCAGCAAGGCGTGAACCAACACGTATGGTGGTAGACTTTCCGGCAAATACTGCTTTCAGATGTCTCAGAATTACTACGGCCCCAACTCAGGTTGCTGAAATCAGGGCGTTTCACAGAGGGCAGCAGATAGGCCGGTCGTTATGGCATGCGACTAACTTATTCAAGCCTTATGAACAGCATGAAGCCAGAAAAGCTTGGAAATATAGCTTTAAAGTCAGAAAGGCATTAAACAATAATTACCTGGCACTAAGTGTTCCTGGTACCTACTCAAAAGAATCACTTTATGCAAGTCTTATAATAAATGGACATTTGATGGGCGCTGTTGACCGTAGTCCTTCTTTTCCATATAATAACTGGGCTGACTATGGTGATGGTACGGGTAACTACACGTTTTATTTTCCGATAACCAAGGCCTTACTTCGAAAAAAATTAGAGTTGGTTTTGGTGAGTTCTGATAAAAATGCCGAACATCTTAGCCCAGTAGTCTGGTTAACGGCTTACCCGACACCGTATGAACAAAAGCTGTTAATTTTAAAATAATCAGGCCCGATTTCATCATTTTGGTTACTCTTAGTTATATATTAGCTATAATTAAACGATGATCTCAAAACTTTCCATTCTTATACCGGTCTACAACGAAGAAAAAACTATTGGTGCAATTCTAAAGAAAGTCACAGCCGTTCTGCTCCCGGCAAATATCAGGCGTGAACTGGTAATTGTAAATGATTGTTCAACAGATACTACCCAAGAGCAGATAAATATATTCAGGCAAACCAATCCCGATACTTCAATCATCTATATTGCCCAGGAAAAAAACCAGGGTAAGGGGGCTGCTATCAGACGTGCGATCGGAGCAGCCACGGGCGATTATTGCATTGTTCAGGATGCTGATCTTGAGTATGACCCTGAAGAATATGCAATCTTGTTAAAACCAATTCTTGACGGTTATGCCGATGTGGTGTTTGGTTCTCGTTTTGTCGGAGGTAAGCCTCATAGAATGCTTTTTTTCCTTCATACGGTAGGCAACAGAGTGCTTACATTTCTTTCAAACATTCTCACCAATCTGAATTTAAGCGATATGGAAACCTGCTTCAAAATGTTTCCAACATCAGTACTTAAACAGTTAAACTTATATGAAAATCGCTTTGGGTTTGAACCAGAGATAACGTCAAAAATAAGCAGGGTACCTGGAATCAGAATTTACGAAGTAGGAATCAGCTATTATGGACGTAGCTATGAAGAAGGCAAGAAGATTAGCTGGAAAGATGGTTTCAGGGCTATTTTTGTAATCCTGAAATACAATATATGGAAAAGAAAATAAGCTGGCTGATTGTGGCTGCAATTGGCGTGCAGGTAGCTGGTGCCTGGTGTATAGATGTTATGGATGTTGACTCGGCTCAGTATGCATCAATATCACTAGAAATGTTTAAAAGCAAAAATTTCCTGCAGGTATTTGATTTCGGGCGTGATTACCTTGACAAACCACCGCTGTTATTCTGGGCATCTTCATTCTCATTCTGGATACTTGGTGTATCACAGTTTACCTTTAGAATCTTACCACTGCTGCTCTCTGTCTTTGTAGGTGGACTTGCCTGTTACCGGTTTTGTACGCTCTTTTATAACCGGCACACAGCGAATCTGGCAATGCTGTTTTACCTGAGTTCACAGACTGTTTTCTTGATGGCCTTTGATCTGCGTACTGATAGTTTACTCACGTCTTTCGTCATGCTTGCCATTTCAGAATTCGCCAGATATATGAATTCATTAAATCTGAAAAACCTGTTTTTTGGGGCAGTAGCCCTGGGTCTGGCAATGCTGGCCAAGGGTCCAGTTGGGCTTGTTGTTGTTGTCTTTGCCCTGGGAAGTCAAATACTGATGACTCAAAACTGGAAGATGCTTTTTAACTGGCACTGGCTTATTGCCCTGGTGGTGGTATTACTAATCCTGATGCCAATGAATATTGGATTATACCAGCAATTTGATTTACATCCTGAAAAATTGGTTAACGGCTTGAAAGGTGTGTCAGGTTTACGTTTTTTTTACTGGGGTCAGAGTTTTGGACGCATCACAGGAGAAAGTCCCTGGAAGAATGATACGGATAAACTATTCCTGGTACACTCTTATCTCTGGTCTTGCCTTCCCTGGTCATTAATAACCTTGGTTGCCCTGTTTTTCAAACTAAAAAAAATCAGGTCTTCACCAGAATTTATGACCATTGGTGGGTTTTTGCTAACGATTATAGCGCTGTCATTTTCTGCTTACAAGCTACCACATTATATAAATGTGATTATTCCTTTCGGTTCTATTTTATCAGCCTGGTTTATTGATAGCATATACGTTTCAGGCTCAGTTAAACTCAGACTTCCGATAAGAATCGTGCAGGGTATTATGCTTACCGGTTTATGGCTTATAATGACACTTTTGGCCTTATATGTCTTTCCAATGACTGCTAAAAATTTAGGTCTATCGGTACTTTTTATTGCCTTTGGATTCAGTATTTATTACTGGTTTAATAATAATGAGTCTGAGGGGATGAAACTTATTCTGCCTTCAGCAATTACAATCATTTCTGTGAATTTATTCATGAATACGTTCTTTTACCCTAATCTTTTACAATATCAAGCCCCATCTGTTCTGGCAAAATTTGTAGTCAGCAATCATATACCTCAAAATCGGTTTTATGTTTACGGAAGTGGTCCAACTGGTTCGATGGATTTTTATATACAAAAAATTGTTCCAACCATAGATAGCTCTGTACTTGAAAAGCTTGACAAGCCATGCTGGTTATATATTCCCAAATCTAAATTTAGGAGTTTGCAGAAGCTTGTCAAATCATACACCCTTATTAAAGAAGTACCCAATTATCCTGTTACCCGTTTAAATATCAAGTTCTTAAATCGGGCAACAAGGCCTAAGGTGATAGAGCAAATTGATCTGGTAAAGATTGATTAAAGCACATACTGTATGCCGTGCTTAAGAAATAGCCAATGAGATTTATAACTTTGCCAAATGAAGCCATTTATAACCTCTACACAGCTAATAAGTTATGCCGACTTTGTAGAATTACCCCGCACCCAGTATGTATTAATTGATGCAAGAGGAGGTACAGGTGCTTTCGGACGTTATCTGAATGGTCACCTGAAAGGAGCTTATTTTGCTGATCTGGAAACAGATCTTGCCGCTGAGGTTTCTGATGCTTCCAGAGGTGGAAGACATCCTCTGCCATCACAACGTGATTTTGCTGCTTTTCTTGGATCATTAGCCATTACACCTGAAACCTATGTAATAGTTTATGACGATAAGTCGGGGGCTAATGCTGCAGCTAGATTTTGGTGGATGCTTGCCATGAGCGGGCATAAAAGAATTTCTGTTCTTGACGGAGGCATGGAAGAAGCCGTTAAAAAAGGTGCCTTATTAAACAAAGACTTACCTGAAGAACCTGAAGAAGAAACAGATGCTTATCCACTGGGCGACTGGTCAATTCATACAATAGGTATTGATAAGGTTGAAAACGCTACCTTGGATGCAAAGAGCCTCATTATTGATGTAAGAGAGGCCTACCGCTATCTGGGTGAATCAGAACCAATAGACCTGATTGCCGGTCATATACCTGGAGCTAAAAACATTCCTTATTTAGAAAACTTAAGTAAGGGTATTTTTTTAAGTCGCGCCGATCTATTGATAAAATATGGCCCGATAGTTGAAAATTTCGTAGCTGAAAACATAATCATTCATTGCGGGTCAGGTGTAACAGCCTGTCATACAATTCTGGCTATGGCTGAAGCTGGTTTACCTGTGCCCAAACTCTATGTAGGCTCGTGGGGTGAATGGTCAAGAAATGATAAGCCTGTATTACCCTAGAAATATCAGATCATCTTTATTTCATTCTTTGATAATACTTCATAGATCTTAATCAGCATATCACTTTTGAAGGTTTGTTCCTGGTGTAGATTATTGATCCAGACGAGTACTTTTAATTCTATACCAGTCTCAGTAATAGTATTCAGGAAAACTTCTGGGGCAACACGCTTGAGAATCGTTTCATCAGCATTTAACTGTTCTGTAATTAGCTTTTTTGCCAGTTCAATATCAGAACCAGCAGCAATTTTTACCTGCATTTCAGTTCTGACATTGCTGTTATTGAAAGTCCAGTTCACGACCCGTTCTGATAAAAGGTCTCCATTAGGTACAATAACCTCTGAACCTTCAGTTGTGATCAGTTTGCTTGAGCGTATTCCAATATCTTTTACCCTTCCCTTACGTGTTCCTATTTCGACTAGATCACCAATTTTAAAGGGCCTTTCGAAGATTAATATAATGCCTGATACAAGGTTGTGTACAATATTTTGAAGTCCCAGTCCAATACCCACACTAAGCGCGCCTAAAAGAATTGTTATTTTATCAAGTGGTAGTCCTGATGCACCTACTGCAAGTAAAAAACCCAGGAATAAAAGTATCAGTCTAAGAACTGCCAGGCGTGAGCCTTTTTTATTAAAGTCCTGATTATCTTCATCCGGATCACCCAGAAAGAATCCAAGAAACTTTTGAATCAGATTTGAAATATAGATTATAAAAATGAAGAGTAAAAGATTGCCAAGCGTAAAAATAAGTGAACCCAGTTTAATCGGGCTATTCATGATTTCTGTAATCTGAGTTTTTGCGTTATCAAGGATATTCAGATTGTCAAGTAAACTGGTAAAAATTGCTAGTGCCATAACGATAACAAATGCATTGTTTAGCAATGATTTAATCTGTGAATCTTTTAAAGAAAGCTTACCGTTTACTGCACGCTGGTATCTGATCATTTGCAGATCGATGAATTCCTTAAAAATCAGCACCATGGTATTAAGGGCAAAAATCTCTATCAAAGCGTAAATAGCCGCCAGACTAAATTCATCAGCCTGTGTCATCCTCCCGAAAAGATTAAAGATGACTGCTGCTATATTCATCAATATAAAAATGCCCAGAATGAATTTTACGAACCAGTGAAATTCAGGTAAATCACGTATTTTTTTTCTGAACCTGATCGCAAATAAGATTACAGCAATATTTAATACGAGTAAAAGTACACGTTGTAGTCTGCTATAGTCAGAAATGCCATCGATTAAGGTAAAGGCAATAAAAAAACTTGCTGACAGGGCCCAGTATATCCAGAGCTTTCTTTGCCATGTTTTAATATAAAGCAAGCCAAGCAATACCAGCAGACCCAGTTGCATGATTTCGAGGTAGAGTGATGGGGTCGTCAGATCAAGAAAGGGGCCAGCTATCAGTACTAAGATAAGAGTTGCCAGTATTGGAACCCTATTAACGTATTTAAAATCATGCGTTACATAAGTTGTGTCATGTACCTGATTACTGATCTTATAGAACTCGTAAGAAACGAAGGAAAAGAAAGCCAAAGCGATTAGTAATAGTATGATCCATTTTGATCCTGACTGATGCAGGTAGAAGTGGAAAAATACATTCTGTTGATTTTCTACCGCCTCTGTTTCGGTTGCACCTGTAGCATGCACTTCACGTATTTGCCATAGAAACGGATATTCTTTACCAAGAGTTCTTGCCCAGTAGTTCTTCATAGTCAGGCCAATCTTATCAGCCAGCTCAATTGACTGAAAATAGTTTGAAGATACCCTTGCCTGTAAAACATTAATACGTTTAAAATTTGCCTTGGTATTTGAATCTGCCTTTACCCATTTCTCTTTCAGACCACTCATCTCAGTCGAAAAAAGCTTCCTGTAATTGGTGTCTATTGCGAGTTTTTTAAAAGCGGTATCATTACTGCTGGTAAAAATCCGCATGTCCTCATTCATTTTGACAAGCTCTTTCTCATAGATTACCAGCTGCTGCTTCCAGTTCCCTAGACTTTCCTGGATGGCATCAAGCATAACATCATAAAGTTGCAGATCATTGACATCAATAGTTGATGATGAATTCCCAAGGTCTTTTTTAATCAGCATCAGACCCTCTTCGACCCTGGGCAGGTCTTTTTCGATCTGGCTGGTATTCATACCGCTTCCAGATAAATTATTGATGCGGTTAAGGGTAATATGAACATCTTCAACCCGTTCAAGCAATTGATCGATCGGTTGATTATTGGTCGTTAACAGCTGGGTTTCCACACTCTTTTTTCTATGTTTCTGAGCAAAGGTTGCCCCAGACATAAAAACTAATACCAAGAAAATTGAAAATACTTTTGATAGCAGACCAGACATATAAAAGACTTAAAAAGCGTTAAACGTTTTCTACCCTTCGATTTTTTTGATTTAAGCCAGGTTTATTTACAGGTTTCAACCGGCAGCGTTCAAGACTTATATCAAGATCATAACAGATTAATAAAATCGCAGAATTTAAATACAACAGTATCATAATAACGATCAGGGTACCAATTGAACCATACACCTTATTATAATTCCCAAAGTATTGTACATATTTAGTAAAACCATACGTAGTAAGTATAGAAAGAACAGCAGCAATTCCGGTTCCTGCAGTAAAAAACTCTTTCTTGTTTTTTCGTGACGGCCCATAGTAATAAAGAATCGCTATTGTGAAGTAAAATACAAGAGCCACCAGTATCCATTGCAATAGAACCAGTGAATACCGGCCCAGAATACCTTTGATAAAATGTTGTTTATAAAGAAATGAAACTACATACTGACCCGCTATACCAACAAAAGCACTACTTAGCAGCAAAAAAATTAATACAATTGTGAGTATTAAAGCCCTCACCCTACGCTGCAGATAATTACGTTTGTATAAAACGAGTGAGCTCTTATTCATTTGTTTTATAAGGGCTGAAACTCCATTGGTAGAAAAAATAAGCGACGCCAAAAAACCTGCAGACAGCAAACTTTTATTTTGTTTGTTAACAATTTCTCTCAGAGTTGTTTCGGCAGCGGCAAATACATTATCTGGTAAAATTTGCTGAAAGGTACTAAGCAGGCTTGGCTGAAAGTTTTTAATTGGAATAAATGGAATAAGTGTAAATACAAAGATTATAGCAGGAAAAGTTGCTAGCAAAAAGCGATAGGCGAGGGCTGAAGCTTTGGTTACTATACCTTCTTTACCTACTTCTTCAAAGAAATCAACTGCCAAATCATAAAGCATGACATCTTTGAACCCTGGTATACCAGTTTTTTTACTTTTAGCAATCAGTTTACTATAAAATGGAAATTGAAAAAAAAATTTATGAAACCACTCCATTTTCGAAATAAGATTGCAGCTTTGTTATGAGTTCAGCTGGTGGTAAACAAGGTTTTAAACTATTCATATTCACAAAGACCAGTACTGTGGCACCAGTATTAAGAAGCGTATTATCAGCATCATAAAGGGCATACTCAAAACGAATTCGCATTCTTGGTATTTCTTTTAGCGTGGTAACAACCCTGATCAGGTCATCATATCGGGCAGGCCTCAGGTATTTACAGTTTAGTTCAAGTACTGGCATCATAATGCCATCTCGTTCAAAGCTTTTATAACTCAGGCCCAGACTTCGAAGCATTTCGACTCTACCCACTTCATAGAACTGGGCATAATTGCCGTAATACATATAACCCATCTGATCAGTTTCACCATACCGAACCCTGATAAAAGTTTCATGACTATACATACATGTGAATACTAATGGATATTTCGTGCATCCAGGGCTTTTTGAAATTTATGGGCATTTATAAGGTGTTCTTCCCTTGTTATAGCAAATGCATGATGGCCTGAAAAGTCATCTTTTGCACAAAAAAACATATAATCTGATTTTTGATAATTCAGCACTGCTTCAATAGCTTGCAGGCTTGGCATGGTAATGGGGCCAGGAGGCAAACCCTTATATTTATAGGTATTATACGGAGAGTCTTTTATAAGATATTTTCTGGTAACCCGTTTAATGCTGAAGTCATTATTGGCAAAAATAACGGTAGGGTCAGCGTCAAGTTTTACTCCCCGGTGTAACCTGTTAAGGTATACCCCAGCAATGGTAGGCATTTCATCTACCCTGTTACTTTCCTGATTTACGATTGAGGCAAGAATAATTACCTGTGTTTTATCAAGGCCGATAGCTCTTGCCTTCTCTATTTTATCAGTCGACCAGAAACGAGCCGACTCACGGTTCATACGGGTAAGAAATTCTTTTGCCGAAGTATTCCATTTAAACCGGTACGTATTCGGCAAAATCATCGTATAGATATTATCTGTGGTATAACCCAGGCTATCTGTATAATGCCTGTCTGCAAGCAGCGTATAAATTGCCATTGAATCTGCTTCAATTTTTTTACCAACATAGGCAGCCAGATTCTCTTTTAAACGTAGACTGTGCAGTATAATATCTACAGGTTCCTGCTTTCCGAGTTGTATCTTTCTGATAAGCTGCTTGTTACTCATACCGTCGGTTAATCGGTATTTGCCGGGTTTAATGCCCGTTTTAAAATGCAGAAAATTTGCAGCCCATTCAAAATCGGCTGTGCTTCTGAGCAATTCATGCGTTTGAAGATTTTTGACTAATTCAATCAAATCACTGCCATCAGGAATATACAAATATTGTTTCTGAGGCGTATCAGCCAGAATATTTGCGCCATAAATCCTTTTATAATAGCTATATCCAGTAATAAACAGGGCAAGGAATATGATTCCTGCGACCCATACCCAAATTGGTTTTCGGCTAGATGAACGGGGTTTCTCAGGTTCTATTTCAGAAGACATATTTTTTAATCTTTTAGGTATAAATCAATAAGAGTTCCCTGACTTACTTTAACCATAGTGTCAGCCCGGGCAGCTGGTGTTTGCCTGTAAACCCTGGCTTTGAGGCTGTCATGGGTGGTACTATCATAAACGACTCTTCCCAGAAGCAGCTGGGAGCCCCGGATTCCAAATTTTGCTTCATCAAGGTTTAAACCGGTAAGATTGGGTAGCAGAACTGTACCCCCATTGCCATCACCCAAAATAAGATTAACCCTTGACCCTTTTGGCAGGCCAATACCTGCCGTGAGGGCATGATGTTTGAAGGTTACTCCCAGTACAAGATCCTGTGCAACATCTGGCCTGTAGGTAATACTGTCAACCCCAAGCCCAATCGTGGCTAGATCGCTTTGATATTCTTTATACGGTGTATCTTCAAATTTTGGTAAATGTACTACAGGTGCTTGAAACGTAACCATTGTTAAATAGATAGTTCGATTTTCCTTGACCTTCGCCCCAGCTTCAGGTGACTGTTCTATTATGGTGCCGCCTGCTTTATCATTCACAAAAACAGAGTCTACTTCAACTTTAAAACGCTGGTCGAGTAATAATTTTGTACCCTCTGAAGACTGAAGATTTAGTACTGATGGTACACTAACTTCCTCACCGTGACGTGTAATGAATGCAAGCCCATTAATGAGAATTAAAAATAGTATGATAAATATTCCAAAAGCGAGAAATAACTGTTTTAAGAAAAGTCGTGAAAATATAAAGAGCTTGAAGTCATTAAAGCTTGTTGATTTTTCAGGCATGGTCGGCTTGGCTTAATTTTTTCTTCGCAAATTCAAGAACTTCATTTATAAATTCATAAGGTTTGTATCCGCTCAGGGCAGCCTGGTGAAAAATGGCAGTAGCAGGTGTCATTCCTGGCAATGAATTGGCTTCAATAATTATGACTTCTACCTGTTTGGGGCTGAAGATTCTTATAAATGCGTCGATTCGGCAATAACCTTCAATATTGAGAATCCTTGCAGTTTTTTCAAGTTCCATTTTTACATAGGCTGCAATTTCTCTTTGGTCATCCGTATCCATGGCATATCTTGGAGGGGTAATATTTTGCCCTTCACCGGCGAGAAACTTTTCTTCAAGGCTTAATACTTCACCTGAGGATAGTGCCTCAGACGGATCAAATATTTCATAAACCAATTCTCCTGCCTGATTATACCTGGTTAACATTCCTCCAGTTATTTCCATAAACTTTTCGGCACCCCTGGCAGTTATAAGTTCTTCTATAAGAAAAACTTTTTTCTGGGGAAATTCTTCTTCTCCGGCAAGGCCAAGCAAAGTTGCTTCAGCAGTATCTAACTGACTTTTATTTCTGAAAATCAAACGGGTATAAGCCTCAAGTTCAGCCCTGTTTTTTATTTTTTTAACTGCTGAACTACATCCATCATCACAGGGTTTGGCTATCAACGGATAGGTAAATATCTTTTCAATGCGCGTCAGTGAGTTAAGTTCATCATTGGCGAATTCTTCTTTTGTTACCAGGATATGACTGGCGACAAGGATACCTTTACTTGCAAGTAACTCATTTGTAGCGTGTTTATCAATCGTAAGCCTTGAACTTTCAACACCTGAACCATTATAGGAGATCTGCCTTTTTTCAAGCTCTGCCTGAATATCACCATCTTCACCTGGCCTGCCGTGTAAGGCAATGAAAACACTATCGCATTCGATTGCAAGTTGGTCAAAAGACCAGCTCTGAGGAGGGTTTAGTGCATCTGCAGAAGAGAACAAATCAATAATTGGAGACGCCAGTTTGATTATTTCCCGAACAACCCCATGCAAGGCATAATGACTTATCTTCTCTTGAATGTCATCTGCGTTGTCTTTAAGTAAAATATTTATGGGAATCCGGTACATATGGTAGCTA
Organism: bacterium; assembly: GCA_031363945.1. Taxonomy (GTDB): domain Bacteria; phylum Bacteroidota; class Bacteroidia; order Sphingobacteriales; family Sphingobacteriaceae; genus JANLVJ01. The sequence goes on along the minus strand of JANLVJ010000084.1, from coordinate 71,417 downwards.
CCAGAATCACCGCTGACAAATACAGGAACAGGATCGTATTTTGTTGAAGAGGCAAGCTTTTCAAAAACATTTCTTCCACTCTCAACTGATATATGCCTTTCAGATGAATAACCCCCCATTAATACAGCAACTTTTTCTTTTTTTCCTGCAGTTGATTTTATTTGTCCAAGTTGAAATTTCAAGCTTTCAAAATGCTGTTCAAAATTTGTCTTCCTGCTTTGACCCCTGATTCTAGCTTTTATAGAAGTATAAATTATATAGGTAAGGAATTGAGATGGGTTCAGACCAATTTCTGCAGCCTGGTGAAAAAAGAAAGAAGAAGGCATCATTCCAGATGTCGTATTCGGGTCATTCAGGAATATTTTACCCTTTTCACTGATAAACCCATCAATTCGGGCATAAACGTCAAAAGATAAAGCTGTATAAAGTTTTTCACAAGCCCGGCAAATAGCCCTTATCTGATCATCCCCAATTTCAATGGGCGTGATTTTTCGTGATAAACCTGGTAGGTATTTTGAGCGGTAACTGTAGATATCCTGAGATTTACGGATTTCTGTAGGCGGCAGGGCAAGAGGGGTACCATCTGTATTTTCTAATACGATACAGGAAAATTCTTTACCCTTGATGAATGCTTCTACAAGCAGGTCATTTTCCTGATCACATCCTTGTAATTGAACCGGATTATTACTGCTTTGAAAGTAGTGATCGAGATAATAATAAAGTGAGGCAGGATCGTAAATAGTATTTTCTGCAATCATCAGAGGCAGGCCCAGATCTACTCTGAAATCAGTAATTTCTGCGACCAGTATTTCTCTTTTTTCATCCCATTCTTGTTTGTTCACATATCTGATAAATAAGGCTGCTTCAACAGCATGCTTAAAGGCCTCGAAATTATCACTTTTTAGTACGGTCACACCGATTGACGAACCCTGATGTGCAGGTTTGATTACCAGTGGGAAGCCACAATGTAATTTACTTTTTTCAAAAATAGCCAGCTGATCACCTGAGAGCCATGCCTGTCTGTTAAAATTAAAATAAGCGGGAACGTTAAAGCCCTTTTCGCTCATTAGTTCTTTCTGAATCACTTTATCTATTCCGATAGCAGAAGAAAGTATTCCAGATCCGGAATAAGGTATTTCAAGCCATTCGAGTAAACCCTGAATTTTCCCGTCTTCACCAAAAGGTCCATGAAGTGTCAGAAAAGCAAAATCTATAAATTCTTTCAGCCTTGCAGCAGGTATTGGTTTGCCAATTTGTCTTAATAAATTCTCCTGATCTGAGACAGAAGAAAGGGCAAGGCTTTCAGCATAAATCTGAAAGGGTGGCTTTGTAACAGGAACTGAAGCGGGGGGTGGGTAGAAATCGCGAATACTGCCTTTATAAACATATTGCCAGTCAAGAAGTACAAAGTTGCCGTAACTGTCTACAAAAATCGGAACGGCCTCAAAAAGGCTTTTATTCAGATTATCATATACGGTTCTTCCACCTGCAAATGAAACTTCCCGTTCCCTGGAGAAACCTCCGAAGATGATACCAATCGTCATTTTTTAATCCTGGGTTTTAAGCCAAATATAGATAAATTCATGAATCATGCAGATCAAGCTTTGCCCTTATACGGTCTTCCATGATTAATGTATAAAAAAAGTGAAAATATTCTTTTCATTCCCTATATTCGCAGTAGAGAATTAACAGCTTAATCTTGTTGAACTGTTAATGTTAAATTGCATCCGTTTTGCGGATTTATAAAGAAGAGGGAAGAGAATAGGCTCTATGATCCTCTGGCAACCTGGTTAAAACCAAGGTGCCAACACCTAGCCTTTTAACTAAAAAGGGAATTATAAATTAATTAGTATGCGCAATTACACCAATAATACACTTTTTTTCTATAAACCTGCACCAAGTTTTAAGGCAATTTACAGTTGTTGAAATTACGCAAACAGGTTTAATCTTTTTCCTGTGCATCCGCAGGTATACTCTCATCCTAAACATTATATTATCTGATCATGGCATTTGAAAACTCAAAATTTGAAACCTTGCAACAACATGCAGGGCAGGAAGCTGACCCCTCAACTGGTTCAAGGGCTGTCCCGATTTACCAGACTGCTGCCTTTACTTTTAAAAACGCTGAGCATGGCGCTAATCTTTTTGCTTTAAAAGAATTCGGGAATATCTATACCCGTATCATGAACCCGACTACTGATGTCTTTGAAAAGCGAATTGCCGCTTTAGAAGGAGGGGTGGCAGCTCTCGCTACAGCATCCGGGCAGGCAGCCCAGTTTATTGCACTCAGCAATATCATGCAGCACGGAGATAACTTCGTTAGTTCTTCTCATTTATATGGAGGTACATATAACCAGTTTAAAGTGCAATTTAAACGGTTAGGAATAGAAGCACGTTTTGCTCCTATTGATGACCTGCCAGCTTTCGAGAAACTCATAGATAGCAATACCAAGGCTATATATATTGAAACAATTGGTAATCCTGGTTTTTCAATCCCTGATTTTGAAGCTTTTGGTGCTTTGGCAAAAAAGCATGATTTACCACTCGTGGTAGATAATACTTTTGGAGCTGGTGGTTATCTTTTCAGGCCCCTTGAACATGGTGCTAATATTGTGGTTGAGTCCGCTACAAAATGGATCGGTGGCCATGGTAATTCTGTAGGTGGGGTTATTGTAGACGGAGGTAATTTTAACTGGGGTAATGGAAAGTTTCCTCTATTCACTGAACCTTCAGAAGGCTATCATGGGCTCGTTTTCTGGGATGTTTTTGGTGACAAGGGCCCGTTTGGTAATATTGCATTTATTATCAGGGCAAGAGTTGAAGGTTTGCGCGATTTTGGATCTACTCTGAGCCCTTTTAACTCTTTTTTATTAATTCAAGGTCTTGAAACACTTTCACTCAGAATGGAACGTCATGTTGAAAATACGATGAAACTCGCCAGATGGCTTGAGGCCCATGAGCAGGTTGAAGAAGTTAATTACCCTGGCCTTGAAAGTAGTGCGTATCACGGTCTGGCTAAAAAATATCTTAAAAAAGGATATGGGGGCGTTCTCTCATTCATTATTAAAGGAGACAAAAGCCGGGCCACAGCATTTATTGATAGTCTGAAGCTGACAAGTCATCTGGCTAATGTTGGGGATACTAAAACCTTGATTATTCAACCTTCTGCAACAACCCACCAGCAATTAAGTGAAGCCGACCAGCTAAAAGCAGGAGTGAAGCCAGGGCAGCTGAGAATTTCAGTTGGTATCGAGCATATTGATGATATAATTGCTGACTTTGAACTGGCCTTTAATAATATTACCGTTCGTGAAAATGTATTAGCCTAAACTTTTTCAAATCTACTTTACGAATAAATAAATTGAATGATTGATTTCTTTAAAAGCGATGAAACTATAATCCTTGAATCGGGACAGCGACTCAAGGGTTTCGAAATTGCTTATACAACCTTTGGGCAAATAAGTGAACAGAAAGATAATGTCATTTGGGTCTGTCATGCATTAACTGCCAGTGCTGATGTTCTTGACTGGTGGCAGGGTCTGTTCGGTGAAAATTGTCTTTTTAATCCTGATGAGCATTTTATCATTTGTGCCAACGTATTGGGTTCCTGTTATGGTACAACTGGGCCGTTATCCGTAAATAAATTGAACGCTCAACCTTATTACCATACTTTTCCTCTTATTACAGTTCGGGATATGGTTCAACTTCATATTAAACTTGCTGCGCACCTTCAGATAAAAAAAATCAATGTGCTGATCGGAGGGTCACTCGGCGGGCAGCAAGCGCTTGAATGGTCGATTATTGAGCCCCTCCGAATTGAGAACCTGATTGTTATCGCCACGAATGCAAAACATAGCGCCTGGGGAATAGCATTCAATGAGGCACAGCGCATGGCAATTGAAGCTGATTCATCCTGGTTAACTGATCATAACAGAGCTGGAATCGAAGGGCTAAAAGCTGCCAGAGCCATGGCATTGATGTCATACCGGAATTACCGTACTTTCTCTAAAACCCAGCTTGAGACAGATTTAACTAAAATTGATGATTTTAAGGCTTCTTCTTATCAGCGCTACCAGGGCCTGAAGCTTATCAACCGCTTCAATGCATTTTCTTATGTCATGTTGTCAAAGGCTATGGACTCTCATAACCTCGGTAGAAATAGAGGTGAACTAGTAGCTGTACTTGGCTTAATTCAAGCCAGAACCCTGGTAATTGGATTAAGTTCTGACATCCTTTTTCCTGTTTCAGAACAGGAGTACCTTGCCCGATATATTCCAAGAGCTGAATTTTCGGTTATTGATTCTTTATATGGTCATGATGGGTTTTTGATTGAAACAGAGACTCTTGCAAGAATTATTTCAAGATTTCTGATCGGTAATAAACAACAGGTCCGTCTATAACTTATATGCTTTATACCTTGAAGAAATCAAATTTAAATACAAAGCCCCCAAAATTTATAAAATCTTGGAGGCTTCGCATTTAATAAGATTTGCTAGTTCTTGCAATTTTTGCAAACACTGCAATTGCTGATAATCTTGAAAGAATTATAATTATTTGCCTTAATGTGTTAAGCTACTTTTTAATAACTTGATCCCATAGATGAAGTTGTCGTAACTTTATTTGCTTTAAGATAACCAACTAATCCTCCAGCGCCCTGACCTACAGGTCCGCCTCCATCAATGGCAGCTGCAAAAAATAATTTAGTTCCGGCTGCGTCTGTTTTTGCATAACTTGGAGCAAAAGTTAATCCCCATAAATTTTGTATTGTTATTACTTTTCCTCCTGTTTGTAATTGTCCCTTAAAACTTCCATTTGAGTCAAATACTGAAATAGTGCCATCGCCAAAGTTACCTATTAGTACAGCATTGGCACCCTGTCCAAAACTAGCTGGTGCCTGAACCATTCCCCATGGTGCATTTAAACTGCCTTGTGCAGCAAATTCTTTCACAAAAGTACCGTCAGTATTGAAAACACTTATATAACCGTTTCCTTTTCCAACAGAAGGATTTGCATCCGGGATGGTATTTTGCTTTGCGTAAGCAACAAATAATTGTGATCCAATGGTCTGAATATCAAATGGTGCATATCCTGCCGGCATCATTGGGTCAACGAAATTTTTAATACCAGTTGCTGTTTTAAATGATTGATCATATACCTCTATGGTGCCTTTCGGGAAATTAGCGACATAAATAAAGTTAGCCATGCCAACTGAAGCAATGGTTAGTCCTTTATAGATTGCACCCATTGCTGAATTATCAACTACTTTAAGTGCCCCGGTTCCGCCTTCCCAAGCCGAAATTACACCATCTTCATTAACAAAAATAAAATAGACAGGCTTCATTGTGTTTGGATCTGTGAAAGCCGATGCGCCACTAAAAACAATACCTGTAGGTGTACCACCCATTGACATTGTAGGTGATGGTATTGTAACGGGCATTTTAAAATTAGGAATTGTTAAACCAGTGGAATCATAAACAGTGCTTGTCCCAGATCCGTTATTTGCCAGCCATAATGGCCCTGGGCCAAATGCAATTCCGTAGGGAGTTGAAAGCGCAGGATCAGTGTAGGCACCGCCACCAGCTTTTGTATCTGAAACCAGATTAACCTGGGTGTAAGAGTATGTTGTAACAGGTACACCTGGCATAGATTTGGTATTTTTAACACAGGATTGTGTTAAAAAAATGGCACTCGTCGCAAAAATCAGCGATTGTAGCGTAGTTAAAGTTTTCATCTTTTTTTTTTATTTAAAAGGTTATTGTTTATTAGAATTTAATGAAGGCGTAGTTAAGACAATTAATTACCATTAAAAGTTTTGTAACAATGCTTGATTTTAGCGTTTTCAACCAGTCTTATTCGGAAAATGATTTGTCATATTTTGTTTAACACAAGAAGTTTTTTTTCTATTGCGTTATCTGAGACCAATTCTTTTTTTTATCTGCAATAAATTGTTATTTTTGCGATCTCAAAATAATTAACACTTTAATATTCATTCAGGTAATGTATTTAAGTCAGGAAGTAAAAAAAGAAATTTTCAAAAAACACGGGAAAAGCGAACAAGATACCGGCTCTGCAGAAGGCCAGGTAGCATTGTTTACTTTTCGCATCGCTCATTTAACCGAGCACTTGAAAAAGAACAGAAAAGATTTCGGAACCCAGCTCTCTCTACAGAAATTGGTTGGTAAGCGTCGTTCACATTTGAATTATCTGATGAAAAACGATATCGAGCGCTACCGTGCTATTATTAAAGTACTCGAGTTAAGAAAATAGTTGATTGTTTTATTGTTTAAGGAAAAGCCAACCCTAACAGGTTGGTTTTTTTTGTGAAAAAATTTGTTTAAACAGTAAGCCAGCCCTAACGGCTCGTCTTTTTTGAAAAAATCCAGTGCAACCCTTCACCCAGGAATCCACAAAATTTATTTGAGAAATAAAATTATTTTCAGCTTGTATTAATTATGTTTATAAGTATATTTAGATATAAATATTATTATAAATTTAAAGATGGACACTGCGAAAGAATACCAGCAACAAGGTGAAAAAAATCAACACCGGCTCATTCAGACCTTAAATGACTCACTTCAGGAGTTATTGTTTTCGCATATTGATCACTTATTTAAACAATGGATTAAGACCTTCTTTAATGCGGTAATTCTGGTTACAAACATTGTAAACAAGATCTTTTTTAAAAATACGGTACAGGTTCCCGAACATCTGCTGAATATTTCATTATCACCTGAACAGCGTGAAGTACTAGGCAAAGGGCAAGAAACCGAATTAATAGCGGGTTTTACCAGTAAAAAAGGCAATAAATTTTCAGCATATTTAAAAATAAATGAAGCAGGAGATCTAAAGTTTAGATTTCCTGATAAAAATATACAGGAGATACCTGTTGAATTTCTGGGTGTAAAATTAAGCGGTGAGCACCGCGAGCAATTAAAAAACGGTAAGGAAACTACCTTAATTGAAGGACTAAAAGGAAGGCGTGGTATACCATTTAGTGGTTTTTTATCTATTGGAGAAGAAGGTAAAATTAAAATCAGGTTTCCAGTTCGTGGCTCCGTTGACCAGCATTCCGGTATAACTGTTCACACACCCTTATTTTCGGATAATAATACAATGTCTGTCCCTGAATTGACTAAGGTAGAGGCAAATCAAAAAGCGGATCAGCCAAACACTTTCGATCAGCCCCATGTCCAGGTTTTACCCAACCAGGCAGGTGTCAATTTACAAGGTCTGCCAAACGCTTTCGATCAGCCTCCTGGCTCCAAAATGACAATCAATACAGACACCCCAATTAGTAAACCCATACCAGTCAATTTGAGTAGATCTGCTGATTTATCTGACATTGAAATATATGGCAGAAAGATATCTCCTGCTGAAGTCGATCAATTAGTATCAACAGGTAAAACCCCATTACTTGATGGTTTTAAAACTGGTTCTGGTAAGATTTTCTCAGCAAAGCTTGATTATACTAACCAAAAACTAAGTATTCACATCCCTCAACGCTGTATAAATACTGGAATTTCTATGCTCCCCAAAAAAATCTTTGGTGTCGAAATAAGTGAGCAGAGCAGACGACTTTTATCGGGGGGGCGGTCAACTTCGCTTATAGAAAATATGATTAGTCCTGCAGGTATTCGTTTTAATGGTTGGTTAAAATTTGATCAGGCTCACAGTCTTTGTGTGCGTTCGGCCGAACAGGTAAGAGAAATAAAAGTTCCGGCTAAAACTTCTAAATCAAATGAAAAAGGGTTCACTGGTTAATCAGTTCAATGAATTCACTGACTAATAATTTTAATTCTTGGTTTTGTGTTTCAGGGGTTAAATATGTATTCAGTTCTTGGACAAACGCCTCATTGAGGCGTATAACAGAAGAAAAAAAGTGAATTCTAAGTTCTTTGGCGAGATTAAAATAGGCGTTCAGCTCTTCATTGAATTTATATTTATTAAATATTGCGTAGATCTCAAATTCCAGACCCTTTGTTGACTTAATTCTTTTTACCCTGGCTAACATTTTAAAGTATGCTGAGTTTGCTTCAAAGTTTTTCTCATTCCCAATAATTGGACAAATAATAAACTGACTCAGGAGTAAGATATCAACAAACAATCTGGCTGGCTCAATTGAAGGAATTTCAACAAAAATCAGATTAAAATTTGAGGCATAATCAGGGAGCAAATCATGAAAAGATTCAGGCGATAAAGAGATTATATCATAAGGGCAGGTTTGGCTGTGAAATTTTCCACTTCCTAGATCCTGGTGCCTGAGCTGTATGATCTTACCCTTTTCTTCAAGCTCTATAACTAATACATTGAAATCAGGAATTGATCCGGTCAAGGCAGCTAATAATAAAACCAAGGTTGATTTTCCCTGACTGCCAAGGCCCCCGGCAATACTTATCAGTTTTGTTGATTTTGAACCTTTTTTCATTTAAAAATCAGCTGCTATTTTATAATACACTAAGTATTATCAACAAAAACTAACATAAACAAAAAAATGATCTCAAATGACACCTGCATCAAGTTTTCAATTCAGATTTATTGTATTACTTTTTTTAATCTTTTCTATTTATATCCTATTTATTCAGTATGAGCTTAATCTTTCTTACCATTTCATTCCAGAATTGCCAACTGACTACTATCTGAGCAACCTAATATTAACACATTATCTATGGCCTCAACTTTTGTTTCTGCTCTCAATTATGCTTACCGTATTGTCAAAGCCAGCTCTTTCAAAAACAAAGGTGAAAAAACCAACGTGGCTGAGTATGATTTTAATTATGCCGACGATAATACTTTTTATGTATTCTGATCATCTAATGAAGTGTATTTATAAATTTTCCGATCCTGTTTGTATTTTTTGTATCGGGTATTTTGGTTTAAGACTGCGTTTGCCTGAAATATTTTCTGATAATGATAATTTTGGAATTAAAAACCCGGAATCCTGGTTTGAGAATGAAATTAGTTTTAACTGGAAAACGAGCACCGGGTATATAAACGTGCTGAATCCATTTCAGGGTATCCTGATAGTCGGTGCAGCAGGTAGTGGTAAAACATACAGTTTAATAGAAGAGATTATCAGGCAATCTCTTAAAAAGGGCTATACAGGATTTATTTATGATTATAAATATCCTGATTTAAGCAATTACGTTTATACCTGCATTGATTTAATTAAAAGGCCAGATTTATTTTACTATCACATTAATTTTTCAGATATAACCCGTACACATCGTATCAATCCGCTACATCCGGATAACCTGCCAGTTTCTGCTTTTGCTGCTGAATATGCGGGCGTGATATTAAAAAACCTGAAGAAAGAATGGGTGATTCATGCTGATTTCTGGGCAGACAATGCAATAGCCTACCTGAAGGCAATAATCTGGTATCTCAAAAAACATAAACCTGAATTTTGTACCCTGCCTCATGTTATCTGTCTTTGCCTTTATGATTATTCTTTAGTTCTTAACCTGCTTGCCCATGATCAGGAATGTAAGGCTATGATTTCAAGCTTACTCACTGCTTTTTATGAAAATGCTGGCACTCAGGTTGCGGGCTGTATCTCATCCCTACAAACACCAATTGACAAACTCAATAATCCACATATTTTTTGGGTGTTCTCGGGCAATGACTGTGATCTGGAGCTAAATAATCCGAATCATCCTGCGATTTTAACAATAGGTAATAATCCACAGCTTTCTGCTACTATCAGCCCAGTAATATCACTTGTGGCCTCCGTAATCATGAATAAAATGAATCAGAAAAATAAACTTAAAAGTATTTTTCTCCTTGATGAAGCACCTACCTTATATATTCCTGATCTGAAAAATTTACCGAATACCGGAAGAGGCAATAAAATTTGTACGGTTTACTGTTGTCAGGATTTTTCACAAATGAATGTGCTCTATGGGGCTGATGAATCACGGGCTCTTAGAGCGTCTCTGGCAAATCAGTTTATTGGGCTGGTAAATGATACTGAAACAGCTGAGCAAACCAGTAAAATGTTTGGTCAAATGGAGCGCAAAATAAAAGTCATAAATATTTCATCGGGAGTCACCGAAAAGAACCACAAAAATTATTCTTCAGGTTATTCAATACAACACCAGCAAAAGAACCTGGTAGAGATTAATGAAATCATGACCCTGGAGACTGGAATATTTATCGGAAAGACAACCGAAGCAAAAAATGCGTTTTTCAAAGGCAGACCAATACTGGAACCTAAACCAGCTTGTCTTGAAATTCCTGTTTTTAAAAAGTTAAACATAGATAAGGTTTTACTAGCTGGTACAGATCTAAAAATAACTGGGAACGACCCTGTTTTTCAAACAAGTAATGTCCATGATATAAAAACTGAGTCACAGCAGACTGAAAAATTACTGGCCATGAATTTTCAAAAGATTAAAAACGAGTCTGAAGAGCTTATCTTTGGAAGGTACAGTAAAACCTAATTTCTGCATTTAAACTTCTCATTATCATTTTAGAACAAAAATCTGTCCATATAAGTAATTTACTTGTTTGGACCATGTCGATCGCTAGTTGTCTGGTGGTCAGTAATATTTACTACAACCAGCCTTTATTGAGTGATATGATGCATGAGTTTCATGTTACCCAGAAAACAATCGGTCTGATTCCCATAGTTACACTTTTTGGCTATGCCATTGGGTTGCTGTTATTGGTTCCGTTAGGGGATATGTTAGAGCGTAAAAAGATAATTTTGATTAGCCTTGCCCTGGCTTTTTTGGCCTTGATCCTGGTTGCTGTTTCTGTAAATCTGCTGATGTTATTAGTTTCAAGTTTTCTTCTTGGTGTTTTTTCCTGCATACCCCAATTACTCATTCCTTTTGCAGCGCACCTGGCAAATCCAGCAGAGCGGGGTAAAGTAGTAGGTAAAGTGATGAGTGGTCTGCTTATAGGAATACTATTATCAAGAACCCTTGCCGGACAGATAGACACCTGGTTTAATTGGCGAATGATCTATTGGCTTGCCACATTTTTTATGGTCATTATTTGGATCGTGCTTTTTAAACTGCTTCCTGAAAACAAAGTAACTTTTCAAGGTAATTATTTTGACCTTCTGAAATCATTGATTGATTTAATTAAAACCTACCCCTCATTACGTGAATCGGCTATAATAGGAGCTTTATTATTTGCAACACTAAATGCCTTCTGGTCTACGCTGGTATTTATATTGAAAATTCCGCCTTACCATTATGGGGCACAAACAGCAGGTCTGTTTGGCCTTCTCGGCGCTGCAGGGGCTTTATGTGCGCCTTTTGTAGGTAAATTAGCCGATAAAAGGGGGCCACGTATGATTATTGGTACAGGTATCGTTTTAGAGCTAGTATCATTTTTAATCCTGATGTTTTTTGGTTTGCACCTTGCCGGTATGATAGTATTTGTACTCTTGATGGATCTAGCCCAGCAGAGTGTTCATATTTCTAATCAGACAAAAGTATTTGCCCTTAATCCAGAAGCAAGAAGCAGACTAAATACTGTTTATATGTTCACTGCTTTTTGCGGTTCGGCTATTGGGTCTGCCATAGGATCGTACGGCTTTTCAATTGCAGGATTAACGGGTATTGCAGGCAGTGGTATTTTATTTCTTATGATTGCTTTAGCTACCTTCTTTTACTTTTCGAGAAGCTCAGTAAAGAGGGTATATCTTAAGCTGGTAAATACACAAACTCAACCAATAGCCTGAAGAAATGAAATATAATTGCGTCAAAGCCGTCTATCTTACTTGTATAAAACAAGCTTAACGAATAGCCTTAAGAATTAAAATATAATCGCTTTAAAGCCGTCTACCTGATCATCGTATGGAACAAACCCTAAATCTGTCAAATAACAAGCAACTACAGTTGCAGAATCAGGAACTGATTGATCAAATGAACAGACAGAGAAGTCGCCTTTTTCAATTCATTCTCAGCAGGGTACCTGAGACAGAAGATGCTGAAGATATTTTACAAGATGTGTTCTTTCAACTCATAGAAAGTGCAAGGGCGATGAAGCCAATCGAACAACTGACTTCATGGCTTTTCCGGGTTGCCAGAAATAAGATTATTAATTTATATCGGAAAAAAAAGCCTGAATCTTTACAAAAACTGAGTGCGGGGGTTGAAGATGATCATACGCACAATCTAGGCGATCTATTAGTAGACCCAGCCGATAATCCTGAGGCCATTTACCTCTGTAATCTTGTATTGAAGGAACTTGATTTATGTTTGAAAAAACTTCCTGGGCAGCAGCGCTAGGTCTTTGTGCTTCATGAATTAGAAGGCAAAAGCTTTAAACAAATTGCCAGGCTTACTGGAGAATTTGTAAATAGCCTGCTGTCATGAAATCGCTATGCCGTGCCTTACCTTCGTCAACGGCTTAAATTAAACTTAATTTTTTTTTAAAGTCAGGAAGCCATGATTTTCCTTGGTCGAAAAATAGATTTTCTTAAACGATTGTTCTTTTACCAGGGTGTTTGGTAAGGGCGAAAATGAATAGTATGACGGCCAGTAAGAGAATCAAATGGGTTATGAACGGCCCATGCATGAAAAAATATAAATAAACCCAGAGCAAGGCAATTACAAATGCTGCTATATGAAGAATGATATGCATTTCTAAAGCTAATAACCTTACATCAAACAATTTACACTACCGGTGTAAAGATTTTAGTGTGATAAAACTTGCTTTCAGACCTAAAAAAATCAAAAATTATAAAAAAGAGGGATGAAGCTAAATGCTGCACCCCTCTCAAATTTTTTACCTCGATTTAAAATTTTGTTACTACCAGAACACTGAATAAAGTGCTACAATAATACCAACAACGATTAATGAGCCTACAGCAAATGATCTTGAAGTCTTAAACATTGAAGAATCAACTTCAAGCCCGTTTGTAAGCAAGCCTTTTGAATTTTCAATCATTGAAATAATATACATACCAATGATACATATGATGAAGATTATGCCCATTCGGTCAATGAACGGAATTTCAAATACCCCAACACCATTGTCTTTTGAAAACCCGTAAGGTGCTAAAAACGACAAGTTAAGGTAGGGAGGAATCAGTTTAAAGAAAATCGCCATCAAAAAACCTCCGATTGTTGCAAATAGAGCCGCATTTGATGTTGTTTTTTTCCAGAAGAAGCCAAGAATAAACATGGCAAAAATACCAGGTGATACAAAGCCGGTATATTCCTGGATATACTGAAAACCTTGTTTGCCTTCACCCATCAGGGTATTACCGATTAGCAGGGCTAAAATAACACCCAGTACCATTGCAACAACAACTGTATATTTTCCATAGAGCACGAGCGTCTTTTCACTTGCATTCTTATCAAATGCTTTTTTGTAAATATCAAGTGTGAAAATTGTTGCAATACTATTTACTTTACCTGCAAGTGAAGCCACAATAGCTGCTGTTAGAGCCGCAAATGATAAACCCTTCAACCCTGTAGGCAGTAAGTTCAATAAAGAAGGATAGGCTTTGTTAACATCGATTACCCCATGGGCTGTCATCATTTCAGTATGAAACATACCTTGCTGATATAATTCGTAAGCAGCAATACCAGGTAAGACAACAATCAACGGCATCATTAATTTTAAGAATGCTGCAAAGAGTAAACCCCCCCTGGCAGTTTGTAAATCTGCACCAAGAGCTCGCTGAGTGATATATTGATTGCAACCCCAGTAATTCAAGTTGGTAATCCACATACCCCCAATCAACACCGATAAACCGGGCAACTCCATATAGTTGGGGTTATTTTTGTGAAAAATCATTTGAAAGTGGTCAGATGCATGTTCTCTCAGCAGCACAAACCCTTTAAGAAGTCCGGTTGTGCCAGCACGCTCTGAGATTAAATTTAATGCCAGGTAGGTAGCTACAAGGCCTCCTAAAATTAAAACAGCAACCTGTATAACATCTGTATAGCCAATTACTTTCATGCCCCCCAAGGCAATGAAGATAGAGAATATAGCCAGCAGGCCAATACATAACGGAATACTAAGTCCCGAGATACCAGAAATTGCCAGTGCCCCCAGGTAAAGAATTGACATCAGGTTTACAACTATGTAAAGTAACAACCAGAATACAGCCATAATCATGGCAACTGTTCCATTATACCGCTGACTCAAAAACTGAGGCATGGTAGAAATTTTATTTTTCAGGTAAACAGGTATAAAAAAGATAGCGACAATAATCAGTGTAGCCGAGGCCATCCACTCGTAAGTAGAAATTGCCAGACCCATTTTGAAACCTGAACCTGACATACCGATAAACTGCTCTGCTGAAATATTTGAAGCGATAAGTGAGGCACCGATCGCCCACCAGGTTAATGAACCCTCGGCAAGAAAAAAATCTGCCGAACTGATCTCTTTTTTTCTTTTGCGCTGATAAATCCAATAACCATATCCTGCTACCAGGAGAAAGTAAGCAAGAAAAACCAGGTAATCAATAGATTGCAACTGATGATGCATTTTTAAACAGGTTTAGAAGTAATTGGAAGAATATGTGTGATGAAAGTAACCTAAATATGTCAATTTATTATTGAATACATAGAACTTATCAAGTTTAAAACGGTTTTAAAGTAAGAATGTACGTATTTAGTTAAATTCTTAAAAATTCTTTTTTTACATAATGATGTTTCTTAGAAACAGAAGTTCTGTCAAACTTATGTCAAATCTTCTTTTTAATTGAATTCATTCTAAATAAGGTTGCATTTTTCGTACTTTTGCAGAGGATTAGAATACAACTATTGTATGCTATCTTCTTTAAACCAAGGAACAGGTTGTTATGAATAACGATAAAGAATTATTAGAAGCAATACCTGAATCTGATTACAAATACGGATTCAGTACAGATATCGAGATGGATATGGCTCCAATCGGGCTTACTGAAGAAACAGTTCGCTTTATTTCAGCCAAAAAGAATGAGCCCGAATTCTTACTAGAATGGCGTTTAAAGGCATTTGCTCATTATCAGACCCTGGCAATGCCAAGCTGGCAATATTTCCCGATGCCAGAATTTGATTTTCAGGCCATCTCATATTATGCTGCTCCAAGACGTAAACCTGAACTGAAAAGTTTAGACGAAGTTGACCCAGAGCTTCTTGACACCTTTAAAAAGCTGGGTATTCCGCTTGTTGAACAAATGATGTTAAGCGGTGTGGCAGTTGATGCAGTTTTTGACAGCGTTTCAGTAGCAACAACTTTTAAAGCTAAGTTAAATGAAATGGGTATTATATTTTGCTCGTTCGGCGAGGCCGTGCAAAATCATCCCGAGCTTGTTCGCAAATATCTGGGTACAGTAATACCGTACACTGATAATATTTTTTCAGCCCTGAATGCTGCTGTTTTTTCAGATGGTTCATTTGCATACATACCAAAAGGTGTTCGTTGCCCAATGGAACTTTCTACCTACTTCCGGATCAATGCAATGAATTCTGGTCAGTTTGAAAGAACACTGATCATCGCAGATGACGATAGTTATGTTAGTTATCTTGAGGGCTGTACGGCACCACAGCGTGATGAAAATCAATTGCATGCTGCCGTTGTTGAACTCGTTGCCCACGATCGGGCTGAAATAAAATATTCTACTGTACAGAATTGGTATCCAGGAGATAAAGAGGGTAAAGGTGGAATTTTCAATTTTGTGACCAAACGCGGAATCTGCGCTGGCCATAGTTCGAAAATTTCATGGACACAGGTTGAAACAGGCTCAGCCATTACCTGGAAGTATCCTTCTGTTATACTGAAAGGTGATTATTCACAGGGTGAGTTCTACTCAGTAGCCGTTACAAAAAACAAGCAGGTAGCAGATACAGGAACTAAAATGGTTCATTTGGGCAAGCATACCAGAAGTCGTATTATTTCAAAAGGTATTTCTGCCGGACAAGGAAATAATAATTATCGTGGTTTGGTGAGGGTTTCATCAAATGCTGATTATGCCAGAAATTTTACCCAGTGTGATTCATTGCTTATTGGAGATAAATGTTCTGCGAATACGTTTCCATACATAGAGTCTAAAAATTCTACTGCTACAATAGAACATGAAGCCACAACTTCTAAAATTGGTGAAGACCAGATTTTCTATTGTAATCAGCGTGGCATAAGCAGTGAAAATGCAGCAGCCCTGATTATAAATGGTTATTGCAAAGAAGTTTTAAACCAATTACCAATGGAGTTCGCTGTTGAAGCACAAAAGCTTCTTGCTATAACACTTGAAGGTAGCGTAGGTTAATAGTTTGATTTGATTTAGAAGCATGACGAATACATCAGTATTATTAGAAATTAGAAACCTGCACGCAGGTATCGCAGGAAAAGAAATATTGAAAGGTTTAAACCTTACAGTCGCTGCAGGACAGGTTCATGCTATTATGGGGCCCAATGGTTCGGGTAAAAGTACCTTAGCCTCAGTACTTGCTGGTAAAAATGATTATGAGGTCACTGATGGTGAAATCATATTTAATGGTAAAAATCTATTAGATTTTTCTCCTGAAGACAGAGCAAGAGAAGGCGTTTTTCTCGCTTTTCAGTATCCGGTTGAAATACCAGGTGTTTCTAATATCAATTTTCTGAAGACTGCTGTTAACGAAATCCGTAAATACAAAGGGCTTGAACCAATGGACGCCAAAAGCTTTCTTGCCAGAGTTAAAGAATGTCAAAACCTGGTAGAATTTGATGCCAAGCTTACTGGGCGTTCTTTAAATGAAGGTTTTTCAGGGGGAGAGAAAAAACGGAATGAAATTTTTCAATTGGCCATGCTTGAGCCGATGTTAGGAATTCTTGATGAAACAGATTCTGGCCTTGACATCGATGCATTGAAAATTGTAGCTCAGGGTGTAAATAAACTTCGCAGCGCCGAGCGTTCATTCATGGTGATTACACATTACCAGCGTCTGCTTGACTATATCATTCCTGATGTTGTTCATGTTTTGTTTGAAGGTAAAATTGTCAAAACCGGCACTAAAGAACTTGCCAAAGAACTTGAAGTTAGAGGTTATGACTGGGTGAAGGAATTAGGAACTGATTCATTAACAAGATAAAACAGGTAGATGACGAATCAACACGAATATTCTTTAGTTGAAAAAATCGATGGAGAGCTGGAAATTAACCAAATTATGAACAGTGAATCAGGGTTTTTACAGGCGATACGTAATAAAGCATTACATTCGCTGGAAGAACTTGCAGTACCAACCACCCGTGATGAATCATGGAAGTATACCTCTGTAAAATCGCTCTTAAACCATGAGTTTAAGATTCCTTCATTATCGCTGAATGATAATTTATACCTTCAGGAGTTACAGGCAACTGAAATTAAGGGACTCGATTGTTACCGCATAGTACTCGTGAACGGTCAGTATTCAGCAGGTTTATCAGCCAGTTTAACCGGTAAAGATGCTGAATCGATAAAATTCATTTCCCTTCAGGATGCTTTTAACCAATCTTCATTCGAATTGTATTTTAACAGGCGTGACAGCTCATCAACTGAGTATTTCAGTGCTATGAACCTGGCAAAAAGCGACAGAGGCTTGTATATAGAAGTAGACAAGGGATATACAGCTACAAAGCCTATATATATCATCAATATTCTTGATAGTGCCGAGAACATTTTTATAAATTCTCGTAATCTGGTAATTGTACATGAGCTTGGCTCTATTGAACTCATTGAAACTACGCTAAATGTTAGTTCAGGTAATGCACAAATCAACGTAAATCACCATGGAGAGTTTTTCGTCGGTCAGCAGAGCAGTGCGACAGAAGTTTTTATTCAGCGGGGAAATGCAAATACTGCTATTCTGAATAAGAATGATGCATTTCTATCTCAAGACAGTATATACAACAATCATACGTATACGCTTGAAGGGGCCTTTACCCGAAATAACCTTAATATGTTTCTTGAAGGGCCTGGTATTGAAGCCCATATGTATGGCTTCTACCAAACTAAAGATGCAGAACTTGTTGATAATCACACGTTGGCAGATCATCAGGTAAACAATTGCATGAGTAGCGAGCATTATAAAGGTATTCTAAATGGTAAGTCAAGCGGTGTCTTTAATGGAAAAGTTGTTGTTCATCCTGATGCCCAAAAAACCAATGCTTACCAGCAGAATAATTCGATTCTACTCGGTCGCAACTCAAGCATGAATAGTAAGCCTGAGCTTGTTATTTTTGCTGATGATGTTAAATGCAGCCATGGCTCTACAATTGGCCAGTTAAATCAGGATTCTTTGTTTTATCTAAAGGCCAGAGGTATCTCTGAAGAAACTGCAAAATTACTTCTTATTAAAGCATTCGCCCATGAACTCACGCTTCGCTTAAAACCAGAAGCATTACGTGAGCACCTCAATGAATTGATTGGTTAAAAATTTGTCATCATGTCAGCAAACATTCATGAATTAATTGTTTTAAATAATTTTCCTACGGTTGAAGAAATCAGAAAGGACTTTCCTATTTTATCAACTAAGGTTCATGGAAATCCACTTATATATCTTGATAATGCCGCAACTTCTCAAAAGCCGTTACAGGTAATTGAGGCTATAGATAATTATTACAAGTATGAGAACGCCAATATTCACCGTGGCGTTCATTATCTGAGTGCGACAGCAACTGAGGCCTATGAAGCCTGCAGAGTTAAGGTTCGTGATTTTATCAATGCCCGTAGTTTATCTGAAGTTATTTTTACCAGTGGAACAACAGATAGCATCAATCTGGTGGCATCATCTTTTTCAAGAAAGTTTCTCAAAAAAGGGGGTAAAATTCTGATTTCAGCTCTTGAGCACCATTCAAATATTGTTCCATGGCAGCTTGCTTGTGAGCAGTATGAAGCCGAACTTGTTGTTATCCCGATGAATCATACGGGTGAGCTGGTAATTGAAGAGTTTTACAAACTGCTCGATGAATCAGTTTGTCTGGTGGCTATCAGTCACATCTCAAATTCTCTAGGTACAATCAATCCGGTGAAAGAAATGATTGATGCTGCTCATGCACTAAACATTCCGGTACTACTTGATGGTGCCCAGTCAATTGCGCACCAAACTATTGATGTTCAGGCTCTGGATTGTGATTTCTTTACTTTCTCGGCACATAAAATTCTTGGACCCACTGGTTTTGGAGTTCTATATGGTAAAGAGAAATTGCTTGAAGCTATGCCACCCTGGAAAGGTGGGGGTGAGATGATTAAAACAGTAAGCTTTACCAAAACTACCTATAATGAATTGCCTTTTAAATTTGAAGCTGGCACACCTCATATTGCAGGTGGTATTGGTTTGAGTGCTGCCATTACCTATCTCATGAATCTTGGGATGGATAATATCGAGAAGGCTGAACAAGTACTACTAGAAAAATCAACATATGCACTGAGTCAGATTGAAGGTGTTGAATTAATTGGTACGTCTGCCAATAAGGCAAGTATCGTATCATTTAATGTGAAAGGTGTACATCCATATGATGTGGGCGTAATTCTAGACCAGTTAGGAATTGCTGTTCGTACGGGTCACCATTGTACTCAACCGATTATGGACTTTTTGGGCATTCCTGGAACTGTTCGTGCGTCATTTTGTTTCTATAATTCAGAAGAAGAAATCTACCGTCTTGATAAAGGAATCAGGAAGGCCATTACCATGTTAAGTTAATGACAGATACAGCACCTATTGAGGAAATTCAATCATTACTGGTTGAAGATTTTAGTATTTTCGATAACTGGATGGATAAATATGAACTTATTATTCAGTTGGGTAAGGAACTTCCACAGATCGATGAGCAGTTTAAAACTGATGATAATATCATAAAGGGGTGCCAATCAAGGGTATGGTTGCATGCTGAGCAAATTGATAGTAAGGTGATTTTTACTGCCGATAGCGATGCCATCATTACAAAAGGGCTCGTTAGTTTGATTGTGAAGGTTTTAAGTGGGCATACACCTAAAGAGATCGTTGAAGCAAATTTGCATTTTATTGATGAAATCGGGTTACAGCAACACCTATCACCTACACGTTCAAACGGCCTGTTGTCAATGATAAAACAAATGAAACTTTTTGGTCTCGCTTTTCAAATCCAAAATACCAATTCTCAAAAATCATGATGTTGCGAGTACTTGAAATGGAACAAAAGGTAATTGAAGCTATCAAGCTGGTCTATGATCCTGAAATTCCTGTTGATGTTTATGAATTGGGCCTCATCTACGGCATTGAAATCGATGATGATAATAATGTTCAGGTAAATATGACCCTGACAGCTCCCAGCTGTTTTGCTGCAGAGCAGATTCCTGTTGATGTTGCTGCCCGTATTAAAGAGATTGAAGAAGTAAAGGAAGTTAAGGTTGATGTTATTTTTGAACCGCCATGGTCTCAGGAGATGATGACCGAAGAAGCTAAGCTAACCCTGGGTTTCTTATAAAAATTTAAATTTTTTCGCATTTTTTCAGAATGATTGAAACAGACATTTGTATAGTAGGCGCAGGACCAGTTGGTCTTTTTGCCGTTTTTGAAGCCGGTCTTTTAAAATTACGTTGTCATATAGTTGATGTCTTGCCGCAGATTGGGGGGCAACTAGCAGAAATTTATCCGAAAAAGCCAATTTATGATATCCCAGGTTACCCCTCTGTTCTTGCACATGAACTGATTGATAACCTTGAAAAGCAAATTGAACCATTTAAACCTGGTTATACTCTGGGTGAAAGAATAGAAAGTTTCACAAAGCTTGATGATGGTTCATTCATCGTTATGACCTCGGACCAGACTGAAATTCATGCCAAAACTATTGCAATTGCGGCAGGTCTTGGGTGTTTCGAACCCAGAAAACCAGAACTGGAAAATTTGGCTACTTATGAAAATAAGGGTGTTCATTACTTCATAAAAGACCCGAATCTCTATACAGGTAAAAAGGTATTAATTGCTGGAGGCGGAGATTCAGCACTAGATTGGGCTATTCATTTATGTTCACTTGGCTCAGAAGTCATCCTTGTTCACAGAGGGTCATCATTCAGAGGTGCACCTGATTCGGCCCATAAAGTGCAGGTACTGCATGACCAGAAAAAACTAACTCTTTTACTTAATTCCCAGGTTTCAGCTTTAAGTGGCGAAGGACATATACAGTCAATTACAGTCGATGATGCGAGTGGTATAAAAACTGAATATGCTGCAGACTATTTTATTCCACTATTTGGTTTGAGCCCCAAATTGGGGCCAATAGAAAATTGGAAACTTAGCCTTGAAAAAAATGCAATAACAGTAAATACCCATGATTTTGCGACTGATATACCTGGTGTTTTTGCTATTGGAGATATCAATACATATCCTGGTAAGTTAAAGCTCATTTTATGTGGTTTTCATGAAGCTGCATTAATGGCCCACGGTGCTTACAAATACATATATCCCGATAAGCGGGTAAACCTTAAATATACTACCGTTAACGGAATTGAATCTTTTTAAATGGACCTTATAACTGTTAATGTCATTGATTTCGATGGCAGTCTGAAACCATTGGAAGTACCCACTGGAATTAATTTAAGCCTGATGGAGGCTATGAAGGCCTCTGGCTATGAAATTGAGGCATCCTGCGGAGGTATGGCATTATGTGCAACCTGCCACGTTGATGTAATTGTCGGGCATGATCAGCTTTCTGCCCCAAACGATGCTGAACTTGAAATGCTTGATATGCTGCCAGTATTAAAACCAAATAGCCGCCTTTCATGTCAGATTCGGATAAATGATGAAGTTGATGGAATCACAGTACAGATACTTGGCTAATAAATACCCCATATGTATGCAATAGTTGATATAGAAACTACTGGCAATTATGCTGCTGGTAACCGGATCACCGAAATTGCTATTGTCATATTACATAATGGTAACATCGTAGAACGCTTTGAATCGTTGGTAAACCCCCAGCAGCCAATTCCCTATTTTATTCAAACCCTCACCGGTATCACCGATGATATGGTTGAAAATAGTCCTGTTTTTGGTGATCTGGCGATGAAAATCTTTACGCTCCTGCAGCATAAGATCTTTATTGCGCATAATGTCAATTTTGATTACTCGTTTGTTCGTTCGATGCTAGCTGACCACGGCTATGATCTCAACCTGAAAAAGTTATGTACAGTTCATCTCAGTAGAAAATTACTTCCTGGTTTGCCTTCCTATAAATTAGGAAGATTGTGTTCCAGTCTGGGTATAGCTAATATCGCCAGACACCGTGCCGCGGGTGATGCTGAAGCAACAACTATTCTATTTAAACGTTTGATTCTTGAAGACCATAGCGGATATATTAAAGGTTTGCTTAAAGAAAACAGGGTAGCTACAAAGCTTCCTCCTAATGTTCCTTTTGAGCAGTTTATAGCATTACCGAGTAGTCCAGGGGTCTATTACTTTCATGATCAAAAAGGTAAAGTGGTATATGTAGGGAAAGCAAAAAACCTAAAATCAAGGGTCAACGGGCATTTTAGTTCTGCCCTGGTCAGCAAACAGAAGCAAAATTTTATTGCTAAAATCCATTCTTTCAGTTATGAACGTTGTGGCACAGAGTTAATGGCTGCAATTTTCGAAGATGCTGAAATAAAAAGACTCTGGCCTGAGTTTAACAAGGCTCAGAAAAACAGGCAGCAACAGTTTGGGCTTTATCTGTTTAGTGATCAAAATGGTTACAAACGTTTGGGGATAGAAAAGATTAATTCTTCATTACCTCCTGTTCAGGCTTTCTTCAATCTGGCTGAAGCATATTCTTTCCTGGTTAAACTGGTTCAACAACATAGCTTATGTCCGAAACTTTGCTTTATACAGCGCAATTCAGCTGATTGTTATGCGTTTTTAAAAGGTAATTGTCATGGTGCCTGTCAGAAGCAGGAATCTGTTGAATCTTATAATTTACGACTGATACTGGCACTTGAAGATCTTGCTACCCAGCAATCATTTGCTATTATTGATAAAGGAATTGAATCAGACCAGCAAAGCTGCATTCTTGTGGTTGAAGGTAAATTATATGGAATGGGTTATCTACCAACTTCTCTACTGATACCCCAGACGATTGAAAGTCTGAAAAATTATGTCAAACTGCTTCATGAAAGTTCATTCAGTAAACGCTTGATACAAAAATTTTCAATCTCGAGCCCTTCTTCTATTATCTGGTTTCAATAGATATGAAGCAGCATAAAGGATTTCTGATTAAACCTTTACTGCTAATATGCCTGATTATTGCCCTTGGATCAAAAAGCCAGGCAACTCATCTTAAGGGCAGGTACATTGTTCAGGGCAGGTACATTGTTCAAGACAGTTTACCCGATCAGATCTCAATTTTACTGATTCATAGGTACGGCTCAACTAGCAGGAAATTAGAAAAGGCATGGAAAATTTTACTCGCCGCGGGCTATTCATTTCAGACGGTATCCTTTATTGACACAGAAAAAATGACTTTACTTAATGCTGTATTCTCGTCAGATAAGGGGCTGGCGATGCAAACTAGTGATCAGCAGCGTATTCTTTTACCTGCACTCGATCTATTTTATAGTTGTATACCTGAATTTAAGGCAAATAAGGGCTTTGTGGCTGATCTTAATAGTCTGACAACTGAATGTCTGAATCGCTACCTTAATCAGTTAGAACTTAAATGCGCACATTCATTGGCTGAAAAAGATAAAAACGGTTATAAAAAGTGGGGGCAGAAATTCTTAAAAACGGCTTTTGACTTTAACGATTTACTTAAGTATATGCCTGAAATTTCAGGCAACTTCTGGGTACTTAAAATACCCTTGCAGCTAAAACAATGGACTTTGCTGATCAACTACGGACAAGAATGCTTGCTGAGGCATAAAAAATTCAATCCTGAATTAATTGCTCAACAACCCCTGAACACTTTTGCTTTGCCAGGGGTCAAAAGGCCAAACTATAGTGCAGATCTAGCAGGTAGTCTGGTTCTATCTCAAAGTCTTTACAAACAGTATATCGATACTGATATCGGCTTCGAATAAGGCCAACGTTACTTATCAAAAAAGATCTTGACTCTTAGATCATTTTTTCAGCTTCCTGTCTTATAAATTCTGAATCAGTATGTGATAGATAATACCATACGGGTTTACGTAATAAAGAGTGCTTTTTCTTGATTGCTGCGCACCGTATTGTGTACTTACAGTCTGATTCTGGGTATAAATAAATATTTGCCCACCATTATCATCACTTCGTGTTGTCGTTGGCGGACCATTGTGATACACCAGATTTTTTGCTGGTTTACCAACCCAGGTAAATCTTGCCGGAGCACGCCTTGTTGTGCAGCCCTCAAAACTGGTCACGGTAAGGCCTAATGTAAGAAGTAATAAAACCAGGGAAATAGTATTTTTCATATGATCTTGATTAGAAGTCGCAGTACGCCACCTATACATAAGAGCAAAATTACTATCTAGGGTTTAACGATGAGATTGATATTTTTAGACGCTGACTGAGATCTGCCTGGATCTGACTGCTCTTTGATAAATTTATCTAGGCTTTATTAAGTGCAAACCAGAAGCGGCTGCCCTGATCTACAGTGCTCTCAACCCCGATAGATCCACCCTGTGATTCAATAAAGTCTTTCGATATCGAAAGACCCAGACCACTGCCATTTTTTTCAAAGTTTATTTCAGATGGTACCCTGAAAAACCGATCAAATATGAGTTTCCGATATTGCTCTTCAATGCCTTTGCCAAAATCTAAAACAGAGAATTCTACCTGGTTTTCAGTTTCCTTTATAGTAAGCATGATATTTCCTTTTTCAGGGCTGTACCTGAGTGCATTTGATAATAGGTTAATCAGAACCCAGGCAGTTTTCTCCTGGTCTGCTAAAATCAAAGGCATGTTTTGCACCAGATCAATCTGAATATTAACCTGTTTTTGTCGTGCTGGAATTTTTACTGCTTCAAGTGAATAATCAAGGATTGCCTGTGGGTCTGTTGATTGTATATTTAATTGAATATGTCCTGTTTCAACCTGAGCAAGATCAAGAAGCTCTCCTGTTATAGTCAGCAGACGCTGACTGTCTTCCATGATGTTTCCAATCAGCTGCTGCTGTTCCTGATTTAAATGTCCGATTCTTTCATCTGAAAGAAGCTTTAAGCTGAGCTTTATAGATGAAATAGGGGTCTTTAGTTCATGAGAAATAGTCGCAATAAAATTAGTTTTCGCTTTATCGAGTTCCTGAAACTTGGTAATATTTTTTAATAGTATGACTTTCCCCAATACCGTATCTGCGTTTTTGATCTCCAGGGTTTCTTTACTAAAGTAGCTTTCCTTATTGTCAGCAAAAATCTTAATTACTTTATCAGCCTGATCGCGGATGAGTGTTCTGAACAGGTCATTTTTAAGTGCAAAGTCTGGAGCATAAACGGTAATCATGTCTATTTCTTTTACGCCCAGTAAATTACAGGCAACAGGATTTGCAAAGAGAATACGATCATTTTCATCAAGGCCTATAATCATATCACTCATATTGCGAATGATTGTCTCAACCCGTTTCTTTTCAAAAACAATTTTTGCAAGGTTGCTATGTTCAAACTCATCAAGTTTATAAGCCATCTCATTGAATGACTCTGCTAGCTGCCCGAATTCATCATTTTCCTGATAATGAAGTCTTAAACTATAGTTTTTCCTGGCAATCTCCTGTATTCCCATTGTCAACTCTTTTACAGGGTTTGCTATATAACCAGGAAAATTTACAATAAAAGTAAATGCCAGCAGAAAACAGATGGTGCAGGTCACGCTGACAAAAATGATCGCATTGCCCGCTGTACGTTCGGCATGTTGATTTTTAAGCACAATAGCCTTCATATTTAATTCCATCAGACCGTACAAATCCTTTTGCATTAAATAAATAGTAATCTTGTGAGAATCAGCAGCGTTAAGGGCAACAGAAGTGATTGTAGAATCAGTTATACTAAAATATCTTTCAGCCAGTAAGCGTAAATGTGCTGTCTTTTCTGCTTCACCAGGCTCGGTAATATTATTTTCCTGAGCCTTTAGATTTTTCATAAAGTCGCTTTTTCGATGGGTTTGAGTCATTGAGTCAAGCGTATTCAGATCAACAAGCATATTGCGTGAATAAGCAATCGTTTCGTAATTATCTTTTATGATCAGCTTTGAAACACCAGCGAGTGTATTGACATAATAAATACAGATTCCACAAATCAAGGTAATCAGCAGGAATATAAAACCCAGGCCCAATTGTAATTTTGTTTTGATATGCATGGTCTACGTTTAGGAAAGTATTACCAGATCAAGCTCATTCTCACCAATACGTTTTAGCAATTGATCGAAGACTGATGTGTTCAATATCATTTGTATAAGGGAGAAATGAGGTTTGCCAAGACAAATAGTAGTGATCTCTCGTTCCTGAGCAATTTTAAAAATTGCCTCACCAATATTATTACTCTTCACCCTGATCACTTCTGCACCAAGTTCTTTGGCAAGTTTGAAGTTATTTATTAAAAAACGCTGTTTGCTCAACTTGATATTATCGGCGCTTTCGGCTTCTCTTTGCACATATAAGACAGTAAAAGAACTATTGTAATAAGAGGCAAGCCTTGCTGTTTTACGAATGATATTTTTGGCAGAATCTTCATTTGTACTCACACATGCCAAAAAGCGTTCAGATCTAAGTTTGATAGTCTTTGGAACTTCTGTATTGATCTTTCTTTCTAGCTGGTGGGCAACTTCCCTTAAAGCAAGTTCACGTAGCTGTATGATTCTTTCGAACTGAAAGAAATTGGTCAATGCCAGTTTGATTTTTTCAGCTTTATATATTTTTCCTTCTTTTAGCCTGTCAAGTAATTCATCAACAGTGAGATCGATATTGACAACTTCATCTGCCAGTTGCAATACTTTATCTGGTATTCTTTCAGTTATTGCAATGCCTGTTATTCGTTCAACTTCCTGATTTAGGCTCTCTATATGTTGAATATTTATTGCACTTATAACTGAAATACCAGCATTTAGAATTTCAATAACATCCTGCCACCGTTTTTCATTTTTACTTCCGCTGATATTGGTATGTGCAAGTTCATCCACCAGCACAACTTCAGGTCCAACATTTAAGATGGCCTGGAGGTCCATTTCCTCTAGCTCACGGCCTTTATAGAAAAGGGTACGCCTTTCAATCATAACAATACCTGCGACAAGTTCTTCTGTTTCTTTTCGCCCATGGGTTTCTATATAGCCAATCTGAACATTGATTCCGTTTCGTTTCAGTGTATGTGCTTCCTGTAACATCCGGTAAGTTTTACCCACACCAGCACTCATACCGATATAGATTTTAAATTTACCGCGTCGCGACTGTTTTACCAGTTTTAAAAAGCTCTCGACTTGTTGCTCCTCCGGATTCATACCCTGATTATTTAAGCTGGTCAAGAGCCAGATTTAATTTGAGTACGTTCACTTTGGCTGGACCAAACAAGCCTAAAAAAGGAGGTTCGATATGTGTTGTTACTAATTGCCTGATAGTTGTTTCTTTCAGACCCCTGACATTAGCAACCCTGGTTACCTGTATCATTGCCGCATCAGGAGATAAATCAGGATCAAGACCGCTACCAGAATAGGTGACTAGTTCTGAGGGGATTTGTGATTTTTTGATTCCCGGATTATGCTTTAAAAAAGTATCTATTTTCGCCTGTACATCTTTCAGGTAATCAGGATTTGAAGGTCCTTTATTTGAACCTGCAGATCCTGCAGCATTAAAAGACGCGGCAGACGGTCTGTCGTTAAAATAATTGTCATGGGTAAACTTCTGACCGACATTTTCATATCCGATTGTCTTTCCATTTTTAATAATTCTCAGCCCTTTTCCCTGGCCAGGGGCAAGTTTACCTATACCAGCAATTAAAAATGGATATGCAATAGCCAGTATGACGATAAATACCAGTGTTAATTTAAGGGCTGGTAACACAAAGGTTTTCATATTAAAACAAGTTAATGAGTAAATCAATAATTTTAATTCCTACGAAAGGTACAATTACACCTCCAAGACCATAAATAAGCAGGTTTCTGCGCAGTAGGGCAGAAGCACCTATAGGTTTGTACGAAACTCCTTTTAAGGCAAGTGGAATTAGTAGAGGAATAATAATGGCATTAAAGATAACTGCTGATAAAATTGCGCTCTGCGGGCTTACGAGTTTCATGATGTTCATTGCCTGTAAAGCAGGAATAGACGTAATGAATAGTGCAGGCACAATTGCGAAGTATTTGGCCACATCATTGGCAATTGAAAAGGTTGTAAGGGTTCCCCTGGTCATCAGTAACTGCTTTCCAATCTCTACAATTTCAATCAGTTTGGTTGGATCATTATCAAGGTCGACCATATTTCCAGCCTCCTTTGCAGCCTGAGTTCCTGAATTCATGGCAACTCCAACATCAGCCTGGGCCAGGGCCGGGGCATCATTGGTACCATCACCCATCATTGCTACTAATTTTCCCTGGGCCTGCTCAGCCTTGATATAGTTCATTTTATCTTCTGGCTTTGCTTCAGCAATAAAATCATCTACACCTGCTTTCTGGGCTATGTATTTTGCTGTAAGTGGATTGTCGCCAGTAACCATTACTGTTTTTACCCCCATTTTTCTCAGTCGTTCAAAGCGTTCAGAAATACCTGGCTTGATTATATCCTGTAGTTCAATCACACCAAGAATAACCTCATTTTTAGAAACTACCAGTGGGGTGCCACCATTTGAAGCGATATTTTTAACAGCTGTTTCAGTTTCTGGTGGATAAGTATAGCCTGATTTCTCTGAACTCTTTTTGATAGAGTCAAAAGCACCTTTTCTAATTCTTATCCCGTTTTCTAGGTCAATGCCTGAAGCCCTGGTTTCTGCAGTAAACTTGATGAAAACTGCACTTGCAGGTAGTACCGGTGGTATTTTATTATATGCAGTAATAGCAAGTTCGATGATTGACTTACCCTCGGGGGTTTCGTCAGCCAGAGAACTTAAAACACAACAATCAACAAAATCATCCTGGTTAATACCATCGGCCGGATAAAAATTAGTTGCTTTCCGATTACCAATGGTAATCGTTCCTGTTTTATCAAGTAACAGTACATCAAGGTCACCCGCTGTCTCAACTGCCTTTCCTGATTTGGTTACTACATTGGCCCTTAATGCCCTGTCCATACCTGCTATGCCTATAGCTGATAATAATCCTCCGATTGTAGTTGGTATCAGACATACGAATAGCGAGATAAAAGCAGAAATAGTAACCGGTGCACCTGCATAATCAGCAAACGGTTTCAGACAGACACATACAAAGACAAATATGAGGGTGAAGCCAGCGAGTAAAATTGTCAAAGCAATTTCATTCGGGGTTTTCTGTCTTGATGCACCTTCTACCAGGGCAATCATTTTATCTAGAAAGCTTTCACCAGGAAGGGTATTTACCTTGACTACAATACGGTCAGATAAAACTTTCGTACCACCTGTAACACTCGATTTATCACCACCGGCCTCTCTGATCACCGGAGCTGATTCACCCGTAATAGCTGATTCATCGATGGTTGCAAGTCCTTCAATGATCTCACCATCTAAGGGAATCATATCTCCTTCTTCTGCAAGATAAATATCGCCTTTCTTTAAATTGGCAGAACTAACCATGGTGATATTTCCCTGGTCATCCATTTTTTTGGCCATAGTATCTTCACGTGTTTTACGTAAACTATCGGCTTGGGCTTTACCCCTGGCTTCAGCCAGGGCTTCAGCAAAATTTGCGAAAATAAGGGTCAGGAAAAGAACAATAAAAATGGCAATATTATAACCTAGGCTGCCCTGAGTTTTATCATGTGTATAAATAATTTCAAGAACAAGGAAAAACATGATTGCCGTTCCGATTTCTACCGTGAACATAACCGGGTTTTTAACCATGAATTTCGGGTTCAATTTGATGAAGCTTTGTTTCAAAGCATTTGAAACAATCGACCCGTCAAAACCTGCATTTGCTTTCATATAAATGCTTATTTAGCTAGCGTAAAATATTCAGAAATAGGACCAAGAGCCAATGCAGGAAAAAATGCAAGGGCTGCAAGGATAACAATAACAGCAAATGTCATTGCACCGAAAGTGACAGTATCTGTTTTAAGGGTACCGGTTGATTCAGGAATAAACTTTTTCTGAGCCAGAATCCCTGCAATGGCTACCGGCCCGATAATTGGCAGAAAACGGGCAAAAAGAATGACAAATCCGGTAGAAATATTCCAGAAAGGAGAATTACCATTCAAACCACCAAAAGCTGAACCATTATTGGCCGAAGATGAGGTAAACTGGTAAAGCATTTCAGAAAACCCGTGAAATCCTGGGTTACTTAACCATCCTGAATAATCTTTAGGTGAGGCAACCAGCAGGTGTGTGGCAAAGGCTGTACCTGATAATATAAGAAATGGGTGTAGAAGGGCAATCAATGAAGCTATTTTCATTTCTTTTGCTTCAATCTTTTTGCCCATAAACTCAGGCGTTCTGCCAACCATGAGCCCTGATAGAAAAACAGCAATTATCAGAAAAATATAATAATTGAGTAGTCCGACTCCCTTACCACCATAAAAACAGTTTACCATCATACCCAGCATCTGGTTCATACCAGAAATGGGGGTCATACTATCATGCATGGCGTTAACAGCACCGCATGATACAACTGTCGTACTTATACCAAAAAAAGCCGAAGCTGCAGTGCCGATACGCACTTCCTTTCCTTCCATACTGCCGTGGGTCTGGCTGATTCCCAACTTTGAAAGTGAAGGATTGCCGGCAAGTTCCTGCTGAACAGAGGGTATCAGAAGGCATAAGAAACCAAGTGTCATCACCCCAAAGATGATATAAGATAGTTTTTTCTTTTTCAGATAAAAGCCAAGCGCAAATACAGCGCTGATGGGCAGGATCATTAATGCCCAGTTTTCAATAATATTTGTAAAATAATCAGGGTTTTCAAGAGGGTGGGCTGAATTTGCCCCATAATAACCACCTCCGTTTGTTCCCAACTGTTTGATTGAAACCATTTGTGCTACTGGGCCTCGTGATACATTAATAGTATCTCCCTGAAGCCCGATAAACTGGTCTTTTCCATCAAAACTTGATGGCATTCCCCTGAATACAAATACCACAGACAGAACTATTGAAACAGGTAAGAGGATTCTGGTAATCGTTCGTGTAAAGATTACAAAGAAATTTCCCAGTTTATCAGTTGTTTTTGTTTTCAAGCTATTAAAAACAAGCACCAAAGCCGTCATTCCGACTGCTGCTGAAACAAACTGAAGAAACATAAAAACGCCAACCTGGGTGAGGTATGTTGCTCCGGTTTCACCTGAGTAGTCTTGAAGATTTGTGTTACATACAAAACTTATTATCGAATTGAATGCAAGGTCAGGGCTCATCGATGGGTTACCATCCGGATTGAAAGGTAATTTTCCCTGAAAAAGCAGTATAAAAAAACCTGGAATAAACCAAACCAGGTTGATAGTCAGCAGGGCAACTAAATTTTGCTTCCAGTTAAATGTTCTGTTCGGGTCAATTCCGCAAATTTTATAAATTTTTTGTTCGACCGGGCTAATGAAATCGAGAATTGTTTTTTCACCTGCATAAACGCTGGATATGTATCGCCCCATAGGGATGGCTAGAAATACGGCCAACGCAAAAATTAATACTATTCCTAAAATTTCCATAAGTATGAGTTAAAATTTTTCGGGTTTTAGAATTACATAAATCAGGTAAACAAATACGGCTACCGAGATAAAAAATAAATAGATCATAGCTAGATTTTTTCGAAAAAGTCAATGAATTTGAAAATCAGCCAAAAGGCTACAAGCCCGGCTATAAATAATAGTAAAGTCATCATGTTTAAAAAGATTTAAGCTCTTAAAGCTTTTTTGGCATATAGTTATGCCAAAACATTGCCAAATAAAGCCTAATGGCTAAAATATTGGTAATCAGCAGATATGATTCTTTGGAATTTATTTTAATGCAGGAAAGCAGTTCAATTTGAACAGCCTGCTCAAATTGAAAGTATAAGGAATTTATAATTTCAACTTATTATCAGGAAATGATTCCGAATTCCTCGATTTTCCGGTAAAGGGTGCTTATCCCAATTTTAAGAATTCGGGCCGCCTCTGCCTTATTGCCATTTGTTAATCGTAAAATATCTGATATATGTAAAGCCTCTATGCTGGCCAAATCAATTTGAGCAATTGCTAGCGGGAGGTAAGAATTACGAATATCTTCGGGTAAAAACTTAGCGGTGATAATGCCTTCTTCTGAAAGTATGACCGATCGTTCCATTATATTTTTGAGTTCACGAATATTACCTTTCCAGGCATGTTCGATTATCCGGTCTAGAAAATCCTGAGCAAGTTGTTTTATAGGTATGCCCAGTTTTTTACCATACTCGAAAGCAAAAAAATTAGCCAGCAAAACGATATCTTCTTTTCTTTCACGAAGTGAGGGTAACTCAATGCTAAATGTGCAGATTCGAAAATAAAGATCTTCTCGAAACCGGCCTTCTTTGACCTCTTTTTTTAGGTCTCTGTTGGTAGCAGTGATCAGGCGAACATTAACCTTTTTTTCCTGAGTATCTCCAACCTTTAAAAATGTTCCACTTTCTAACACCCTTAATAATTTAGCCTGTACTTCTAGTGGCAATTCACCAATTTCATCAAGGAACATAGTTCCCTGATCGGCTTCTTCAAACAGTCCTTTTGTATTTTTGGTGGCTCCAGTGAAAGCGCCTGCACGGTAACCGAAAAGTTCACTATCCATAATTTCCCGTGAAAATCCACTACAATTAATGGCAACAAAGTTTTTATTTTTCCGGTTTGATGCGGCATGTATCGCTTGGGCAAAAACTTCTTTTCCGGTGCCGGTTTCACCCAGTAACATTACTGTTGTTGAGGTTACAGCAACTTTTTTTGCCAGTGAAATTGCAGTTTTCAGCAATAATGAATTTCCTAAAATACTGTCAAAACTGAATTTATGATAAATTCTGTTTTCAAGTTTTAAAACCTGCTGTTGTAAAAGTGACTTTTCTGTTGCTTTTTTAATCAGGGGAATTATTCGGTCATTATCATCACCCTTAGTGATATAGTCGAAAGCGCCTTTTTTTATTGCCATGACACCATCATCGATTGTGCCATAAGCTGTAAGCATGACTACTTCAATAGACGGGTAAAGAGATTTGATTTGTTCAAGTAAATCAAGCCCATTCATATCTGGTAACTTTACGTCACTCAACACTACATCAATTGATTCTTTTTGCAGTAAGGTTAGTGCTGCCTGTGCATTACCTACTGTATAAACCTGATAATCTTCTAGTTCAAGAATTCTTTTAAGAAGCGAACGAAGTTTATCTTCATCATCAATGATCAGTAAATTCGACATACTATTACATAAAAAAAGCCCCTGCATAGGGGCTTGAAAAGGTCATTAAGTTCAATAATTAATATTAAGCTAACCGAACCTTAACGGCGTTAAGGCCTTTTTTACCTTGTTCTACTTCAAAAGTTACCTGATCGTTGTCGCGAATTTCGTCAATTAAGCCCGAAACATGTACGAAAATGTCCTGATCTGTACCATCTGCTTTAATGAACCCGAATCCTTTGGATTCATTGAAAAATTTTACTGTACCTGATTGCATTATTTTTATTGTTTAATAAATTATTTAGCAATAATACAAATAATTTAGTTACCGGGCAATTTTTATTAATTATTTTATTTAATTCGTTCTAGCATTCACTTAAACTGATAGGAATATTAATTGCAAGCCCTCCATCAGCTGTTTCTTTATACTTGGTATTCATGTCTTGTGCAGTTTCCCACATAACTTTTACAACGGCATCTAGTGAAACTTTCGCCTGATCAGGATTGCTTTGCATCGCCAGTTGAGAAGCGGTAATAGCTTTGATAGCCCCCATGGTATTTCTTTCTATACATGGAATCTGAACTAACCCGCCTATCGGATCGCAGGTCATACCAAGATGGTGTTCCATTGCTATTTCAGCTGCCATCAAAACCTGACGCTGGGTTCCTCCCTGGCATTCTGTTAGGGCTGCAGCTGCCATAGCAGAAGAAACACCTATTTCAGCCTGACAGCCTCCCATTGCTGCAGATATAGTTGAACCTTTTTTGAACAGACTGCCAATTTCAGAAGCAGTTAGTAAAAAATCTATTGCCTTGTTTTCGTCCTGTACGTTGGTAAATAGTAGAAAGTATTGTAGTACTGCAGGAATTACTCCTGCTGCTCCATTAGTTGGGGCAGTTACTACCCTTCCGAATGAAGCATTTTCTTCATTAACGGCAAGTGCGAAACAACTCACCCAATCAAGTACAGCGCTGAAACTTGTTGCACTTTCTTTAATGGCAATAATCCATGATTCATAATCAGTATAAGTATTATCGCCAAGCAATCTTTTGTTTAAAGCCGGGGCCCTGCGGTTTACCTTTAAGCCACCTGGTAATGTACCAGGGGTATGAGCTCCACGATACATACATTCTTTCATCACCTGCCAAATGGCTTTAAGTTTATCACGGGTTTCATATTCGGGTCTTATGCAGTTTTCATTCTCTAAAACCACTTCAGATATTTTCATCCCTGTTTTACGGCATGCATGCAGTAGTTCTGCCGATGTTTCAATTTGGAAGATTGGTTCAGACCCTGCATGTACAGCTTTTTCTTCATGTTCAGTGATGACAAAACCTCCTCCTATACTATAATATGTTTCTGAGATGAATTTGCCAGTCTCCAGGATAGCATTGAATCTAATCGCATTCGGATGAAATGGCAAACTTTCTGCCTTATGATATATCAGGTCTTTATCAATATTAAAATCAATAGACTTGATACCTCCCAGCAAGAGTAGGCCAGATCTAATAATGCTGGCAATACGGCTTTGTAATTCATCGACTTTGAAAGTAACTGGATCTTCACCACTAAGACCAAGTAAAACTGCAATATCAGTACCATGCCCTTTCCCGGTTTTTGCCAGGGAACCAAATAAATGAACCTGTACTGATTTACAACCTTGGTTATTTTCAGCAAGTTTTTTTATAAAGCTTTCAGCTGCACGCCATGGTCCA
Organism: bacterium; assembly: GCA_031363945.1. Lineage (GTDB taxonomy): Bacteria > Bacteroidota > Bacteroidia > Sphingobacteriales > Sphingobacteriaceae > JANLVJ01. The sequence goes on along the minus strand of JANLVJ010000084.1, from coordinate 36,388 downwards.
AGTGTATGAGAACTAGAAGGACCAATGCCTATTTTAAACATATTAAATACCGAAATAAATTCGTGCTGCATGTTACAAAGATATAAAACCACCATTCAAGAATACAGACTATATATGTCATATTAATTAAGGCTGTAGCTGTAAATAACGAGCACCTGATAATTTCAGGTATTAAGTTGAACCCTGTTATAAATTATATCCTGAGTGTTACCTAAGTTTAGCTCGCTGTTTAACCTATTCTCTGGCCTGTAATTTGATACTACTTTTCATCTCACATTATTTATGAAATCGCAATCACAAAAAAATTTTATAACAGGGCTGATTTTTACGGCTATTTTAATCACAGGATTTATTGCGATGGGTCTGATTATCAAACTCCGGTCAAAAAATGAAGCTTTTTTTAGTGCATACACAGTTTTTCAAAGCGTTTCAGGCTTGCAGTCGGGTTATAAGGTTTGGTTTAATGGGGTAAATATTGGACGGGTTGAAACAGTAGAGATTAGGGGACCTCATAAAGTTCGGGTTAACTTAAGTATTGATACTGCCTACCGCCGGTTTATTCATAAAGATGCTGTTGCCAGACTAGGATCTGAGGGATTGATGGGTAATAACCTGATAAGCCTGAGTCAAGGCGCTTCAGTTCGTGAAACGATCTCGCCTGGTGATAGTATACATGCCATTCTTCCACCTGATTATGGCAATGTAATGAAGAAGGCTATCAGGATGGGAGCTCAATTTGGTTCTTTAAGTGTTGGATTTAAACAAATTACTGAGCAGTTTACAAATGGAAAAGGATCTATTAGTAAACTTTTAAATTCAAAAACCCTGGCTCCAGATTTAAAAAGCACGGTAGAAACGGCTAAAAAATCTATTGTCAGGGTAAAAACAAGTGTTAAATCATTCAAAAAATTAAACATTAATTAATTTTTTGACAAGTTTATTTAGAATAGTAACGACCAGTGAGTCACTAATTAAACTGACGAATCTTAGTGTAACCCGGTTACTGAATTATATCCGTACTTCTTATAATATGCACATAACAGGGGTACCAGGTCTGAATAACTCTGCATTCCCTGAGGCTGTTTATTCGCTTTTAAATAACCAGTATAGAAAAAAGAAATAAGTTTCTCGGTGCTCCCCCTATATTTACGCCAGTAAAACAGATCATTTCTGATATCAGTTATGATGGCTGGTGAAAGCGTTTTTATAATTTTTTTAAATGAAAGTGAATCTCGGCTTCTCAATTCAGGCAGGGCATACATCAGCGCCTCTAAATGTCCCGAATAATTAAAGAATTTATCATTATCACTGGTTGAAACAAGATAGCCTATAAAATTAGCTTCGTATTCAAAGCCATATCCGAGTTCATGAGCTATTTCATGGCAACTGGTAAAAGGTAGTTCGACTGAAGGAATTTGCTGATTTACCTGTGCTTCCCCCGTAAAAGGATTGAAATATCCTGATACACCCATATAATTCATCAACGAACTATACAATGATGGTTTTAATGATATTCTGGCTGGATATTGTAAATTTAATCCCGGCGTGTGCTTCTTTTGATATGTATCAGCAAGATACCCATGATTCTGACTTGCGTAGAGATACCTGAATTTAGCATGATTAAATATAGCTAGTGCATTACACTGTGCCGTTTCTGGGTTATTAGCCATTACCAGTTTATCATGAATACATGATTTAACCAAATACTGACACAGACTATCAACGGCCTCGGTTTTAGGAGGCAGAACAAGCAGTTTACTTTCAGAAATATATGACCTATACCTATAATTTAGACCCCACGATACCAGAAATTGTAAATAGATCAGAAATAGTACAAATAAAATGCTGAAAATCTTTTTACTGATCATTCTGCTCTTTAATTTTTCATGCCTTGAAAATACAAGTTTAATAATTAACCATATTTCTATTAGAAAAAACCCCGCTATGAGCAGATAATATAAATCACCGACTGAAAATGGAACTGCTGACAATAAAAAACGCAGCAAGTTTGAATATGCCCTGTAAAAACTTAACCAACCTGCTTGAACCATTTCGAGCTAAATATAAGGGATGCCAATCCTAAATAAAAAATCATTAATTTGACATACTCAATAACTTAAAATGAAGAAATTTTTAATATTGCTGCTAATCATGCTAGTGGCCGGCTTCAATTATGCTCAGACAGGAAACAGGCAGACCTCAGTTATTCCCAAGCCTCTGTCAACGATTACCAGTTCAGGTGAATTCATTCTTCCGACAAAGATATTCATCAAGGCTCCAGGTACAAATAATCTAAAACAGGTTATAGCAACTCTGAAAACCAGGCTAACCTCTGCCACGGGCTTTTCAGTATATCTTAACACCCGCAAAGCAAAAACTACGATCCAGCTCTCCCTTAATACTATTCCTGATACGACCTTGGGTAGTGAGGGATATAAGCTGAGGGTAAATAAAACAGGCATCTCTATCGGGGCAAATGAACCAGCTGGTCTATTTTATGGGGTTCAGACGCTAATACAGCTTTTTCAACCAGAAATCGAAAGTAAAACCCGCGTCATGGGTGCCAGATGGAAAATTAACTGTGTACAGATAACCGATAAACCACGTTTTGGCTGGAGAGGACTCATGTTTGATGTGAGCCGACATTTTTTTACCAAGGCTGATGTCAAAACGTATATTGATCAGATGGTACGTTATAAATTTAACCTTCTGCACTTGCACCTGACTGATGATGAAGGGTGGAGGATACAAATTATAGGTTTGCCCAAACTGACTGAAATAGGGGCTTTTAACGTGAAAAAAGTTGGTTACTTCGGTACATTTTCAACCCCTGGCCCTGATGAGCCACGTAATTATGGTGGTTTTTACACACAGGATGATATTCGAGAGATCGTTCAGTACGCAAAAGACCGTTTTGTAAATATTCTGCCTGAAATTGATGTGCCAGGTCATAGTCTGGCAGCAGTTGCTTCGTACCCTGATTTATCCTGTACATCTGCTGCCAATACCTATCATGTACGATCAGGTGAAGAAATTATGGATTGGTCAAAAAATACCCCTCTTGCTCTGATAGATAATACCCTTTGTCCGGCAAATGAAAAGGTTTATATTTTTCTTGATAAAGTCATTACCCAGGTGGCAGCTTTGTTTCCTTTTGAATATATTCATATGGGAGGCGATGAATGCCCAAAAAACTTCTGGGAAAAAAATCCCGAAATTTTGCTACTTATGAAGCGTGAGGGATTAAAAACAATGGAGGAAGTTCAAAGCTATTTCGAAAAACGTGTAGAAAAAATTGTTGAGTCAAAAGGGAAGAAATTTATGGGCTGGGATGAAATACTCGAAGGAGGTATTGCTCCAAATGCTGTGGTAATGAGTTGGAGAGGGATAAAAGGAGGTATTCAGGCCGCAAAAATGGGTCATAATGTGGTCATGAGCCCTACCACATTTTCTTACCTTGATTACATGCAGGGAGATTCAGCAATAGAACCAAAAGTTTATGCCACCTTAAGGCTAAATAAAGCGTATGAATTTGAACCTGTGCCAGATAGTGTTGATGCCCGGTTTATTAAAGGTGGTCAGGCTAATCTTTGGACTGAGCAAGTGTATAATATGCGTCATGCTGAGTACATGACATGGCCTCGGGGTATGGCAATTGCTGAATCAGTATGGTCTACGAAAAGTCATAAAAACTGGGATGATTTCGCAAGACGGGTGCAAATGCATTTTAAGCGCCTTGATATTGCCAGTATTAAATATGCACCGAGTATGTATGATCCGATTTTTGAATATTCTCTCAAACCTGATAAGGGTCTGATGATTTCTATGTCAGGCGAAATAACCGGCCTTGAAATGCATTACAGTTTCGATAACTCTTTCCCAGATCAATTTTATCCTATGTATAACGCTCCCCTTGAAGTTCCTAAAGATGCCAGCTATTTAAAGGTAATCAGCTATCGCGGTAATTTTCCTGTTGGTAGAATGATTACTATTTCTCTGCAAGGTGTCAGACACTCACTCATTAAAAATTAAATTCACCAAAAAACAGCCATCATAGTATAAATCGTAGTTCTGTTTACTTGCGTACCGTTTTAATTTATTTGGGAATTCTGGTCTAAGAAACTGGTCGAAAATCCGGCAAACTATTTTGTAGACGGCTCAGTCTTTCATTTGTATGCTGGTGTTAGGAGCGCTTTTAATCTAGTACATCTCACTTATATTCAAAAGATTCTGTATCTCAAGGAGCAAAATACTCCTTTAACAGGTTTTTTTAGAGGTGATTAAGGCTTGCACCTGACCAATCTTATTATAACAGCTACCCGGAACTGGTGCCGGAAAGTACTGGAATAGAATCTGGATAAGGAGTCTTGTTTTGGACCTCATATCTGCAGGTGAATCCTCAGTTTGTAAAGGAGCAATCATGATAATTCAGTATCGTCTTTCACAAGCTTTAGCAGATGCGAGTCTTTATGCTGATACAATAGCCAAGTATCAATGGAAATAGAATTTTGATTTATATCTGAAATTTGATTCTTATGCTTAAAGTTGTCTGTTAGGTATATTTGAGGGTTAACAATTACCTATAATGAAAGATTTTAAGAAATATTACCATATATCTGCTTCACCGGGAGAAGTCTATTTGGCCCTGACCACTGCTGCAACTATACAGCTCTGGACAGGCGAAGAAGCAATTATGAGTACAGAAGCAGGGTCAGCATTTTCTTTATGGGAAAATAGTATTACCGGAAAGAATCTTGAGTTCGTTCACAATCAAAAAATTGTGCAAGAATGGGATTTCGAGGGTGAACCAGTACCTTCAATTGTAACCATAAAGCTTTTTGCCGATAAATCAGGCACATCTTTAGAGTTAAGACATACAAATATCCCGGACGAGGCATATGATGAAATGGTCGAGGGTTGGAATTTAAATTATATGCTCTCCTTATCTGAATTCTTTGAAGAAATCTGAATTCTGAGCTGATTGATGCTTATCGTTTATTAAAGAATAGGTCTGTTGATGCTGATTTTTATGCTACACCATCTTCTTCTGATAACATGGTGAATAGTATTAGTTTTGTTGGAGGATGATTGTTCTATTGACTCTTAAGCATAAGCATCAAGCTCCTGATCAGGTGGCAGATAGGGTGGAAGCAGTTGAAACTATATTTCAATTTGATCACCCTTTTGCCAGAAACGTTGAATATTCAGGAAATGATCTTGTTTTACAGTATATGTTTTTCCTGATACAGTGGCTTTATAATAGATAAATTAGGCTGTTCTTCTCAAGAAAAGGGTAAAGCTTGTCTTTTTAGAAGGATTTAATGTTAATAAAACACTGCCCTTATTTGGATTACTGCTGTGCCGGTTGACTGACAAAGATATGTTAGTACCATCATAACTAAGTATTTCTTCCTTAAAATTCCCGGTTTCATAGTTGATTATAACTGGATGATTATCTAGAAGACCAACTGGGAAATAGGGTAAGATTATTGACTTACCCGAATATACTGATTGGTAAATTTGATTAATTATAGTTTTTTAAGAAGGGATTTTAAAATTAATAATTTTAATCTTTTACCCCAAATTCAGGAATTTTTAAATCTGTTTTCCAGAATTTTTTTTGCATTAAATCAATGTCAAACATTTCCAAAGCGAGCTTTACTGCATTTTGCTTAATTTCAATATCATTATTAAGCATTGTATTAATGCTTTTAAGCATCTCATACTTATTCAATGAATTACACATAACTGCAGCATTGCTTTTCTTCAATAGTGTGCACGCTGCGCTATCAGCTGGTCCATGATATAATATATTACCAGCCGCACCCAGGTATCCAACCATTTTGGTTGATAAACTAAACAGGTAAAATTCAGGAACAGAAAACTTTATTGGCAGGTACAAAATATCAGCTTTATCCATTTCTTTTTTTATTTCTGCATCGGAAATAAAATCTCTTCTGTAGTTGATTTTAAACTTTCTATTTTCCAGTATTTTAAGCTTTCCTGTTCCTCTCAATGTGAGTGTTATAGACTTTTGATCAGCTAGAAGATCTAGTGTTTCTGCCAAAACTAAAAACAGAGGATAATATTCCAGATGTAATAACCCTGCAAAATAGATCTCAATTTCATCTTTTTTTAACAGATTGGGTTTTGATATTTCATTAGCTCTTACCCCATCAGTAATCAGTTCAAAATCTTTAATTCCAAAAAGTTTTTGATACTCAAGGCCAAGTTCAACTGAAATTACTAATCTCCTGTCAGAGGTGCACCATAACAATTTGGTATTTTCGAATGAAGAGCCTATTGTTAAGAAATGATCATGAAATGAAGTCCATAATTTTTTCCCTTTTAAAAATGAATTTTTACAAAAAGAAGTTGAGAGATTTCCGTGATTAATTACATGTAACACATCGAACTCAATTTTCCTTGCTTCATTTATCAATTTCCACACAGTAAAATTCTTAAATAATTTCTCACGAAAAAAAATAAAAAGATTCCTTACTTTCCATCTCATCCAGGCTCTGTGTAAAGGAAATTGTGTTACTATAACCTCATTTATATTACCAGATTTTTTCTGTTTTGCTTGTTGGATAATTGATAAACAGGTGATTTCATCTTCGTGGCCTTCATATATTCTCCTAAGTAGCCTACCCATACCCCCATTGACATAAATTGAACAGGGTTGAAACGAAAGAATCTTCATTGTTAATTATTTTAATTTCAAGTTACAAACCAATTGCTACCAGCCGCGTAACATATAAAGTAAACGAATAAATTCATTAGTCATTCACTGACGCCTACTCTTGTTATTTTTTGCCTAGTTTAAAAGTCTGACGCGGATAAAACTAGGACTATTTTTCGTAGTATAGATAGAATTTATGGCCGTTTTAAAATCTCCGGGAATAGCTTTCATAATATTCATAAACTGTTGTGGATTTCTATCAGTCAATGGAAACCAGGAACTTTGAATCTGTACCATCAATCGATGGCCTCGCTTGAAAGTATGCAATACGTCTTGAAGTTCAAAATTCACCAGACTAATTCGGCCAGGTATAAAAGGTTCAGGTTTCTCAAGACTATTCCTATATTTTCCTCTGAATACTTCACTGCGAACCATTTGTTCATATCCTGACATTGACTCGCCTATCTTCGTAAATTTATTATTTTGAGCTGTATCAGGGTATACATCAATTACCTTAAGCACCCAGTCTGCATCTGTACCTGTTGTACTAACCTGTAGGTTTGCCATAATATTTCCTGCCAGGGTCATGTCGGAAGTAAGTACTCCTGTTTCATAACTCAGAACATCAGGTCTCCTTGATGCAAATCGTTGGTCTTCGGTCATATATGTTCGCTCCATATCTGTAGATATTATAGTTGTAAACGGAACAGGTTTGGCCGGATCAGCTGTAAAGGAGTTTGAAGCCTCTTGGCTTTCAGGAGCATCAAAACCTAATTTGCCCTCTGGTAGCAGGTAAAGATTTTTTTCTACTGCATCAGCTGGGGGCCAGGCTGAAAATGATTTCCATTGATTACTTCCTGTTTCAAACATCGAAGCTTTTTGGATATCAAGTGATGTACCTTTTAAATAATGACTAAAAAACTTAAATTCAATCTCGCTTCTATAGTAAGGAGCTGTTTTTTGCTGAAAATCTACATCGCCTAAATGATCGCCATCTCCTCTTGACCAGCCACCATGAACCCATGGACCCATGCAAAAATAAACAGGTGTTGTTGGATTGTTTTTATCAAGGGTTTCATAGGTTTTAATAGCACCATATAAATCTTCTGCATCATACCAGCCACCTGTTACCAGAACAGGGGTTTTTATTCCATGCAAATGGGTTAATACATTGCGGTCTTTCCAGTGCTGGTCGTAATCTGGGTGATCAAGCATTTCATTCCAGAGCCTGATGGTGTCTTTATAATACAGGTCGTTGGTATTTTTAACCGTAGCCATTTTCAGATAAAACGCATATCCATCTTCGGTCCCAGCTTTAAAACCCGGAGCTTTATATTGAGTAGGCCGATCGTTCTGACGATTTGTAAAAAACGGATAAAATCCAAAATTACCTACCAGCATAAATGCTCCGTAATGAAAAGCATCATCGCGGTACAAATCGGCCATTGGAGCCTGGGGTGAGACACACGAAAGCGCAGGATGCCTGCTGAGTAATGAGGTGGTACTAAAATACCCGTTATAAGAAATTCCCCAAACACCAACCTTTCCGTTATTTGATGGTAAGTTTTTGACCAGCCAATCAATGGTATCATAGGTATCAGTACCTTCATCAATATCATGCCTCGTATTATGCACCTCTTTTTCGGGAGTCATTTCCTGAAATATACCTTCGCTCATCCATCGGCCCCTGACATCCTGGTAAACAAAAATGTACTTGTCATGAACAAATAAACCCGATGGCCCTAACTCTGATCTATAAGCTGTTTTACCATATGGAGCCACACTATAAGGTGTTCTATCCATCATGATTGGATATTTTTTGCTCTGATCTTTCGGTAGATAAACTGAAGTGAACAGTGAAACACCATCACGCATTTTTATCTGAAATTCGATTTTGGTATAATTTTCTTTAATGTATAGCCCGTCAACATTAGAGCTATGTTTTTGAGCAAGGCAAGGTATAATCCTGGTAATAAGTAGTACTAATAAAAGCAGCTGTTTCATATAAAAGAATGATTTCGAAAATAGAAAATTTTTACATCTTAATTCTTTGTTAATTATTTTACTAAATGAAATAAATTATAGGCTTTATGCTTTTAGAAGTATTAAAAACCCAGACCTCGATTAATCATTTACTGCTTAAAAAAAAGTTAATCAGCTTAATGAGAACAATAAGAACCGAAACTGATTATGCCAGATTTTTGGCTCTTTTCCATGGTTATTTTGAGCACTTGATCAATCAATAATTGTCTCGATGTTTCATTTATTCCCAATTATGAAAGCAGACATAAGACTGAAGCATTTAAAATTGATCTGAAAATAAATAATCAGGAAGATTTTATATTGGCCGCAAGTTTATTTGTAACCATAATTGAAATTCATTTGCAGAGCCTTGGAGCTTTATATGTTATGGAAGGGTCGACAATCGGTGACAAAATAATCTCAAAAATGATTGAACAACAGCTTAAGACTGAATTTATGGCATTTACATTTTTTATGGGTTATGGTGATCAATCAGCCAATATGTGAAATTCTATCAAACATATTTTAAATAGTATTACGCAGACAGGTCTCATGGGAATTATTGTCGAATCGGCAAATGTTACGTTTCAGAAATTTAGTTTTTGGTTTGATTTTAATGAGCAGAAACACCGTTTATTTATTGAATGAGATGAAGAATCTGTTACCCTTCCCGACTTCACTTTCGACCCTTAAATGGACATTATGAAGTTCAATAAGCCGTTTTACAATTGCCAGACCTACGCCTGACCCTTCTAGTTCTTTGACATTGCTCATTCTATTGAAAAGTTCAAAGATATGTGGCAGGTCAGCATCAGGAATACCAATCCCGTTATCTTCAATTAAACCTTGCATTTATTGTTTTGTATCCAATTTCAGATCTTTCAATTCGAGAACATCCAAGAATTTCATTGATTATCAGATTCATTTTATCGGCCAGGCTTTCAATGCGGTTGGCAACGGTACCCCATTTATTGTCAGCTAATTTATCACCTGCAATAACCTGGGCATAACCAAAAATAGCTGAAATAGGGCTTTTTAATCGTGTAATACAGTACAACTAAAGATGTCAAGTTCGTCATAAGCAGATTTCAAACCCTAATTCATGCTTTTTAGAACACCAGCCTTTTCATTTATAGAATAGGTAATTTCTTCTTTTAATCGTTTTACAACATTTTTTTCTGTCAAACTCCAGTTTTCTGAAGTTCCTGACACAACCTCTGCCCATGTTTCAAAAGAACTCCTGGGAGAAAGATTCATATACCCCCCCTGAATGATTTCAACAGGTTTTTCTTGATTACCAGTCCAGTTCATAGTCTGCTTCCTTTCAGGTTTTAGCCAGATTATATAATTCTTTTCCATATTTGACAATACAACAAGCATCAGGCCGCTTGTAACTTTTTCAAACTCTTTAGCAGGGGCATAGAGTTCTGATAAACTTGCTGTAGAATTTATGGCATTTTTAATATTGTTTTTTATGAATTCAAGTAAACCCTCAATTTGCATCTGGTTAGAGCATGGAACTAACAGCGTTGTCATGCCTTCATAGGTGAGGATACAACCGCTTACATCGGTCATATTTAGAATTTTTATCTCATCAAAGGTGAGGGCATCGATAATGCTAACATGCTTTTGAAGCGATTTAGCAAGCTGAGAGATATTCGCTTCATAAATTTGTATTATTATGTGATTTTCTTCATCCTGCCTAAATTCTAATACAGATGATAGAATCTGACCAAGCATTTTCCAGGTATCTCTTGACTTATAGTCAATGAACCGGGGGTATAATTATGGCAGGCAATAAGCCTCCAGAGTTCTTCTTTATAAAGTAAAGAAATACTGAAGCTTGAAAATACAACCATGTTTTTCAAATATTGAATATGTATGTGTATGCAGACCGTTCAAAATACCTTAGCGATCCTGATTTTTTTTCAGTTCCTTAGGGGCAATTATTAAATCCCTCATATCAGCTAAAAAGAATGTCTACTCTTGACTGGCAGCATGCCACACCGAGTAAAGATATTTACCCTGGAAATTTGGCTAGTACAGAAAAAGAAGAAACAACTCATTATTCTATCGTTGATAAGCAAGGAAACAGTGTTCTGTGACAACTACCTTAAACGGTTCGTATGGTTCATTGGTAGTAGTAAAAGGTGATGGTTTTCTTCTGAACAATGAAATGGATGATTTTTCGGTTAAACCAGGTAGCCCTAATGCGTACGGACTAATAGGAGGTGAAGCAAATTCAATTACTCCGGGTAAAAGAATGCTCAGCTCAATGACTTTAACGATTATAGAAAAAGATAGTAAACTATACATGGTTGTAGGTACCCCGGGTGGAGCGACTATTATTACCTCAGTTTTTCAGGCAATAATTAATGTGATAGACTTCAATATGACCATGCAGGATGCCGTGGTTGCAAGATTTCATAGCCAGTGATGAAGGGCATAGGCGGGTTTCAGGACCGCTTAAAATTTCCAGTGATGAAGGCTTTTTCTATTTAGTATGCGTTGTAATTCCCATGTAATGAATGAAGACCCTACACCAATCAGTGCTCCGGCAAGAACATCTGAGGGGTAGTGTACCCCCAGATACAAACGTGAGTAACCAGTTGCTGTCGCAAAAGCGAATGCGGGAGCAATTACATACCATTTGGGAAAGGCAAGACTCAACGATGTGGCTGTTGAAAAGGCCATCGAAGCATGGTTTGATGGAAAAGAATAGCCTGATTCATTTTGTTTTTTATAAATAAGGCTTGGATAGGCTAGAAACGGTCGTTGTCTTCTGATAATTTCTTTCAATAAGAAACCACTACCCGCGGAAATAAAAAGGGATGAACCTGTTTCAATTGCTTTTACTTCAAGCGCCTGGTCTTGACGGCTCAAACCAACAATAAGGATACTGACAGGAACGGCAAAATCTATGGGGATAGAGGCATTACTGATAAAACGCCATGCTTTATCGGGCCCAGCATGAAACGGCAGATTGATATCTCTTAAGATACGGGTATCAAGATTTTGGGCATTGGCACTGATTATGGTCAGCGTTAAGATCAGGGTAAGAATTTTTCTTTTCATTTGGTGCAGGTTACCGCGTTTTTTAACCGTATGATGTCTGAATTGTTTAATTTTAAACATTATGAATAATGAAACGCTTTTTAGTTCAACTATCACATGCCCTGAATGTGGTTTTACAAAGAAAGAAAATATGCCAGATAACGCCTGTCAATATTTTTATGAATGTGAAGCTTGTAAAGCAATTTTAAAGCCTAATGCTGGTGACTGTTGCGTTTTTTGTAGCTTTGGTGACGTGGGTTGTCCACCGGTTCAACAGAATAAAACTTGTTGTGACGACCAAGGATAGTATAAATTGAAGTTATATCATTTATGTTACGTTAATGGTAACTTTTTTATGTAGCATGTCAGTTATTATTTGACTCTGTACTAAAAATGACTTCTGAAAAACTTATTGTAAAAACTGAATTTTACGTCCGTAATATTCTTCATAATGCAGAAGGTGGGCATGACTGGTGGCATATTTATCGTGTTTGGCAAAATGCCAAATTGATAGCCCGAGAAGAAAAGGTAAATTTACTGGTGGTTGAACTTGCCGCTTTATTACATGATATTGCTGATAGTAAATTTCATGCAGGAGACGAAACAATAGGACCAAAGCTTGCTAGTCAGTTTTTAGTGAGTAATGCTGTCGATCCTGAGACCATAAGCCAGGTTCAGCAAATAATAACCGATATTTCGTTTAAATCTTCATTTAGCCAGATAAAATCTAAAAGTATAGAATTGCATGTAGTGCAAGATGCTGATAGACTCGACGCTATGGGGGCGATTGGTATTGCACGAGCCTTCAATTTTGGGGGCTATAAAAATAGAGAAATTTACAATCCGAATATTCCACCAAATTTCAATCAGACTAGAGAAGAGTACAAAAATTCAAAGGGACCAACACTTAACCACTTTTACGAAAAATTGCTACGTCTTAAAGATTTATTTAATACTGATACAGGTAAAAAACTGGCAGAACATAGACATGAATTTATGGTTACCTATCTTGCCGAATTTTTTGCAGAATGGGAAGTAAAATAAGATATGCTACCTAGGCCAACAGACCGAGAAATTTCAATTTATCAAAGATTAGTCGGTCTACGGAGGAACAATCACCGCGATACTAATAAGTAAACCAGTCAAAAACAACTATCTCATTAAAGGGTGTCAAAAGCCCATTAAAGTCACTAAAATAACAAGTAATTTGAACAATATCCAACTTTTAAGTATGTGAGCCTGGGCTTTTAATTCCTTGAACAGGTTAAGACTTTCATTTTTCACACTCACTGATAATTCTTCTGTAATTTATGGAGCTTATCAGTACAAAAATGAAAATTGCCATTATACACTATCAACCTGAATATCAACTTTATTTCAAAAATTTGAACAGGATATGGCTTGAAGAGTACTGTACAGTAGAAGATGTTGATAGGTAAGTTATTGAAAGCCAATAAACAACAATTTTTGACCCAGGAGAAGCTATTCTTTTTGCTTTACTGAAATTGAACTTGAGAATGGTGTTTATAATGGAGCGAACATCAAGATGCGACTTGCACTTTATTAAGGCTTGTTTTTTTGAATGTTTTCTAATTCTTTCATACAAAGTAGATCGGCATAAAATTCACTTCCCTGATTCACTGAATAAACAGATGACCATGGGCCTGACATTCTGTGAAGGGTTACGCTCTGGTTTACAATAATTGCATTCATCATTAGCCCTGCAGAATCAATTTTCTTGAAATCAAAGAGGGTTGTATCGTGTCCGGCATAAATGATTCTATATCCATGCAGAATAAAAGCCGCTATCATATTTTTCATTACTAGATATTTTTAAGCTATTTCCAGTTTACTTTACTTCCTTAAATAGCTCAATAGGTAAAATAAATATAAACAATATAAATGCGATAAACAGTGCAGTTAAACCTCCCCACCAAAGAGGTCAGGTAAGGAAAATTAGAAACAGAGCTGTCAGCTTTATTCGAAAAATATATGGAGGCTAATTCCCATATTGATTTTCCGAAGTCTTTTTAACCCTGACCGTAAGTGAATTTGAGCCTTCGACACACAAATGCTTTGTAATATTACATTTGAAACTATTGAAACAGCCATGGTGTATCAGACCTACAAGTAGTCCATTTAATGTAACTTCTTCAATTGTCATGACACCTTCAAAGACACAAGCTATATTTTTGAGCAATGAAGATCTAGTGATAGGAACTCAAAAAAATAATAACCGACTACTGGAAGTACAAGATTTGCTTGTCCTTAAGTGTAGTTACCTAACCCCTGAAGTTTCCTGCTTGAAGATACAGATATTGTAGTATCAATATGGCTTTTCTACGCTCCATCGTAGCGAAATACCCAGTTCACTAGGTGAACTTTACCGGTTACTGATAGAAATATTTTCCTAATTTTCCGAATTTAGGATCTAATAGAAATAGATAGCTGTAAAAGAACAGCCAGGTTTTTTAGCATCTCTAAAATGACAGCTCATGTGAATTTACTACATTGGCTGTTCAGTGACCGTAGGTAAAATAAGTACTGTTTTATGATTTTCAAGCTGTTGACTTTTTTTGAAAATATGATAAAAATGGATTAACCCAATGATAAGTGCCGTGAATCCTTCAAATAAAACTGTTCTGGGAACACCCACCCATCTTGAAATTAAACCAACGAGCAGGCTGCCTATAGGCATCATCCCAAAAAAAGCCATGGCATAAAAGCTAATTATACGACCTCGCATCGACGGGGTCACCGAGGTTTGAATAATAGTATTTGAGATGGTAATTTGTGACATCATACCAAAACCAGTTATGGCAGCAAAAATAAGGGCCAAGATATAATTTCGTTCATAGGAAAACAGTACCAGACCTGCTCCAAAAATGAGTGTATTTATAGCAAGTATCAACCTGAGATTTTTACCTGATTTTAAAGAAGCAAGAAACATTGCAGCTGAAAAGGCTCCAAGGCCCACCAAGGCATCAATAACTCCAAATGTTGATGCTGTGCCTTTGAAAATCACCTTTGCATAAACAGGGATAAGGGTGTTAAAGGGGAGAACAAATAGACTGATCAATCCCAGCATAAGTATGATCAATGATATTGAGGGCGTATTTTTGAGATAGACCATACCTTCTTTTAATTCACCCAATATATTCTTAACGTGTTTTACAGGTAAATATGCAGGCAATTTCATATTCAACAGTGATATGATCACAGGAAGAAAACTAAAGGCATTTATACCAAAACATATTCCGTCACCAAATTTCTCCAGGATTAGTCCTGCAAGAGCAGGTCCGATAATACGTGAAAAATTAACCATTGAAGAGTTTAGCGCCAGTGCATTAGGTAAATCTTCTTTATTATCTACCATATCATAAACCAAGGCCTGTCTGGCTGGTACATCGAATGCATTGATAATTCCAAGGATGATGCTCAAGCAGATGATTTCCCAGATTCTGTAATGGTTTAATAGGATTAACAGGGTCAGTAAACTGGCCTGAATAAGAGATGCTATCTGTGTAGTCAGTAATACTTTATAGCGATCATAACGGTCAGAGATGACGCCTCCGAATAAAGAAAGCACAAATGTTGGAAACTGTCCCGCAAAAAGAGTCAGCCCAAGCATAAAAGTAGAGTGTGTAATTGAAAAGACAATCCAGCTGACTGCGGTGCGCTGCATCCAGGTACCAATCAATGAAATTGATTGCCCTCCCAAATACAGACGGTAGTTTTTACTTTTTAATGCTCTGAATGTATTCATTTTAAATGCTGTGACCTATTTTTACAGCTACTTTAAGACTGCAAATTTTCGGCCCGTATTTATATTACCTCTCAACTCCAAACTATTTTTTCTTACACTAATTAGTTGAGCTGGGCATGGGTTTTACCAGCTACCTTATTTATCTGGTCTTTGAAATATAGGAAATACCTTTGAGCTGCATTTTCAAGCATATGCAATCCATCACCAGTTTGATAAACGTCGGTTTGATCAGGAAGAATATAAGTATATCCTTTCTTCAGGGCATATTGTTCAAATAGTGTGCGCTCGAAAACTAATAATGTTGATTGGTTGATACTACTGTCCATCGGTACTTCATAAAACAGAATAGTTGTACCCTTACTTTTTAAATAATCAAGAGTACTGGTCAAACGTATAAATTGTGCCTGCATTTTTTTTTTATCTGGTATGATATGCCACTCTTTCTGCGTCGATAAAATCAGCTGATTATAAAGTATTGCCGGAGGTGCACTATTATTTGTATTGGTTCCAACTGGTTTTTTTAACCTGTCAATTATATTGGGAAAAAACTTGTTCTTTTTCTGCAAAAACGAAACCTGATTTTTAAATCGTGACAGAGGGCTCTTGAAGATTTCTTTGATAAGGGATGAGTCAATTCCATTGTGAAATTGATTAACCTCGATCAATAAAAACTTTGGATATTTATGTGAATTTCGAATAATTTCTACCCCGGTACAGCAACCTGTAAAAGGTAAAAATAAATTGAAATAATGTTGATTAAATAAATGTCTGCCTTCAAATGCACCGCTTAATGAGGAACCTACAAGAACAATAGGGAAGTCTTTTTTAGCATAAATATATTCTTCTGTACGTTCGTCGTTTGTATAAAACACATTTTTTTTCAAAGGAAAAAAAGCCAGAAAAAGTAAATAGGCAGTTGTCAGAATACTAAATGAAATGAAGATGAGTGTGATCTTTTTCATTACTAGAATTGAAAGTATATAAATTTACCTTGGGCACCACTATCGACAAGAATAAAAAAAAGCATCATGGCATAGCCAAGGTAATCGACTTTAGAAAACCATAAACTGAATGATTCTTTGTCTTTCAAAAGATAGGTCAGGTGGTACAAGATCACAGGAACAGCATAGAATAAAATTGAAACCTGGTTAATCCCGAACTTGACCGGGATATGATTATTCTCGAAAATAGCTTTAAAATACTCAAGAAAATAGCTGAAGTCTGTTAGTTTAAAGAGTAACCACAGTACCGAAACAGTAAAAAAAACATAAATCATTCCAATAAAACTTTTTTTTTGCTGACTGAGCCTGTCTTTAAGAATGAATCTTTCAATCAGTAGAAAAAAACCATGCATGCTTCCCCAAACTCCATAGCTCCAGGATGCTCCATGCCATAATCCGCCTAATAGCATCACAATAAAAAGGTTAATATAGGTTCTGAATTCCCCTTTACGGTTGCCCCCTAATGAAATATATAAATAATCACGCAACCAGGTCGAAAGTGAAATATGCCAGCGTCTCCAGAATTCTGAAAAGGATGAAGCGATATAGGGGAAGTTGAAATTCTTTGGCAATTCATATCCAAATAATAGACCCAGGCCGATTGCTATCAGTGAATAGCCTGCGAAATCGGCAAATATTTGCATTGAATAGCCGAATAATAGTAGCAGAAGATTCAGTGATGAAAAGCCCTGAAAATAAGGATATCTGATGGTTTCAGTTATGGTGTTTAAATTATCGGCAACAACCATTTTAAGAAAAAACCCTGTTACAAGTTTTTTTACAACTTCAACCCAACAGATTCTATCAAACCGTTTTGAATCAATCTGCGGATAAAACTCTCTGGCCTTTAAGATTGGACCTGCAATCAGGTGAGGGAAAAAGGAAATAAAAAAAGCAGTTCTTTTAAGATGTGAGTAAAATGAAGGCATTTCTTCACTGAAAATGATTTTACCAGTATACAAATCAAGTAGCAGGCTGATTCCTTCAAAGGTGTAAAAAGAAATTCCGATTGGCAGGGGAATTGTTAAAATAAAATCAAGTATACCATTTTTAAGACTAAGCTCTTGCCCTATAGTTGAAGCGATTAAAGGGCCATATTTAAAAAATGCAAGAATCAGCAGATTGAAGATAACCCCTAAAAGTAAAATAGCTTTTACTCTAAGTTGCCCTTTCTTGAAAATACTATAGCTGAAGATAGTATTGATTAGAATTGAAAATAGTAGCAATAGTAATAATACAGGTTTTTGATAGGCGTAAAATACAAAACTGGCTAATATTAAAATTACTACTTGCTGTCTTTGTACTACGCCTACCGGGAGGTAATAAATTACAAACGTTATGAGTAAAAAAAATAAAAACACAAAACTGTTAAAAAGCATATTTCTTTTTTAGAGTTAAAGAAGAGGGTGAACAATTTAACTTTTGAACAATTATTACAGGTTTTATTATCCTAAATATAAGTTTTGACTGTTAAACATTCGTATAATTTTTAATGTTGTGTACTTTGATACATTAGAAACTTGCTAAATGCTATGGCTAGAAAGTCTTTACTTGAATTCACTGACAGAGGAATCTACTGTCCACAGGGTAATTTTTATATCGACCCCTGGAAACCTGTCGATGATGCCATTATTACTCATGCTCATTCTGACCATGCTTATCAGGGTCACCGGCATTATCTGGCACATCATCTTTCAAAAGAAGTTCTGTTATACCGTCTTGGACCAATTAATTTACAGACGGTTGAATATGGTGATACGCTGACGAAAAATGGGGTCACGATTTCTTTATTTCCGGCAGGGCATGTTATCGGTTCAGCCCAAATCAGGGTAGAATATAAAGGAGAAGTATGGGTGGTGTCAGGTGATTATAAAACAGAGGATGATGGTATTTCAACACCCTTTATGCCTGTTAAATGCCATAGTTTTATTTCAGAGTGCACTTTTGGAATGCCAGTATATACCTGGAAAAATCAGGCTTCAATATTTAATGAAGTCAACAATTGGTGGCGGTATAACCAGCAACATGATCTTGCTACCGTCATTGTTGGCTATTCACTCGGGAAAGCCCAGCGGATTTTACAAAACCTTGATTTATCAATCGGTAAGGTCTATACCCATGGGGTTATTGAAAATACAAATGAGGCAATTCGTAGAAATGGTGTCAGCCTGAATTTAACTGAGCGCATTGTTCAGGCTTCACCGAAAAATGAAGTTCGTAAAGGAATAATTCTCGCTCCTCCCTCATCTGTGGGTACAGCATGGATGCGTAAATTTCAGCCTTATAGTTTTGGATATTGCTCTGGTTGGATGGCAATCAGGGGAGCCAAAAAACGAAGGGCCGCTGACCGTGGGTTTGTACTCTCAGATCATGCAGACTGGCCAGGTTTAATCAGTGCTATTGCCGCAACTGATTGCGAGCAGGTCTATCTTACACACGGTTATACGGCATCATTCTCCAGGTATCTATCTGAAAAAGGATATGATGCTCGTGAAGTACATACGTTGTATGGCAATGAAAATGAAGAATTAATAGGTGATGCCGGAGCTGATACTATCTTAACTGGCCAAAACCTGGCAAACCAGATCAATACTGCGACTTCTGGTACTGAAGCCAGTAAACCAACGAACTTATGAAGGCATTTGCCCAGCTCTTTCTTTCATTAGACGAAACCAATAAAATCACTCAAAAAGTTGCTGTACTTACTGCCTATTTTAGAAATGTTCCTGATGCTGACAAAATACAGATGCTGGCACTTTTTACAGGCAGAAAACCAAAACGACCAGTTAATTCAACATTATTAAAAAAATGGGCCATCGAATTATGTGATATTCCTGAATGGCTGTTTGATGAAAGCTACCAGGTCGTAGGAGACCTGGCTGAAACGATTGCAATCCTGATACCTGAAAGTACAGTCACAAGTGAAAAGTCGCTAAATGAATGGATTTCTGAAATTAATGAAATTTCATCACAAACCGAAGATGATAGAAAAAACTGGTTGATTTCATCCTGGTTTATGCTTGATCTTCAGGAGCGATTTGTGTTCAATAAATTATTGACCGGGAGCTTTAGGGTAGGAGTATCTCAAAATCTAGTCATAAAATCAATTGAACAGTTTTCTGGCATTGATGCAGCAACGCTTACTCACCGGATAATGGGTAACTGGACTCCTGAAACCCTTACTTATGCCATGCTGACGGGTACTCAGAATGCCGAAGAATATAATTCAAGACCTTATCCCTTCTTTTTGGCATATCCCATACAGGAGACTTCAGAAAAACAAAAAACTGCTGTAGAGATCGAACTAGCACTTGGCCCGTCAGACCAATGGCAGGCTGAATGGAAGTGGGATGGTATCAGGTCTCAGCTCATCAAACGTAAGGGAGAAATCTTTATCTGGTCAAGGGGTGAAGACCTGGCGACAGCAAGATTTCCTGAGCTTCACCCATTTCTGACAGCACTTCCAGATGGTTCTGTCATTGATGCAGAATTAATCTGTTTTTCAGAAAACAAACCCCTGCCTTTTAATATTTTACAAACCAGGATTGGTAGAAAAAATCTTACAAAAAAAATTCTGCTTGAATGTCCTGTAGCCATAATTGCTTATGATTGTATTGAATATGAAGGGCTAGACATCAGGCAAAAGCCTCTTACAGAAAGGCGTGAGCTACTTGAAAAACTGCAGGCTGAAAGTCCTTTCCCTGATATTTTTCATCTTTCACCCATCATTCATTTCCAGACTTGGCCCGAACTTGCCATTATCAGACAAGGTTCCAGAGGGATGATAGCTGAGGGTATAATGCTGAAACGAAAAATTGCAGGTTATCAGGTAGGCCGCAGGCGTGGAGACTGGTGGAAATGGAAGATCGATCCTCTAAGTGTTGATGCTGTGTTAATCTATGCTCAGAAAGGGCATGGCCGGCGTGCTGATTTATATACTGATTATACGTTTGCCGTTTGGGATGGTGATAAGCTCGTTCCTTTTGCCAAAGCTTATTCTGGTCTGACTGATGAAGAAATAAAAAAAGTAGATTTCTTTATAAAACGCAATACGCTAGAAAAATTTGGCCCTGTTCGAACAGTAAAACCAGTTTTAGTTTTTGAAATTGGGTTTGAGGGAATCAATAAATCAAGCCGTCATAAATCTGGAATTGCTCTTCGTTTTCCAAGAATTCTTAGATGGCGAATAGATAAACCAACCGAAGAGGCTGATACGCTTGATATGTTAAAAGCTTTATTGTAAGAGTTTTACAATCCTTTAACGATAATAAAAATTTGAACGCTTGAAAAAATGGTAAGAAATCATACCTTGACTATATCGATGATTCGCTCAATAAACTGATCAATGACAGCTACACGTATCTTTTGATCAACCTAAACTAGTCAAAATCATATGTGCAGTCTGAAGATGGGAAAATTCTCGTTTCTCATCTGCATAATGGGAAAAGACTGACAAAACTGGTCAGCCTAACTCCACCTTAATTCAGCGTTCAAAGTCATAGAAAGAATAATCCCTTTTTTTATGAGATAAGGGATTTTGCGTAATTTCTTAAGTCGATTAATCTAAAACATGTTTTTTAAAAAGCGTTTTTTTCTCCCTTAAAAACATTCGTTAAAGTCATATAAATTATCTTGATATCAAGCAGCATACTCCAGTTTTCCATATACCAAATATCGTATTCAATTCTTTTATTCAAATGCTCATCATTGGTAATTTCACCTCTGAAACCATTTACCTGTGCCCATCCTGTAATACCTGGCACGACAAAATGACGAATCATATACTCATTCATTAGTATTGAATATTGTTCCGTGTGTTTTAGCATGTGAGGGCGGGGCCCGACGACTGACATATGCCCCATAAACACATTGAGAAATTGTGGTAATTCGTCAATATTCGTTTTTCGTAAGATTTTACCCAGTTTGGTAAAGCGCTGATCATTGCGTGAAACCTGCACACTATCTTTCTCATCATTCATTTTTAGACTTCTGAATTTAAAGCATAAAAAAGGTTTATTGTGTTTTCCTGATCGTAACTGAGTGAAAAATACTGAGCCTTTAGAATCAAGTAGAATTAAAATTGCCAGAATAGGGAATAGCCATGATAGCAGAAACACAATCACAAATGAGCTGAAAACGATATCAAAAAGCCTTTTCTTTAAACGTGACGGCATATCTTCAAGCGGCTCAGCTCTTAATGAGATTACTGGAATATCCTGTATAAAGTCGATATGTATCGTTCGGTTAACAAACATTTTTAAATCAGGTACAAATTTGAATCGAATCATATTTGTTTCTGCTTTATGGGCCAGTTCATATACGTAGGTGTATTTTTCAGGAGACAGAGTAGAATAAATCTCAGTCACATTATTGGCATTGGCAAATTCTATACAACTTGTATATGCGCCGAGATAATCAAGTTTATCGGAAGATTCAACTTGCTCAATTTCATCAAAATAACCAAGTATCTTGATATTTGGATTATATTCTCTAATGTAAGTCACTAATTTTTGGCTGATTTCATTATTACCAATAATGACAATTTTCGTATTTACATAACCGTTTTTCTTTATAAGATAATCGAGCTGGTAAAATATAAATCTGATGATCAGTAATGAAAGACCAAAGGCAGCAAAATAAATTAGAACAAATGTTCTCGAATAATAAAAATGATATACAAAAATAAAAAGGATTGTTGTAAAATCAAATAAAAAATATGCGCTTATTGTGCGCCGGATGTACCGCTGAACGTTGAAATGATGATCATTTACATAAACTCCATTAATATAAGAACAAAGAAGCCAGAAAATATTAACAACCAGGTAGAGCAGCATATATTGCCTTTCAAAGCCCTGAACTCTTACTAGTGTAGAATTTAATACCAGATAGACCAGATTGAGAACCAGTAAGTCAATAAAATGAAAGAAAAAACGAAATAAGTTTATATATCGGGTATTCAATGAATTTTGTTTAAAAAGTTATTTACAAATAATTCTTAAATAATAGTTAGGATTTATTAAAATAGTATCCAGTGCCTGAATGTATATAGGCTGAGGTATTTACTTAATGTCTGTTAAGTTAAAATACCAAGCTGTGCTTCCCAGTTTTTCATAATTGCTTCTTTACCCAGAACTGTTATTGCATATTGTCTGGCATTTTTTCTATATTCAAATAAATCTTGTTTTAAGGTTTCTTCAATACTCTCAATAAGTAGATACGTATTTTCTGGTTCAATTAGTATTCCAGTTTTTGATTCTTTTACGAGCCGGTACAGACTCGAGCCTTCTACAGCTGTTACAATTGAAACTCCGCCTGAAGCAAGAATTGAGACCAGCTTGCTGGGCATCACCAAATCTGATGCCGATTTTTTTTGTAATACCAGGTGTATATCAGGAGTAGCAAGCAATGCGGGTAGATTTTCATATGATTGTAAGGGAAAAAACTTTAAATTAGTTAAACGAGCTTCTTCACTGAGATGTTCAAGTTTTTTTCTGCCCCCACCATTTCCAACTATGAGAAATTTAAAATCCGTTTTCTCATCAAAATATTTGGCAACAGATATCAGTGTTTCAAGCCCTTGTTTTTCGCCAAGATTACCAGAATACATGATGATTATGTCTTGGTTTAAATAGCCAAATGCCTTGCGTAATGATTCGCTTTTCTGCAACGGTTTTATAAAACTGGTATCGACCCAGTTGGGGAAAAAACAAATTTTTTTAAAGGGTACTCCTTTATTTTCGATTTTTTTTGCCATCCCATCACTGATGGTAGAAACAAGACGGCTTTTACGAAGAAAGAATTTTTCAAGTGAAAACATCAGATTCAGGAGCTTTTCATTATTTATCATCCCCAGATCTTTGGCTGCGTCAATCTGTAGGTCCTGAATATGGGTAACCAGTACTGAACTTCTTATTTTACTATATAAAAATGGTAAGAGGCCTAAATGAAATGGTGGCGAAATCGAAATAACGACATCATATTTCTTTTGAAATAGATTTAAAAGGAAGACCAAACTAGCAGATAAAAGAAATGATATTTCATGAATAATTCTTTTTCCTGAATTGATTGTTTCGGGTACATATAGTGGGCACCTGTAAATACGAACTCCGTCGAGAATTTCTTTGTGCCAGAATTTACCCTTGTAGGCTGGGTGTATCTGCCACTCTGGATAATAGGGCATTGCCGTTACTACCGTAACAGGGTGACCCTGCTTAGCCAGCCAAGAAGCCATTTCCCCTGTATATTTTCCAATTCCGGTAAGTTCCGGACTATAATTAATGCCGTAAACTAATATTCTCATTTAATTACAAAGCTAGATCTTTATAGTTCATACTGTATTTTACCCCTCTATTATCCGCTCTTTTAGTGGTTTACAGGGAAAGCCTGAGCAGATCATATACGGGGGCATGTCTTTGGTGACAACAGATCTTGCTCCGATTACTGCCCCCTCACCAATTATTACTCCAGGGTGTATAAATACTTCTGCTGCCACCCATGCGAAATCATGAATAATAATTGACTTGGTGATAAGCGGAAACCCGATCCTGGTATAATCATGTGTTCCGGTACAGATATGTGCCCCCTGTGAAATTACAGCCCGCTTACCTATGACAATTTTTCCCTGACTATATAAGTTTACATAATTGGCAATTCCGCACTGATCATGTAAAGTCAGATTCCATGGTGCCCAGATTATAACTTTTGGATAAATATGTGTGCCATTTCCAACTGTTGCTCCGAATATTCTAAGTATAAAAGCTCTCCAGCGATGACAGGGTTTTGGTGAATATTTGAATAGAAATAAATTTGCAACAGTCCATATGACCCTCAAAAACCTGTTTTTGATTGAAAAGGAAGGGCCAGAAACTGTCTGTTGATTAATTTTCATTCAGGCTTTCATTTGTAATAGGTGAACTTGTCTTGACGGGTATTATTATTTGATGCTGATCATACTCAGACAGTATCATATAAGTTAAGATAAGCGTTGAGCATTGGGGTAAGCTCAAAACGTCTGGCATTAATAAACCCTTTTTCTATCAGATTTTTACGCAACGCGGAGTCTGATAGATTCATAAACCTGATTTTAAACTCATTGGTGTTTTCTGGATCCGCAAATAAGGCATCGCCTCCTGTAACTTCAATCATAGGTTGCTTATTACTGGTAATAACCGGGGCACCGCAAGCCTGGGCTTCAATCAGGGGCCAACCAAAACCTTCTGAAAATGAGGGGAATATAAACGCATAACAACAACTATATAAAGCCAGCAAGGTTTGATGTTCAGCATTTACAAGAGAAATGACACGGTCGTGTAAGTGTTTCTCCCTGATTAACATAATTAATTCTTCATCGAGCTTTTCTCCGGCAAAGCAAATAATTCCGTTCCATTCATCTTTCAGCGCAGCCACCATTTTAATGAGCATGTTTCTGTTTTTACGGTGATGCCCCCCTCCAACATGTAGAATGAATGGTCTGGAAACTTTTAAGGATAAACTATCTAGTATTACCCAGGCTTTATCTGCCTGAATCGGGTAAAAAATATCATTAAAAGCATTTGGTATGATGACCACATTTCGCTGCTGATTCTTATAGGCTACCTGCTTTAAATCATCGCCTGTGAACTCTGATACACAAACTATATTTTTTGCTGCTGATAAATTTTTTAAAATCCATTTTTGCAGAATACGTCCAAATCGTGAGGTTTCACAATATGTTCCCTGAAATCCCATCGCACTCTTTATGGCAAGTACATCATGGCAGGTGATGATGGTTGTTGCCTTGGGCAGGTATGTCAGGTAAGGAGAATTTGAATGGTCGCAAATATGGAATCTGTTTCCAGTATGTTTATTCACAGGCATCAGTAATCGCATCCAGATAATAGCAGGAAAAATTATCCATTTATCAATATAGCCCAACCACTTACCTATCCCAGACTGAGTTTGACTAAAAAAGCTACCGAATATCACCGGTGCCCTCCAGGTTAAAACCTCAATTTCTCTGGCAGAAAACCCCTTACTGAGCATATCAGAAAAACGGATCATGCTCTGTTGCCGGTCTTTCAAATAATTTCCGATTAATATGATACGTATGTTTTTAGTTTCAGGCATATACTTTTATTGCTGATAACATGAGGCCCACGATTAAAACACTAAAGCCCAGGGCCGTAGGTTGTGCCCATTGTCCGTCTGCTAAAAGTAAAGCTCCGTAACTCAGGAGCAGCCAGGGCAATAAATCACCCTGTACCATTCTTTTATAAGATGCTCTGCCGATTTTTATAACAAGGCTTAGCCTGATCAAAATAATTGATAACCCTAAGATTGCCCCGCATTCACCAATTAATCTACCCCATTCTTCTTCTGATATTAAAAAGTTCTGATTACCTGTAATCAGACTAGCTCCAACATTTGTGCCCATGCCTATTCCATATCCGAAAAACGGCTTGTCAAAGGCCTGGTCTACTGCCTTACCCATCAGACCCAGATACCTGTCTCCCAAAGTTCCTTTGACACCGCCTTCAGTCTGGG
Organism: bacterium; assembly: GCA_031363945.1. Classification (GTDB taxonomy): domain Bacteria; phylum Bacteroidota; class Bacteroidia; order Sphingobacteriales; family Sphingobacteriaceae; genus JANLVJ01. Next base: position 10,341 of record JANLVJ010000084.1, on the reverse strand, counting down.
CGGCGTTATCGAACCGGGCAAGCAGGGGCTCAGTGATTCTGATAAAGAATTTTGTTGGAGAAAGTAATGTGAGTGATATAGCTATTAATGCACCCGCAAACAGCATTTTTCCAAGATACTCTGGCTTTCTAAAACTTGCCATGACAAAGAATAATAATGTCACCAGTAGCTGGAAAAAATATCCCCGGCTCATTGAAAAAGGTATGGCCAGAATCACAGCAATAGTTGCTGAAATCAGTAATACTTTGTTTATTCTAACGGCTGAAAACCAAAAGTACAAGACGAAAATATTGACGATACAGAAGAATGTAGTTGTTCCTGTAGTAAAAGAAAATGTTCCTGGTGGGCGGTAAAAACCCATTGCTCCAGAGAAACCAGCTCCATTCATGTCTCCTCCAACTCCACGATTTACCCATGCAGACTGAGGTGAATAAAATTGCAGGGTAATCAGGCAAAGCATGGGTAAAGCCATCCATAACATGTATTCCCCTAGTTTTAGCAGATCGTTCCTTGTAAATACCCTCCCGATTACAAAAACAAGAGCAAAATTAAGCAGTAGAATTCTGGCTCCAAACAAGGCAACATATAAGTTACCATGTCCAAAAATCAGGGCAGTAAAAATACTGATTATGCCAATTCCAAATATCAGAGGCAGGTAAGGAGTAGAAGGTAAAAGTCCCCGGTTCCAGGTCGTAAATATTAACCATAAGGCAATTGGGTCTCTCACTATCAGCAGGGGTGATGCAAGGCTAGGGATGATCCATTTTCTCAGGGCTCCTTCAAAAATAATCAGGAAAAAATAGATCCAGATCCCTCTTTTTAATAGGAGTATGGTTTTTTCTTCTGCACTGCTCACATAATTTATAGATTTTCTTAAACTGCTTGTTTCTTCGGTTTTAAAGGGGGTGTTTGATAGTATCATAACTGATATTCAGTAACAGGAAATAAATTTCTACGCTTCAATTAATGTTAAAATATGTGCAGCATATTTTTCCCAGGTATAATTTAATGCATGTTTTCTTGAGTTTATGCTCATTGCATCAATTTGTTCCCAATTCTCATAAAACCATTTGATTTTTTCTGCAATGGCAGTTGCATTACCCGTCTCCACAAGAAATCCCGTTTCTGCTTCAATTATAAGATCTGAACCTCCTGTATTTGCTGTTATAATCAATGGAAGGCCCTGACTCATGGCTTCCTGAAGCACAAGAGCCCGGCCTTCAACTATTGATGGGAGGCAGAAAATATCAGCATTACTCATAATTTCAAGCACACCTTGATGCGTTCTTCCTTCCTGATAAATAAAATCATTGTATTGATCTCTGTAAAACGCTATTGGGGCCTGCAAAGCGCCTAAAACAATTAATTCAATAGGAAGCCCCTCTAAAATTTTCATTGCGTCAAATAGATCGCCCAGACCTTTACGCTGGCTCATTGAACCAACAAATAAGACCTTTAATTTATTTAAGGCATCAGGCTTGGTACGGGTGTTTTTTTGGGTCAGATTATACAGTGACTCAGGACTTCCAAAAGGGGCAATAAGTACAGGTTTACTCATTGCTGAAGCAGGCAAAGATTCAGCTACAAAATGACTGGGAACGATAATTTTATCGGCAAGCTCAAGTTCCTGCGTCTTTCGGTCGAGCTTGGCTGTCGAATCATCTATACCACCTTTTAAGGTGATTGCCCAGGCCGGCATACGTTCGGCTTCTTGCAATAATAACCGTCTTAATGTTTGCCAGTAAGCAATTGGAAGCTCATATATACATTCAATTCCCAACTTCTTTGCCTGCAAAAATGTTTCATATGCCCCATCTTCATAAGCATATACTGCTTTTATATTGTTTTTAATGCCGTTTTTTTCAAGATAGGTTGCTGTAAAAAAATCAAGATCTTTGTAAACCGAATTGACATGTGCAAACGAATCTACTTTGCTAATGAGGGCTCCAAGACCTAATCTAGGCAAAGCTAACCTTGCAAGTTCTCTCAAAGGATGGGTTATAATCAGCTCATTTTTAATAGGGAAAACCCGTCGTAATAATTCTATTTTAACTACTTGTGGCAGATAATTTAGCCATTTAGCGTTTTTATTGATAGCTATGGTTGTGATGAATGCTTCTAAATTATCTGTTTTTGAGATTGAATGTAATAAAGCCCGCACATTTGTATTTCCGGTTGGATGTGAAAAAAGAATTTTACCCGGCTCATTAACCATAGACCTCCCAAACTTTTGAAGCGTTATTTCCTCTGACCCCATTATAAATCAGTGCAGCATTTTTTAAATGTGAAATTCCTGATTCTGCTTTGATGGTTTCTAAATCTTCTTTTTTCGAGTAAGCTTCTCTAACAATAAATAATGTTCTATCTACATATTTACTCATTAGATAAGCATCAGGGCTGTAAATCAGGGGAGTAGTAACCATTAGAATGATGTCAAAATGGTTCTCCAGCTCTGTAAGAAGACTTGAGAAATTGGAATTTATGATTAGCTCAGGTGCTTGTTCTGTTGCGCTTCCTGCAGGTATAAGGTATAAATTCGAATTGATGGCAGATTGTTGTAAGACCTGATCTACGGTCTTTTTTCCGAGAATATAATCACTCAATCCAATCGTTTTAACACCGAGCTGCTTTGCAAGCCGGGGTTTGTAGAAATCTAGTTCAATAAGGACTACTTTTTTCCCTGCCTGGGCCAGACTAATAGCCAGATTGCTAGAAACGAAGAGCTTCCCATCTGCTGTGGCGGCTGATGTGATTAAAATCTTTTTGCCCTTAAGATTATCAAGATCATTCATGATAGTAGCCCTGAGTTGTCTGAACTGATGACTCAGAAAAGATTTTTTGCTATTATTCATCACTAGAAATTCAGTACCTGTATTACAGGACAAAGCTGACATAAATGGCATTTTATCAAGAAACTGAATGTCATTTTTATTGATGATTTTGTCATTCATGATTTCTTTCAGGCCTATAAAGAAAATCATCAGTACAAATGCCAGTGCAATAGAAAGCATATAAACATTGGCTTTCTTTGGAGCAACCGGATAAGGTGTGGCTTCAGCATTTGAAATTATTCTGCTATCAGCAGTTGCTGAAATAAGTGATAGTTCGGTTTCTTCCCGCTTTTGCAGTAAGAAATTATAGATACTATTTTTCGTAAGTTGCTGACGGCTAATTCCTGACAGGCGTTTTTCTTTTGTCGGAATGGTGTTTAGCATCGAATTATACTTGCTGGTATTGGCCTGAATATTACTGCGGGTAGTCAGAAGTGTGTTTCTATGGTTTTTTATTATTTCAAGAATATTGGGTTTGGTCAGGTCTATTTCATTTCTGACTGATGAAAGAATGGGATTGTTCTCTGCAGTTGTTTTTCTAAGACGTTCATATTGGGTACGTAAGTCAGATAATTTAGCCAGCATTTGTGGCAATAATGGGTCATCTATTCCAAAAGTCGATGGTACCATTGAATCGCCATCTGATGATTTAATATAAGCTTCAATCTGGTCAAGTACAGCAAATTGCGGCTTGAGTTCACTCAGCCTCTGGTCATTACTATTTACCGTAGATAAATATTGAGAGCTTTGCTGGCTAATATCAACCGCACCCTCAGTTGACCTGAAGGTTTCTATTCCGTTTTGTATAGTATCAAGCTGTCCTTCCATTAATGACAGCCTGTTTTGTACGAACTTTAGCGTATTAGCTGCGGCTTTTGTTTTTTCTTTTATCGACTTCTTATTATATGATGCAATCAGCGCATTTAAAATATCTTCACCTCTTTTAGGAACTTCATCCTTTATTTTAAGCCCTATTAATGTAGTTTCTTTCTTGGCTAGTTCTATTTCCAGAGTAGCGTCAAGACTGATAGAAGCTGTTTTTAAATCTAATAGCGTAAAGAAAAATGTTCCTGAATCAATAGGGCCGTGATTATTAGGATTGAGTAGGAATCTAATTTTAATACCGTGATAGATAATTGTACTGTTAAGTGCATATGTCTTTCCTTCTGATGTTATTGTAGAAGAACCTGCAGTTACCTTAAATGAACCAGACACCTGACCTTTTAACGAATCTGGGTTCAGGGCCTCAATAATGACTGGTGAAACCAGATAAGCTGAGCGGTTAAAAAATTGACCTTTAGTATATATAGGAGCATAAAGTCTCAGGTTTTTTACGACCTCATCGGCCAAAGGTTTTGAGGCAAGTACCACAATTTCATTTTCAATTGTTTTTGGGTCTTTGGAATCACCAGTCTTAGCCGCCCCAGTCAGGTCAGAAAGGTTAGAATCTGCCTCTTTAAGCATAATTAATGCAGAAACCTCGTAAGATGGTACGGTGTATTTAAGGTAAACAAAAGCTATACCCAGATTCACTGCAATAAGAGCCACTAATAATGGCCAATATTTTATGTAACGTTCAAGCATTCTTTCAAGAATACTTATTTGTTGACCAGGAACATCATTGGTTTCATAGTTCGGTAATTCCATTTTGTTAATGTCTGTATAATAATGAAAATGAAAGAACTAAAATTGAAATAATAGATAACACCAGTGGTAGAAGTTGCCTGCCATTGCTTAAACTTCTTAACTTGTTTTTGTTTTGCTCTACATATACGACATCATTTGATCTTAGATAGTACTCTGGTGAAGAAAATATTTTTTTATTTGTCAAATCTATCCTGGCAAAGGTTTTTTTGCCTGGTTCATCATGTATAATCAGAATATTTTCTCGTTTTCCAAAGTTTGTAAGGTCTCCGGCAAGTCCTATTGCTTCAAGTATACTGATGCGCTGGCTTGGTACATTTAAAACAGTTGGATTTTTTACTTCTCCAAGAATGGTTACCCTGAAATTTAAAAACCGGATAGTTACAATAGGAGATACTAGCAATTTCTGCTGGTTTAAGGCTTTTGTGATAGAATCTCCTAATTGTTCAAGGGTAAATCCAACCGCTCTTATTCTACCAAGAACCGGGAATTGAATATTACCAGACTCATTAACCAGGTATCCAGCCTGCTGATCTGCAGAGCTTACACTTATAGGATTAAACATCGTAGAAGCTTCGGCATTGAGTGAGGTTACTGAAATGCCTAAAAGATCATTTTTATGTATGATTGCCGTAACTCTTGGAGCTGAGGCAATAGAAGATTCCCGAATATTATTGAAGTAAGTTGCTTTTTTGGTGTTTACGCAAGAACTGAATCCTAAAAGAATTACAGATGCCAAAAGTAATGTACTTAATTTTTTTCTTCTTCTCATATTCCAGGTTATGTACTACTGATAAAACAATAAAATTATTCTCTAATAATTTGCAAACAATCGGCAGAATTATTAAATTCTAAACTAATACTTTTTTAAAGTGTTATCGTAATGGTCTTTTATTTGTTACATCTGTAAAAATTAGCTCTAAATAGTTAAATTCCTATAGAATTTATAGATTAATTTAATCAATAATGTATAAGTATTTGTTATTATCAATATTGGTTTTTTTTGGGTTAATCTTTTCAACTCATTCACAAACTGTATTCAAATTCAAGCTTCCCTACAGCTGTCAGTCGAGTGCTGGTGTCTACCTTTCAGATGGTACACTTGTGCGCACTTTATGGAGACATCAGCATTATGAAGCTGGCGCTTTTCTTAGGATTTGGGATAACAGGGATGATCAAGGCCAATTTGTTACAGGTCAAAAATTTCTGATTAAAGTCCTTTACCATAATGTAAATTACCATTGGGATGGTCCCATTGGCAATACTTCGGCGGTTCAATCAGGAAAACATGTGTTTCAGGGGTTTTATCCACTAATGTCTATGGCAGCAACTGATACAGCAAATTTCTATGTTTCAGGCTATAGTGAAAATACATATAACCTGCATTGGTTTAACAGGGGCAATTGTCATTTTGAGACTAGTTTTGGCAGGGCCGATACATATACTGCATTAGGCTTGATATGCACAGATGGTGAGCGGCTTTATATTGCCGATAATGAAGGTGGCTATCATGAGGGTGGAAGTATTTCTTTTGTTTATGCAATTAATCTCAGTGATAAAACAGACTTTCATTTCTCAGAAAACCACCCGTTTTCAATCAATTATCGGGAAAGACTTTACGAAAGTGTAATAGACTTTGATAATACAAGCATTCCTACAAAATCTTTTCCTCTGGCTCATACATTTATACAGCACGGTGCTTCGGGTATGGCAGTTCAAAAACAAGGTTTATTACTTGCAATAGCCCATTTCAATAAAGATTCAATCCTGATTTATAATAAAATCTCAGGACATCTTGAAAGAGAAATCTCAGCTAGAAATGTTACATTACTTGCTATGTCTGCAAACAATGATTTATGGGCTGTTGCAAACGGTAAGGTAATTTGTTATACTCATCTCTCGACCAGGCCAGTAATTAAAACTCAAATAACGGGCTTTAGTAATCCACTTGCCATTGCTACTGATCCTATGGATGATAACCTGGTAATCGTAGCCGATGGGGGAGACAGCCAGCAAATAAAGGCGTTCACTAAAAGCGGACTTTTACTATTTACACTGGGTACAAAAGGAGGGTATGACCATCATGGAGTTAATATAGAAAATAATAAATTTTGGTTCAGGCAAATACATATGGGTGATTTTACCTATGTGACCATCTTAAATGATCATACATTTTGGTTTGGGGATACGGGCAATAACAGGAGTTTACATTTCAATTTCAAGCAGAAATTACTAGAACAGATAGCTTATCAGCCAACTAATTATAGTTGTTCAGTTGATGTAAATAATGCGTCGAGGGTTTTTAGCGAATACCTTGAGTTTAAAGTTGACTATTCGAAACCTACCAGTCAGAGCTGGCAACTTAAAAAAAACTGGCTCTCTGGTCTGGACCCAAATTACTTTGGTGAATTTAATGGGATCAAGCAAGTAGTGACGCTGAAAAATAAACGAACTTACGCTTTGTTAAATAACCAGAAATCGAATTTAAAAGAAATTGTTGAACTAGCAGCTGATTCCATAAGACTGACTCATATTTGTCCGGTAAGTACGAATGCCAATAAAATTTCTTTTCAGCCTGACGGCTCGCTAATTATTACCCCGTTAAAACCAGATCTTGATTCGAATCTGATCTGGTACAGGCAAAATCTACTTGGATTTACAACAATAGGTGATCCTTTATATGGCAAGGGTATTGAAATTGCGAGGGTACATGCTCGTTCTACAGACCCAATTTCCCGCTCAAGTGGTTTTGGTGATGTAAAAACACCAATAACTTCAACTCATATACTAATTTCATTTGATCAGTCAAAAAATAAGGGTTTTCATCTGGGTGCAATCAGACTAGGAGGGGCGAAATGGCTTTGGAAAGCAAGTCCAACAGGAGAACTTGATGGTACGGGGAACTATGATATTGGTAACGGAGTCCAATATGCAGGTAACACTGTGATGGCTTCAGGCAGAAATATTGTATATGGGTATCATGGTGAATTCTGGAAACAGTCACAAGCCGGACAGTTTATGCATTTTTATGATGATGGACTTTTTGTTGGAGAATTTGGGCAGTCTAGCCATGGCCATAGCCTTACGGAAGGTGCCATATCGGGATTTGCCGGTAATGGATTTTCACCCTCTTTGGTAAAAAATAACGGTTATTTATATTTATGGGTAAATGATGAAAGTTCTAACGGTCCACAACGCTGGGAAATTAGGGGCCTTGAATCAATTCATGAAATCATGGGTGCAGGACAATTAAATTCTACCATTATATTAGGTCTTTAATTTATCTTCTTACAAATTGAGAATTCTTTTTTTATGTGGTTCAATTGAAACTGGTCGAGATGGTGTTGGTGATTATGTAAGGTTGCTGGCTAAAAAACTGACAGATAATATGTATACAGTCAGCATTTTAGCTTTAAGTACCCATCATATTATGCTTGAGCAGTATATTACTGAAGTGCATAAGGGTGTTTCTATTGAGACACTTTCAATACCCACCACATACACCTCAAACAAGAGAATTACGCTCGCAAAAAACTTTGTTAGCACTGTAAATCCTGAAATAATTAGCCTCCAGTTTGTAATCTTTTCATATCAAAAAAAAGGTTTGCCTTTTATGCTTGCTAAAGAGTTAACAAAGATTGCCCCTTACACTAAATGGCATATTATGTTCCATGAAATCTGGATTGGTTTGCAACAAAATGTATCACTCAAGTACCGTTTCTGGGGTTACATTCAACAGCAGATTATAAGGTCACTTATCAACAGATTAAAACCAGTTAAGGTTCATACGCATACCCATCTATATAAAGCCGAATTAGAATTATTTTACAATGGTGTTGCAATATTACCCTTATTCTCAAATATTCCTAAACCGAGCGTTCAAAATAGCCTGACCGATACCAGAGAAAGACTTAGAGATCGAACAACTTTTTGCTTTGTTATTTTTGGTACAATTCATCCAGGGGCTCCCATATCTGAATTTGCTCATGAAGCTGCTGATTATGCAGTTACTAACGGAATTCGCTTTGTTTTTGAATTTGTTGGTAGAAATGGTCAATACTTAAATCATTGGCTAACTATTCTTGAAGCTGAACATTTCAAATGCATTGTATCAGGAGAGCGAAACGTCGAAGAATTAGCCAGTATTTTAGAGTCTGCCGATGCAGGAATTACTTCAAGTGCTTTTCTGACTATTGAGAAAAGTGGAACAGTTGCAGCATTTCGTGATTTTGGTCTCCCTGTTTTATGTATCGCAACATATTGGGAACCTCGTATTTCTTTTAACGTATTAGCTGAAATTCCAGGTATAACTAATTACAAAATTGGAATTTTTAAAAAATTTATGAATGAAAGAGCTATAAGTTTTAAGTCGGATAGTCTTGATTCAGTGGCTACCCTTTTTATGAATGACATCTCAACCTTGTAAATCTAGTTCAGCTAACTAAATGTCAATTTTAATACAGTCGCCTGTAAAGACAAAAGCACCTATAAATACGTCTATTCTGAATGGAATTCGAGGTTTGGCTGCTTTATATGTTCTCATTGGGCATGCCAGATGGCTTCTTTGGGAAGGATACAGAGAAGGGTATTTACTTCACCCTCAATCATATAACCAGGCTTCAAAAATATTGGTATCCCTGCTTGCTTTTTTTGGTAAAGGGCATGTTGCAGTAATTTTATTTTTTGTTTTATCAGGTTTTGTGATTCACTATAGTATTATTAAACGAGAAAAAAACAAGCTTGATATACTGGATTATTTTAAAAGAAGGTTCTTAAGAATTTATCCACCCCTACTGTTTTGTATGTTATTGACTCTTGTTCTTGATCTTACAGGAAAATATATATATGGATACAGTATTTATTTTCAAAGTACTCCAGTGCCATTGATCAATGAAAACATAATTTCGAATTTAAACTGGATCACTGCGATAGGTAACTTACTGATGGTTCAAGGTATTTATACGCATGTATGGGGAACTAACGGCCCATTGTGGTCGTTGATGTACGAATGGTGGTTCTATATGTTATATCCATGCATATTTTACCTCTATAAGAAAAATAGATATCTTTCTTATTCTGTAGTCTGGTTGCTTTTTATAATTGCAAGTAATGGTTTGTTTGATAATAAACTTGCTTCCGCTGTATTTAATTATTTGTTATGTTGGTCTCTAGGTGCATTATTGGCAGATGTGCTTCTTGAAAGAATAAGCCTGCATTGGTTTATTGTTCCTCTCGTTATCTGTCTGATTGAACTCTGTATCAAGGGTGATTCACCTGTAATTATTGATACCCTAACAGGGTTTGTATTTACTGCGCTTTTATTTGCTCTGTTAAAATTTAAAGCATTATTCAGCTTGCACAGGGTGTTTGACTGGTTTAATTTACTGGGAGATTACTCTTATACTCTTTATGTAATACATTTACCTATTCTTGTTATGATTAATGGAATAGTTTTAAACTTGACTGGAAACAAGATGCCTCAAAACTTTTACATTATGTTTATTTCTATTGCTTTTGTGCTTGCTGTTGCTTACCTGATACATTTTTTTACTGAAATACCATTCAGGCGTAAAATTGTCTCGAGAGCTAAAAAATAATATAGGCATTAATGTTTAGTAATAAATAGCAGATTTATTTAGTCTAAAGAATTAATACCTTATCATGATAATAGCATTTTGTATAGATGAACTTATGATTCAGCATCCGTTGGTATTTATTCATTCAATTATAGCTACAAACAGAAATGAAAATCTTGAATTTTATGTTTTAAATAAAGTGTAAGCTTACCCTTTTCGAGACAGTTTGCTTTTAGAAAACCCTACACAGTTTTCAATTGATCAGCTTGTTTAGTGATCACATATTCTCT
>JANLVJ010000079.1:0-12370 GCA_031363945.1 bacterium | reverse complement strand
TAAGAAGAAACAGAGATGAAACCTTCAATTATGAAGTTTTTGGTGAAGAGCAGAACAGTAAACAGGTTTTAAAATTGCTGGGCTATATCCAGTAATTTTGCGCTAAAAAAATTAACCGGTAAATGAAAGATGAATGAGGAGGAAGAAAAGGCTATACTGTTCTTCCCCCTCATTAGTTTAGAACCTTTTAAAGAAGAAACTTCTTTATTAAGTCTTCTTCAATTTCATTTTTATCCAGAATTGCAAAGGAAGTAAATTTTTCACCACGCAAAACGGGAATCCCTGACTTGTTTTCTCCAATAATAAGAGGGGAATTTTCATCAAAGGCCTTCTTCCACTGCATGATCTGACTTGGGTGAATATCGTACTGCAAGGCCAATTGCTGTACATTTTTGATTTTTCTCAAAACCTCAAGCACTACTTTATTTCTAAGCTCTGCACTGAATTTGCGTTTACCTGATTTTTTCATTTCTCCAAAGAATAAGCCTTTCAAAAATAAGAGGCATTCTGAGATTTAGTTTCACACTGGTTCAATTATCCCATAGGGAAGGCTAAATATCAGGCAGCCTCGTTTTTGAAAGGCTTATGAATCATACCTTTCAAGCAACTTCAAAAAGGCAGCAAAGTCTTTCGGATAAGGAGCATGAATACATACAGCGACACCTGTAGGGTCAACAAAAGATACCTGATAAGCATGTAATGCAAAACGCTTTATGATGGGCTGCTCTTCTTCTTCTTCAGACAGCTTGTAATTCTTTTTCTTGATCAAAGACAGCATAGGCGGTTTACCACCGTAAGATTCATCACCAGCGATTACAGCACGCTGGGTGGCAAGGTGTATTCGAATCTGGTGCATACGGCCTGTAAGGGGCTTGCATTCAACCAGGGTAAAATGACGGAAGAATTTAATAGAAGTAAACTGGGTTTCGGCTCTTTTACCTTGAGCCCGGCTGATTTTCACCTTTTCTTTACCCTCATTCAAAATTGGCAGATTAATATCAAGCTCTTTGAACTGATGAGTACCTTCTATCACGGCATGGTAAATTTTTTCAACTTTACGGTGCTCAAACTGCATACTCACCGAGCGATACGTTTCTGGATTTTTGGCAATGATTAATGCGCCTGATGTTTCTTTATCCAGGCGGTGACAGATCTGTGCTTCAGGAAAATATTCTTTCGTCAGACGAATCAGGCTGGGCTCATAGTTATTACGCTCGTCAAGGGTTGCAAGAAAAGGGGGCTTATTGACAACAAATAAATTGTCATCTTCAAATAATATGATGTCTTTGAAATTAATAGGTTTCATTGGTCTGCAAACTAAAAAGTGAGTCAAGCCCGTGAATGGCTTGTAGTATAACCTAAACTTAAAGTAGATCTGATTTAGGTTAAATTATTGATTATATGATTACTATCGAATATTATTTTATAAAACTGCCGTTTTGTCAGTACTACGATTACGATATGCACCGTAATTATACTGCACTTTAACAGGGATTATAACCTACCTGAAATTGTTATTACCCTTTACTCAATGTGAATGCAAAGGTAGTTCCAATTCCATGTTTACTACGCACATTAATAGTCTGGTTATGCGCCTCAATAATATGTTTAACGATTGACAAGCCTAAACCTGTACCTCCTTCAGTACCCCGCACTCTACTTTTATCAACCCTGAAAAAGCGCTCAAATAACCGGGGCAAGAATTCAGGCTCAATGCCAAGTCCGTTATCTGTTACCTCTATCAATATGTTTTCATCCATATCATACAAGCCAACAGAAGACTTGCCCCCATCTTTACCGTATTTGATAGAGTTAATGATCAGGTTTGAAAGTACCTCCCTGATGCGGTACTTATCAGCCTCGACAAAGAACGGTCTGTCACAGCCTTCTTTAAAGCCCATGGTAATATGTCGCTCCTGGGCAAGAAACTCTGTACTGTAAAAAACATCACGTATAAGATCGTTAATATCGAACAACTCCATTTCCATCTGAAGATAACCTGATTCAAGCTGTGAGATTGATTCCAGATCCATTGCAAGAGCCGCCAGACGGTCTGTAGCCTTGCCTGCCTTTGTAAGAAAATATATATTTACTTCCTGATCTTCCATTGCCCCATCGAGCAGGGTATTAATATAGCCTTGTATACTGAAAATCGGGGTCTTCAGCTCATGAGAAACATTTCCTAAAAAGTCTTTTCTGAAAATTTCGTTTTGCTTAAGCTGATCTATTTCGATTTTTTGATCAGCAGCCCATTCTAGTACTTCCTCGTTTACATCTGAAACCGGGTCATTTACCCTGCTGAGTTCTGTGAAGTTAAACTGCGAAAACTTTTGAAGTTTCTGATTGTGAATTGTCTTATAGATAAGTTTGATCTTACGGTAGATAAAAAATTCAAGCGCATAAAGTATCAAGGTGAAAGAAGTGAAAAATACCACAATCACTGAAGCAATAATTTCAGTATACCCTGACTTAAAAATAAAAGATATTAATCCTGCAATCAGAGAAACACATAAAGAAGTAAAAAATGACAGGGTTTTAGGTGTAGGATTTTTAATCATACTCTTAATTTAGGTTGAACTGGAAGCTCACCTGCCCGAAAGGTCAATTAAGCATACTGGTTTAGAACTGGCCTAGACGTCAAATTTATAACCGACGCCTTTTACCGTGGTAACATATGTATCGCCCAGTTTCTCTCTCAGTTTACGAATATGTACATCTATGGTTCGATTGGTTACCACCACAGAATCTTCCCATATATTCTTAAGGATTATTTCCCGGGTATATACTTTGCCTGGTTTTGATGCAAGTAAGTAAAGAAGTTCAAACTCTTTTTTTGCAAGAACAATTTTTTCTGTTCCTCTGAAAACAATAAAAGCATCACGGTCTATAACCAAACCTCCTATCTCAAGTTTGTTTTCGGTAAGTTCTTCAGCGATTGTGTTTCGGCGAAGTATAGCATTTATGCGGCTTATCAGCGCCCTTGGTTTAATCGGTTTTGCGATATAATCATCTGCACCAACATTAAAACCAGCTATTTCTGAATATTCTTCACTGCGGGCGGTTAAAAAAACCATGAAAGTCTTTTTAAACTCGGGCATGGTTCTTAATAGCCTGCAAGCTTCAATGCCGTCCATCTTAGGCATCATAATATCAAGAATAATCAGATCTGGCTCTACCTTTTTAGCTGTAGTAACTGCTTCCTGACCGTTTACAGCCGTAAAAACCTGATAACCTTCTTTTTTTAAATTGTACTCGATCAATTCTAAAATATCAGCCTCATCATCAACAACAAGAATTTTCTGTTTGGGTGAAGTCATATTATTTTTATATACAATTAAATTCTCTAAGGTAAATCTAAGTAAAATTAAGGATATGCTAACAGATAGGGTTTACATGTACAAAGTAGTTTTTATTTGAACAATTTCTGCAAAAAGTTAGCAAGTTCTTCACCGTGTAAATTCTTGGCAATAATTTTTCCTTCTTTGTCTATGATAATATTATGGGGGATGCTCTGGAAATCATATTGCTTCACAACTTCAGAATCCCAATACTTAAGTTCACTTACTTGTGTCCAGTCTAAGTGATCTGTCGCAACCGCTTTCACCCATGATGGTTTGTCACGGTCAAGTGAAACTCCATAAATGGTAAAATCTTTTAACTGATACTTTTTGAATAGTTTGACATTATCAGGATTTTCAGCACGGCAAGGTGCACACCATGATGCCCAGAAGTCAATCAGAACATATTTACCCCTAAGCTTTGAAAGCGGATGGTAAACCCCCGATGGATCAGGAAGATTGATTTCAGGTGCCACCTGACCTATAGCTGTGACCCGTGCTTTTTTAACAAAAGTAAGCAGTGAATCTGCCATGGGATTGCCCTTAAAACTAAGCCCTGCATAATTTGCAACATCCTCAAAAATCGCAAAATCCTTATCAGCACTTAAATAATTAATTGCATACAGAGAAACGATAGACCGCTTGTTGAGCTCAACAAAATTTGCCGTGTTATTATAGAAAGTATCCTGAATACTTTTTACAGCATTATATATTCTGGCTGAATCAGTAATTGTCCGGGCAGTCTTATACTGGGTCATCAGTTTACCTAACTGCTTGGTTGCATTGATACGGAACACCGCTTCCTCCTTTAAAAGTTTATTTTCAGCAGAGCCATAAATGGTATAATCCATGCTGGTATCTCGCAGATTTGCCTGCACAAATACAGAAGTACCTCTCTTGGCAAAGACCTCGGCATTAAAACCCTCGGTTACCAGTTGATAAACTACAGGCTCTTTTATTTCACGAGTAAACTTAAATCGCCCATCTTTACCCAGTATAGCGGTATCAATCGGCACGACCTGACTGTTCTGGGTTTCGGCCAAATAAATCTTATTTGACTTTGGGTTCTCAAGTATACCTTCTACTTTAAAACTTGTTCCTTGGTTACAGGCAGCAAGTATAAACAGACAGGCTAAAGCTGAAATAGCTATTTTCATGTGAAAATTTATTATTTTGTCATTAGTGAATTCTAATATCGTGCAAGACAGATAACTACTGACTATAGATTATATGAATCAAGTGCATCAGTCAATAATTTACTGACCGTTTTAGGATCAACCTTACCCTTACTTAATTTCATAACCTCACCCATAAACAGGCCGGTTAATCCTTTTTTGCCATGCTGATACTCCAGTACTTTATCAGCAAACTTCTCAATCGCCTGCAAGATATATCCATTTAATTCAGTTGAATCGGCCTCTATTAAAAGTCCTTCACGAATAGCAATTTCAAGCGGATCAAATGATGGATTAGCAATCATGATGGGTAAGATCTGCTGGGCAGCAAGGGTATTATTTACTTTTCCATCGTCTACCAATGCAATTATGGCAGCAAGGCCCGCAGGTTTCAGGGGGAATTCAGTTATGTCAGTAGCCTGTTCATTCATATATGATTTAACCGGGCCCATAAGCCAGTTAAAAGCGGCCTTTGCATTGTTAGTATGTTTGCACATCTCCATGAAATACATGGCTATTTCTCGGCGGTCAAGCAGGGTAATTGCCTCGGCGCCTGAAATTTTATACTCATTTACAAAAATTGCGTAAAGTGCATCATGCAATAAAGGCATGGCAGTTTTAACACCTGCAATAAAAGAATCACTTAAAACCAGCGGTGGCAGGTCTGGCTCAGGAAAATAACGGTAATCATTAGACATCTCTTTTGAGCGCAGAACCGATGTATTTCCTGTAAGTGCATCAAAGTTTAGCGTATTCTGATCAATTCTTCCTCCAGCTTCGAGAACCTCAACCTGACGCTGGGCTTCATGTTCGATGGCGCGCTGAACATTTCTGATTGAATTCAGATTTTTAACTTCGCATCGGTTACCATATTCTTTGGCACCTTTTGGTCTGACAGAAATATTGGCATCACATCGCATACTGCCCTCTTCCATATTACCATCGCAGATATCAAGGTACCTGAGCAATTTGCGAATTTCGGTAAGATAAACGCCTGCTTCTTCGGCACTTCTCAAGTCTGGTTCTGATACGATTTCAATAAGAGGCACACCTGCCCTGTTTAAGTCAATCAGAGAATCATGAAGATCCTGATCATGTATACTTTTTCCAGCATCCTCTTCAATATGAATACGGGTAATTCCGATTCGCCTTAGAAGTCCATCTTTCATTTTGATATCAAGATAACCTTCGTAACAAATCGGAGTTGTGTGCTGGGTTATCTGGTAACCCTTAGGCAAATCTGCATAGAAATAGTTTTTTCTGGCAAACTGATTCTCATGCCTGATATGGCAGTTTACGGCAAAGCCCATCTTGACGGCAAATTCAACAGCCTTTTCATTTAGTACGGGCAGTGTTCCTGGATGGCCAAGGGTGATTGCACTAACATGGGTATTGGGGCTACCACCATATTCTGCTGAATCTGGGGAATAAATTTTACTCAAAGTTGAAAGCTGCGCATGGATTTCCAATCCGACAACAACTTCATATCTGTCTTCTAAAATGGACATTTATTAGGCGTTATATCAAATCAAATATAGGTTTTTTAGGCTAATAACTTTTTTTTGATCAGAACGTATAATTCAATAAATGGCGTTATTACCGATACTGGTTTAGTTTACCATTCCAAGAGATCCTTTAATTTACCTGCTATCGTGATTGGGGCATGTGCATTGCAAGATTTAATTGTCTCATAAATTTTCAGCTATGAAAAAGCTATTATTAATCATTTTATTTGTTGTTGGTGGTTTAATCCCCTATTCTAGCAAAGCCCAGGTCGCATTTAATATAACTATCGGAAACCCGCCATGGTGGGCACCCCATGAATATGCTCACCATACACGGTACTATTATATTCCTGAAATCGATTCTTATTATGATGCCAGCCGTCGAGGATATTTTATAAATGATGGTAATCAATGGGAATTCACAGTTAACCTACCAACATTTTATGGAAACGTTGATTTCGCTTCCTGCCACCGGATAGCCGTAAACTACTATGGTGATGAGCCATATACTTACTATAACAGAAACAGATATGCTTATGTGAGATCATATCATCCAGACTGGGGCGATAGTGGTTACTATCGTGGGCATGATAATGGTAAACATAAAGGCTGGTATAAGCATCATGGCGATGATGAAGGATATTATCAGGAACGCGGTGATAAAGGTGGAGACCGTGGCGACTGGAAAGAAAATAAGCATGACCGTGACCGGGGTGACAAAGGAGATAATGGAAATGGAAATGGGCACGGACATGGGCACGGAGATGATTGATACAGATCATGAAATCGAGCCATCTAAGCCTCTATAAACGTAATTAAGGTTTAAATAATCATGAAATTGTACAATGGGAATTTGCTATTGAAGTATGGTAGGTTCTTTTTTTTATTTCTCGTGTCGTAAAAAGACCTAGTTTAAGGCTAGATTTTCCAGATAAGGTAAAACGGCGGCATTACTGTAGTCTGCCCCTCCGGCATGTGAAAAAACGATATTACCGGTTTTATCAAGGATTATGGTAGTTGGAATAGAACCGCCCAGCATATTTTCTGGTATTTCTGTCATTACTTTGTAAACTTCTAGATTTAAGTTATGACTGCTCATAAACCGGGTTGACTTTTTCAGATCATTATCTACATCGACCATGATAAACACAATATGCTGATTGTCTTGGAGGGAAGAATGCAACTTGTCGATTGAAGGCATTTCAGCAATACAAGGAGGACACCAGGTTGCCCAGAAATTTATAAAAACAACCTTACCCCGAAGCTGGTCAAGATGAATATCAGTCCCCTTACTATTTTGAAACAGAATATCTGCAACAGGATTTCCATGTTTAATCACAGAAGACGGGAGTTCAAGTGTGGGCTGAAAAAAACCAATTTTCATTAATCCCTCAATTACAAGGCCTTTACCAGAGGTACTGAAGGTCAGAAAGAAAAATACTCCCACCAGAATTCCATTATAAACTAATGAGTTTGAAAACCATTTCTTATTGATCATGCCTTTTGATTTGAAATAGTCCTGATCTCAGAGAAAAATACATCTTGATATATAAAGATGAAGGAATAATGTAAAAGAAATACCATTAATTCCCCCCCCCTAAACTTCTATTTTAATTACATAAACCTTGCAATCCATGTATTGCAAGGTTCAATAGGAGCCTGGTTTAATCCAGTGTATTTACATTATTTAGATCTTCAAATGCCTTGGTCAGGCGAACTTTCACTGATTCTTCGGCCTTTCTTAACCAAACCCTTGGGTCATAATATTTTTTGTTAGGTACATCACTGCCTTCAGGATTGCCAATCTGATCTTGCAGATATCCTTCTTTAGCTTTGTAGTAATTTCTTATACCATCCCAGTATGCCCACTGAATATCTGTATCAATATTCATTTTAATAACGCCATATGAGATTCCTTCTCTGATTTCTTCAACAGTAGATCCTGAACCACCATGAAAAACCAGGTTTAAAGGAAGTTTTCCTGTATTGAATTTCTTTTGTACATACTCTTGTGAATTATGCAGGATGATTGGCTCAAGTCTTACATTACCTGGCTTATAAACACCATGCACATTACCAAATGATGCAGCAATCGTGAAATTCGGGCTTACCTGTGAAAGCTGCTCATAGGCATAAGCAACATCTTCTGGCTGGGTATAGAGCTTTGAATTATCAACATCTGAATTATCAACCCCATCCTCTTCACCACCTGTAACACCCAGTTCGATTTCAAGAGTGATACCAAGTTTGCTCATTCTTTCAAGATACTTTTTGCAGATTTCTATGTTCTCATGCAAAGGCTCTTCTGAAAGATCAAGCATATGTGAGCTATACAGTGCATGACCATGAGATTTAACATGTTTTTCACTGGCATCAAGCAATCCGTCAATCCATGGCAATAGTTTTTTTGCAGCATGATCTGTATGCAGTATAACAGTTGCACCATACAGATTTGCCAGTTCATGAATATGAATGGCTCCGGTTATTGCACCAGCAATTGCTGAACGCTGGTTTTCATTTGAAAGTGCTTTGCCCGCATTAAACTGGGCACCACCATTTGAATACTGTATGATTACAGGGGCTTTCAGATCACGGGCAGTTTCCATCACTGTGTTTGCGGTACTTGAACCAATCACATTTACTGCAGGTAAAGCAAAATGATGCTCTTTCGCAAATTTGAAAATCTCACTTACTGCGTCTCCCGTGGCGACTCCAGCAGGAATGTTTGTTAAACTCATTAGCTATTATTTAAGATAAAATTGTAAAATGTTCTAGCGCCCTGCTACTTATCGATTTTTAGCGGGGCCTTTTTAAATGGGTGAACCCTCGGAATATTAATTGGTTATCAATAATACTTATTCCTAAAACAATTCCGATGCTTTTTCAAATGCTTTTTGCAAACCAGCTACATTTTTGCCTCCTGCTGTCGCATAAAATGGTTGTCCTCCGCCGCCGCCATCAATCATCGGTGCTAATTGCCTGATTAATTGAGAAGCATTGATTTTCTGTTTGATTATAAGCCCGTCTGAAACTGCAATACTTAGCAACGGCTTACCATCAATGACTGTACCTAACACCAGTACAAGATTTGAGAATTCAGCCTTAAGCTCAAATGAAATACTTTTCATGGCTTCGGCTGAAGGTAGCTGCAAGAGGTAAGAAACAACTGAAATCTCCCTGTTGACGTCAATAAGTTTACGAATTTGCTCTTTCTCAGTTTTAGCTTTTTCGATAAGATCCTTCTCAATTTCTTTTCGCATGGCCTGAAGAGTAACCTGATTTTCTTCAATTGCCCTGACCAGATCAAGGGGGTTTTTTAATAACAGTCGAACCTGTTTGAGAATACTATTCTGCTCTTGAATATAATCATAAGCCACAGAACCCGTAATTGCTTCAATACGTCTGATTCCAGTTGCTACCCCTGCTTCGGCCACGATTTTAAAGAAACCTATACTGCCGGTTGCCGCAATATGTGTACCCCCGCAAAGTTCTTTAGAATAGTTTTCTCCAAAGGTTATTATGCGTACCTCTTTCCCATATTTTTCACCAAATAATGCAGTTGCCCCTTGTGCTACAGCCTCATCAATTGGAACATTACGTTGTTCTCTGAGTGCAATATTCTCACGCACTTTTTCATTTACCAGCTTTTCTACTTCAGCAAGTTCTTCTTCACTGAGCTTTGATGAATGGGAAAAGTCAAAACGCAGATGGGTTGCATCAACAAGTGACCCTTTCTGCTGTATATGACTCCCAAGAACCTTCTTTAAGGCTGCCTGTAAGAGATGAGTGGCTGAATGGTTGGTGGCTATCGCTATTCTTCTGCCACCATCAACGGCTGCTGTATATACCTGATCAGTAAATAAAGGAGGTGTTTCTGTTAAATGAATGATCAGGTTATTTTCTTTTTTTGTGTCGACAATCCTGATTGCTTCCTTACTATTTTTCAGCCAGCCCTGGTCACCTAGCTGCCCTCCGCTTTCAGCATAAAAAGGAGTGATATCGAGAACCAGTTGATATAGTATTTTACCCTTGGCTTCTACCCTGCGATAACGAAGAATTTTTGATGGGCTGATTAATGAATCATAGCCTATAAACCCAGTAACCGGGCCATCCTGAATAATTGTCCAGTCACCAGCTTCAATAGCGGTGGCATTGCGTGCTCTTGTACGCTGCTTTTCAAGTTCTGCATCAAATACAGGCATATCAAGTGCCCAGCCTTTTTCACGGGCAAGAAGTTCGGTCAGGTCAACAGGAAAACCAAATGTGTCGAACAGTTCAAAGGCAAAAGCCCCTTCAACAACCATTTCAACAGCCTTATATTTTTCAAATCGGTTAATTCCTGCTTCAAGTGTTCTTAAAAAAGCATTTTCTTCTTCCTGAATTACCTTTTTTATAAATATCAGCTGATCTGTCAGCTCATTAAAAACACCTAGAAAACCTTCAGCCAGAATATCTACAAGCGTATATAAAAAGGGTTCACGCACATTTAGATAGGTATAACCATACCTTACGGCCCTACGAAGTATACGTCTGATAACATAACCTGCCCCTGTATTAGATGGCAGCTGTCCGTCGGCAATACTGAATGAAATAGCCCTTACATGATCGGCAAGTACCCGTAAGGCAATGTCGATGGTTTCATTTTTTTCGTATTCAACCTCACGCTTCTCAGCCATAAAGCGAATCATAG
Organism: bacterium; assembly: GCA_031363945.1. GTDB lineage: Bacteria > Bacteroidota > Bacteroidia > Sphingobacteriales > Sphingobacteriaceae > JANLVJ01. The sequence goes on along the minus strand of JANLVJ010000079.1, from coordinate 1,662 downwards.
GCTGAAATACATCAGTATCATAGTTTGAACGCTTTTTCTGAATCGCCATACACAGGCGCTCGAAGCCCATACCTGTATCTACATGCCTGGCAGGCAAATTGATCAGTTTACCAGAGCTTAACCTGTTAAACTGCATGAATACCAGGTTCCAGATCTCAACCACCTGTGGATGTCCCTGATTAACCAGACTGCGACCTGAAACAGCAGCTTTTTCAGCTTCTGTGCGTAAATCAATGTGGATTTCTGAACATGGGCCACAAGGACCAGTGTCACCCATTTCCCAGAAATTATCTTTGCGGTTGCCATCAATAATCCGGTCTGTAGCAATAAATTCTTCCCAGAAGCTGAAGCTTTCAACATCTTTTTCAAGGGCAAGTTCAGAATCACCTTCAAATATAGTAACATAAAGATCTTTAACCGGTAATTTATAAACTACGGTTAAAAGTTCCCAGGCCCAGGCAATTGCTTCTTTTTTAAAGTAGTCACCGAAACTCCAGTTACCAAGCATTTCAAAAAAAGTATGGTGATAGGTATCAATGCCTACTTCTTCAAGATCATTATGCTTGCCCGATACACGCAGGCATTTCTGAGTGTCAGCTATACGTTTAAACTCAACTACACCACTACCCAGGAACAAATCTTTAAATTGATTCATCCCCGCATTTGTGAATAATAACGTAGGGTCGTTTTTTATAACAAGGGGTGCCGATGCAACTATCTGGTGCTGCTTGTCTTGAAAAAACTGTAAAAAGGTTTTCCTGATTTCACTTGAAGTCATAATCTAAATTAGTGTACAAAAGTAGAATTCATTCCTTGATACTGTGATCTCTTTTCATTCATTCTTACGTTCATGTTTTAAAAAAAATCACAGCTTAAAAGACAGGCAGATTATTATATTTGTTTTATAGTTAAAGTAATGCCATATAAAGAACGGGAAGTCAATAAGTTATATTTTTCAATCGGTGAAGTTGCCAGCTTATTGAAGGTGAATGCCTCATTGATCAGATTCTGGGAAAAAGAATTTGAAGTACTTAATCCAAAAAAAAATAAAAAAGGCAACCGGATGTTCAGTCAGGAAGATTTACAAAACCTGAAGATCATTTATGGGCTGGTAAAAGAAAAAGGTCATACCCTGCAGGGTGCCCGCGACTACCTGAAAACAAATCAAGGCAAGGCTACTGACAAGCAAAAGGTGATTGATTCACTGATACAGCTAAAATCTTTTTTACTTGAATTTAAAGACTCAATCCATTAATGTCTGCTCTGTTTAATACTTCTTTGTTTCTACTTTTCTACGTCTATATAGGTTATGGTTTGATTGTATACCTGCTGATAAAGTTTAGGGATGCACTAAAAGGTGATTTTAAAGCCCGTGAAAGATCAGGCACTGTATTTACTGATTTGCTCCCTGTTACCCTGATAATTGCAGCATATAATGAAGAGGCCGTTCTTAATGAAAAATTGACGAATTGTTTTGATCTTCAATATCCGCCAGAAAAGCTTGAAATTATTTTCGTAATCGATGGTTCTGAAGATAGATCTGAGGAAATTTTAAAGAACTATCAATCTGTCGTTTGTCTTAATGCACCTCTTAGAAGAGGTAAAACGGCTGCATTAAACCGGGCAGTAGAAGTTGCAAAAAATACTATTCTTATTTTTTCT
>JANLVJ010000046.1:0-4438 GCA_031363945.1 bacterium | reverse complement strand
CTAAAACTACCCAAGCTTCTGTTTTCCCGGTATCTCCCTGAGGTATATATTTCGTTTGATCGTCTGATGGGTGCACCTGCACCGACAACACCTCTTTACAGTCTAAAAATTTTAACAGAAAAGGGAACCTATCAAATTGGCCCTTTAGCTTCCCCATTATTTCATCAGGGTATTCTTTCATTAACCGGGTTATGGTATAACCCTGTAATTGCCCTTCAGAAACTTTGCAGGCGTGATACGTTCGATCACTTAATAACCACGCCTCCCCAATAGATTCGCCTTTTGGAAGGGGTTTAGCTAATAGATTAGCCAGTCTCCTGCAGCCCCATAAACAGTATTGATATATCGGGTCAAACAGCAGCGGATAAATGGGAGGATTGGGCCTAGATCGAAGCTTAAATTTAGTTGTGCTTATATAACACTAACAAATGGGGCTTGTTTATTCTACCAAAAACAAACGGATAACGGCATTTTTGGCTGTTTACTCTAACTAACTTTTGTTTAAATAGTATATTAGGTTTTTACGGAAATCTTGTTGATACTAAAGGGCTCCGCGCGTTAATTAAAGGGAAAAAATCCGGACCAGTATCCTGTAGGCGTGTACAAATACCTTAAATTGCAATATATTCTAAAGTTGTGCAAGGAAGGAGCTATAATAAATGCCCCCACTGAACAGTAGGCTGCTGCAAATATAGCCCGGTGATCGATCAAGTTCTTCATGATGACCTTATCCATCCAAACTGCTCTTTTGCAGTCTTTTGGCCAGCGGCCCAATACTCAGTCCCTGCACTAAAATGGAAAAGATCACGATGATATAAGTTATCAGTACAAATTCATCGCGGTGCATGCCGGGGCTCAGTGAAAGTGCCAGCGCTACCGACAAACCGCCCCGCAAACCACCCCAGGTCAAGATCGCAACCGCATGTTTTTCAAATTTAAGCTTATATCGCAATAGCAAAATTGGGAACCAAACTGAAAGCCAACGGGCCAGCAGAACGATGAAGATACAAATGGCTCCTATGATCAGTATAACTGGATTAATCTTGATGATGAGCATTTCAAGGCCGATCAGCAAAAAGAGTATGGCATTTAGTATTTCGTCGATAAGTTCCCAGAATTTACCTAGATAGTCCCTGCTGAGATCGGACAATGCCTCATCACTTACTTTATTACCGCAGATGATGCCGGCGACCACCATCGCCAGCGGGCCGGAGATGTGGAGATAGGAGGCGACCAGGTAGCCACCCATCACTATCGCCAGTGTGATCAGCACTTCCACCTTGTAATCATCGATAGAGCGGATAGTATAATAGCCGATATAACCTAACAGTGCACCAAAAAGTAAACCACCGACCGCTTCTTGTAAAAGGAGTTTTCCGACGCTCATGACCGAAACATCGCCGCCACCGGAACGGGCGGCTTCGGCAATGGTAATAAATACCACCACTGCGACGCCGTCATTAAAAAGCGATTCACCGGATATTTTAAGTTCCAGCGAAGATGGTATTTTCGCGTCTTTTAAAATAGCCAGTACGGCTATCGGATCCGTAGGTGAGATCAGCGAACCAAATAACAGGCAGTAAATAAAGGGAATAGGGGTATGGAACAGCCCGAATAAAAACCATACTGCGCCACCAACAAAGAAAGTTGAAATGAGAATACCTAATGTAGAAAGGATCAAAATCGGCCAGCGCTCCTTTTTGAGTTTACCAGCATCAATATGGATCGCGCCCGCAAAAAGCAGGAAGCTCAACATGAAATTCATCAACACATCCTGGAAATCAATAGAGGTAGCCAGCTTGACCGCCTTTTCAGAAAGCAGGGAATGGGAACTTCCGAAGATTACCAGTAAAAGCGAACATATTAAAGAGAGTACCATGATACCGATGGTAGGCGGCCATTTAATCCAGCGGTGATTGATATAGGCAAATATCGCTGCCAAAACGATAATAATACTGATGATCTCGTTTACATTCATTTCTTTTTACGGTCTTCCGTATTAAAGGCAGGTGCTTGGTAATCCTTAGGCAGATAGTCGGTTGGTATCGTGGTAGCATTCCCGTCACGCAAAGCTTTATAATGCGGCGACATGATCTCAACGCCTGCGTCGTTAAACTTGTCCTGGATGTTCGCATGCAAATGCGAGTAGATAACGGCTTGCCTGTTAGGTTCTTTAGTAAAGGCATTAATGCGGTAACTTACATAATAATCATCCAGGCTGGTTTGCAGTACGTAGGGCTTCGGCTCCTGCTCTATCATAAGTGTATCCAATGCCGCGTCGATCAGTAATTGGTGTATCTGCCGCCAGGGTGCATCATAACCGATGGTGACCGTGGTGTGCACGATCAGGCCGTTTACCTGCGCATCGCTGCTATAATTTACCGTATGGTTACCCATCACTGTTGAGTTGGGGATTGAGATGATCTCATTTTGGATGGTGCGGATACGGGTAACCAATAAGGTCCGCCCGATAATATCACCGGTCACTTCACCGATCTTAACGCGGTCACCTAATTTAAAGGCACGCATATAAGTTAGTACCAGGCCAGCGACAATGTTCCCCAAAGCTCCCGCCGATCCGAACGTAAAAAGCACACCGACAAACACAGATACTCCCTTGAAAATCTGCGAATCGGAACCCGGCATATAAGGGAATATAACCACCAGGGCGAAGGCCAGGATCAGTACCCGCAGGATCTGGTAAGTTGGGTTTGCCCAGTCGGCGTAAAAGCCGGGAATAGTTAATTTGCCCTGCTCGACCTCTATTTTAAGGTAACGGAAGAATTTAAGCACGTAGCGAAAAATTACCACCAATACAAAAATAGTCATCAGGTTGGGGATATAATCCCATATGGCTATGCCGATCCTTTTCAACGGGGTGGTAATATAACCCAGTAAGGTATCCGAGATGTTTTTTGTAAACGGAAAAATGCCAAACAATACCGGTAATGCCAGGTAGATCAATACGATGATCAGTAACCATTTCACCAGTCTGATCAACCCGTGAAGAACATATACTGATTGGGAGGAATTAACCAGTTCGTAATTTTTGATTTTTATGCCCATGGTGTACCAGGCCTCGTCGCTTTGCGTTTTTGACAGCAGCCAGCGGAACAAGTTGTTGATACCATAAATAAGCAGGATTACGATAATGGTCACCGCGAGTGCCATGCCCCCTTCCTTGAGTAGGGTCGACCAGCTGGTTTCCTTGCGGTACTGTTTGACCGCTGCTCCAAGCAACGTTTTCCATTGTGCCGCCAGTTCGATTTTCGTGGTATTTTGCCATAAGGCGTCCTGATCGGATACCGATACCAATAAATTGTTCTTGTAAAAAATGTCCTCGGTTTGCTCCGAGCCCACCATCTTCAGTGAGTCTGTCTTAAAAGTATAATCGTCACTCAACCCGGCTATCCGCTTGGCGATAGCTTCAGCCCGGTCTTTCGGCGTAAAACTGCCCTGCCGGGTGAAAATAAAAAATAACGTATCACGGAAAGGTGCAACGCCAAACCCGGTCACAAATTTTTTCAAGGAATCTACCTGCCGCTTTTGCCTGACCTGTTTTAAGGAGTCATTTTGTTTCAGCGCAGACAGTTCTTTGAGCAAACCGGCACGTTTTAATTGATCTGATGATTTAAGCTGGGCGACTTGATCTTCAAGGTCAGTACGTTTTAAAGAATCCGCTATTCTTTCTGCCGCTAATTGCCTTACTTTTAAGGCTTGCTTTTCCAGCTGGTTATTCAGTAACGAATCGCTTGTATGTTTGGTGCTGTCGACCTGTGCCAGGCCTTTGTGGCTATTTAATAACAGGCAAATGCATAATAAGAAATTAGCGGACAGCTTCATAAACGGGTCTCCTTAGCCCTATAAATTAACAGCTTTATTTTAAGAATGGATATTCTGGTAATGGTGACCCCCTTCTGGGAATACTGACCCCCGTTTTGGGTTTTGGCTCAGAGAATCAGATAGCCTGACAATTCTACCGTTTATTTCTTAGACTTTCACCGGTTAATTCAATTCGATAAGAGGTGTGTACTAATCGGTCTAATATGGCATCAGCAGCCATACCTTCTCCAATGACATCATACCTAGTTAGCCACCGGCAGTGGCAGGCTAATTCAGTACCATTTTTCAATTACGTCTCTTGGTTTTTTCTCAGCGTAATTATGCTTTACTTTTTTGAACTTTTTAAATTTAAACGGCAAAACTGGGCTGCTACGATTCTACTAATCTCTCAATTTGTATTTTTCGGGGTGTTCAATATTGAAAGGTTCGTTTAATATGTTTCATTTAAGCAGCATTATTCCTGTCATTTTAATAAGAGTTTCACGGAATTATCTTTAAATTTTTGAAATAATGTTTGTGGCTTTTATTGAGTAATCTGCTAGGGACTTCAACGTAATTGAGGTTTATTTATCCAGTCGCTAACAATTTTAGCAGA
>JANLVJ010000007.1:0-20638 GCA_031363945.1 bacterium | reverse complement strand
ATTCAGGTATGCGTGTGCTTTATCAACTGACCATTTGGTTTGAGCCATCAATGCTAGTGAGCCAAAAAGAAACATTGAAGTTAATAGAGTTGCCTTTTTCATTTTTTTAATTTGTTATTAGATGTTAATTTAAATAAATTAATTAATAGTAAGTGTAAAGGTAGCCGATATTTATTGATTAGTGTATATACAATAGTTAACTTTTTGCCTGAATTATTTAAAATTTGCTGGATTTTATTTTTCGCTTGCTTACACATGCTAAATAATAATTGCTCAGCTAAACTTCAATATCTTTTCCATAATCTTAATGTAAACATAATAAAGCGCAGTGAGAATGTTTTATCGGTTCTGACAGTTGATGAAAAAATTTCATGTTTAAGAACTAATTCAACCATTGATAGATTTGGAATAAAAAGAGCTGGCCATACTGAAGGTCTTCATGGCCTTGCTTTAGGCGTACATGCAGGGTGGAATAAGAAATTCCAATAGCTACAACCATCTTTCCATAGTCAATTAGAATTTTAAAAACTTGCACGGGGGTAAATACTTACTAAAAGGTATTTCAATTTTAAGCAAGGTCATTAGTTTGCAATAATTGCTTCTGCAGCCATTCTTCCAGCCTTAAGAGCGGCATTAATTGACCCATTCAGCAAGTGGTCGCCACAAATAAACACATCTGATTTCAATTTAAATGCTTCATATCCTCTGGTATTGACCACCGTATCATCATTTGGCAGTGCATAATCAATGGCATAGGTTTTTAAATGTTGCCAGGTTGTGGCCTCAGGATACCAGAAGCTGAGTTCATTCAGAATGGCATCTGTTAGACCAGGCTCAAAAATTTCCTGGTAGGGCCTGACGACAGAAATTGATAATAATGATTTTCCTTCAGGGGCATAATTCGGTGCTATCGCATTCATGATAGCAATACTATTGAACGTTTTATCAGGTTTTGAATTCAGGGCTATTAAAGGCTTCATAAAAGGCGCCTTGTCGGTGGTAAAATAAATATTCAGAACGGAATGCCTTCCGATATTTACGCGCTTAAATGCTGACGGGATGTTTGGCAGATCGGTTGCAATTAAAACTGATTTTGCCTGATATATATGCCCACTCTGGGTTAGTACTTTACCATCTTCTATGCCTATGACTTTCTCATTTAAAACCAGTTCACACGGAGATAGGTTTTCTCCAAGCTGCTTTGTGATCATCCCCATGCCACATGCAGGTAATGACGTATTACCTTCACTGAACATTTTAAATACAAATTCGAACATCCGGCTAGAGGTTTGAAGCTGGTCTTCGAGAAAAATACCCGTCATAAAGGGGGTGAAAAATTGCTGCATCATAGTCTTGCTGAAACCTTCTTTACTCAGATAGGCTAGAGTTGTAATCTCGTTCCTTTCAAAAATCTGATCGATGCTACTGCTTGCAAGTTTTATTTTCAGCACCAGCATTCTTAGTTTATCAATCAGAGTGCCTGCTGGTGATAATAACGTTTCTAATAAGGCCCCTGGATCACGGAGGGGGTCACCGATGATGGTACTGCCGTTCTGATTGAGAATCATCGCCCCGGGCTTAAAATTCAGAAGATTTAGTCGTTTATAATCGAGAAAACGTTTTGTTTCAGGATAAGCAGTAAGTAATACCTGAAACCCCCTGTCAAGCTGATAGCCCTGAATTATATCAGTTCTCACCCTGCCACCAATACCATCTGAAGCTTCAATGATCTGTATGTTTTTACCTGCAGCCTTTAATGTTATTGCCGCAGCAAGACCTGCAAGCCCAGCTCCAATTATGATTACATCAGGGATATTGCTAATTTTTGGTTGCATTATTATAGATTCAAAATTCAGCCTGCCTATCATGAATAACAAGCTGATCTTTAAACCTTCTTACCCCGGGCTATGTTTTTATTTAAGCGGCTGTTTCTTTAAAGAAGCTTAGTTTATCAACGTAAAATTAGCATCCTGAACGTCACGGGAATTTGGACCTGTAAAAACCTTAAAAGCTCCGGGTTCTGATTTATAGGTCATATCGAGTGTGTAGAACTTTAAATCATCATTGACTAACGTGAAAATGATATTTCTTGACTCGCCTTTTTTAAGAAATACTTTTTCGAAACCTCTGAGTTGCTTAACGGGTCTGGTAACTGAACCTACCAGATCTCTAATATAAAGCTGTACCGTTTCTTCACCATCAAACTGTCCCGTATTTTTAACTGTTAGGCTAATATGTAACGCATCAGTGGTTTTAATCAATGCTTTATCAACTATAGGTGCCGAATATGAAAAACTGGTATAGCTCAACCCATAGCCAAACGGATATAATGGGCTATTTGGCGCATCCATGTATTTTGATGAATAATGATTGCCTGCACTCGCTGGCCTGCCAGTATATTTAGCATTATAATAAATTGGAATCTGCCCCATAACCCTGGGAAAGCTAATGGTAAGTTTTCCTGCTGGATTATAATCTCCGAATAAAACGTCTGCAATTGAATTTCCTGCCTCTGTGCCCGCAAACCATGTTTCAAGAATTGCCGGCATATGTTCGTCTTCCCAGCTTAATGTGATCGGGCGTCCATTCATCAACACCATCACGATAGGTTTACCCAGTTTAAGCATCTCCTGCATCAGAAGGCGTTGATTCTGGCCTAATCCTATATCTGTACGGCTGGTGGCTTCACCTGTCATGCCTTGTGATTCACCTACTGCCAGCACAATAATATCAGCAGTTTTGGCAACTCCTATGGCAGCGACCAGTAATGAATCGGCATTCAAATCAGTAAGCTCTCCCCCCTGTTCATTGAGCTGACTGGCCAGGTCTTTATTTTCTGTAATATTTGCGCCCTGACTATAAATGATTTTCGTTGTTGCGCCAGCTTCAGCTTTCATGCCTTCAAATAATGTTACAGACTTATGCCAGTCGCCCGCACCAGACCAGCATCCGATCATATCTCTTTTGCTATTGCCCAGAGGACCAATCAGGGCAATTACACCTGACTTTTTCAAAGGGAGAAGCTGATTGTCATTTTTGAGAAGCACAATTGACTTGCGGCCGGCATCACGGGCAGCATCAAGATTGGCCTGACTCATGATAACAGTTTTTGCACGCTCTTCATTGCAGAACCGGTATGGGTCAGTAAATAAACCGAGTTTATATTTTGCTTCAAGTATTCTGCGTACAGCGGCATCAACTGTTGCAATACTTACTTTTTTTTCTGCAATTGATTGCTTCAGATGATCATGAAATACCCCACCCTGCATATCCATATCTATACCTGCGTTAATGGCGGCCTCTCCGGCCTGCTTAGTATTTGCAACATTGCCATGGTTAACCATTTCATTTATGCCCGTATAGTCAGTAACCACAAAGCCCTTAAAAGCCCATTTTTTCTTTAAAACCTCATCAACAAGGTATTTATTTGCCGTTGAAGGCACACCGGCGATTTCATTAAAAGAGGTCATCAAAGAGCCCACACCTGCATCAACTGCGGCCTTAAAAGGTGGAAGATAGGTTTCCCATAATTCACGCTGGCTGATGTCGACCGCATTATAATCACGACCTGCAATGGCAGCTCCATAAGCGGCATAGTGCTTCACACAGGCAATAACAGAATTTGCTGCCGAATAATCGTTGCCCTGAAAACCGCTAACTCTGGCTCTCGCGATTTTACTACCCAGCCAGACATCTTCTCCAGCACCCTCAGCTACCCTGCCCCAACGTGGGTCACGGGCAATATCTACCATAGGAGCGAAGGTCCAATGCAGGCCATCAGCAGAAGCTTCAGCAGCTGCAACCTGGGCACTTTTTTCCATAACCTTCATATCCCAGCTTGAACTTTCGCCTAGGGGAATTGGAAAGATTGTTTTATGCCCGTGTATGACATCATAACCAAAAAGAAGTGGAATTTTAAGTCTTGTGCCTTCTACTGCCAGTTGCTGTAATTGCCTGGTATAAGCTGGGGTATAAGCATTGAAAATAGAACCTACCAGGCCTTGCTGTATATCTGATTTATATCCAGCTCTGATTGATGGCCCTGTTGATGCCATTTCGCTGGTATACTGAGTCATTTGACCGATTTTTTCATCGATGGTCATTCTTTTAAGAAGTGAGTTGATGAATTGGTTCATTTTTAGCAATGAATTGGCGGCAGGTTTATGTTGGCCGAAAACTACCTGATTGCTGATCGTAAATAACAATACAGCACTTAAAAAATAACGCGGAAATAAATTCATTTATTGATTTTAAGACTAACAGTTCTAAAATAATTCTTTTTTATAAAATTTAAAATTTCTTTTTAAAGACGATAAATACTTTTAACTGCATAATACGAAAATTTCTTGTTAGTAACAGGTGAGCTTTCAGTTACTCATTCTAAGATCTTCCAGTGAACAGCAGTTTGCCGTGACTATTACGTTATTGAGCGATTTTTTGAGATAGCCTACTACCAAGCTTTCCTCAGTTTCAACCAGGTAATTTTTGGTAAATGAGATTTCTACCTCTGACTGCTCTTCAAATCTGGGAGCCGGATTATGCTGTTTTACCAAAATATTCTTTAAGGCAACGGCTAGGCGATTCTTAACACTAACAGTATTAGATACCCCGAATAAAATTTCTGGTTTGGTTTCAAGCCCAATATTAAATATGTATTGTTCTATTTCTTCAAAGTCAAGATTCTGACAGTTAATATATAGACAGCCGTCACGAATACCCAGTATTTTACCCAAATAACGATGCCCTTCTGAAACAGATTGTACAATTATAGTACCTGCCGCATTTTCTTTTATGATAAAAGGGGTTTTTATGATGTTTGCAGAATTATCTGTCTTTTGATAATACAGGAAATACTGCCCTAGATAATAATTTCGAACGATACCAAGACTTGATTTTTGAAATGAGCTGTTATTGATGCTGAATTTTTCAGGAAAGTTTTTTATGCATGAATCATTTTCAGTAATCCACTCATCCCAACTTTTGTAATCTATTCCAAGAAACAGGAGCAGCACATTCACCTTCATATTTTTTGCCTCAGCCCCATGCCAATAACTTTGTAGTGTTTTACCGCTTATCCAGTTCATGGGCCTGAAATTAATTCGCCCTGAAAGATGCCTGATAAGCTCATAAGTTGATTGAAAACCCTGTTTCCGCAAGATTTCTTCAAGTTTTGAATACCCCATAATAACCCCGGCTTCTAAAACATCTGGGTTTTCGATAACCAGACCTGAAACCCGCCTGTTAATGATATGTGCAATCTGGTTAAACCGGGTTCTGGTAAATGAGTCCCATTTTCCGTCGAGCCCTGCACGTTTGAGAAATGCCGCGATATCTATTTGTTTTTCAACCGCTTTTTTAATTTTACTGTTTACCAGCATGGTACAAATCTATTTTATATTAAAATAATTTGACTTAAATTTTGACTTACTTCTGACTGAATGTAAATTATTCATTATAAGTCGGATAAAGAATCGGTAAATTTTTTATCTGACTTATTTCTGACACAATGTACTCGTTTATCTTTGAGTATAGGCTTGTAGTTAACAAAAAGTTCATAATTTATTAATAAGATTTTAACCGCTTAACTCTATTCTTATGGTAAGACGTTTATCAGTAAAATCTTGGCTTAGGCTCTGTCATCTGAGCATAATCCTTATTTTAGGAGCAACCAATACAGCTTTTTCGCAAGTTATTCAAGGAACTGTTAAAGATATTGCTGGAATTCCTATCCCTGGAGCATCAGTTGTTATAAAAGGCAGTAGTTCTGGCACCATGACTAGTGCAAATGGGGAATTCACCTTAAATATGATTAAGAAAGATGCTGTTTTGGTATTTTCTTCGACTGGTTATGTAAAAAAAGAGGTGGATTATATAGGGCAACTTACAATAGTAGTTGTTTTGGCTGATGCAAATAAGGCATTGACTGAACTGGTAGTAGTTGGATATGGTACTCAAAAGAAAAGTGATATAACAGGTGCAATTTCTTCAGTAAAAAACAAGGATTTTAAAGATCAGCCCGTTGCTAATATCGCCGAAAGTATAGAAGGAAAACTTTCAGGCATTAGTGTTACAACTCCCTCTGGTACCCCAGGAGCTGGTTTAATTGTAAATATAAGGGGAGCTACAAATGCGCTTTATGTGGTAGACGGCATACCGATGTTGAGTGAAAGTAATTCTGCCTTATCAACATCGTATAATACGGGTGGTGAATCGGTCGGCAGCGGTCAGAATATCAGCTCGATTGCTGATCTTAATCCTGATGATATTGAGTCAGTTGAGGTGCTTAAGGATGCTTCTGCAGCTGCAATTTATGGTGCAAGGGCTGCAAACGGTGTCATTTTGATTACGACAAAACGGGGTAAAAATGGTAAAACAGCCATCAACCTTAATTTTTATACGGGTATCCAGAAAATTGAAAAAAACATTAAATTTCTCAGTGCCAAAGACTTTATCAGTCTTACTCAGGAAGCTATTTCCAATGATATAAACGTTTATAATCTTGAATCAGCACATTTCGGTAAAGATTCATCTCGTTATGGCAGTAAATCAGTCTTACAGGGGGTTGGTCTTTATAATCCATTACCCTACAGTGTAGCCACAGGCATCAACACAAATTGGCTGAGTCAGATTCTTAGAACTGCACCTATCAGAAACTATGAACTTTCATCCAGAGGTGGTTCTGAGAAAACCCAGTTCTTTCTGAGCGGATCTTATTTTGATCAGAGTGGAATCATTATAGAGAATTATCTGCGCAGGTTTAATACGCGTTTAAATCTTGATCATCAGGTTAACAGCCATTTAAGTTATGGTTCAACTTTGTCAATGACCCGTTCGATCAATAAAAGAAGTTTTAACGATAATACTTATACTGGGGTATTGACAAATGCACTGGGCGCATCTCCTCTTATGCCCGTTTATGAGAAAGATGGCTCTTATGCCCAGTCAGGTAATTATCAGGTTAACTGGCTATCTGATAATCCGGTTAAATCTGCCAAAGAAGTGTCGGCTTTCACCAATACCGATCGGCTGATCGGCTCTGTCTATTCAGAATATAAATTTACACCAGCTTTAAAACTGCGTACGACCTGGTCACTCGATTACACGAATTCAAAAGACAGCCAGTACTTCTCGCCTCTGACCGTTGACGCACAGGCAGTAGGGGGTAAAATTTATTATTCCAGCTTTAATAATATGACCTGGTTAAATGAAAATATACTCAGTTATCAAAAACAGTTAAACCCTGATAATTATATTGAAGCCCTTGGTGGGGTTACCAGACAACAATCAACATCTGATCAGATTTCGATCAGCGGGCAGGGTTTGCCTACTACTGGTGGGTTAAAGACGATCTCTGCGGCAGCCATTATCAATAATTCATCAGAAATACCAAGTTCCTGGTACCTCACTTCATTTTTGTCAAGGGTAAACTACAGGTTTAAAAATAAATTTCTAGCCTCATTTAGTTTCAGGGCTGATGCTTCTTCCCGGTTTCCTACAAACAAGAGGGTTGGGTATTTCCCATCAGCATCAATTGGGTATAATCTTGCTGAAGAAAGTTTTCTTAAAGACGGAAATGTTTTTGATGCTTTAAAGTTCAGAGTTAGTTATGGTTTAACAGGGGATCAGGAAATAGGAAATTTTCAGGCTATATCTTACTGGAGGCCTTCGAAGTATAATGGTTCACCTGGGTTGAAACCCGGAAATCTGGGTAATCCTAATTTATCGTGGCAAAGTAATGCCATTTTTAATGTAGGTCTTGACTTTTCGATCTTACATGGGGTGCTTGACGGCTCTGTAGAATATTTTAATTCTCAGCGTACAAAATTGCTGGGTCAGATACCTCAGGCAGGCACCACTGGATTTAAAAATGTTACTGCAAACTCAGGTCAGGTTGTTGACAAGGGTTTTGAAGTGCAGCTCAATAGTCGTAATATCAAAACTACTTCTTTTAGCTGGACAAGTTCATTCAATATCTCATTCCTAAAAAACAGGATCAAAAATCTTGCCGTCGATGGTCAGCTGATTTCTTCTTACAATGACGGGGCTCCTACACATATTCTCAAGATCGGGCAACCTATAGGAACATTTATCGGGGTCAAATTTGCAGGTGTAGACCAGCAAACAGGTGATGCTATGTATTTTAATAATTTGGGTGCTAAGATTCGTGCTGATCAGGTTAACTTCAGTCGCGATGAAACGATTATTGGTAAGGCAAGACCTGATTATTTTGGTGGCCTGGGTAATAATTTAGTTTATAATAATTGGGAACTGAATATCAGTATGCCTTTCAGCATCGGTAATCAGGTATTTAATACCATAAGGTCAACAACAGAAGCATTAGGCTGGAGTTCTGCTTCTAACCCTGGTGCTGCCTCAACAGCATATGTATGGGCCAATACTACACAGAATTCCTATGATCGGCGATGGAAGAAACCTGGTGATATCACCAATATTCCAAGGGCTTCGTTTCTCGTTCAGGCATGGTATCCCAATGGGAGTCAATACCTTGAAAACGCAAGTTTTCTAAAGATTAAGACAGTTAATCTGGGGTATACATTTCATTTTAAGAAGTTTATTAATTCAATGAAACTCTATGCTCAGGTTCAGAACCTGTACACCTTTACTAAATATACTGGCTTTGACCCAGAGGTAAGTTCAACCGGGGGCGGAAACGAACAGACAGCAGGAATTGATTATGCGGCATACCCACCAGCCAGAACATTTACTTTCGGTATTAACCTTGGACTATAATTACACGGCCATGATCAGATCAAGACATCTATTTCCTCTCATAATTATTGCTTTATGCACCATTGGAGCATGTAAAAAATTAGATCAGGTTAATTACGCAGGTGTACCTTCAAATAAAGTATTTACCGATTCAACAAGCTTTAAAGATGCCGTAAACGGACTTTATAATACCTTGGGAGCTAAAGAATATTATGGTGCTTTTTACCCGATGCTTGCTGATCTGAACAGTGATAACGGCATTGCAGGAGGTTATAACAATACATCTCTGGTCGAATTCGGGAGCTATAATGTGGGCTCAAGTAATCTATTTCTTGAAAATATGTACGTTTCCTTGTATAATTCTATTGGTACTGCTAATGCAATTTTAAGTGGCTTGAATACCGTTAAAGGTGTCAAAGCCCCAAATGGGGCACTTAAGTCAACTACAAAGGGTACGTGCCTGGCCATTCGTGCATTGGTTCATTTTGATTTATTGAGAGCGTTTGGCTACCATTGGGATCTGACTTCTACCTATGGTATTCCGGTCGTATTAAAAGTTCAGGGTTTGGGTGATATAGTTCCCAGAAGTACTGTTGCACAAACATATAAAGCAATTTTGTCTGATCTGAATGAGGCAGATGATTCATTGCAATCAAGCGGGTCTAGGGACGCTAATTATATAAATCTTCGTATGATTCAGGCCCTGAAAGCAAGGGTTTATTTTTATATGAAAGATTATATTAATGCGGGTCTTGAGGCTGATAGTGTAATAAATGATGGATCATATAAGATACTCGATGCCAATAATTTTCAATCAATCTATACTTCGAAGAAAAGTGTTGAATCTATCTTTGAACTGGCATTTAATCAGCAAAATCAAAGTTTTTTTAATTCTTATACCTATTCAAGAACAGCCGCAGCGACAACTGAAATATTTTTTATAGCCTCCCAGTATCTTGATAGTTTTTTTGTGCACCGGCAAAATGATTTGCGGGTTAATCTGCTGAATTATTCCAGCGCCAATATTGCGCCTAATGGTAGAACCCTGAAATATAGGGGTGAAATCAACCGCGATAATCCAGCCTACATTTTAAGGCTCCCTGAAATGTATCTGATTCGTGCAGCCGCAGCCGGGCTTGCCGGAGGGGGTCTTGCCGATTTAAATACAATTCGAACTAATAGGGGGTTGAGCCAGCTTGGGCCTTTGGATCTTACAACTGAATCAGCTTTTCAGCAGTCTTTGGAAGATGAGAGACGGGCAGAATTTAACTTTGAAGGGCATCGTTTCTTCGATCTTGCCCGTACAGGCCAAGTCAATGCTGTACTAGGGGTACCACAGACAAATGCTGTATGGCCTATTCCCATCCGCGAAATTACTGCTACAAAAGGTATTGTGATTCAAAACCCCGGGTATTAAGACAGAATTATTTAATTGACATGAGTAGAAGTTTATTGACATATCTGATCAAAAAAGCATTTAATGCAGCTGTGAAAACAGTAGAAGCCGACGAAGATCATTCTGACCAGAAATCAGGGTCATCAAGACGTGAATTTCTTGTGAAGAGTGCCATTTCAATGGGAATGCTCACTGGTCTGACAAGTTTTACAGAAACGGATAGTCTACTGCCAACTAATGATACGGGTAATATCGCCGGGATAAATGAAAAGCAGCCTGTGATCACCATTATTGGAGCAGGTATGGCTGGGCTTAACTTTGCTTACCAGTTAAAAAAAGCGGGTTTAAAAAGTAATATATACGAATCCTCAAACCGGTTTGGGGGGCGAATGTTTACTGTGAATAATCTGTTTGGTGAAGGAATTACGACCGATTTTGGTGGTGAATGGGTTGATGAGGAACATTATGATATAAAGAATCTATGTCATGAGTTTAATATTGAGCTTTACGATTCAAGGGTTAAAGACCTTAAAAAACATACCTATTATTTTGAGGGTAAGGTATTAACACAGCAAAATATATATGATGCTCTGTCTCCCTACGTTATAGTACTTAAACACGATATTGATCGCCTGCCAAATGAAATTACCCTGAACAATGTTGGGGCACTCATCGATCTCGATCAGCTTTCGATCACTGAATACCTCAATAAGATTAACCTCACTGGCTGGTTATACCGTTTCCTGATTCTGGCAATGGAGAGTGAATATGGGGCAGAAGCAAATTTGCAGTCGGCAATAAATCTGTTAATAATTTTGCGCCCTCCTCAAAGTATCAAAGACATGGATGACTTTGAAGGTCAAGGGGCAGAAATAATGAAAATCAAAGGTGGAAGTCAGCATTTATGCAAGGCTGTTTATGAAAAAGTACAGCAACAGGTACATTTTTTACATGAATTAATCCAGATTGACCCCGATGGTAAAGGCTTTCTGGTTTCGTTTAAGGTTAATAATGAATTTAAACAGCTTAGGACAGACTACCTGGTGGTGACCATTCCATTTTCGAGGCTTAGAAGTGTGAGGCTTAATTTACCCTTGCCCCCAATTAAAATCAAGGCTATAAATGAACTTGGTTATGGTAATAGTGGCAAATTTATCATGGGGTTTTCTGATAAACCCTGGGTAAAGATGGGCCATATCGGGAAGTTAACGACTGATTTAAACTGTCATACGGGCTGGGATTCAAGTCTTATGCAAAGTGATACCATTGGCAGCTATACTATTTTCAGTGGGGGCAGACTTAGTGAAAAATTAAGGGACACTGAGGCCTTAGCTCTTGCAGCTGAATTTATTCCTGAACTTGAAAAAGTTTATCCTGGGATGGCAGTATCCTATACCGGAAAAAATGAAAAATTTATCTGGGAAACTTACCCACATACAAGGGGTGCATACAGCTATTATAAGGTTGGTCAATGGACAGGTATCGGTGGTCATGAAGCTGAACCCTTCGGGCAACTTCATTTCGCAGGTGAACATTGCTCCCAGCTCTGGCAAGGATATATGAATGGTGCTGCGCTAAGTGCAAGATTGGGTTCTGTCAATCTTATTGCCGAAATCAAGCGTAAATTTATACCGCATAAATCTTAATCCTAAAACCGTGAATTTTCTCTCAACAAATCCGTATAACCAACAGCCCTTAGCGCAGTATGCACTGATGAACGGGCAGCAGGTAAATGAAATTCTTGCCATCAGCCAACAGGCCTTTGATAATTGGAAAAGAAGTTCTTTGACAAGGCGAGCGCATCTGCTTGAGAAGGTTGCTGATTTATTAGACGAGCAAATAGAGATACTTTCTAAACTCATCAGCCTTGAAATGGGCAAGCCTCTTGCTGAGTCTCGTTCAGAAATTCGTAAATGTGCTTCTGTTTGTCGGTTTTATGCTGGCAAGGGTGAAGGATTTCTTGCAACTGAAAAAATTGCTACTGAAGCAGAAGATAGTGGGGTTTATTTTGAACCAACGGGATGTGTATTTGCAATCATGCCCTGGAATTTTCCCTTCTGGCAGGTATTCAGATATGCAGTACCCTGTTTAATGGCCGGAAATGTTTGTCTTTTAAAGCATGCGCCGACAGTTACAGGTTGTGCGCTGAAAATTGAAGAGCTTTTGCTGGCAGCCGGATTTGATAAAGGTGTTTTTCAGACGGTCATCATTGACCTTGATCTGGTTGAACCAATTATTGAGGCCTCAATAATAAGTGGTGTGGCATTTACTGGTAGTGAAGCTGCTGGTGCCAAAGTTGCTGCCCTGTCAGCAAAGCACCTGAAAAAAGTTGTTCTCGAACTTGGAGGCTCAGATGCATTTATTGTTTTAGCCGATGCTGACCTCGAAAAAGCTGCACAGATGGGTGTTTTATCCAGAATGGTAAACAGTGGGCAGGCATGTAATGGGGCAAAACGCTTTATTATTGAACGAAGTGTGTTTGAGCAGTTTTCAAAACTATTTATTGCTGAAGTGTCAAAAATCAGGCAGGGTGATCCACTTGATCCTGCAATAACGATGGGCCCTCTGTCAAGGCTTGACCTGGTTGCAAATCTTGAAAATCAACTTGAGAGAAGTATAGCCGATGGGGCTCATATTGTTTTCAGGGGTCCGTCAAGTGGTTGTAATATCAGCCCGATTGTACTCAGCGAGGTAAGACCTGGTATGGCAGCTTTTGATGAAGAGACCTTTGGGCCACTGGCAGCTCTTATCATCGCTGAAGATGCAGCCGATGCAATCAGGCTTGCCAACTTAAGCCGTTATGGGCTTGCGGCAAGTCTTTGGTCAGCCGATAAAGAAAAAGTGAAAGCCATGGTTCATGAACTGGAAGCAGGTAATGTATTTGTTAATGCCGTTGTGAGATCTGACTCCCGTTTACCTTTTGGAGGTATAAAGAAATCAGGATATGGGCGTGAACTATCAAAGTATGGCATTCATGAATTTGTGAATATCAAAACATTTTACATAGAGTCTTAAACAGCAGATTATGCCAATAACTGAGTCAAGCACATATACTTCTGCTGAGCTGATTGCCCGCAGAAACGCACTTCTGCCCATAGGTCTTGGGATTTTTAATCCTGCTACTGTTGTCAGTGCTGAAGGAAGTAGGATGATTGATGCCGAAGGCAGAAGCCTAATTGATTTTGCCGGGGGTATAGGGGTTTTGAACGCCGGACATTGCCCTGCTCCTGTGGTTACCGCAATTCAGGAACAGGCTGCCAGGTTGATCCATTCGTGCTTTAATGTGGCCATGTACGATTTATATATGCAGCTGGCTGAAGAGCTCATTGCCTTATTCCCTCATGGAGAGCATACGAAAGTTTTACTGACAAATTCAGGGGCTGAAGCTGTTGAAAATGCGATAAAAATTGCCCGTCAGGCGACAGGGAGGTCAGGGATAATCTGCTTTGAAGGGGCTTTTCACGGACGTAGCATGATGGCCATGTCGCTTACATCAAAAGTTACTTATAAACTGGGCTGTGGGCCATTTGCACCAGAAGTGTATCGTATTCCCTTTCCTGATTTTTATCACAGTGGTGCGGGTTTAGATTATGAAACATTTATTACCAATCAGGAACTGAATTTACTCAATGCCTTTAAAACAGTTGTACCATCTGCTGAAGTGGCTGCAATAATCATTGAACCCGTTCAGGGTGAGGGTGGCTTCAATGTGGTACCAGCAAGGTATCTCAAATTTCTTCGGCGGGTTTGTAATGAAAACGGAATTCTTTTGATTCTTGATGAGGTTCAGTCAGGTTTCGGTCGCACAGGTAAGGGCGCTGCTTATGAGCATTTCGATGTTATTCCTGATTTATCTACCTGGGCAAAATCACTAGGCTCAGGTATGCCTATCGGATGCCTGATGGGGAAGGCCGAAATTCTTGATAAGGCAAAACCTAGCACCATCGGAGGTACCTATCTCGGAAATCCTGTTTGTTGTGCGGCAGCGATTGCTACGCTAGAATATATGAAGAAAATAGATATCAATGAAAAAGGCAGGCATGTAGGTGAAATCGTAAGAAGTCGGTTTATGGCATTTAAAAGCCGGTTCTCGTCAATCGGTGATGTAAGGGGTCTTGGTGCAATGATGGCTTTTGAATTGGTCAAAAACGGAGATCCAAATCAACCCGATGCCGATTTGTGCAAAAGTATCATGACCTATGCTTTTGAGCACGGTCTGGTACTAATAAACGCAGGAATTTATAATAATGTAATCAGGGTTTTAAGCCCTCTGACAATTTCAGACAGCGATTTAAACGAGGGGCTCGATATCATAGAAGCAGCCCTTGCATATCATACTCACGCATGAAAACAGCCATACAATATATAAACGGGCAATGGTGTGATGCCGCCTTGGGGGGTACATGGGATTTGTTGAATCCGGGTAGTGAAGAACTTATTGCCAGTGTGGCATATGGGGGTGCCGATGATGCCAGCCTTGCAATCGATAGTGCTGCTTCTGCCCTTGTTAAATGGAGTAAGATGAACTGCTATTTGCGGGCTGATATCTTACATAAGGCAGCCATCCATATCAGAAATAATCTCGAAGTATTTGCCATCGATATGGTGCTTGAAAGCGGAAAACTCATGCTTGAAGCAAGAGGAGAATGGGCAGTTGCGGCAAATTTATTTGATTGGTTTGCAGAAGAATCCAAACGCTCTTATGGACGCATAATTCCTGCTAATCGCTCAGATAAAAGAATGCAGGTTATATATCAGCCCCTGGGTGTGGTTGGTATTATAACCGCCTGGAATTTTCCGGCTTATAATATTGCCAGAGCCCTGGCCGCAGCCCTGGCCGCAGGTTGTACCATCGTTCTGAAAGGATCTGAGTTTACGCCTTTAAGTACGGTTCATATGGTTGAGAGCCTTGTGGAGGCAGGTATTGGTGCTGGTGTTATTAATTCAGTAAATGGGGATGCTGCAGCAATCGGCAATATCATGCTTGACAGACCTGAAGTCAGGAAGATCAGTTTTACGGGAAGTACCAGGGTTGGAAAATTATTCATGGATGGTGCCTCCCGTACCAATACCCGTCTTAACCTCGAACTCGGGGGTAATGCTCCGGTAATTATCACCCAGCATACCAATGTTGTCCAGCTTGCTAAAGCTGCGGTAACAGCCAGATTTAGAAATTGTGGTCAGGTATGTGTTGCCCCCCAGCGATTTTACGTTCATGAATCAGTTTACCAAGAGTTCTTAGCTGCTGTCATCGGGCATACCTGTAGCATGAAAGTAGGTTTGGGAATTGACAGTAGCAGTACGCTCGGGCCCCTGATCAATTCAAGACAGCGCAGTACGGTGATTGAAATCATTGAAAAAGCCATTAGTCAAGGTGATAAACTTGCTGTAGGTGGCACTATACCTTCAGCCTTAAAAAAAGGATATTTTCTTGAGCCTGCAGTATTTACTGACGTTCAGCAAGGTTCGGTCCTGACGGTGGCTGAAATTTTTGGTCCTGTTATTCCACTGATACCATTCCAGTCCCTTGATCAGGCAATTAGCTGGTCTAATGAAACTGAATATGGACTTGCTGCTTACGCATTTACCTCATCGCTTGACGAATCTATCAGACTGGGCGAAGAACTAGAGTTTGGAATCATTGGTATCAACGAATGGGCGGCTCATGGTACTGAAGGCCCGTTTGGCGGGTGGAAACAAAGTGGGCAGGGCCATGAATCAGGTGCTGAAGGACTACATGCCTATATGGAAACGAAATTAATCAGTACTGGATCAATTTCTATCTGATGACAGGCACCCCTGATTTTGGTTACCTCTGCCTTATTCCTCCGCTTATCGTAGTGGTAATTGCAATTATTACCCGTTTATCACTTGAGCCCCTGTTGATCGGGAGTCTTGTAGGCTATGTTATTGTGGCAAAAGGAAATTTTTTTTCTGCTTTTATTGATTCACTCACCAGGGTTATGCAAAATGATTCTATGGTCTGGGTGATTATGGTTTGCAGCCTGTACGGTGCCCTGATTAATCTGATGATAAGATCAGGTGGTACTGAGGCCTTTGGTAAGCTGATGCTCAGGTATATCAGGAATAAAAAATCATCACTCCTGGTAACCTGGGTTTTTGGTACCTTTTTGTTTGTAGATGATTACCTGAATGCACTGACAGCCGGGTCTACCATGAAGAAAATTACCGATCACTATAAAATATCACGAGAGATGCTGGCATTTGTTGTCAGCTCAACAGCAGTGCCTATCTGTGTAATCATGCCGATTTCAACATGGGTTATCTTTATCGGTAAATTACTTGAATCATCACATCTGGTAAAACAAGGTGGGGGGCTGGTAGCCTATCTGCATATCATACCCTATATTTCATACGGCTGGGTCCAGTTTTTTCTGGTCCCACTGGTAATTCTTGGCGTGATACCGATTATTGGCAAGATGAAGATTGCAAACATCAGAGCTGAGGAAACTGGTGTGCTTATTCCACCCGGATCTGAAAGCTTCTCGATGAAAGTAGAGCTGTTTGATAATCAGGTCAGGCAAACTTCCTGGTTTCTAATTCTTCCATTGGTAGTGCTGATAGGGGCTACTTTATTTTTTAACCTAGATGCATTAAAAGGTATCATGGTTGCCCTGACATTCACTGTTCTGTACTTTTCTTTTAAGAAGGTAGCCAGATTTCAAGACCTGAGTGATACAGCAATAGATGGGGTGAAGAGTATGACATTCGCCCTGATTCTGTTGGTTATGTCATATATTTTGAAAAATCTGGGTGACGATATGGGGCTGACAACTTATGTGATTCATTCTGTTCAGCCCTACGTAAGCAGGGTATTTCTTCCACTGGCTATTTTCGTCTCGCTGGGGCTGATCGCCTTTACTACTGGAAATTCATGGGGCCTGTATGCAATAGCTATTCCAATGGCCATTCCACTTGCCCAGTCTATGCATGCCAATATCTGGTTATGCCTGGGTTCAGTAATCAGTGCAGGTGCCTTCGGTGCACATGCCTGTTTTTATTCAGATGCAACGATACTTGCCGCCTCGGGTACAGAATGTAATAATTATCAGCATGCTATTACCCAGTTACCTTTTGCCTTGATTTCTTTTACGATTGCCTGTATCCTCTATGTGATTATGGGCTATACTATTCATTAATTACGAATCAATAGATTTCGATATGGAACATATAATCATTCAGGAAGATTTCATGCTTGAAGCTATGAAGCCCCATCATGCACATCAGTTAGAAGAATTACAGCGTCTGGTTTTTCCAACACTTGCTGAGGAAGAATTAATTCTGGCCAGGCATTATCTGCGTCATCTTGAATTATTCGCCCAGGGACAGTTTGTCATTACTTACCATGAGCAGGTTGTTGGCGCCACAACCACGATGCGGTCTGACTTTGACTTTGATCACTATCACCATACATTCAATGAAACGATTGCCGGGGGGTGGCTTACTAATCATAACCCTGAGGGAATCTGGTTATATGGGCTTGATGTAAGCGTACATCCTGACTTTCGAAGAAAGGGTCTGGCAACATTACTGTATGATGCCAGGCAGCATCTTGTTAATGCCTTAGGTTTAAAGGGGCAGATTACAGTAGGCATGCTTAACGGTTATGGTCTGGTTTCAAAAGATATGTCAGGTGAAGAATACTATGCCGAACTGCTGGCAGGTAACAGAAAAGATCCGACGGTTTCTACACAAATGAAAGTAGGCTTCAAACCTATAGGTCTTATTCCTGATTATCTTAATGATCCATCCTGTGGTAACTATGGGGTAATGCTGGTTTGGGAAAATGCTCAGTCAGCGCCTTGAACTCAGGTTCGTATTAAAGCTGTACAGGGTAAACATACCCGGTACTAACCAAGAATAAATTAAAGTTTATCATCTTAATTATTTAATATGTCACATATCAGGTTAATTACGGCAATACCGGGCCCAAAGGCCCAGCTGTTATTAGAGAGAAGAAAGAATGCCATACCTTCTGGTCTGGCAAAGTCAACTGAAGTGGTAGTTGACAGGGCAGAGGGTTGTTATGTCTATGATGTCGACGGTAATCGTCTGCTCGATTTTGCAGGGGGTATAGGCATGATCAATGTAGGTCATTGCCCCCCAACTGTCTCTCAGGCAATTGCCGAACAGGCGGCCAAATACATTCATACCTGTTCGCTGGTCACCACTTTTGAACCCTATATTGAGCTGGCAGAAACCCTGAATGAAATTACACCAGGTAGCTTTCCTAAAAAAACCTTGCTTGCAAACTCAGGCTCAGAAGCTGTTGAGAATGCGGTTAATATTGCAAAATATTATACCCGGCGCAATGCAGTCATCTGTTTTGAAGGGGCCTATCATGGGCGAACCTTGCTCACCTTAAGTCTTACCAGCAAGTATGGGCTTTTTAAGCGGGGTTTTGGTTCATATGTGGCTGACATCTACCGTTTACCGGCCCCGAATATGTACAGGGTGCCAATGGGTATGACAGAAGACGATTATCTGGCCTATTGCATTTCAAGGTTAGATCATGCGCTGATTGCACAGGTAGATCCTTCAGCCATTGCGGCCATTATCATCGAGCCTATTCAGGGTGAGGCGGGGTTTATTGCCATGCCCAAGGCTTTTCTTGAGAAAATAAGATCAATTTGTGACCAGCATGGTATAGTGATGATAGCAGATGAAATTCAATCAGGATTTGGTCGTACCGGTAAACTTTTTGCCATTAATCATTATGGAATAGTGCCTGATATGGTGACCATGGCAAAATCAATGGGCGCGGGCATGCCCATTGCTGCCGTCACCGGAAAGGCTGAAATCATGGATAGCCCACATCTGGGCGGTGTTGGTGGAACCTTTAGTGGTAGTCCTGTTGCCTGTGTTGCGGCCATTGAAACAATTAAAATTATAAATACACCTGCTTTTCTTGACAGAGCAGTACAGATTGGCGAGCTTACACTGAAGACTCTAACCGTATGGAGAGAAAAATTTGACTGTATAGGAGATGTCAGGGGTGTTGGAGCAATGTGCCTTGTCGAGTTTGTTAAAGATCGGGAAACGCGTGAGCCCGATCCTGACACAACTGTTGCAGTCATGAAAGAAGCAATTTCGAACGGATTAATTCTTATAAGGGCAGGCTTGTTTAGTAACTGTATCAGACTGTTGATGCCCTTGGTCATGACAGATGATCAGTTGATTGAAGGTCTTGCTGTGCTCGAACGTGCGATTGCTTTAAAAGGAGAAAAGATTAAAGAACTGAGCTAAATTGGAAACCCTTTTTTATAATGGTTATTTCTATAGTCATGCTTCGGGATTTAACAGTCCTGAAGCATTGCTGGTTCGTGATGGCATGATCATAGGGAGAGGTAATCTGTCTGAACTTGAGCAGTTGGCCAGCCCTGATTGCCCGCGCATTGACGCAGGTAAAAGCTTTGTTCTGCCAGGATTTAATGATGCACATATACATATCTGGAAGGTAGGGAACCTGCAAACTTTCCTGCTTGATGTTCGCCATGCAGAAAGTCTTGATGAGCTCGGTGAAATGCTTGCCACTGCCGCCTCCAGATTACCTGATAAAACGGCATGGCTCATGGCCAGGGGTTTTAATGAAGCTGCATGGTCAGTTCCGCAACTTCCTGACAGGTTCGATCTGGACAGATATGTACCTGATAATCCTGTTCATTTGATGCGTACCTGTGCTCATATTGTCGTGCTTAATTCGTCAGCGATTGATTTCTGTGGTTTTAGCGCCTCAACAGCAGTACCTACAGGTGGTGAAATACGTCTGGGAAAGAACCAGCAGATAAATGGAATAATTACTGAAAGTGCCCTGGGAATTATAGCACCCTTTATTTCCCCGTATAGTGAAGCTCAGTATATGCAGATGATAAAAGCTGCTGAAGAAACGCTGTTTAGCTATGGAATTACTTCTGCCACCGACCCAGCTGTACATCCTCGTTTGCTTTCGGTTTATCAGTCTCTGAATAAACAAGGTAAGCTCAGACTTAGGGTCAATGCAATCCCGATTTTATTACCCGATGGGGGTCTTGAACCCAAAGATTTACCTGATTTATATGAATCTGCACATTTAAGAGTGCAGACTGCAAAGCTCTTTGCTGACGGAGGGCTTAGCAGTCAGACAGCCGCGTTGAAACGCCCCTATATGAATAGTACGGGTAACCCGTTAAATTTCGGAATTCTGAGAATTCCAGCCTTATTACTACAGAAACTGGTTTTTAATGCCCAGGAGCAGGGCTTTACGATGGCAATTCATGCTATAGGTGATCTGGCCATAGATGAAGTGCTTACTGTTTATGAAAAGGCTTTCAGGCAATTCCCAGGGGTCAGGCCGAATCGGATTGAGCATCTTGAACTCCCCCACCCTGAAGATATCGATCGTATTCAGGCAATTGGGGCTATGGCAATCATGCAACCAATTTTCATTCATGAGTTAGGATTGAATTTCAGACAGAGTCTTGATACTTCTTATTTGAATTTGCTTTTGCCGAT
>JANLVJ010000060.1:0-4687 GCA_031363945.1 bacterium | reverse complement strand
CGCACCTCCACCCTTGGTCACCACCTGCAACTGGTTGCTTAAGCCTCCATTCAGGTAGCTATATGCCAGTACTGCTGCACTGCCTCCCTGACGGGTAAGACCAGTAATATTACCCATAACATCATAGCTAACCGTCTCATTAAGTGTGCCCCCACGAATATGTAAAATTGCTGAATAAAGAAAATATCGCAATTAGCATGACCCAGCATGGTGAGGCGTATGAAAATCCGATTGCTGAAAGAATAAACGGTATACTGAAAACAGAGTTCAGCTTGAATCGTGTATTTAAGTCAAGAGTAGAAGCGTTATTAGCAGTAAGAATAGCAGTCCAGGCTTATAATAATGTAAGACCTGAAATGAGCTGTAGCAATTTAGTACCTGCAATTGCTCATGAAACGGCTGTACCGCTGGTAAAATATTGGAAAAATAGAAGAAAGAAAAATACTACTGTCCAGATATTAAATCAACAGAGATAAGAAAATTGATTCGCACTATAGGTATTAAAAAAGATGTATTTAACCCGCCCAAAACTGTAAACTGAAAAGCGGACAAGACCCAGTGACAAGATTGGCTAGGACAAGACACCCAGTCAAATTGGTATTTTCAGGAGACCCTAATACTATAAGCCCTTCAATTTTCGTTATAAATCTTCAAATTTCATCTTCGACATGAAGTTGTATCTCCCAGCTTTATACGCTATTATTACCTCACTCTTGTTTTAACAAATAGTTAATAACCCTTTACCAAATTATGGACAGTTTATCTCGCCGCTTGTTTATAGAAAAGTTAGGATTAGGAGTTGGTTCTGCAACATTGATTACAGCTATTTCAGCATTTCCTGATTTATCTTCTGGGAAAGATAAATTTTATACAGGCAAGAAATTAAATGTGGCCTTATGCGGACTTGGGAATTATGCCGAGGCCCTGGCCGACGGGTTATCAGGATCCCAATACTGCCACCTGTCTGGAATTGTGACTGGCCATGCAGCTAAGGCCAATACTTGGAAAACAAAGTATGCTATTCCAGATAAGAACATTTACAATTACCAGAACTTTGACAACATTGCTGCAAATAAAGACATAGACCTTGTATATGTGGTATTACCCAATGCCCTGCATAAAGAGTTTACTGTACGCGCAGCCCGAGCTGGTAAACATGTAATTTGTGAAAAGCCGATGGCAACTTCGGTTAATGATTGCCAGGAGATGATCTCCGCATGCCACAAAGCAGGTGTGCAACTTGCAATCGGTTACAGACTGCATTATGAGCCAACCCATTTAGAACTTAAAAGACTGGGCCAGGAAAAAGTGTTTGGCCAGGTTCGTATGCTTAATGCGGGGTTAGGTTACCAGACATATAATATTAAAAAGAAAGAAGATTCATTTAACCCTTCCGATTGGCGATTAAATAAAGTATTGTCGGGTGGCGGCCCCTTGATGGACCTAGGCATATATTGTATTCAGGCCAGTCGCTATGTTTTGGGTGAAGAGCCTTTAAGCGTAACGGCACAGTTTGGCCCGGTAAATAATAAAATCAGGTTTGCCCAGGTTGAAGAAACCATTACCTGGCAGATGAACTTTCCAAGCGGTGCTATTTCTAACTGCATAACTTCCTGCGGCTTTAATATTGATAAGTTTTACGCTTCGGCAGATGATGGGTTTTTTGAATTAGACCCTGCTCTTAGTTATGGCCCGTTTAAAGGAAAAAGCAGTAAGGGTACTATCGAATTTCCAGTGATTAATCAGCAGGCCACGCAACTTGATGCTATTGGAAAATTGATTTTGGAAAACAAACCCCTTCCCAATCATATCACAGGAGAAGAAGGGCTAAAAGATGTCAAAATCATTGAAGCAATTTACAAAGCCGCTGAAATGTCAAAAAAGATAGACCTAATTTGATTCGTTAAAATCCATAACGCATAAGAACACATCATTTTTCAAATTAATTTCAGACAATCTTACCTTGAATAAATGTGACCTCCCATACTATTATATGAACAATGTATTCTGAAACTATGAGGAATTCACCTGGTGCAGAAGAATTTTTAATGAATTCCTGGAAAGCGTACATGCAAAATTGTTATCAAAAAAAATCTACTGTATTCTATACCATTTTTAAGAATTAAATTTATTTAAAAACACTTGAAATTAGTTTTAACCCCTGACAATAGTTCAACCGATTTCGAAATTTAATCTAGCAACTATAAAAAAGCAGCCAGCGTTTTCCCTGGCTGCCAAAATTTAAACAAGTCTTTTTTTACAGAACATTCTTCTTTGGTTGAAAGTCAGGATGGCCACACTGCCACATGATGAATGAAAACTGATCAGCGAAATTAGCGAAGGTCACGTTTTTATCTTCGGTAAAATGACCATTATCGTAATTGATCTTGATCAAAACAGGTTTGCCAGAGGTTGAAGCGGTTTGCATGGCGGCAGCAAACTTAGCAGGCTGCCAGGGTGCCACACGTGGGTCATTCCAGCCGCCAATACTCAAGACCGCAGGATAGCGGGTGCCAGCAACAATATGCTGAAATCCGTCCATTTCATAGAGTGCTTTACATTCGGTCTCATTCTTTACTGTTCCAAATTCAGGAATATTAACAGGACCATTGGCTGAGAATTCGAGTCTGAGGGCATTTGCACAGCCAACATTACAAAGTGCCGCTGCATACAGGTCAGGGCGCTCAGTAATAGCCCGGGAAATTAAAATTCCACCGGCACTGGTTCCCCAACCTCCTAGTTTTGCAGGAACTGTATATTTTTGATCAATCAGGTACATGGCACAGGCATTAAAGTCTTTCCAGGTATTGGGCTTTGTAGTTTTATAGCCCCCTTTATACCATGACTGACCTTTCTCACCACCACCCCGAACATGGGCAACGGCAAATACCGCCCCTTTGGTTACCAATGCACTGGTCAGAATACTGAAATATGGATCTAAAGTAATGCCATATGCACCATATCCCTCTAATAAACAGACATTGCTACCATCAAGTACTGTTCCCTTTTTATACATGATCGATAAAGGGATCATTGCTCCGTCTGCTGCTTTCACCAATACTTCTTTGACCTGGATATCGAGGTAACGGGCGGGGTAAACAGTCTTTTTATTAAAGGAACTGGCCACAAAACTTTCACTGACCGGATTATAGGCAAATTCAGTAAATGGCTTGTTCCATGAAAATACACTAATCAGGGTCATATCAGACTTCTCATCAATACATGACACATCGATATTTCCAGCTAGAGGTACTTTTACTGCTGACAGTAATTTTGTATGCAGGTTGTATTTATAAACAGCGCAATTGATACCATCGCTATAGGTTAGAAAAAGGAAGTTCTTAGAGCTGGTAAGTCTTTTTAAAATCAGTTCCTTCTTTTCTGCAATAATTAATTTTGCATGTTTCCAGTCTGGGTGAAGCAGACTGGTAGAAACAAGTTTAAAGTTTGACGCATTATCATGACTGATGGCATACACATCATTGCCCTTATATTCAATTCCATTTACAAGACTATCGGCTGGTGTAGAAAGTACCTTCCAGGTAAACGTTGATCCTTTTTTGACTATTGGTGCATAGAAGAGTGTAAAGTCTGGCTCAACAGTGCTTGACCCACCAAATACATAGTTTGGTGATGAAGCAGTATAAAAAGCTTGTGGGTAAGCTCCTGGAGTAATATGTAATTCTGGATTACTGGCATTACTAAAAAAATCAAGGTCGGCAACCGAACTCTTTCCTTTCTGGGAAACAGTATGTAGCATAATCTTGGAATTAAGAAATGCTGATGGATCTTTGGCATCGTCACTCTTAAGTTTACTGTACAAAATAGCATTATTATCAAAAGTCCATGAACCAAAGCCTCTGGTAGGGTAAATAGTCTCTGGCAAAAAAGTATTGGTTACCACATCCAAAATGCAGATAGTGCCAACTTCAGCACCCTGCTTTGAATAGGCAATGGCCACAAGTTTACCGTCGAAACTTGGAACGAATTCCTGCATGCTTAATTTTTGTCCCTTTATATGATTTAACGGATCAAAAAGCAAAACTTCCTTTGCCGTAATTCCCTGCTTATAGTAAAGTTTGCCTACACTTTCACCTGGAAGCGTCTTGCGGTAAAAGATCTGACCATTTTTAATAGTGATATCAGTGAAGGTCGCAGACTTAAGTTTATCCAGCGTTTTCCACTCTGCAATAAGCTGATCGCGACCATTCAGGCTATTCATCTGTGCATTTGTATACGTGGCTTGATCCTTAAACCACTTTTCAACTTCAGGCGACTTTATATTTTCAAGCCATCGGTATCTATCTGGATAGGTTTTCCCGAAATAGGTATCACTACTGTCTACAGTACGTGTTACAGGATATAAAAACTGGGCATGTACAGCTGTCGTTAAACAGCTAGTAATGAACGCTAAAAAGGTGAATTTAGAGCAAAGTCGTTTTGTAAAAGTCGTCATAGAACTAAATATAGTATATTAAAATTGGTGCATTAAACTTTTAAAATCAGGGTTCAGACTTTTAGAAAAGTGTATAAAAGCAAAAGCCGCACAGCAGATGATGCTGTACGGCTAGTGTATTGAATTCGGCAACGACCTACTCTCCCACGTTTTACCGCAGTACCATCGGCGCTGATGGGCTTAACTTCTCTGTTCGGAATGGGAAGAGGTGGACACCATCGCTATAGTCAC
>JANLVJ010000040.1:0-2420 GCA_031363945.1 bacterium | reverse complement strand
CAGACAATTTTTGCCAAAAATGAAGGTGCGGTGGCTGCCCCAACAGCAGGTATGCACTTTAGCCGAGAGTTAATGAAACGTCTTGAATTAAAAGGTGTCGAATTTGCTGAGATCACCCTTCACATCGGTCTTGGAACTTTCAGACCTGTAGAGGTTGAAGATCTTACCAAGCATAAAATGGATTCTGAGCATTTCATCATTGAGCAGAGCCAGGCTGATATTGTCAACAAGGCACTTGCAGCAAAAACACGAATTTGTGCTGTAGGTACTACCAGTATGAGAGCAATTGAATCTGCCGTTTCAGCCAATCGCACACTGAAGGCTGCCAATGACTGGACAAGCAAATTTATCTTTCCTCCGTATGATTTCAGCATAGCAAATTCAATGATTACTAATTTCCATACACCTGAGTCAACCCTTTTAATGATGGTTGCCGGCTTTGCTGGTTATGATTTCGCTATGGAAGCATATGAACTGGCAATAAAAGAAAAATACCGCTTTTACAGCTATGGTGATGCCATGCTTATTATTTAATTAAATCTAATTACATGAAGAATCTTGCCATTGTGCTTGCCGGAGGAAACGGTTCGCGGATGCAGTCTTCAATACCAAAACAATTTTTAGTAATAAAAGGCCTGCCAGTGCTTATGCATACGCTGCAAGCCTTTTATTTTTCAGATTCTTCACCAAATATTATTCTTGTCATTGCCGAAGCAGAGCAGCCAGTCTGGACCAGTCTGATTGACACGTATAACTTTAAAATTCCGCATACTGTCGTCAACGGTGGTAGAGACCGGTTTGAATCAGTTTTCAATGGTCTTTTATATATTAAACAACTGAATTCGCCTGAATATAGATCAGCAATCGTTGCAATTCATGATGGAGTAAGGCCACTGGTCAGTAACAGTTTAATAAAGATGGTTTATGACCAGGCAGCCATTCACTCAAATGCTGTGCCCTGCCTTGATTGTCGTGAATCACTTAGATTGATAGAAGGTGAAGATTCGCATGTGGTTGACCGCAGAAGATACCGGATGATACAAACTCCCCAGTGTTTCAATTTTCCAGACATATTTGAGGCCTATGAAGATGCGGTTGCAGAGCAATTGAATGTAAATGCAGCTTTGGAGTACAGCCAGCAATTCACAGATGATGCCAGCGTGGCCCAGCATGCAGGAATAAAAATAAATCTCGTGAAAGGAGAGTATCGTAATATCAAAATTACCCTGCCTGAAGATCTCATTATTGCAGGGGCTCTGATCAACACTAATTTCGGGGAGTTAAAAAAATAATGGAACCTTCATAGACAGGCCAGTATCTCAATATTCGTCTTCATTAAAGAAGAAATCATCTTTTGTCGGATAATCAGGCCATATCTCTTCAATATTTTCATAGGGTTCACCGTCATCTTCCAACGCCTGCAAGTTTTCAATAACTTCAACCGGCGCTCCAGAACGAATAGCAAAGTCGATTAATTCATCTTTGGTAGCCGGCCATGGTGCGTCTTCAAGATATGATGCTAATTCTAGGGTCCAATACATATTCTTCTATTTAATGGGTAATTGTACATTTTTCGCAAAAGTAAAATAATTTTTGACATTTGCATGAATAAATTAATTTATTGACTTAAGCACCTGGTATCCACGGTATTTCTTCTGCACCTGCCACCATAGACCAGTATCTTGCGAGTGTAAAAAGAAAATCGGAAAGTCTGTTCAGGTAAATGATAATCATTGGATCAACCAGTGTTTCTGTTGATAAACTGACAACTTCCCGTTCTGCCCTACGGCAAATACAGCGGGCAAGATGACAGAAAGAAACAGACTGATGACCTCCAGGTAATATAAAGTTTTTCAACTGGGGTAAAAGGGCATCCATTCTATCGATTTCAGTCTCTAATATCAAAACATCATCAATAGATAGTTCTGGAAGCTTCATTCTTGACTTTTCAGGATCGGCAGCCAGCAATGAGCCCATTATAAACAGCCTGTCTTGAATAAGAAGTATAACTACTTTTTCAGAAGGCTGTATGACTGCCTGATCACGGAGCAGACCTATCCAACTATTCAATTCATCAACAGTACCATATGCTGAAAACCTTGAAAGACTTTTAAGAAATCAGGTTCCACCTATTAATTCAGTTTGTCCTATATCTCCGGTTTTTGTGTAAATTTTCAATTTTTTAGTTTATTTCCTTTTCAATTAAATGACCAACAGTCTGAATATTCAGATTAGGAAGATCACTTTCAATTTTACCATCACGCATTCTAACAATCCTGTGAGCATGCATGGCAATATCTTCTTCATGGGTCACCAGAATAATTGTATTCCCCTTACGGTGAATTTCTTCAAGCAGTGCCATAATTTCTATTGACGTTTTTGAGTCAAGGTTACCAGTAGGTTCATCAGCAAGAATGATC
>JANLVJ010000030.1:0-4079 GCA_031363945.1 bacterium | reverse complement strand
AACATACTTTGTTAAAAGCAACTGATGGCAGCTTGATTTACCTTGCCAAAAGATTTGACCGGGTTAAAGGAAAAAAAATCCATGTTGAAGATTTTTGTCAGCTATCTGAATTTTTAACTGAGAGCAAATACAAAGGCTCTTTGTGAACGGTAAATAAGATGCAGCATTTTCGGTAAATAAGATGCAGCATTTTCGGTAATTAAGATGCAGCGCTTTCGGTAAATAAGAAGCTTCAAAATCGGTAAATAAGATGTTGAACTTTCGGTAATTAAGAGGTAGAACTCTTGAAAGATCCAAGCGAGAAATCTGAGGGATTGAATCTATAATTCTCTTTTGGGGGCAGTTGCCCCCAAAAGAATAATAACCTTGTCATCTACTAAATGCAGGGTTACCATGAATTATTCAATCGTCAAAATTATGACCTATCGATCAGTTCACCAAATGAACAAGGAGGGATTCTCCATCCGTAAAATTGCAGCAGAACTGAATCTTGACTGGCGTGCTGCTAAAGCGCTCCTTGAAATCGAAGAAGACGTATTTATCGAGAAGCAGGCCTCAAAACCTGAAAGAAGAAAGTCACTTCAGGAGTATGAACTCTTTGTAAAAGACAGGCTGGTCAAATATCCGGAAACACCAGCTGCTCAAATGCATGACTGGTTAAAGGAAAGCTATCCAGATTTTCCAGTAGTAACACCCAAGACTGTTTTTAATTACGTTTTGATCATCAGAACGAAGTTTAATATCCCCAAAACAGAACATGTCCGGGATTATTTCTGCGTTCCAGAACTTGATTATGGTCTACAGGCGCAAGTAGACTTTGGTTTCTACAATATGCCAACTATGCAGCAGGGTAAAACCAGGAAAGTGCAGTTCTTCACCTTTGTGCTTTCCCGGTCCCGGTTTAAGTTTATCCTGTTCTCCGACACGCCGTTTACCACGGCAACAGTTATTGATGCACATGAACTTGCCTTTGAAACCATCGGCGGCTGTACAGCCATGATCGTTTATGACCAGGACCGGGTGTTGATGGTAGCGGAAAACCTGGGAGACCTAATTCTGACAGCCGGATTCCAGGCCTATGTAAATGAAAGTAAGTTTAGTACACATTTCTGCCGTAAGGCTGACCCCGAGAGTAAAGGAAAGGTTGAAAATGTAGTGAAGTATGTAAAACAGAACTTTCTGTGTAACAGGGTCTACAAAGATCTTGATACGCTGAACCAGGAAGCTAGAGCCTGGCTTACCAGAACAGCCAATGCGCTGGAGCACGGTACGACGCGGAAAATACCCGCTCAGGAATTCGAAATAGAAAGGTCTTTTCTTACGCCCTGGCAACCGGTAGTATTAGAAACGGAAGCCTACCCATTCTATGCTGTCCATAAAGACAACAAGATCTCTTACAAAGGCAATGTCTATAGTCTGCCGGTAGGCACCTATAAAGGAAAAAACTCTAAGGTGCTGCTGAACGCAACAGCTAACCAGCTCATTCTGATGAATCTGGCACAGGAAGAAATATATCGCCATGACATTTGCCGGCTGAAAGGTCAGAAGATTCTGGCCTCCGATCATCGGCGGGATAAAAGTGAGGCTATCCTGAATATGATAACCAGCTTCAGTGAATTAATGCCCAATCCTTTATTGGCGATGAACTGGCTGGACAAGCTTAAAGATGCTAAACCCAGGTATTTTCGGGATCAGGTTTGTGTACTGAAGAAAACGGTCACAGATCTGGAACCTCAGATTGCCTCTGCTGCCCTGAACTATGCAATCCAGCATCAGATAACCAGTGCGAACGACTTCAAGGCAATTGTTGATGCATTGCTACGCAAACAAACAGGTGACCTGTTGCAGCCGGCCAAGATAATCCAGTTGAATCCGCTGGATGGGGAAATCAGCAAATTGACAAATACCAGTCCTGAAAAAAGCGATATCACTACTTACGACGCACTATTCATCAAGCCATGAATAGCTGGCGGGGTATAACCGTAACGGTAATACCCCGCCACCTTAGACAACGATTACCAATAACTTATTTACCACATAGAAAATAGAATGGAAACACAGAAAGAAGAAATTAAAGCTTTATGCAACAAGTTTATGCTGACCGGAATAGGGATCAACCTTGAGAAGATTATTGCAGATGCCGAAAGTAAGGGTGCTGGCTTTATGCAATTTACGCTGGATCTGTTTCAGCAAGAAGTACTGCATCGGCACCAGAAAGATGAAGCCAGACGGCTGAAAGCTGCAGGCTTGCCCAGAAGCACCAACCTGGATCTATATAATGCAGAGCAAAACGGACTTAAGGCTACCAGGCTTGCACAATTGAGGGAATTGAACTGGGTAGACCAACTTTTTAACCTCGTCTTGATGGGCCCTAGTGGTACGGGCAAGACCTACCTCGCAGCAGGTTTATCCCGTGATGCGATCAGAGCTGGTTATAAAGCTTACTTCAGATCCATGGAAGATATCGTAAATACGCTGAAAACAAAGGACTTTGTAAATACCCAAAAAGTAGAGTACAAAAGGCTTCTAAAAGCAAATATGATCGTGATAGATGATGTGATGCTCTTTCCACTGGAGAAAAGCCTGGCTATTGCATTCTTCAACTTTATAAATCACATCTATGAATCCACGTCAATCGTGATAACCACTAATAAAATCCCAACAGAGTGGGCCAAGATGCTGGATGATGAAGTGGTAGCAACAGCCTTACTTGACAGGCTTATGTTTCGTTGTGAAATAGTTAATCTGTCAGGAGAAAGCCACCGGATAAAAAATCGGGAAACTTTTTTTGAATCCTAATTAATCACAGTACATTACAATAGAATTATAGATTCTTGAACTCAAAAGTTATGCACCTTAATTACCGAAAGTTCGACCGCGTAATTACCGTTTGTTCGACATCGTAATTACCGAAAGTTCTGCATTCCTAATTACCGACTACACCCCCCTGATTGGCATTCTTATAGGCTACTCCAATTTAGAAGATAGACATGCTATTCCCTTTATTTATATAATTTATTCCCATTTTTTTTAAAACTTGTTGTTCAAACTGATCTTTCAATTTAGTGTTTTCATTCTTAGAATAATCATGATTTATTTTTTTCCAATGCCCCAATTGAAGCCCATCATTTACTCCAACGAAATTTAAATAAGATTTTGACTTATTTTCAATATCGTTTGCTACCCACAAATGAAGTATCTGATTCTCTTTTTGGTAATAAATATAGATATGATAATATCGAACTACATTCGAGTTAGTGTCATAATGATCTGGTAAATTAATTTGTGGAATTTGATATTCCTTGTTTGTGTCTTTAAATTTTTCAATCGCCTCAATCAATTGATTTGAGGAAACATTATACTCATATCTTTCTGAGTAAGGATCCATTCCTGGGGCAACATTATAGCCTATATATATTACTGTGAATACACAAATAATTATAGTTACCGCAATGATTGTAGTTTTTATGTAGTTACGTTTCATAAGTATTAATTAATGACCTGAAGGACGGTTAGTTACTCCTTGGCTACTTATTGTGTACCAAGTGATTATTAGAGCAAACCCTGAAGTTGGTTGCGTAAATAAAAGATTTATTGTTTTTGGTAAAGCTGCAACCCCGATACCTATTACAACGGCACCTGCTGTAAATCTTTGATTAATAGGAAGAAACGGCATACTAGCTATATCAAATTCTTCTGCTACCAATTTATAATCCGCTCCGATTGTTTTTTGATTAAAAAACACTCCGCTTGCTCCACTTGCTCCTACATTGTAATATCTTCTGTCATGACCTATAGGGGGATAATCAGCTAAATTAGTAGGCCTATAAGAGAAATTGTCTGATCCGTCTTGGGAAACAGGGTTATTTGGCCCTAAATAGGTTTGTCCAAACCAATTATGCCCTACTGAACTTGGCACTAAACAACTCGGGCATCCCCCCTGATTGGCATTTGCTTTTTTCTTACCTCCTGGATCACCTCCTCCTTCTTGAACAGTAGTTCCGTCTTCATTAAGGCTACTGGTTATGTTACTTCTTGACTGTAAAGATGCTTGCTGTCCGGGTGCATTGGCTTTGTCT
>JANLVJ010000003.1:0-1536 GCA_031363945.1 bacterium | reverse complement strand
CCCAAAGCAGCATCGTTGAAAAATGATTCATCCTTGTATTAACCTCTTCTCTTGCCTGTAGTAATGCATGAACTACAGGCTGCAATGCTGGAATAATATCAGAAACAGCACCTCGAAGCCAATTCTCAGGTAATGATTTAACCATAAAAAAATGTTTAATTAACCAAAAATAACTTAATTAAATAAAACCAAGATCAGTACGTTTAGTTTTATATGGGCATATTGTTATAAGTTAACCTTACATTATAATAGGCCAATTCTATACTAGCCGAGCAAGCCTTGCCAGAATTATTTTATCAGAGGCTGGTTCTGCTATAGTTAAATCCTGTTGCCTGATATTTTTGAGTTTAAATATATACGAACGACTCATGCTGAAAATTGCCTACGATGCTATTTATTCGCATCCCCTGCCAGCGGGCCATCGGTTTCCAATGGAAAAGTATGAATTACTACCCAGGCAATTAGTATTAGAAGGAACTGCTGAGGCTGAAAACTTTTTTGTGCCCCCGCCCCTATCTGAAAAATGGATTCTCCTTACCCACGATGTAGCATATTGGAATGATCTTAAAAATCAAACGCTTTCAGCCAAAGAAATAAGGAGAGTTGGATTTCCTTTGTCAGGAGCATTAATTGATAGAGAAGTTTTGATTGCCAGCGGCACGATTGCCTGTTGTCATTATGCCCTTTCCAATGGTATAGCCATGAATATTGCTGGTGGTACCCATCATGCTTTTACCAATAGAGGTGAAGGTTATTGCCTTCTGAATGACCAGGCGATTGCCGCTAATTATCTGCTGACAAATAAGCTTGCAAGCAAAATTTTAATCATTGATCTTGATGTTCACCAAGGAAATGGTACCGCAAGTATTTTTGCTGACGATAATCGGGTATTTACGTTTTCGATGCACGGGGCCGCTAATTTTCCCTATCATAAAGAAATTTCAAACCTTGATATTGCCCTTGAAACGGGTATTGAAGATAACTCCTACCTTGATATACTTTACCAAACTTTACCTAAACTGATAGCAGTTGTACAACCTGACTTTGTATTTTATCTAGCCGGAGTAGATGTGCTGAAGACTGATAAACTTGGAAAAATATGCCTGAGCCGTGAAGGTTGCCGTCAGCGCGATTTTTTCACATTGTCACAATGTCAAAAGCATAAATTACCCGTAGTAGTTTGTCTGGGTGGTGGATATTCAGACAGGCTAACTGATATTATTGAGGCGCATGCAAATACTTTCAGAGTGGCCAGGGAACTATTTTTTTGAAACCTGGTTCTGGTAGTTCCAACTGGAATACAGCAGATTTAAGACAGATAATACTATAAAAATGCTTTCACACATACCCATCATTCACGAACGATTTTATCAAATCTGCATTCAGGTACGTTAATTTTCTTTCTGATCTGTCTCAATCTGTTTTCAACATATTCAACTGCTCATACCCATTTTAGGTAATCGTTGCTGAATTAAACCATAATCATGTCAATGGCATCTTTAGCTGGTTTAATAAAGGCAAGGTTGATATTACAGG
>JANLVJ010000074.1:0-5842 GCA_031363945.1 bacterium | reverse complement strand
CAAAACCAAAATCATGAAAAAAGCAATTTTATTGTTCGCCCTAGCCTTAGGCTCAACATTTGCCATGAAGGCCCAATCAAAAGATCCAATGGTTGGTGGTGCAGCAATGTATC
This sequence comes from bacterium, assembly GCA_031363945.1. Taxonomy (GTDB): domain Bacteria; phylum Bacteroidota; class Bacteroidia; order Sphingobacteriales; family Sphingobacteriaceae; genus JANLVJ01. Next base: position 5,729 of record JANLVJ010000074.1, on the reverse strand, counting down.
CAACAAAAGACATCATTGAGAATGCAGTTAAGTCAAAAGACCACACTACACTTGTTGCAGCAGTAAAAGCTGCAGGTCTTGTACCAACCCTAAAAAGTAAAGGTCCTTTTACTGTCTTTGCCCCAACAAACGAAGCTTTTGAGAAACTTCCAGCAGGTACAGTTGAAACCTTATTGAAGCCAGAAAACAAAGCTAAATTATCTTCAATTCTGACTTACCATGTTGTTGCTGGTAAAGTAAGTGCCAAGAAATTAATTGGTATGATTAAAAAAGGAAATGGTAAGGCAGAAATCAAAACCGTTCAAGGTGGAATTCTGACTGCTAGTCTAGAAGGTGGTAAAGTTAAATTAACAGACGAAAATGGCGGAACAGCCTTCGTTACCATTGCAAATGTATTTCAGTCGAACGGCGTCATACATGTTATTGATGGTGTTTTAACCCCAAAAATGTAATTACAATCAGTGGATTTTACAGAGCTGTTTCGGATAACGAAACAGCTCTTTTTTTTTGTTTAGAATAAGCCCAGCTGACCACCCTCATCGAGTTCAATTTCACCAGGATTGGTAATTTCAAGAGCAGGAAGGTCAGTTTTTTCTGCATGGATTATTTCAGCTTCTAAAACTTCTTCTATAGCTCCTATTAGTACTACAGCCTGAACTTCATGCTGGCTTAACCGGTTACCAAGAGCCTTCATACCTTTGATATCGATAAATTCAGCCAGATTCAGTTCCCGTTCTTCTGGCTCTTTAGACTTTCCTTTTAAAACATTAAGTTTCACCAGTGGTTGACTCACATCGCTAAACAGGATAATTTTTGACTTTGGGTGTTCTGTTAAAAGGTTTGTTTGTTTCCCAATTGCAAGGGCATCAATTTTAAAACGTTTGACATATTGGAAACCAGACATTCCATCGAGGTAAATGATAGTATATACTTTATCGGGGTTATACTTTTCGAGGTGTAATAATATACCATCAAAGTGATTGGTCAGGTCAAAGCTATAGAGTTCAACCTGCCCATTCTGTAAAATACTGATTATTCTGTCTGCTGCTTCAAAAGTACTAAGGTATCGACCCCTGGAATCTGCATTTAAACGCTGGAGAACAGTATCAAACCAAAGTTTTCTTCCCCCAAGAGTTGATGAACCCCTGCTTTTCTGGATAACTTTTTTCACCAGATACTTACTGACAACATTGCCTTGTGAAGCCCTGCCTTTAACAGCAAGTTCAGCAAAGTCAATATCAATTATCAATTTCTTAAGCTTACTATGCGGTTTAAGCTGCACAGTCGCAACTTCTGCCTCACCATTCGGATTTACAGAAAAATAAAGAACCTTAGAACCCTTAGTTGCCTTGGTGAGATCATATTCTTTATCACGAGTGACCCCAGAAACTGGAAATCGCTTCATATAACTGGTGCCTAATGCCCCGTCTGAATAAATCAGGTGGTAGATGGTTCGCTCATCGTTCTTTTTGAAGATAGCCACATGTACTATATCACGGCCGACAAAAGTTTTGTCGGATACTTTGGTCACTAAAAACCTTCCATCATTTCTGAAGATAATGATTTCATCTACATCAGAACAATCGAAGACAAATTCGTCTTTTTTAAGGCCTGTACCTATAAATCCGTCTACCCGATTTACAAAAAGTTTAACATTGGCAAGTGCAACTTCAGAAATAGAGATCGTATCAAAAGCCCGTATTTCTGTCTTGCGCCCACGTCCTGCACCAAATTTATCGCGTAATCTTTCGAACCAGTGAATACAATAGGCGGTGAGATTATTGAGCTCGTTCATCGTCTGGGCAATCTCAGCTTCAAGGTCTTTAAGAAGTTCATCGGCTTTAAAGCTATCATACTTAGAAATACGCTTGATCCTGATCTCAGTAAGACGCAGTATATCGTCGCGGGTTATTGCACGGGTAAGCAGGAATTTACCAGCAGTTTTGGCTTTTTTACTATTAGCAACATGATCAGCTCGCATTTCAAGCATTGCTGAAGAGCCCAGGGCAGGTTCAATGACATATTTTTTCAGACCCAGATCTATTGCTTCAATGACAGCTTCAAAGGTGGTACATTCTTCAATATCCCGATAAATTCTTTTTTCGATAAAAATCTTTTCAAGTGAATAAAAATGCCATTTTTCATGCAGTTCTGCCAGTTTGATTGTCAGCTCGGTCTTAAGCAGTAACCGGGTATGTTCTGTTGAAGCTCTGAGCATCTCATGAACGCTCATGAACTGAGGCCTGTCATCAAGAATAACACAGGCATTCGGAGAAATACTTACTTCACAATCGGTAAATGCAAACAGGGCATCAATAGTTACATCAGGTGAAATGCCTGGTGCCAGATGAATGAGGATTTCTACATTTTTAGCCGTATTATCTTCAATCTTTCGAATTTTGATCTTGCCTTTATCATTGGCAGAAACAATGCTATCAATAAGACTACTGGTAGTTGTACTATAAGGTACTTCTGTAATGGCCAGTGTCTTCTTATCTTTTTCAAGTATTCTGGCTCTGACGCGTACCTTACCACCGCGCTGACCTTCATTATACCGTGAAAAATCTGCCAGCCCACCTGTCAGAAAATCTGGAACGATTGATACAGTCTCACCACGAAGAATACCGATAGACGCTTCAATGAGTTCAAGAAAGTTATGGGGAAGAATCTTTGTTGCCAGACCCACCGCAATACCATCAGTACCCTGTACCAGAACAAGTGGAAATTTAACCGGTAGAATTACAGGTTCTTTGTTGCGGCCGTCATAAGACAATGACCATTCAGTCGTTTCTTTATTAAAAACCACTTCTTTGGCAAATTTTGAGAGCCTGCCTTCTATATATCTGGGCGCGGCTGCACTATCTCCCGTCACCGGATCACCCCAGTTACCCTGGGTATCAATCAGTAGGTTTTTTTGTCCGATTTGTACCATCGCATCACCAATTGAAGCATCACCATGCGGATGGTACTTCATCGTATTGCCGATCACATTGGCGACTTTGTTGAAACGGCCATCATCCATCTCTTCTAGTGAATGCATGATACGCCTTTGTACCGGTTTTAAGCCATCATATAAATGGGGTACAGCACGATCAAGAATAACATAAGAGGCATAATCAAGAAACCAGTTTTCATACAGGCCGTTGATCGATGTTACCTGATGAAGTACTTCTTCACCCAAATCATGACTCAGCGGACGATCAGGGCGATTTGAAACTTTGTTGTTATTTTCTTCTTCCTCAGTACTCATCGTGATTCAACAGTTTCTTTGTCAGATTTCTCAACAGAAGGCATTAATTCATCAACAATAAGCGCATCGAGCTCAGCAATGATATTGTCATCTTTATCAACTCTCAGGTTATTGATGATAAATTCCTGACGCTGGGGGGTATTTTTACCCATGTAGTAATCAAGCAGATTGCGTATGCTTTGTTCTTTCAGAATAACCGGATCAAGACGCATATCGGGCCCGATAAACATACCGAATTCATTAGGAGATATTTCACCAAGGCCCTTAAACCTTGTAATCTCTGGCTTTGAACCGAGCTTGGCAATAGCGGCCTGTCGCTCTGGGTCTGAGTAACAGTAAATTGTCTCTTTCTTATTGCGCACCCTGAAGAGTGGCGTCTGTAAAATATATACATGCCCAGCTTTTACCAGTTCAGGAAAAAACTGCAGAAAGAAAGTCATCATCAACAGGCGAATATGCATCCCGTCAACATCAGCATCAGTTGCGATCACAATCTGGTTATAACGCAGGTTCTGCAAGCCATCTTCAATATTCATGGCATGTTGCAACAAGTTGAACTCTTCGTTCTCATAAACAATCTTCTTAGAGAGCCCAAAGCAGTTCAGAGGCTTGCCCCTTAAACTGAATACAGCCTGGGTAGCGACATCTCTTGACTGGGTGATTGACCCACTGGCTGAATTTCCTTCGGTTATAAATAAAGTTGTTTTGTAACGCTCCTCTGCTTCTGTATCGAAATGAAACTTACAGTCTCTAAGCTTTTTATTATGCAGGTTGGCCTTCTTCGCCCGGTCATTGGCCAGTTTCTTAATACCTGCGATTTCCTTTCTTTCACGTTCAGACTGAAGAATCTTCTTTTGCAGTAAATCTGCAACCTGGGGGTTTTTATGCAGGTAATTATCGAGTTCTGTTTTCAGAAAATCAAGCACCCAGGTTCGAATTGTAGGCCCATCGAGGGCCACATGGATTGAGCCCAGTTTGGTCTTGGTCTGAGATTCAAATACCGGCTCCTGTACTTTTACAGCAAATGCGGCCACCATAGAGGTTCGGATATCAGCTGCGTCATATTCTTTTTTATAAAACTCCCTGATAGTTTTCACCACCGCTTCTCTGAAAGCTGCCAGGTGGGTACCACCCTGGGTTGTATGCTGACCATTTACAAATGAGAAGTATTCTTCACCATACTGGGTACCGTGGGTCATGGCCATTTCAATATCTGGTCCTTTTAAATGAATGATCGGATAGAGTAAGGTCTCAGCATCGGTATTACGGGTAAGCAGATCAAACAGTCCTTTTTCTGAATAATACTTCTGGCCGTTAAAAACGATTGTCAGACCAGCATTTAAAAAAACATAGTTCCAAACCTGATTTTCTATAAATTCAGGAATGAACCTGAAATTCCTGAAAATGCTTTCATCCGGGTAAAAACTGATACTGGTACCATTGCGCTGGCTGCTTTCTTTTTCGGGCTCATCTGTAGTGAGCTCGCCTTTCTCAAATTCAGCAACTTTGGTTCGCCCGTCGCGATATGACTGAACAGTAAATTTTGATGAAAGGGCATTAACCGCCTTGGTACCAACCCCGTTCAGGCCTACTGACTTCTGAAAAGCTTTTGAATCATACTTACCCCCGGTATTGATTTTTGAAACGCAGTCAATGACCTTACCAAGCGGTATTCCCCGGCCGTAATCACGCACCTGTACTCTATGATCAGAGATATTAAGCTCAATGGTACGCCCCGCTCCCATCACAAATTCATCGATAGAATTATCGATGATCTCTTTTAGTAACACGTAAATACCGTCATCATAAGCCGAGCCGTCACTCAGCTTGCCAATGTACATACCAGGACGTAACCGTATATGCTCTTTCCAGTCTAGTGACCGTATATCATCTTCAGTATAATTGGAAGCCATGCTCAGCAGATTTATGATCTGCGAAATTACAGGCAAGCAGCCCTTTTACAAGAATAAAATTTCAACAATCGGCCTGTTACAATTTTACAGGAATTCATACATTTGTTTACAAGTTTTATATAGTTCTGAATTACCAGAATTATACCCAATTTTAAAAGCTGAAAATGATCTCAGCACCGTTTAAATTTTTTTTCCCGTTGCATGAACAAGCCCGAAACGAACCCTTCAGAATTAGCTCATCCAGAAATAAATAAGCCAGAATCAATCTCGCCAGAAATAAACCATCCTGAAACGATCGCCATACGTACCCAGACTGAACGAACCTTATTTCGTGAACATAGTGTTCCTCTGTACCTAACCTCGAGCTTTACGTTTGACAATGCAGAACAGGGAAGAGCGATGTTTGCAGATGAAGAAGCTGGTAATATTTATTCCCGGTATTCAAACCCAAATACCAATGAATTTATATTAAAGGTATGCCAGCTTGAAAAAGTTGCAGATGGATTTGCTTTTGCCAGTGGGATGGCAGCAAATCATGCCGTTTTTGCAGGTCTTTTAAAGTCTGG
>JANLVJ010000062.1:0-17807 GCA_031363945.1 bacterium | reverse complement strand
TCTCGTAAGTGACTGGAGTTCAGACGTGTGATCTTACGATCTCGAGGCTGCCTGATATTTAGCCTTCCGTATGGGTTAATTGAACCAGTGTGAAACTAAATCTCAGAATGCCTCTTATTTTTGAAAGGCTTATTTTTTGGGTAGCGGTCAAAAACGAGGCTGCCTGATATTTAGCCTTCCGTATGGGTTAATTGAACCAATGTGAAACTAAATCTCAGAATGCCTCTTATTTTTGAAAGGCTTATTTTTTGGAGAAATGAAAAAATCAGGTAAACGCAAATTCAATGCAGAACTTAGAAATAGGGTAGTACTTGAGGTATTGAGAAAAATCAAAACTGTACAGCAATTAGCCCTGCAGTACGATATTCACCCAAGTCAAATCATGCAGTGGAAGAAGTCCTTTGAAGAAAATTTACCTCTGATCATTGGAGAAATCAAGTCAGGGATTCCCGTTTTGAATGGTGAAAAATTCACTTCCTTTGCAATTTTAGATAAGGAGGAAGTTGAAGAAGTCTTAATAAAAAAGTTTCTTCTTTAAAAGGTTCTAAACTATTAAGGGGGAAGAACAGTTTAGCCTTTTCTTCCCCCTCATTCATCTTTTATTTACCAGTTAATTTATCCGGGTACAGTTCCTTAAAATTACTGGATATAGCCTAGCAATTTTAAAACCTGTTTACTGTTCTGCTCTTCACCAAAAACTTCATAATTGAAGGTTTCATCTCTGTTTCTTCTTACAAGAACGTGCTTTGGGCTTGGAAGCAGACAATGGTGAATACCACCATAACCACTCAGTACGTCCTGGTATGCACCAGTATGAAAGAAGCCCATGTATTGAACCTTACGGGTCTTAGGCATGTACACACTATTCATATGGGCTTCCTGATTATAATAGTCCTGACCATCACAGGTGAGGCCACCAAGATTTACCCGTTCATATTCTGAATCCCAGTTATTAATGGGCAGTAAAACATATTTTTGATTTAATGCCCATACGTCTGGAAGGTTGGTAATAAAGCTTCCGTCTAACATCAGCCATTTCTCACGGTCATTTTGCTGCTTGCGGCCCAAAACTTTATAAAGAATGGCTGAAGCTTCGGCACAGGTATATTTTCCAAATTCAGTAATGATATCTGGCTCTTCTACATCATTTTCATCACAAATTTCCTTGATCCGTTTGACGATCTCATTGACCATATATTCATAGTCGAAATCAAAAACCAGTGAATCTTTGAACGGCATTCCGCCTCCGATATCAAGCGTGGTAAGATCAGGGTTTACCTTTTTAAATTTACAATACAGGGTTACGTATTTTTCAAGCTCACCCCAATAGTAAGGGGTATCGCTGATTCCAGAATTTATAAAAAAGTGCAGTAATTTAACTTTGAAATTTGGATGCTTTTCAATTCTGTTATAATAGAAGTCAAGCACTTCATCAGATCGTATTCCAAGTCTGCTAGTGTAAAACTGGCTATCAGGTTGTTCCTCCGAAGCTATTCGTATACCCAGATTGCAGTCGACTTCAAGTTCATCATCGTAAAAGAAAAACTCTTCTTTATTGTCCAGAACAGGAATAATATTGTTGAATCCATCATGCAACATATCACAGATATACTGCTTATACTGATCTTTCTTAAAACCATTACAGATCACTACAATATCTTTATTTATGATTCCTCTTTTTTCAAGCGCATCAATCATCGGCATATCAAATGCCGAACTGGTTTCCAGATGTATATCATTACGCAGAGCTTCTTCAACTACATGCTTGAAGTGAGAACTCTTGGTGCAATAACAGTACGTATAAGATCCGCGGTAATTATTGTTTACAATTGCCTTCTGAAACAAAAGTTTTGCCTGCTGTATTTTCTTGGTAATAATGGGCAGGTAAGTGAAACGAAGCGGGGTACCATAAGTCTCGATCATCTCCATAAGGTTAAGATCATGGAAGTATAACTCATCGTCAATTACTTCAAAACCATCCTGAGGGAATCCAACACTTAGATCCAGGAATTCGGAATAACTCTGCATTTTTTTAAAAAATTTGTGTGCAAAAGTAAGATAAAAAATGCGAATATCAGTTTACTAAACTTCATCATTAAATGCAGCAACAGAATGAATTTCTGCAATCATGCAACGGGCACTTCCACCACCGTTATTTTCTATGATATCCAGGGGCGTATGTATAATTTTACAATATTTACCCAGTTCATCATGCAATGCGGCTATTGCATTAAAAGCAGAATCAGACATAACCAATACTGCTTCATTTGATTTATTTTTTAATTCAAGCATATTACCTGCAAAATGATTCATCTGATCAAGTGTGATTGTTAGCAGGACTTTCCCGCTTTTTTTGATACTATTAATCACATTAGTTCTTTCGCCCTCATTACCAATGCTATCAAGACAAATGAGAATGAAACGGCTGCCAACGCACATCATTACATTTGTATGGTAAATTGCTTTCTTATCTGTTCCCGTTGCATGAAAAATTACTGCTGTATATCCAAGGGATGAACAAAATTTTTCAAGTACGGTTTCATTCGTTCTTGGAGAAATACAGGCGTAGGCGATTTTTAAATCTCTGTCAAGTACCATGCTGCCAGTTCCTTCAAGATAGGCTCCGGTCAATTCATATTGGGTTAGATCAAGATAGTTCTTACTCAAAGTACCGAGGTGTCTGGCAACAGTTTCAAGCACATCAAGCCGCCTTTCAAGCCTTCGGTTTTCAGCCTGCATTGGGTATAGTACGATTGTACCATTATCATGAAAAGATACCCAGTTATTGGGGAAGATTGAATCAGGTGTAGCTGGTTCGATCGTATCGTCTGTTACAATTACGCTGACACCAGCATTTCGAAGCAGGGTAACCAGGTCATCAAATTCTTCAATTGCCAGCCTATTTATTTCAGCCTTGCTTTCTAGCCCAGGTTTCTGAAAAGCATTACTTTCCATAGTTTGAACATTAGCCGAGAAATTTACGGGCCTGATCATCAGGGTTAATGAGGTAGTCTGCATTAGTTATTGAAGCTTGACATAGATTTTCATTCAGGAATATAGGCATCCCGGTTAAGGGGTAAACTCATGCAATGTGAACCACCCCGGGCTCTTGATAGCTCTGCAGAAGGCAATAAGATCAGTGACTTCTGCATATTTTCAGGGCTCAGCTCTTTTTTTTCAAATTTATCAAGTAAGTCTCCTGCTTTATAAATCTTAAATCATGCTTTTTTAAACGCCTCTGCCGTCTTTTTATTTCTATCATAGCCAATGGCTACTCCCTCTTTAATTACCAACAGGTTACATGAATCAGTCCACTGTTCACGGGCATCATACGGGAATACATTGCCACCACTGTACACAAATTTTATGGGAGTCTTGACTTGCAGGTCATTTTTGCTGATATCTTCAAGTAAATCCTCTAAAAATTTAAACTCTCTATTATCTTTTTCATTCAAACGGCTGAATTGTATGATTTTTAGCTGATCGGCAGGTTTTGACTCCATTAACTGCTCATAAACACCTTCATGTTGAATATGGTCACCTCTGCGGCCCAGAGATCCTAAAAGGACCCAGATATCTCTGGCAACCTGGGTGAAAATGGTATCGATATGCATATATGCACGCTTGCGCGGTATCTTTAGTACAGTCACCTTATCTACCAGACTTTTACTAAATACAGCTTTAATGATTTGATTGGCAGCAAATGAGGAGGTACGCTCACTAACCCCGATTAATAAATGCCGAGGGCCAATCATCATGATATCACCACCTTCAAGCGTGGTTTTCTTAAAATCATTCTCTCCTTCGGGCAAAAGAAAATAATGAATACTTTCTGAGAGCTCTATGATCTTTTCATGGTAGGCTGCAAATACTGGATGATTATAGAATACATACCGCCCAAGTAATGATTCACGTGCTCTTGCCAAGGTAGCAGCCCGGTTAAGTAAAATATGATCATTAATGACGATACCAATATCACGGGTAAAAATTAGATTTGGTACCGGTGGAAAAATCATATCACCATTAAGAAATGATCCGGAGATCAGCACCCTTGCAAGCTCAACAGCTTCACAATCAAGTAATCGTTTTTGGACATTCCAGGTGCATTTTTCATAAGCACACACAGCTGCTACAAGCTGGGCCTTGACATCGCTATTCTCAAGAATTTCAAATAAAAGCTGTTGAAATTCAACGACTGCAGTTGAATTATGAAATAATGGCTGGTTTGGCTTATAAAATAAGCGGTCATTTTCAGGACTGTCAATCGTTTTGATCTTGCCAGCAACCTTATCCTGATCGAGAAAATAAAGAAGAATTTTTATATACAGGTCATATTCTTGCCTTCTCATGGCATCAAGGTCAATGATATCTTCAAATAACCAATCCTGAGCTTTGGAGGGTACTACTTTACCTAAACCATTATCAGGACTGTGAATCATTACCCTGCGTAAGGTGCTTATTTCTGAATTTACATTGATAAAAAAATCGCGGGCTTTCATATTTCAAATGTATCAGTTTCTGGCTAAATCTCAGGCTTGAAAGAATTTCTATTACTTGGGATATGATTATGTTATTTTTGCAAAATGGACGAAGCATTAAAACATATACTTACAAATCTTACTATAACGGCTGTAGCGGGCTTATACCATACTGACCTTAAAGGCATCGTTCTCAGCTTTCAGGAAACAAGAAAAGAATTTAAGGGAGATATTACGTTGGTTACATTTCCACTGGTAGCAATTTCAAATAAATCGCCTGAGCAAACCGCTCGCGAAATAGGAGAGTACCTTGAGCAGCATGTTGAAGAAGTTAGCTCATTCGAAGTTGTGAAGGGATTTCTGAATATCAGAATGAGTGATACCTATTGGCTGGCATGCCTGCATGAGCTATCTGAAGAAAAAGCATATGGTCGCCATAGCCGAAATGGAAAGAAAATTATGGTTGAATATTCTTCGCCCAATACCAATAAACCGTTGCACCTGGGTCATGTAAGAAATAATGTTCTGGGTTTCTCTTTATCCGAAATACTTGATGCTGCAGGTTATGAAGTGTTTAAAACCTGTCTGGTCAATGACCGGGGTATTCATATCTGTAAATCGATGATTGCCTGGCAAAAGTACGGCAACGATGAAACTCCAGAAAGCGCCGGGCTGAAGGGTGATCACCTTGTTGGCAAGTATTATGTCATTTTTGATCAGGAATACAAAAAAGAAATTGCCAGTCTGGTTGCAACCGGATCGACCGAGGAAGAAGCAAAAAAGACAGCCCCGCTAATTCTTGAAACACAGGCTATGCTGCTGGCCTGGGAGGCCCATAATCCTGAAGTTCTTGCTTTATGGAAAAGAATGAATGCCTGGGTTTATGCTGGTTTTGAACAGACTTACTCAAGACTTGGAGTTACCTTTGATAAGTATTATTATGAATCAGATACGTATAAACTGGGAAAAGACCTGATCCAACAAGGCCTTGATTCAAACGTGTTTTTCAGAAAACCCGACGGTTCTGTCTGGATAGACCTTAGTACTGATGGGCTCGATGAAAAAGTTGTGCTAAGAGCTGACGGAACATCTGTTTATATCACTCAGGATCTAGGAACTGCGGTACTTAAGGAGGCTGATTTTGGTATGGATCAGTCAATTTATGTAGTTGGTAATGAACAGGATTATCATTTTAAAGTTTTGTTCCTCATTCTTAAAAAACTTGGTCTCCCATGGGCGAATGGGCTGTTACATATGTCATATGGAATGGTAGATCTACCTGGGGGCAAAATGAAGTCACGAGAAGGTACGGTAGTAGATGCAGATGATCTGATTGATGAAATGCAGGAAACGGCACGTATTAAAACTGAAGAACTTGGTAAAACCGATGATTTTTCTGAAGCTGAAAAAATCAGCCTGAACCGAAAAATTGGTTTGGGAGCTCTCAAATACTTTTTGCTTAAAGTTGACCCACGTAAAAGATTACTCTTTGACCCGGCAGAGTCTATTGACTTTCAGGGTAATACAGGGCCATTTATTCAATATAGTTATGCCCGAATTAAATCAATTCTACGAAAAGAATCAAATATCTCGCGGTATAAGGGTGCGTTTTTGGGGATGAATGAAGATGAGCGATCGCTCATAAAATTACTATACAGTTACCGGGAAACAGTACATACCGCTGCCCAGGAATTTAGCCCTGCTGTTATAGCTGCCTATCTTTATGACCTCAGCAAAAGCTTTAACAGGTTTTACCATGAGAATCAGGTACTCAAGGCTGAAGATGAGGTAACCCGTCAATTCAGGTTAAACTTATGCCTCCAAACAGGACTTATTTTAAAAAGTGGAATGACACTTCTGGGTATAGAAGTACCTGAAAAGATGTAAGTTTTAGGGTCGTAACCCCTGGCCACCCTGATCTTTAAATTTTATTTGTGCGCTTTTTGGTTGCTGGCTATTAGAATGTCCGCAAGAGATTTGTTGCCCATTTAATTGTCAAATACTTGTTTGCTCGGTATTTATTTGCTGTCTATCTTACCCTGCGCCAATGTCCTGGAATCCAGTACCATCCACCTGGTGTCTGTCTCCATATTCCACGATCCCAGATAAACCCATACCGCGGCCTCATCCAGTGCCCTTTATGCCAGTTGTAAGTTGACTGGTATCCGTTCCAAACCCATTCAGCAGGAATCCAGACTGAAGCACCGATTGGTGGTGGCGGCTGGTTATCAGCATAAGGGGCCCGCGGGCGGTTTCTTACAACAAACTGTTCATGTACGGTACATGAAGCTAATCCTAGTGTTAAAAAAGCAAAAACTACTATTATTGGCTTTAATATCATCTGTCTGATTCTTTTCTAATTAGATCAACGGTAAAGAGATTGGTTTAATTACTTTTTAAATTGTTTTAAAGCGGCTCGCTACCACCAGTTCTTTATTACCCTTGATATAGGAATAAAAGCCTTCACCCGTTTTGCTTCCCAAATGTCGGGCTGCAACCATATTAACCAGGAGAGGGCAAGGGGCATACTTGGGGTTCTTAAAGCCCTCGAATAAGACTTCCATTATTGCCAGACAGACGTCCAGGCCAATAAAATCTGCTAGCTGAAGTGGTCCCATTGGATGAGCCATTCCCAGCTTCATAATACTGTCTATTTCCTGTACTCCAGCCACTCCTTCAAACAGGGTGCAAATAGCTTCATTGATCATGGGCATCAATATTCGGTTTGAAATAAAACCGGGATAATCATTTACGCAGACAGGTATTTTCTCAATTTCTTTGCTAAGTTCAATAATTGACCTTACCGTTTCCTGATCGGTATCATAACCTAAGACTACTTCAACCAGCTTCATAACCGGTACCGGATTCATAAAATGCATGCCGATTACCTGACCCGGGCGGTTTGTTACGGCAGCAATTTTTGTAATTGAAATTGAAGATGTATTTGTTGCCAGAATTGCCTCAGGTTTACAAAACCTGTCAAGGTCTTTAAAGATTTTGAGTTTAATGTCTTGGTTTTCTGTTGCAGCCTCTATTACAAGGTCTGCCTCAAGCAGCCCCTCTGGCATTGAATCAGAAAGGACAATCCGTTTCAGGCTTTCTTGCTTCTGGTTTTCAGTAAGTATGCCTTTTTGAATCATCCGGTCCATGTTTTTCTCAATGGTCGAAAACCCCTTTTCTAATTGAACTTTTGCAATATCAATAAGGGTTACACTGAAACCATATTGAGCGAATGTATGGGCTATTCCGTTACCCATAGTTCCAGAGCCAATTATAGATATGTTTTTTATCATATTGATTTTAAGATACTAAAAGTGTATATAGTTAACAGATTGTTTTATTCTTGAAGGATTAATTGTATCGAGCTCAGGAATGTACCCTAGTTTTTTTACGCCTGAATAATTTAGGATAAATGACTCAGATGCCAGATTCTGACTGCCAGTAAAAATAATTCCTTTGAAATTTAGCTTTCGCTGTTTTATTAGTTCAAGGCTTAATAATGTATGGTTAATGCTTCCCAGGTAGTGCTTGCAAACCAGTATAAGTTCGGCATCAAAATATTCAACTAAATCAGCCATCATCTGTCTGTCGTTAATCGGTACCATCAATCCACCTGCACCCTCAATGATCAGATTGTTTTCTGTAACAGGAGCAATTAATTGTGCAAGCCTGATTTCAACCCCTTCTAATGCGGCTGCTTCATGTGGTGAAACAGGTTTCTTTAAAGAAACAGACTCTTGAAAAAACTGACTCCTTGTATTCGTGATAAGGCTTTTTACAGTAAGCGTATCAGAATCAGTATCTGCCCCGGTTTGTATTGGTTTCCAATAATCGGCCTCCATTTTTTCAACCAGAATAGCTGAAATAAGTGTTTTACCCACGTCTGTACCAATCCCGCTGACAAATAATCTGTTCATACAAACATTATAACCTTAAAATTGAAGTCAATGTTATACTTATTTGTGCTCATTTTCTTAAATTTTGTACAAATTATCTTTGAAGATACCAGTTGGTAAAACTTATTTTTGGCCTATGTCAGAATCTTTACTTGCACGACTTGATGCTGCCTTAATCCAAAGAAGAGAGAATGGAAATCTTCGGACCCTGAAAATTGAAACAGGCATCGATTTTTATTCGAATGATTACCTGGGTTATGCTGATTCTAAAGAACTTCAAAAGCTCATTAAAAATGAATTAAACAGGTTTTCTACAGCTCCAACAGGTTCAAAAGGGTCAAGGTTGCTTGCTGGAAATTCAACATATGCTATGGATCTTGAGCATAAACTGGCTGAATTCTTTGATTTTAAAGCTACCCTGCTTTTTAATTCAGGTTTCGACGCTAATCTTTCGCTTTTGTCGACTATTCCCCGGAGAAATGATACCATAATATATGATGAGCTTGTTCATGCCAGCATTCATGCAGGAATGAGGCTCGGAAATGCCAGGACGATAAAATTTACTCACAATGATGCAGAAAGCCTGCGCGAGAAAATCGCCCTTGCTACAGGAACTGTATTTGTTGTTGTTGAAAGTTTGTACTCTATGGACGGGGATGTTTCCCCACTCGCCCTGTTTGCTGAAATCTGCATTTCAGAGGGGGCCTACCTGATAGTTGATGAAGCCCATAGCACAGGAATTTTTGGCGAAGGTGGCAGGGGACTCATACACCAGCTTAATTTACAGCACAAGATATTTGCAATTGTTCATACCTTTGGCAAGGGTATTGGGGCGCATGGAGCCTCGGTTTCAGGATCAGAATTATTAAAAGAGTACCTGATCAATTTTGCCAGGTCCTTTATATATTCTACTGCTTTACCTTTTCATACACTGGCCTGTATAAATACTGGTTTGGAATATTCATCACAGGATGAATATTCAAGATCCACACTTATGTCTAATATCAATTTTTTCAAAAATTTAATGCTGGAAAGTAAATTTACCCTGACCGATGCCCCCGGCCCGGTTCAAAGCCTGATTCTGCCAGGTAATGAACGTTGTAAAAAAGCTTCCAAAAGTTTGAATGATGCCGGGTTTGCTGTAAGAGCCATTCTTGCCCCTACAGTTGCCTCAGGTACCGAACGTTTACGTATTTGTATTCATTCATTCAATACTGAAACTGAGATCTGGGGTTTGGTCAGGGCATTAACAGTTTGTTGCAAAACTGAACCTGAAAATACACTGAACCTGAAATAGACTGAACCAGGAAAAAGATTGAAACCTGAATCTTAATTCAGGGGTTTTATTTCTTTCACTGAGCGTTGAAGCTGGTTGACCATCTCGGTCAGCTGGCTCATAGTTGCCTCTTTTACAGGTTCGGGTAGCTGCATGCTTAAATAACCCTTTGCTTTCCATATTTCAAGAATATCTTCAACACCTATAGTATAGGCATCATAAACAGGATTATCTGAAATCAGTTTAAGGACCTTTTGCTCTTTCAATTTGTTTTGAACCCGCTTATAAACTATGCCATCGTTCTTGCTAAGAATAACATAGGTCTCACCGCTTTTGAGAAGGTTCCAGTTATCAATATATTCTGCAATGATAAAGCTGCCAGATTGCAGGGGCAGCATTGAATCCCCTTTTAATTCAAAAGCTCGAAAAGTACCTCCATTAAACATTGGAAGTCTGAATCTTTCTAGAGAAGTAAGAAATAGTGGATCTGAATGTCCGTTCATATAACCAGCACTTGCCTTCACAGGAACGATCTCAATATTTTCTTCATTATCATCACCAACGGTAATACTGAGTATCCGGGCTGATACTGAATTTTTGCTAGCATTGGCTTCGAGATCTTCTTGTTTTTTATCAATTGAATTTTGAGTTATTGCCGTGTAGATAAGTTCCTCGAGGCTCACATTAAAACAGGCAGAGATTTTTTGAAGGGTATCAAGTTTTGGTTCAGCCCGAGCTTCTTCATAGGCACCAATTACGGGCCTTTTAATTTCAAGCATATCAGCTAGCTGTTGCTGGGTTATGTTTTTGGTCTTTCTTAAAAACTTCAGGTTTGAGGGCAAGAAACTCATGCAAAAAATATTAGTAAATAAAATTTGTTGTTACTAAAATAATTAGTAATATTGCTAAGCAAATTAGTAATTATTATGCAAACTCAAAAATTTAGTTTTAATAATACACCAATAACCGGATCATTATTTCCCGACTTTCCTAAATCTGTTTTTTATGTTTATGTCTTAACTGACTGTAACAGGGCTCATTTTAGAATTGGGGTTTGCAGTGATCTGTCACAATTTTTAAATTTGATTGTACAGTCAAACATTCTGGCTCCTTCATGCGGTGAACCTGCTATAGATAAACTTGTTTATCTCGAAGCGAATGTTCCCGTCGAAAAGGCTGAACGCCGGGTCAATGAAATCATGCGCTTTACGCGAATGCAAAAAGACCGGCTGATCAGAGGTGAAAATCTAGATTGGAAAGATATGCGTCCAGAGCTTTCAGCCCGTCTTTCAGAGGCCAAAGTTTCGGGTTCAAAATCAGCACTTGTAGCCTGATATTCTTACTTTACTTTTTTATTTACTTTCACCAATTTCAAAGCACCAGAATTCATGCAATACCGAAGTCCGGTTGGCTCAGGTCCATCTAAAAAGAGATGACCAAGATGCAGGCCCGTCTTTTTTTCTACCACTTCTTGCCTTAATTCACCAAACGAATTATCCTCGACAATTTCAATTTTGGTTTTATCAAGGGCCTGAGAAAAGCTTGGCCATCCGGTATGGCTGTCAAATTTTGAATCAGAGCTAAACAGGGGTTCACCCGTTGCTGCGCTAACATAGATTCCCTTATCGTGATTGTTCCAGTATTGATTTTGATAAGGTTGCTCGGTTCCTTTATCTACCATAATCTGGTAGGCGTTAGCATTGAGCTTTTTTCTCCATTCCGTTTTCATTTTAGCAGTCAGCGGGCTAGAATATTTTTCATTGATGGTTTTATGTTGTGCTTCTGCCTGACTGAAAAAAAATATACCACTAGATATTACTACAATAAAAGCTCTTTCAAATTTCATGGTTGAATATTTTAATCATAAACGATAATTTTTCGGTTTTGGTTTTAAAACTATATTTCAGTGGTGTGCTTAAATATTTATGAATGTAACGCCTTTGTTATGAATTAAGTGAAACCTTAATATTTTGTATATTTCGGTTGTAATCGTTTAAATTAAGATTGTATGATTGCACCTCTACAAGCTGGTACTCCAATTGAAATGTTTGATGAGCTGACTCGGAAGATTGACCAGCTTAGTATGAATTCAGAAAGACTGCAATCTATTCTCAGGGTTGTAAATTTAGGCATTATGCTTCATGGGCCAGGCACTGAAATGTTAGTTTGCAATGAAACAGCGCTTAAAATGCTCGATGTTGATGAGTCTCACCTATTAAATAAAAATATTGAAGATTTAATACAGGTGGTCGTTAATAGAGAAGGCATGCGTATCAGAGCAGAAGACTTCCCTGTATGTCAATCTTTACGTACCCGTAAGTCTGTTCATAATGTGCTTATGGGGTTTGTAAGGCCTCTTAAACGCGATATCATCTGGCTTTCTGTAAGTGATGATCCGGTCTTTCACTCGGATGGGACAATTAAGTATGTCATCAGTAGCATGATAGATATCAGCGAGCAGGTGCGTACAGAAAATGAACTGAAATCTAGTGAAGATAAATGGAAGTTTGCCCTTGAGGGCAATGGAGATGGTGTTTGGGATTGGGATATAAAGACAAATAAGTGCACTTACTCTAGTTCTTATCTTGAAATGCTTGGCTATGTTTCAGATGACTTCAGTAGAAATGGTGATTGGGAAAATAAGATTCACCCAGATGATAGGCCCCGGGTCTTAAAAACACTTTTTGACCATGTTAATGGAGTTTCACTAAAACCATACCGGCTTGAATACAGGGTCCTTTGCGCTGATGACTCTTATAAATGGATCCTTGGGCGCGGAAAAGTTATGTCACGTGATGAAAATGGTACTGGAACCCGAATGATTGGTACCCATATGGATATTAGTGATTCAAGAATTGCAGAAGAATTGCTCAGGCATTCATTACATGAAAAGGATATTTTGCTTTCTGAAATCCATCACCGGGTTAAAAATAATATGGCCGTAGTTTCTGGTTTACTAAACCTGCAGGAAGATTATTTTATTGATGACCATTCACGTTCACTATTTCTCGAGAGCCAGAACCGTATTAAGTCGATGGCTCTGATACATGAGAAACTGTATGAGTCTGATAATTTTAGTTATATAGGTTTTGAAACGTATATACGAGACCTTATTCAGACCATTGAATATTCTTATAATGATGCCAAGAAAACCATTTGTATTGAAACTGAAGTAGTAAATGGTTTTCTTGATTTAAAAAATGCCGTTCCATGTGCTCTGATCCTGAATGAACTCTTATCAAATGTCTATAAACATGCTTTTAAAAATAAGGATGGGGGAAAGGTTATTGTCCGCTTTATTAATATCGATCACGAGTATTTAATGGAAGTACAAGATAATGGTGTAGGCATGGACATTTCCATGATGAAAAAAAAGGGGTCTTTAGGGCTTACCTTAGTTGAATCGCTGGTAAAACAACTCAAAGGAAATTTATCTATGTCATCAGTTTTAGGGCAGGGAAGCTGTTCAATAATTAAGTTTTTTTCCAAATCGATTGATCCGGGTATACATTCTTAATGATCAAACGCAGTGGCTAAAAGTATATTGGTAGTAGAAGATAATATTATAATTGCAATGGTTACCCGAAAAACGCTGTTAGGTGCGGGGTATATCGTTTCAGAAATACTGAGTAATGGGCTTGAGGCAATTCAGGAAGTAAGGCGTAATTGTCCTGATCTGATCCTGATGGATATCCAGCTTGATGAAGGCGCTGATGGAATACAAACAATGATTGAAATAAAAAAAATCTGTTCTGCTCCCGTTATTTACCTCACAGGTAACTCTGAACTTCGATCAAAGGAGCAAGCTTCTGTGTCAGGTTTCAGTGGTTTTTTAATCAAGCCTGTACAGCCACGTGAACTGCTGATAATGATCGAAAAGGTAATAGGTAAAGCCTGACCCATCATTTTTCCGATCGGTATAAAGCTGTATTAATTTTTAATCAGGGGTATCGGTATTACCTTGCCAATGCTTCCACTGGGTTCAAGAATATCAATCATACTGGCAATTGTTGGTGCAATGTCAGCAATTGAAACTGGATCAGAAGATGCACCATTTTTAATATTCCAGCCAAACCATAATAAAGGCACATGGGTATCATAGGTGCTATAAGTACCATGGGTTGTCCCTTTATTATGACCAAAAAACCAACCCGGCTCAGTAATAAGCTGAAAATCTCCAGAACGCAGTTCGTTATACCCGTTTTTAAAAAAACTTAGCTCAGCATCAGGAAGTGAAGCCGTTGACAGATTTTGAAGGTCAATCACAGTATGCAGACCCTCAATATGACTGACGTATGATCTGATAGTTTCAAATACAGTATTTCTACTGATATTTTTAGATTCAATCAGGCTATGATTTAAATAAATCTGATCATTTACCGTATGTTCAATTAATCCGGGAACTCCGAATTTTTCAGTAATCAGAGAATTAATAGTTGAATATAAAGATCCGTCGAGTACTCCACCTGGAAGTTTATGCTCATTATTAAAAGCTGGAACATTTGCCACTCCATGATCAGCAGTTAAAAAAACAAGCACATTTTTTTGTCCCAGATAGGTATCCAGGTAGTTTAGTAATTCAGCTATTGTTTTATCTAGCCTCAGGTAGGTATCTTCTATTTCAACGGAATTTGGACCAAATGTATGACCTATATAATCAGTAGATGAAAAACTCAGTGTCAAAAAATCAGTATACCCTTTTTTACCCAATTGCTCATTTTTAAGACATGCAATAGCAAAGTCTTTCGTTAATGAGTTACCAAAAGGAGTTGAGCGAATCAGCTCATAATCCTTTTTTCTGATGGCTGCCAGGTTATGAGGAAAAACCGGACTCTTTTCACCAGGTAACGAGGTTTCATAGGAAGCATCATCACGGGTACTTTCAGTATAAGTTGAGATTGGCAACAGTGTTGACCAGGCTTGAGAAAGGTAAGTATCGGGTAATTTTAAGTTATTGAATGAATTTACCCAGCCCGGTAAAACTGGCAGGTAATAAGTGCTACTAATAAACTTTCCTGTTTGTGAGTCAAGCCAGTAGGCAGCATTGGCGGTATGCCCGGCAGGTAAAATTGAGGCTCGATCTTTTTGTGAAATACCGATCACACGTGAATGAAAATTAGTTGCAAGCCTTAACTGATCAGTTATGGTAGTGACAAGTAAATTTTTTGGTGACATCTGCCCGACTTTTCCGGTGCCACCGACAGAACTTACGGTAGTGTCTTCGGTACAATAAATATCTTTTTTTGAAGTACGTGAATACCAGTCATTACCCACCATACCATTTATGGCAGGAATACTTCCGGTAAAAATGCAGGAATGTCCGGGCGCTGTATAGGTTGGAACGTAGGGATATTGAGCGTTTTTATTATTAAACCCCTGTGACATGAGTCTTTTAAAACCGCCTTTACTATATTTATCTGCGTAGCGGTATAGAAAATCATAGCGCATCTGGTCAATGACGATCCCGATAATCAGCTTTGGTTTATCGGGTGTCTGGGGTAATAACTTTTGAGCAAATACCATAGCTGGAAAAAGCAGTATGGAATGAAGAAAAATTTTAAAAGAGCTTAATTTGCGCATGCTTTATTGGATGTGCTGCAAATTAAACCTATTTCCCTTTAATTAATTGTGAAGTTTATATGATCAATTTGATTTGATCAGATAGCAGGGATACTAACACTATCTGGTAAAGCCAGTAATTTGGTAGAATCTGTTTTAACAGTATCTCTTTTTGGAATAGGAGTAGGGCAGTAAAACTTTCGACTAATCTTGTTTAAAGCTTTCGGGAATTTACCGTATGTAACACCGCTTTTAGGGTCATGGTATAGTTTCTCCATATAGGCACCAAATATGGGTAGTGCAGTTCTTGCGCCTTCTCCGGTTTGTGATGTTTTAAAATGGATACTCCTGTTTTCAGCCCCAATCCATATTCCTGTTACCAGGTCTTTACTAATACCGATATACCAGGAGTCTGAAAAGTTAGAGGACGTACCGGTTTTGCCACCCAGTTCATTTCCTTTCTTCCATAGATCATAAGAATATAATGACTGAGAAGTACCTCCTGGTTCTTCGACCCCACCCCTGAACATATAGAGCATCAACCAGGAAATCTCTTCACTTAGCACTTCTTTTCGTTTTGGTTTGAAATTTTCAATAACGTTACCATCATTATCTTCAATACGGGCAACCAGCATAGGCTCAGTATACGTGCCATGGTTCAAGAACGTACCATAAGCGCCAACCATATCAAATAATGATACATCAAAGGGACCGAGGCCGATTGATGGTACTGCCTTTAAATCTCCGTGAATCCCGAGTAATTTTGCATATTTGACGACATTTTCAGGTCCTACTTTTTCGGTAAGCTGGGCAGTAACTGAATTTACTGATTTGGCCATCGCCCATCTCAGCGACATATCATAACCGGTATTTTTCCAGTCTGAATTTTTTGGGCTCCAGGTTTTATGTTGTCCGTCGACCACGTCGATATAAGAAATGGTCACTGGTTTATCGGTGATCTTATCGCAAGGAGTATATCCGCTTTCAAGAGCTGCCAGGTAAACAAATGGTTTAAAAGTTGAACCAGGTTGCCTTTTTGCCTGCACCACATGATCATATTTAAAGTAATCATTGTCAATACCACCAACCCAGGCTTTTATGTAACCTGAAAACGGATCAAGCGTCATCATGCCTGTTTGAAGTATCCGGGCATAATATGTCAGTGAATCGATTGTAGAAAAGGTAGTATCCTTCTCTCCTTTCCAACTAAATACCCTCATGCGTTTCTTGGTTTGAAGGTAGGCATCGAGTTCGCCCGGATGTGAATAATGCCGTGATAGCTGATCATAATGTGGCATTTTGCGTACCATCTGATTCACGAAATCTTTAATTTCATCACCATTTTCATCTACCCAGGGGTTCTGACCCAGCCACTGGCTGCTCAAGGTCGCCTGTAATATCTTCATTTTCGAGTTCACTGCTTCTTCAGCATATTCCTGAAATTTTGAATCGATGGTTGTGTAAATTTTTAAACCATCAGCATAAATATCGTAACCTTTCTTTTTTGCCCAGGCTTTAATGACTGTACTGACAGCTGACCTGATATAAGAATCTTTATCTTCTTCATCAAGTTCATATGAAACATCGAGTTGAATCGGCAGAGAGGATGAACGCCTGAAATCTGCCTCAGATAAAACCTTGTTTTTTACCATTTGCCCTAAAACAATATTTCTGCGGGTTAATGCCTTTTCAGGATTATTTTCAGGATTGTAAGTTGAGGTGGCCTTTAACATACCCACCAATAGTGCAGATTCCTGAACTGCAAGATCAGCAGGTTTCTTATCAAAATATTTTTTTGCCGCTACCTTTATGCCATAGGTATTGTTGCCAAAACTAACAGTGTTTAAATACAAGGCAAGAATTTGAGGTTTGGAATAAATTTTCTCAATCTTTAAAGCAGTTACCCATTCTTTCATTTTAACAACCAAGGTTCCAATGCCAGGAATCTTATTGATCAGGCCATTTGAATTTTTACGTCTGGTATGGTATAAATTTTTTGCCAGTTGCTGTGTAATTGTACTCCCTCCACGTTTGTCTCCTCTGGCAGTTGACCAGATACTTGAAAAAAGGGAATAATAGTCTATACCATGGTGCTTGTAGAATCGTTCATCTTCTGTTGAAACCAATGCATCAATGAGGTTTTTTGGTAACTCTTCATATTTTGCAGGATTACGGTTTTCTTTATAAAATTTTCCGATCAATTTACCATCATTGGTTAATAATTCAGAGCCAACAGAAAACTGCGGGTTTCTGATATCTTTAAAGGTGGGAGAGTACCCAAAGAGGTTAAGAAAATTAGAATCTACCGAGATAAACACCAAGGTGATCAATAAAAAGAAATAGACGAGATATCTTGCAGGCCAGAAGGTGATGTATTTAAAAGGATTGTAAGACCTTATTTTCCTCAGACCATGCAAAAATTTGTTATTGGTTTGAGCTTTCCAGAATTGCTTTAAGGGCTTGAAAAATAAAAATAAGCGTAGATTTTTTTCTGTCAATTGATTACTTGATGATTGAAACCTGGCAAAGACATGAACAAATTCTAAATAGAAATTTTTCAATAGTTGAATCACTTTTAGTATACCTGCACGAATTTCT
>JANLVJ010000051.1:0-5933 GCA_031363945.1 bacterium | reverse complement strand
GTGCCACCCGTAATACCTTTCGATAAACAGATTATATCTGGTTTCTGAATCAGGTGATCAACGGCAAAAAGTTTACCAGTTCTCCCAAAACCTGTCATAACCTCATCAGCAATTGTTAAAATACCCTTTTTACGGCAAATTTCGAGCATCTGGTTCAAAGTCTCTGGTTCATACATATGCATGCCCCCAGAACCCTGAATTAGCGGTTCAAATATAAAGGCCGCTACAGAATCATCGAGCTGAGCCTCAAAAATCACCTGTTCTTCACGGGTGACAGGAATATCAATAAATTCTACCTGAAAGAGCAGTTCATTATAAGGTGCAGTAAAGGTACTTCTGGCACTTACTGACATCGAACCAAACGTATCACCATGATAAGAATGATTCAGGGCTATTATCTTGGTTTTGGCTTTGCCCTGATTATACCAGTACTGCAGGGCCATTTTTAAGGCGACTTCAACCGCTGTTGATCCATTATCTGAGTAAAAAACCCTGGCCTGATTAGGGGGAAGAACTGAAAGCAGCATTTCTGCATACAAAACAGCAGGTTCATGTGTAAAACCGGCAAAAATCACATGCTCAAGCTTCAAAAGCTGGGACATCATTTTTTTGATAATATAAGGATGGCTATGCCCGTGCAGATTAACCCACCAAGAAGAAACAGCATCTATGTATTGCTTGCCGGTATCATCAGTCAGATAAGAACCTTCACCACTGATAATCGGAATAGGGCTATCTGCATTAAGCATTTGAGTAAATGGGTGCCAGACAACTTTCTGGTCTCTTTCGGAAAGGGTTAGCAATGAATCTTTATGCCCGTATTCGTTCATGAATGTTTTTGTATATCTTTTTTTAAAAGTTTAATTACGTACTGCTCTGTTTCAAATGTCATTTCTAACGGTTCTAATTCAGCTAAACTAACCCAACGAAAAGATTGCATTGCTGGCTCATTACCCGTAAAATCAAAAGGTATAACACTGGTTTTAAATGCTGGGGCTTCCAATGCTTTTATCAGATAATAAACACTGATAACCTGGGAATCATTAAAAATAGATTTGACAAAAAAATCAGTGGTATAAAAATGCCGGATAATTTCAACGGGTAAAGTACATTCTTCTAAGAATTCCCTCTTGAGAGCCTCAATAAGCCCTTCTCCAAATTCAAGCCCTCCACCAGGAAGTTTTGTGAATTTTTTTTCATGTTCAAACTCATCACTTATCAGTAGGCGCTGGTCTTTATCGATGAGAATTCCGTATACTCTAACATTGAATATATTCATTACTGCAAAACTAACAGAAAACTACAGTTTCTTTGACTGATAGCGGTAGCATTGATATCAAATTTTATAGATTTTACGATGTTGATTTAGTTCAGTTTTTTCAAGCTCAGCCTCATCAAAATGATTTACATGACTGACGAGTCTGTCGATTGTCCACATGAGATCAATTGTTTTATCTGCAGAACGTACTAAACAATCTTTTTTTCGGCAAAAATGGCAAAATTGCGGTAAACAGGGGTCAACCTGTACAAAGAGTTCAACATCGGCTGAGCTTTCACTGTTAACATATAATTCGATATCTGCTACTTCCTGGCTCATCTGTTTGATGTCAAAATAATAAGGCAGGGTAAGATGACAGTCGACATGGAGGTTTTCACCATATTTCTGAACACGCATATTATGAACATCAATCCAGTTATCGCGTCTGTTTAGATTTAGTGTTGCGATTAACTCTTCAACAGTATGTGTATCGGCTTCATCCATTAAGCCTGCAACTGACTTACGGGTAAGCTTATAGCCATTATATAACATGAACAAACCAACGGCAAAAGAAATTAATATATCAAGAAGGATAAATTTGGTAAAATGTATAATCAGCAATCCTGTTACGATGCCAAAACTTGAAACAACATCGGAAACAAGATGTTTTCCCTCGGCCTGCAAAGTTATAGACTGGGTTTTTCTACTTATATTTATCAGGTATCTGGCCATTATCAGATTTACCAGGCCTGTAAGCCCGATGAGCAGTGAACCAGCGAGTAAATTCTCAAGGTCTGGCCTTGTGAACCAAGCAAATATGCTTTTCACTAATATTGCAACTCCGGCGCTAATTATAAGTGCACCTTCGAAGCCAACTGCAAAGAATTCAATTTTACCATGACCATATGGGTGATTTTGGTCTTTCGGCTTTGCGGCCAAATGTATACTGTAAAAAGCGAAGGCACTGGCGACAATGTTAATGATGCTTTCAGCAGCATCGGTAAAAATGGCGTTTGAAGAAGTAAAAAAATATGCCCCAAATTTGGTGGCTGACATGAAAGCAGAAACAATCAGGGTAATGAGAATTGCTTTTTTTCGGAGTTTCTGTTCCAATTAATTTTGTTTTAGTGTAAAAGTATTAAAATATTTGCGCAGAATTTTATTTCAACATCTAATGAATATAATATCAGAAAGGATTAAGGGCTTGGAAGAGTCACAAACAATCAAAATGGCCAAATTAGGCCGGGAGCTTGCGGCCAAGGGATTCCAGGTGGTAAATCTGAGTTTTGGCGAACCCGATTTTCAAACTCCTGATCATATAAAGCTGGCAGCAAAGCAAGCTATTGATGACGGTTATACGCACTATACACCTGTTTCAGGTTATGCGGAGCTACGTATGGCGATCGTTGAAAAATTCAAAAATGAAAATGATCTGTTTTACGGTATTGAAAACATAGTTGTTTCAACCGGGGCCAAACAGTCACTGGCTAATGCACTCTCCTGTTTGGTGAACCTGGATGATGAAGTAATTATTCCAACCCCATATTGGGTATCCTATTCTGAAATGGTAAAACTTGCAGAAGGAAAAACAGTATATATAAATACGACTGAAAAAACTAACTTTAAGATCAGTGTTGCAGAGCTAGAAGCAGCTATAACACCGAGAACAAAAATTTTCATGTTCTCGTCACCCAGTAATCCTACAGGATCACTTTATTCTAAAGCAGAACTTGCAGCATTGGTGACAGTTTTTGAAAAAAACCCGCAGATTTACATCATCTCTGATGAAATTTATGAGCATATAAATTATATAGGTCATCATGAGAGTATTGCCCAGTTTGATTCAATTAAAGACAGGGTAATTATAATTAATGGTGTCTCAAAAGCATTTGCAATGACCGGATGGCGTCTGGGATATATGGCCGCAACAAAAGAAATTGCACAGGCTTGTGACAAATTACAAAGCCAGGTAACGTCAGGTACATGTTCTATTACCCAACGTGCAGCCATGGCAGCACTGAGCGGTACAATGAAGCCTACATATGATATGAGAGACGCTTTTAAGTATCGTCGTGATTTGGTCTACAAAGAATTGCAAAGCATACCAGGTATGTATACAATTCTACCTGAAGGAGCATTTTATTTCTTCCCTGAAATAAGTTCATTTTTCGGTAAATCTACTGGCGAGGTAAAAATTGCAAATTCAATGGACCTTTGCATGTTTCTTTTACATGATGCACATGTTTCAACAGTGCCAGGTGAAGCCTTCGGAAATGATAATTATATCCGCATGTCTTATGCTGCAGCAGAGTCTGAATTACTGACTGCTTGCAGGAGAATAAAAGAAAGTCTTGCCAAGCTTGAATAAGAGATAAAAAATAAAAATCAGGATGTCAAAACTAAATTCTGCCGCATTTTTTATTTTGCCACTAAGTAGGTCCCAGTTATGATTGCTGGTTCAGAAATTATTACCAGCGCAATTAAGGTTTCTTGTACATACTATTATTGCCGGACCACATCAGGCCCTGATAGCTTCTACCGGATCTAAACGTGAAGCCGACCATGCTGGCCAGAAACCTGCCAGTGTGCCAATAAACACAGATAAACCAATACCATATGTAATATTTGAGATGTTTAAGGGAAATTCTTTGTGCAGACCAAGTGAAATCACCAAGGTGCCCATATACACGAGTAGTAAACCTACCAAACCCCCAATTATACAAAGAACAACAGCCTCTACCAGAAACTGAAGAAGTATGAAGTAATTCTTGGCGCCTAGTGATTTTTGAATTCCAATAATATTTGTTCGCTCACGTACCGATACAAACATGATATTGGCAATACCAAACCCACCCACAAGCATAGAGAAACCACCAATTACCCATCCTGCAATATCCAGAATTTTAGAAATTGACGAAAATGCCTGAGTTAAAATTGTAGGATTATTGAGGGCAAAGTTATTTTTCTGACCTGGAACCAATTTACGAAGTGATCTGAAACTTGAAGTAATATCTCCAAGCATTGAAACAAAATCAAGATTATCAGCGCCCTTGATGATGATACTGGGCCTGACATTTTGCGATTTTATATCAACCAGCCCTCGGGCAAAAGTTACAGGCATAAAAATCTGATTATCGGCACTTATACCCAAAACATCATCACCTTCTTTTGCCAATACCCCGGCAACCACTACATCATGACCCATAACCTGGATAACTTTACCGATTGGATCAAGCCCATTTTTAAACAAGCCTTCCCCTACTCCTGCTCCTATTATACAAATATTTTTCCCTGCTTCAGATTCGCTCTCTGTAAAATACCGCCCGGCTGAAAAATTATAAGTGCGCACCTGGTTACTTTCAGCAGAAACTGCGGTGAGCCCGACATCCTGAACTGAGTTACTTAGAAATTTTATAGTTTTATTTGCAAAATCTATTGAATAACTAACCTTCTCTCCCATCTGAAGCCTTGACTTGAGCAACATATACTCTTCAACTGTTGGCTGTGGACGTTGAAGATAGGTCCACCAGGGGTATTCCTTTTCTCCATCTTCTGGCCCCCATGGAAATTTTTCAATATAAACAATATTATTACCTAGCTTATTGATACTTGAATTCACAGAGTTTTTAAGAAAATCAACCGCCGTAAATACAGCAATAATGGTAAATATACCGATGGTGATACCTAGAAGGGATAGAATTGTACGCAGACGATTTACCCTCAGGGCGTCAAAAGCGAAGAGAATACTTTCCTTTAATAATTTTAAGAATACGAGCATAAAATTCAAGGATTTTTACTAAATTCGCCCCATCAAAAATGTGACATAAATCGCCTAAGAAACAGGCTTGATTTTATGCACTAAAGATAGCAATTTTCAAATGAAGTTATCCCAGTTCAAATTCAATTTACCTGATTCCCTTATAGCATCATCACCTTCTCCGCAACGTGATGAATCAAGGCTTATGGTTCTTAACCGCGAAACACGCACTATCGAACATAAAGCGTTCAAGGATATCCTTGGATACTTTAACGATAAAGATGTGATGATTCTGAATAATACCAAGGTGTTCCCTGCCCGTATGTACGGCAACAAGGAAAAAACCGGTGCTCAGATCGAAGTCTTTTTGTTGCGTGAGCTCAATAAAGAAATGCGTCTTTGGGACGTACTTGTTGACCCGGCCCGCAAAATACGCGTTGGCAACAAACTCTATTTCGGTGATGATGATTTACTGATTGCCGAGGTAGTTGATAATACAACCTCCAGAGGCAGAACTATCAGATTTTTATTCGATGGAACAGACGAAGAGTTTCGTAAGTGTATTGAGATTCTAGGAGAAACACCACTTCCCAAATACATAAAAAGAAAGGCAACTGCTGAGGACAAAGAACGATATCAGACAATCTTTGCCAAAAATGAAGGTGCGGTGGCTGCCCCAACAGCAGGTATGCACTTTAGCCGTGAGTTAATGAAACGTCTTGAATTAAAAGGTGTTGAATTTGCTGAGATCACCCTTCATATCGGTCTTGGAACTTTCAGACCTGTAGAGGTTGAAGATCTTACCAAGCATAAGATGGATTCTGAGCATTTCATCATTGAGCAGAGCCAGGCTGATATTGTCAACAAGGCACTTGTAGCAAAAACACGAATTTGTGCTGTAGGTACTACCAGTATGAG